>JANNDY010000030.1:0-105524 GCA_031378345.1 Emticicia sp. | reverse complement strand
GTGAGTCCAAATACGCAATTAAAAGCCATTCCTGCTACATTTTCAGACCAAACAAGTGAATTTGCTTTCGATTTTCTGAAAAAACACAATGCCGAAGAAAAAGCCGACAAAAATTATTTTGTGTCGCCACTGAGCCTTCATGTGGCTTTGGGTATGTTGCTCAACGGTGCGGAAGGCAAGACAAAAGAGGAAATTCAGACAGGTTTACGGGTTTCGTCAGACTTGGCAACCACCAACGGAATTTATAAAGATTTGATTGATAATTTGCCAAATTCCGATCCAAAAGTAACAAATACCATTGCCAATTCGGTTTGGTACAGAAATACTTTTTCGGTAGAAAAATCTTTCTTGGATGTATTGAAAACTTCGTTCAATGCCACTGCTTCGGCAGAAGATTTTGCTAATGCAGCAACCGTTGGCAAAATCAATACTTGGGCAAGCGATAATACCAATGGAAAAATCAAAAAAGTGATTGAACAAATTGAGCCTGCTCACGTCATGTTTTTGATGAATGCTCTTTATTTCAAAGGAGATTGGAAGATTCCATTTAAAGTTGAAAATACACAAAATGCCAATTTTACAGGAACAATAGGCAAGAAATCTGTAAAAATGATGAGCATGACCGAGAAGGTAAAATACACCAAACGGGCTGATTATCAAGCACTTGAGTTGGCTTATGGCGAAGGAAATTATGTAATGACGATTTTATTGCCCAATGAAAAAACCAACGTTGGAAGTTTAGTAAATACACTTTCGGGCAGCGAATGGAAAAGCTTAAACGCAGCTTTGCAAGAGCAAAAAGTAATTGTTGGTTTGCCAAAATTTACGCTCGAATACGAAACAAATCTGAACAAAGTTTTGAGCAATATGGGAATGCCAACAATGTTTAGCGATGCCGCAGATTTATCAAAAATTTCGCCACCTGCGGGCAAAATAAAGGTTGGTTTTGTCAAGCAAAATACCTTTGTAGCTATTGATGAAAAAGGCACAGAAGCGGCAGCTGTAACAACAATTGGCATTGAAGTAACTTCCGCCCCTATCTTGCCAGAATTTATCTGTAATCGCCCATTTTTGTTCATTATTAGCGAAAAACAATCAAATACGATACTTTTTGCAGGAAAAATTGTGAATTTGTAGATTCTAGATTGGGGATATGAGATTGAAGATTTTTCCCGAATCCAGTATCTCCAATCTCATATCCCGAATCTCATATCTCAAAATCAAAACTATGAAAAAGCTACTCCTCATAACCACTTGTGTTTCTATTTTCTTGGCTTGCCAAAAAGAAACAATCGATGTTGCTCCTGTAAGCGACTATGATAACCTAAAAACTGTCAAAATACTTAAAAATCAAAATGGTTTTTTGATGGGTGCTGGCAATAATTTGTCTGTAATTGTTGTGCAAGTTGATTCTAAAGATTTTGACCCATTATCATGTGCGGCAAATCCTTCAGAAAGGTATGTGATTGGAAATCTACCTGCCGAGTTAAAGAATAAAAATGATTTAAAAATAGTTTTCAGTGGTGAAGTTAAAGAGTCATCAATCACGGGAGTTTTCATCGGAATTCCTTTAAAATTGACAAAAATCAGAGTAAAATAAAGCATTTTTCTAAAAAACATTCAAAATTTCATAAAATCATGAAAAAGAAATACAATAAAATTTTGACTATTTTGACAGGATTTTGCTTTCTATTGAGCAATTTCTCCTGCACCGACAAATGCGAAACAACCCGCACTTATCGAGCAACCGTTCCACTCACATTAAGCGTTGAGCAAATCCGCACGGGCATAGCCAACGAAGCTCCAAGAGATTTAGAAAATCCTGGCAAGATCTATGTAAAAGACAATTATTTGTTTATCAACGAAGTGAAAAAAGGCATTCATATCTTCGACAATAGCAATCCCGAAAAACCTTTGGCAATTTCTTTCTTGAAAATTCCTGGCGTAATTGATATGGCGGTGAAAGAAAATACTTTGTATGCCGATAATTATATTGACATTGTGGCTTTTGATATTTCAAATCCGAAGGCAATCAAAGAAACAGGTCGTGTGAAAAATGTATTTACCAATGGCTTGACCGATGGTATTTCGTGGTGGTATAATGCTCAAAATCAGATAGTTACAGACTATGAAATAAAAATTATTACCGAAACTGTACGTACAAATTGTGGGCAAAATAATATCAATCCTATCTATTATTATGGCAATCCTTTAGCCAGTGATATTGCTTTCAAAAGTGGAGCAATTGGTACTTCGGGTGCAAATGGTGCTTCAACTACAACAGGAACCGGAGGCTCGATGGCAAGATTTACGCTTTATGACAATTATCTTTATACTGTTTCGCAGTCTGATTTACTACTTTTCAATATAAAAACGCTCAATAAACCCACACAACAAGCAAAAATCAATCTCGGTTGGGGCATCGAAACTATTTTTCCTTATAAAGACAAATTGTTTATTGGCTCAAATACTGGAATGTATATTTATGACAACAAAAACCCCGAAAAGCCGGAGCGTTTGTCTATTTTTCAGCATGCCCGTGCTTGCGACCCCGTGGTAGTTGATGGAAACATTGCCTACGTTACTTTGCGTTCGGGTTGGTGCGGAGCTTCTCCTAATCGTCTTGACGTAGTGGATGTTGCGAATCTCACTTCACCAAAATTAATCAAAAGTTATGATATGCAAAATCCTGCTGGTTTGGGCATTGATTTTCCGAACCTGTTTATTTGTGAAGGACAATATGGACTAAAATCTTTTGACGCAACTTCGGCAACTGATATTAAACTCCAACAACATCTCGAAAAAATAAATGCCTTTGATGTAATTCCACTCGAAGGCAAACATTTATTGATGGTCGGAAAAGATGGATTGTACCAATATGATGCCTCAAATCCTAAGAATTTAAAGCTTTTGAGTTTGATTCCTGTAAAAAAAGAAATATAACAATCCACAGTTTTATGGGTACATTCTCATATCTTTTGTCTAACATCTTTCATCTTAAAATTCATCATGAAAAAGATATATATATTAATCGTTTTGGGGATTATAAGTTTTCCCTCAACATTCGCCCAAGATAAAAAACAAGGCTTTTTCAAAAAATATCCGTTTGTCAATATGACCGAATTGGGTATTTCGCTTGGGCGAGGCAAATACAGTATTTATGGCGGAAATTATATAAAGCAAGTGCCAGAAGAACAGTTTCAAGTGCAGAGGAAAATAAATTTTTCGGCACAAACTTTCAATGGTGTTTATCTCAACAAAAAAACTGCCGTTGGTCTAACTGTTAGCGTTGATAATTATGGAGAATCTTATGCCCCCACAACCTTGATGCCAATTGCTTTAGGAATTCGACGAAATTTGGCTCAAAAGAAGCCAAATGGAAGCATTTTGCTTGGAAGTTTAGACTTTGGCTACGCCACAACTTGGCTAAACGAAGACAACTCTGGTTTTAAAACAAAGGGCGGAATGATGGTCAGCCCAGCCATTGGCTATAAATTTTCGATGCGAAATGGCTCGGCTTGGTTGCTTAATTTTGGTTATCGCTACCAACGTGCCGAATATAAGCAAGAACGAACAGGCGATATTTTTTGGAGCGAATCAAATGAAGTTCGAAATTATCGTAGGTTGATGATAAGACTTGGTTTTGAGTTTTGAAAAACATTTAATCTGCCAAAAAGCCTCGAATATTCGAGGCTTTTTTAGGTTTAAACAAGCTCTAAGAGATACTTTGTAAGTGTTAAAACATTGGATATCAACCGTTTAATAAAAATAATTAGGCATAATCAGTTGTTTTTATTAAAATTGACAAACCTTTTTAACCCTATTAGACATGAACCTCTCTTCGATGATTTTTAGACAACCCACCAAAGCTTCAAAAACAATTGAAAATGATGGATTTAAAAGTGAAGCCGACAAGATTTATGATAAGTTTAATGAAAACAATGCTTTAGAAAAAGAATATTCTGATATTATTTCAGAAGAAAATGGAAAGAAATATCAATATGTAAACCTTGTGCAAGAAGGTGGAGGTATTTTGGGTATTGCGTTGTTGGGCTATACTTATATTTTAGAAAAAGCAGGTATTCGATTTATTAAATTGGCAGGTACAAGTGCTGGGGCAATCAATGCCTCAATGATTGCTTGCATGAAAGAAGACTCCGACGTTACCAAATCTGAAAGAATATTAAAATACCTAAATGAACTCAACATGTTTGGCTTTGTTGATGGGCATTTTATTATTCAAAAAATCACTAAAAACCTTATCACCAACGATAATTATGCTAAAGAATTAGCCTTTTCTTTCAAATGGTTTGTTCTTTTGAGTATGAGTTTATTGTTTTTTGGCAATGTGCTACAATGGTTCAATATTGAACTAAATGCTCATGCTGGTTTAACCATTTTGACAATGGTTGTCTTCTTTTATTTTGTCTATCGAAATACCCAACAAGAATCTTTCGATAACATGGATGACATGGCAAAAGAATTGAGCGAACAAAGAAAACTAACTCAGAAACCTATCAATTGGAGTTTTTTGGTAATACTTACAGCGGTTTTTTTTATAACATTTTTGATAGCAATACTAACAAAATTTCAAGGGAATAACTCGATTATAATATGTGATATTTCTATAATTTTTATACTTATTTTAGCTCCAATATTGCTCAAACGTTATTTTGACAAAGATAACCTCGCAATTGTTTCACTGACTTTTCTATTATTACCGGTCTTGGTTTTGGGTATTTCATCATATATTCCTAATCAATTTCTTGCCAATGATGATAAAAAAATGTTTTTCTATGGTGGATTTGTGTATTTGATTTTCATAACCCTTTTGAACAAAAATCTTGACAATAAATTCTTTTTTTATTCAACACTACTATGTACAATTTTGATGGCATTTGGAGTGCCTGCATTTTTCGATATGCCAGATAACTCCGAATATTCCTTTCTTTCTTTGAGTGCCGTGATGCTAAGTACATTTCTAATTATTATCATTGGAGGCATTGCTACTTATCTTTTTACAAGATTTAAAGCTGCCGAATATGGCATTAATCCCGGAGATTATTTTTTGCAATGGCTACGAAAAATATTATCTGAAAACAATGATAATAAGCCATTTATGTTGGCAGATTTGGAAAGAGTTTGGTATGAAAATATAAAAAATATAAGACATCGTGATACTAATATTGATGTTTCAGATTTGAAAGTTTTTGGTGATGGTGGAGAATTTGCAGACGATGATAAAATGGAACTCCAAAATTTACCAGTTGCTTTTATAACTTCGGAGATTACGACAAGTAATAAAGTGGAACTGCCCAAAATGTGGAAACTTTATTGGAAAGACAAGAGCGATGTAGAAGTAGCAGAGTTTGTACGTGCCTCAATGTCAATTCCGTTTTTCTTTAAACCTTACAAAAAAACAAGCTTGCCAGCAGATAGAAAAGAATATTGGGACAGGTTGCTCAATTATTCTAATACAATTCCAAAGGAAGTCCAATTTGTAGATGGTGGAGTGCTATCAAACTTTCCATTTAATATTTTTCATAAACCAAATATTACCAAAACTCGAATTCCAACCTTTGGCGTTAGACTAAAAAGTACAACCGATAGTTTGAATAAAATTACAGGTTTGGGAAGTTATATCCAAATTCTTTTTAATGCTGCACGATATAATTATGACCAAGATTTTTTGAACAAAAACCGCTACTATCGCTTCTGTATAAAGGAAATTGACGTACATCAATATAATTGGCTAAACTTTTTTGTTACTGAAAAAGAGAAAAAAGAATTGTTTATAAAAGGTGCTGAAGCTGCTTGTGAGTTTTTGCAAAGTTTTGATTGGAAGGCATTCAAAGAAGGAAGAGATGCCGTAATGGCAAAAAAGTAGTTCGTTTCGAATTTTGGATTTCCTAATCCACTCAGTTTGCAAAAACTGAAGGGATTAGGAAATTTTGCAAACCTCAAACAATTTTTTTCGTAGGAAACAATTTTGCTTTGGCAATTCCTATAATCATCGGCAAAACTGAAACAAAAACGATTCCTAAAACAACTTTCTCGAAGTTAGCTTTTACCCATTCATTTGAGCCTAAAAAATATCCTAAAAGTGTAATACTCGTTACCCACAATGTAGCTCCTATGACACAAAACATAATGTATTTGCCATATTTCATGCTTCCTGCACCAGCCACAAAAGGGGCAATTGTACGAATTATTGGCATAAAACGAGCAATTATTACTGCTTTTCCGCCATTTTTTTCGTAAAATGCCTCTGTTTGAGTAATATATTCACGTTTCAAGAAAAGAATTTTATCTCGTGATTTTATGAAATTACTAAAGTTTTTTCCAACAAAATAATTAACATTATCGCCCAATAAAGCTGCCAAAATCAGTAAAGGAATAACAAAAGCAATGTCTAATTTGCCCGTTGTAGATGCCAGCAAACCCACCGCAAAAAGCAATGAATCACCAGGCAATAATGGCATTACGATGAGTCCTGTTTCGACAAAAATGATTAGAAACAAAATAGCGTAAGTAAGTTTGTCGTATTCGGTCAAAAACCATTGTAAAGTAGTCAATGGGTCTTTAAGAAAATCTAAAAGAAAGTGTATGAATTCCATGTTGAGAGTTCTGAGTTCTGAGTTCTGAGTGGTTTTTCCTACTCTGACTTTTTACTCTTTTTCTCTTGGTTTTGTTTTGTAGTTAAAATAATGCTATTCAGTATTTTTAGTAATTCTAAACATTCAGCATAAATAGAATCAAAAGCACTGGAATCAATAAATTGAGTTTCTTGTAATAATTTTAGCCAATATGATGTTTCTCTTACTTCTTTGGCAGAAATGCTTAGTTTATAAATAAAATCTGAGGTTGATTCTGAGGAAAGTGCTTCATTTACATTAGCTCCGATTGAAGTTCCACTTCGTAATATTTACTTTGACATTACAAACTCTTTCTTTGTATCTTGTAAAAACTTATACAAATTGATAATTCTTACTGCAAATTTAAAAGCCTTCTGCTCAATAATACTCCCTTTGCTATCCATAAGTAAATATTGATAAATGAAATAAAAAAACTCAGAACCGCTACGGCGGACCGTTCTAAACTCAGAATTCAGAACTCATATCACTCCTCCTGCATGATACGTTTATCGCCACTATATTTGCCGAGTTTAAAGCGTTTTTTTGTTTTTTCTGGCAAGAAATGGGCAAAAGTATCTCCACGCAAGCCCAAACGAATAGTTTCGAGTGGAATCACTTCGTGGGGAGCAATATTTCCAAGATTTACGTTTGTGCCAACCAACTTTACGAAGTAAACTTGTTGAGATTTTTGTGGAGCTTCCCAGATGATTTTTTCGGCAGGAATGGCATGAATAATTTCATCAACCAAACCCTGACGAACTTCACCACTGCTACGAAAAAGTCCGACATTTCCACCCTCACGAGCTTCTCCGATAACTTTCCAAGCACCTGCGTCAAGCTCCGATTGCATCATTTCAATCCATTTGTAAGGAGCAAAAATCTTCTCAGCATCTTTCGAACCAACTTCCGAAAGCACTTTTACTCGAGTTGCCAAGCGACGAATGTATCCACATTTTTCATCACTTGGAATCTCAATAGAGCCATCCGAAACTTCGGCGTGTTCGAGTTTATATTCGTCCAAAACTCTTAAATAATCTTCAAATTGGTCACGAGCCACGAATGCTTCAAACAGTGTTCCACCAAAATATAATGGAATTTTGGCATCTTGATAAACTTTAACTTTTTCTTTGAGATTTGGCGTTACAAAAGACGTTGCCCAGCCAAGTTTTACAATATCAATATGTGGGGCAGAAATAGACAGCATATCTTCTACTTCCCTGATACTCAAGCCTTTATCCATTACCATCGTTAGTCCAGACTCACGTGGTATCGTTGTTCGTTTCGGAACGTGATTCAAATTATAATTCATTCTCTACTTTGTATTTTATTGAAATCAAGGGCAAAGATAATGATTTTTGCTCAGTGAGTTGTTAAGGTCAATTAAGAATTAAGAATTAAGAATTAAGAATGACAAAGACTAAATCTATAAATAGCTTATAGTCAGTGGTTTACAAAATAATTATTGTAATTTACAAAAAAAACTGTGAGAAACTCTCACAGTTTTTTTGTAAAACAGAAAACTTTTATTCAGCAAAAAGTCAAACTTCATTTACCGTTCACCATTGAGCATTCACCATTTTAAATCATATATTTCAATCGAATTACTTCTTTTTCAGTCAAAAAACGCCATTTTCCACGTGGAAGGTCTTTTTTGTCAAGACCTGCGTAGGTTGTGCGGTCGAGTTTCATGACTTCGTAGCCAAGGCTTTCAAAAATCCGTCGAACAATACGATTTTTTCCACTATGAATTTTGATTCCTACCACTTCGGCATCGGGAGTAACCAAAGCCAACTCATCAGGTTTTATGAAGCCGTCTTCGAGTTCAATTCCATTGGCAATTGTTTCAAAATCTGCCTCCGAAATAGGTTTATCTAACTCCAACTGATAAATTTTCTTGATTTCGTGTGAAGGGTGCGAAAGTTTATCTGCCAGCTCCCCATCATTTGTCAAAAGAAGCAAACCTGTGGTGTTTCTGTCCAAACGTCCAACTGGATAAATCCTTTCGGGGCAAGCATTTTTTACTAAATCCATTACCGTCCTGCGGTCATCTGGGTCATCGGTAGTTGTGATAAAATCTTTTGGTTTATTCAATAAAAGGTAAACCATTTTCTCACGGTTCAAAATTTTCTTGCCATATTTTACTTTATCATCTGGCTTTACTTGGTAGCCCATTTCGATAATTACTTTGCCATTTACAGTAATTTCTCCCGAAGCAATAAGTTGGTCGGCATCACGGCGAGAAGCTACCCCAGCATTAGAAATATAACGATTTAGCCTGATTGTATCTTTCGGAGTAGCTGTTTTTTCTTCCTTCAAAATCTTTTTTTGTACTTTTTCGGGAAGTCTGCTTTTCATCCTTTCCTCGTTGTATTCGGGAGCATCTATGCGAGAAGAAGTCGCTTGATTTTCTTTTGGCTTAAAAGGCTCATTTTTCTGAAAACGAGGCTTGTCTGCCGAATAAGCATTTTTTCTGTCGTTTGAAGTTGCTCTACCACTTTCATCTCTCTTTTTGAAAGGGTGAGAAGGGCGGTCTGCACTAACTTCTTTTTTCGAGAGAGGACGTTCGCTGGAAAAAGGTTTTTTATCACCAAATGGTTTTCTTTCTACATTATCTTCTCTTTTTTGAAAAGGTCGGTCGCTGGAAAAAGGTTTTTTATCACCAAATGGTTTTCTTTCTACATTATCTTCTCTTTTTTGAAAAGGTCGGTCGTTACCAAACGGTTTTTTATCACCAAATGGTTTTCTTTCTACATTATCTTCTCTTTTTTGAAAAGGACGTTCGCTGGAAAAAGGTTTTTTATCGCCAAATGGTTTTCTTTCTACATTATCTTCTCTTTTTTGAAAAGGTCGGTCGTTGCCAAACGGTTTTTTATCACCGAACGGTTTTCTTTCTACATTATCTTCTCTTTTTTGAAAAGGTCGATCGGCATTTCGTTGCCCGCTGCTATTTGATTTTTTATCACTGAAAGGTTTTCTGTCTTCCTCTCTTTTTTGATTTGGATAAGACGCTCGGTCAGTTTTGAATGGCTTTTTGTCCGAACTGTTTGGTGTAGAAGGCTTGTCTTTTGACGTAGTCCTTGGTCTTGGTGGTCTTCCTGAATTCCTCATTGGATTTGCAGCATCACTGCTGTAATTTATATAAATACTTGATTATCAAGTACAAAGGTACAACATTAATGGATAATGTAAAAGTATTTTAGGAAGTTGGCTTAGGAATTAGAACATAGGTTTTAGGACTTAGAAAAAATCTAAACCCCAATTCACCTAACACCTAATTCCTAAAACCTAACTCCTCAAATTGGCTTAAAAATCAAATCTCTATAATCCATCATTGATTTTCGGATAACTTCGTGGGCATCTTCTCTGCCATAAACATTTGTAATTTCGATGGCATTTTTTTCGTCAGGAAGGCTCTTATAAGTCAAGAAATAATGCTTCAAACGAGTAAGAATTGCTTCGGGAAGTTCGCTAATGTCAGTAAATTTTTGATAAATTGGGTCGGCTACCAGCACCGCAATAATTTTATCATCAGCTTCACCTTTGTCGAGCAAACAAAGTCCACCAATCGGAATGGCTTGCAACAAAATATCGCCATGCGGAATATGGTGGCTCGAAAGCACACAAATATCCAATGGGTCGCCATCGCCTTCTTGTACTTTGTCTGAGCCACGTTCACGAGCAAGTTTGGCTACTTCTTCGCCACAATAAGTTTGTGGAATGAAGCCATAAAGCGAAGGAATAATATTTGAATATTTTTGCGGTCGGTCGATTTTCAAATAGCCCGATTCTTTATCAATTTCATACTTAATTGTGTCAGAAGCAACAATTTCGATAAAAACTGTTACTTTTTCGGGAGCATTTTCGCCAACTGGAATTCCATGCCAAGGGTGTGCTTTGTAAACTGGTTTCATAATCTAAATTTTATTTTTTACAAATAAACACATTTTGAGAGGATTTGGCAATATAGACGTGGATAATGGTATAAATATCCTTTTAAAACAGCTAATCTAATGGGTTTATACAACCATTTATTTTTGCTTTAAAAACACTTCCATTTTCTACTTTAAAACCAGGACTTAACAAAATAGACTTTCCAGCGTCAAACTTTATTTGGCTATTATTTTTTATTATTCCCGTCGAAGTAATCGTTTCAGTTGCTTCATATTTCTTGATTTCATTTACTGAAGTTATATCATTTGTAAGATTATAACTGTTTTTACAGATTGGCAAAACATACAGCTCGTTACCTAATACCCCATCACCAGCGACAAAATATAATTTCCCGTTATTATGAAAAAAACTTTTGACCTCCTCTTGATAACTCGGATTATAATTTGTTAATCTGACAGTGGAGGCATTATCTCCGTCCGTTTTCCAAAGTTCCACATCATTAACACCATCATATCCTTGAAAATAAAGAGAATTATATAAAAACAAACCTTTTGAACTTGGAAAAGTTGAAGTCGAAAAACCTCCATTATCTGAAACCTTTACAGATGCAGCTATATTTCCATCTGTTTTGTAAAGTCTCATTCCAGTATTCTCCAAAACTTTACGAGCAAAGAAGTAGAGGTAATTATCAGCCACAACAAAGTTGCCTGGGCTTGAATTGAAATCTGAATTATCAATATTGTGATTTAAGATTGTTCCATTTATAGTTCCATCACTTTCCCAAAGTTCATAACCAGTACCGTTTTGAAAAGCACCAAAATAAACTTTGTTTTTAAAAGCTATTCTTTCATTTCCAGCGGCATAACTGGATAAATAATCTTTGAGAACATACGTCGATGCTTCTGTCCCTTGCGAAATCCATAATCTTCTTCCATCATCAGTTGTAAAAAACAGTTTACCAAGGGCTTCATTCATTTTATCCAAGGTTTCATTCATAGAATTAACAAATCCAAAGTCTTTTACGATTACAGTTCCAAATTCAGTACCGTCACTTTTCCAAAGACTTCTTCCATTGGCATTGTCAATTGTAAAATAGAGTATATTTCCGACTTTTGTTAGTCGAGATGGTTTTGAAGTAAATGATTTTATTTGAAATGTACCTGCCGAAGTACCATCTGTTCGCCAAAGTGTGCTATATTTTGAAAATAATACATAATCATCAAAAATAGTAAAATCATATTTTGGTTGATAATCATACATATTATCTACTACAACTGTTTTAGAGATTCCATCTGTTTTCCAAAGAACTTTATCTGTACCTACATATAGATTATTTTTAAAAGTAAAGATTCCACCAAACCAAGTATGATTACTTTTATTGAACGCTTCAGGGAGATTTGTACTTGGAAGAGGCGTAAAATTATGAAAAAGTTGGGTATTTGTAGAATTACCGTCTGTTCGCCAAAGCTGTTTTCCATGCTTTATATCATTAGCTATAAAATAAGTATATTCGCCCAAATTTGTAAAATTAGAAGGATTTGAGTCTGTATAAAATGTATTTACATCTTTCAAAAACGTCGTTTGAGATGCTGTTCCATCTGATTTCCATAATTCAAAACCATGTTCATCATCAAAAGCTGTAAAAAACAGATTATTTGTATTCGCTCCCATAGGTTCGCCATAAACATATAATGGTGCATTAGGAAGATTTTTCGACATGATAGTATTTGCTAAAGTGCCATCTGTTTGCCAAAGCTCTTTGGCACCTGTATCATCGTCTGCCCAAAAGAAGAGCGTATTATTAGCCTTGAAAAAGACTTTTTTATTGAAATAATAATTTTGATTGACGGAGATATCTTTAATTTTTGTAGTTGTTTCTGTTGTTAAATCAATTTTCCCTAACTCTCGATGGTAATAATCTGTGTAAAAAAGAGTATTTCCTATATGCTCTTGAAATCTTATTTGTTTATTGACATTGCCTATTACAACTGTTCCGCTTTCAGTTCCATCACTTTTCCAAATAGACCCACTTGGAGATGAAAAATAAAGAAAATTATTTAAACTATATGTTCCTTCAATACTTACATTGTTTTTTACAATTATTGTTCCGCTTTCAGTTCCATCACTTTTCCAAAGGCTATTATAGTCAACTAAAAAATATACCGTACCATTAACATTTGTAAGTTTTGTAGGTGCAGATGAAGTTACGATAAAATTTTTGACTAATGTAGGCGGAGAACCATCTGTTCGCCAAAGTTGCCCAACCGAACCATTGGAAAATCCAAAATATAAATAATTGCCAACAATACAAAAGTTTTCTATACTATATCCACATTGATTTCCAACAACCATTTGCGAAAAAGTTCCATTTTCCGTTCCATCACTTCTCCAAAGCTCTAAGTTTCCATTTGTCGCACAATGCAAAAAGAAAAGCATGTTTCCACCACTAATCATGTAGGGAATATAATTTAGACCATTTTTTACATTAAAAGTCCCATTTGCAGTGCCATCTGACTTCCATAATTGCGTCCAACCCCACCCACCTGCTTTAAAAAACAAGCTATTATTTGTAGGCGTTAATAGATTTGCTCCTCTTGTGATTTGATTTTGCACTAAACTTTTTAATAGAATAGTCCCATTAGGAGTCCCATCTGATTTCCACAAATCAAAATTTTCATTACCTGAGTTGGATTCGTTTTTTGTTGTATTTGCTAAAAAATAAAGATTATTCTGCCAAGTTGTAGCACGGCTAATATCAGAATTCATATTAGCGACTGAAATATTTTTTAAAAGCGTTGGTGTTTGACCATAAGTAATAAATGGAAATGAAAAAATCAGTAATGTAAATATTTTTTTCATAGACAAAGTATATCAGTGAATTTTTTGAATTGATAAAATTACACCAATAACACAGTGTTTCCAAAAAATAGTTATTTTAAGGTAAGATATTTTTAGGTAAAATTCTGAGGTTTCAATCAACCACAGGCGTAATTTCAATAATTTTGTCGGAAGGACTAACATTATTTGTGCAAAAATAAACCTTACCCGTTGGCGAAATGGCAATATCTCGCAAACGCCCATATTGATTGGCATAATATAAGGTTGGTTGCCCAATAATTGTGTTTCCATCTTCGCTGAGTTTGAAAGCATAGAAAGTTTGGTTTTTTAGCGAAACCATCAACAAGTTATTTTTCCAACGTGGATAAGCATCATTGTTATAATAATCTAAGCCACAAAATGCCCAAGTGGAAGCTCCCGAAGAAAAAATAGGCGGAATAACGACATTCGCATTACAAAAAGTAATTTCGCTTGGCGTGTCGCAAGGTCCATTTACATTGGGCCAGCCATAATTTCCAGATTGAACAATAAGGTTAATTTCGTCTTCAATATCAGGACCATGTGATGTTACATAAAGTTTGCCATTGGCATAAACCATCCCTTGCGGATTTCTGTGTCCTTTGCTCCAAATCGGACTTCCCATAGTTGGATTATCGTTAGGAATTGTTCCATCTAAATTTATTCTCAAAATCTTGCCATTAACCGAATTATTATCTTGTGGCGTAGCTTGATTGGCAGCATCTCCAGTCGTAATGAATAATTTTAGGTCAGGCGTAATGACCAATCTGCTACCATTATGAACACTTAATCCTGCAATATTATCTAATAAAATCGTCGGACTAATAAGCGTTGAACCATTGTAAGTATATCTCACTACTTTTTCTTTGGTTAAAGAATTATCAGCATAATAATAAACAATGTAAACATAAGGGTTATTTGCAAAGTCAGGGTGTAGAACCATTCCCAAAAGCCCGCCCTCTCCATTAACAAAAACATCATTAATGGTCAAAAGCTCTATTTTTTGCCCAGTTTGAGGGTTTATTCTACTAATTTTGCCAACTTTTTCTGTTATCCAAAGAAAATTATCGGGTCCCCACAAGATTTCCCATGGCAAACTTAGGTTCGTATTTACAACTTCACGGGTCTGAAGTTCATTACATTTTCCTGTAAAAGCCTTAAAAACGCTCCCCGATTTTGCCTCAAAACCAGCATTTAGTTCAACATATTTTTGTGCTTTAAACTGCACACTTGCATCTTGGTTTATCAAATTTGTTCCTGTAATTCGATTATTTGCTTCGTAGCGATAGCCTACGCCCGAAATTGGCATATTCACATCAATATTCTCAAAACAAGGCGAAGAAGTGAGTCCAACTTGAATCAAAACGAGGTTAGAAACTGCACTCGTTAGATTAGATTCCGTACAAGTTGCCGAAATTTTGGTACTTTGTTTGGGCGAAACCGTGATGCTTGTACCTGTTTGTCCCACAGACCAAGTAATAACTCCATTACAACCAGAGGCAGTAAGTGAGGTACTTTGACCATAATTGATAAAAGCACTTGTTGGCAAAATAACTGGAGGATTTGGCTGGGCAAAACTCAAAGAAGAAACACCAAGCAATAGAAGTATAAGATTTTTCATGGGCATATTTTTTTATTCAAATATACGAAACTCTCTTTGCAAAAGTTTTGTTTTGAATTGATAAACTTTCTGATGATGGCATACAAACTCGTATCTGATTATAAGCCAACTGGCGACCAACCACAAGCAATTGCTAAATTGGTAGAGGGAATAAACAATGGCGAACAATCACAAGTATTATTGGGCGTAACAGGTTCTGGAAAAACCTTTACAATTGCCAATATGATTGCTCAACTCGACCGTCCTGTTTTGATTTTGAGTCATAATAAAACCCTTGCTGCACAGCTTTATGGCGAGTTTAAAGGCTTTTTTCCTGAAAATGCTGTCGAATATTTTATTTCTTACTACGACTATTACCAGCCAGAAGCCTATATTGCAAGCACCAATACTTATATAGAAAAAGACCTTCAAATTAATCAAGAAATTGATAAACTTCGCCTTTCTACGGTGTCGTCTTTGATGTCGGGTAGGAGAGATGTCATTGTTATTGCGTCGGTTTCGTGCATTTATGGTGCAGGAAATCCAACCGAAATGAAGCGGAGTATTATTCAAGTTTCGGTCGGGCAAAACATTCCTCGCAATCAATTTTTGTTTCGTTTGGTCGAAATACTTTATTCACGCACCGAAGCGGAGTTTATGCGTGGAAATTTTCGAGTAAAAGGCGATACTGTAGATTTATATCCAAGTTATGCTGACTTTGCTTTTCGATTTATTTTCTTTGGTGATGAAATTGAAGAAATTCAACGAATTGACCCAAATAATGGCAAAAAACTCTCGTCTGAAACTCAAATTGCCATTTTTCCTGCCAATTTGTTTGTAACAGGGCGTGATGTAATGGCAAATGCGATGCACCAAATTCAAGATGAGTTGGTGAAACAAATAAAATATTTTGAATCTGACGGCAGACTAATGGAGTCGGAAAGAATAAAAGAACGCACCGAATTTGACCTCGAAATGATGCGAGAATTGGGTTATTGCTCAGGCATCGAAAACTATTCGAGATACTTCGATAACCGTGAACCGGGACAGCGACCTTTTTGCTTATTAGATTATTTTCCAGAAGATTTTTTGATGATTGTTGATGAAAGTCATGCTTCGATGCCACAAATCAGAGCCATGTGGGGCGGCGATCGTTCTCGCAAAGAATCATTAGTAGAATATGGCTTCCGACTTCCTTCGGCAATGGATAACCGACCGCTGAAATTTCAAGAATTTGAAGAAATGGTTGGGCAAACGGTTTTCGTAAGTGCCACACCTGCCGACTATGAAGTTCGCATGACTGATGGCGTAGTAGTTGAGCAAGTGATTCGTCCGACAGGTTTGCTCGACCCCGAAATTGAAGTTCGCCCAAGTATTAATCAAATTGATGATTTATTAGAAGAAATTCATAAGCGTGTTCAGAAAAAAGAAAGGGTTTTGATTACCACACTCACGAAGCGAATGGCGGAGGAATTGAGCAAATATCTTGACAAAGTTGGCATCAAAGGACGCTATATTCACTCCGAAGTAAAAACCCTCGACCGAGTAGAAATCTTGCGAGAGCTACGTCTGGGCGTGTTTGATGTACTTGTGGGCGTAAATTTATTGCGTGAAGGTTTAGACTTACCCGAAGTGTCGCTCGTGGCAATAATGGATGCTGACAAAGAAGGTTTTTTGCGAGATATTCGTTCGTTGATTCAAACTATCGGACGGGCGGCTCGTAACGAAAACGGCAAGGTTTTGATGTACGCCGACCGCATGACCGGCTCGATGGAAAAGGCGATTGATGAAACCAATCGCCGTCGGGAAATTCAGATGAAATATAATGAAGATAATGGCATTACGCCAAAAACTATTTTCAAATCGAGAGAGGCAATTATGGAGCAAACTTCGATTGCAGATAACAAGGTTACAACCAAAATGTATTATAATGAAGCCGAAAATCTTTCGCTCGCTGCCGACCCAATTGTTGGCTACATGACTAAGCCACAATTAGAAAAATTGATTGAAGAAAGTCAGAAAAAAATGGAACGTGCCGCCAAAGATTTGGACTTTTTGGAAGCTGCTCGCTACCGTGATGAAGTTACGCAGTTGAAAGAAAGAGTGAAGAAATTGAAAGTGTAAATTGGTTTTACTCTTTGAAAAACTTAACTAATTCCTTATATTTTTCTAACAAAATATCTAAATTGTTTTTTATTTCTTGACTAAGAAATCCAACTTCTCTACGAGTTGTAAGCGAAATGTTAATGCCTCGTTTTTGTAAAATATATTTGGCAGTAATGGGGTAAACATCGTGCATAATATACATGTTTTCGTCAAAAAATGTTTGCACTTTCGCCACTTGTTCTACTACTTTTTCATTGTCAAAGTTATCATAAAGCCAAACCACCAATTCAGGAAAATAATTACCTTGAATACACGACAAGCCCATTGCCCCCGCTTGCAAAGAAGCCACAGCATTGACCATATAAGCATCGTATAAACCAAAATTATGACCCTTCCCTATTTCGATTCTTTCTTTTACTTTTTCTATGTCCAGCGAAGTATCTTTGTGGTAAATTATCCTTCCAGAAGGCAATAAATTTTCTAATATTTGCCCATTAATCAAGCGTTTATAAGGCACTGGGCATTCGTAAATTCCCAACGGAATATCGTTTGTCAAGTCCATAAATTGTTGCATTTTTTCTAAAAAAATAGCGTCAGGTTCACTTTTAGTAACTAAAATACTGTTTATCACAATAACTGCATCAATGCCTTTTGCATACAATTTCATAGAAAAATTAGCCATTTCTTCAATTGTGCCTCCGAGTGTTCCTGTCGCTACAATTGGTACTCTTCCATTCGTGGTTTTTACTACGGTTTCTACTAATTTTAAGCGTTCTTCGTTGCTCAATTCATACATTTCACTCGAAAGGCAATTGGCAAAAAGACCCGTTGCTCCCGCCTGAATATACATTTCGGTTAGTTGGGCGAGAGCTTCAAAATCAATAGATTTGTCAGAATTAAAAGGCGTAAGCATTACAGGTACAAAGCCTTTTGGAAGTTTTTTATTTATCATTTTTTTGAAAAATTCTGAATGAACCAAATCCAACAAAAACAATCGTCAAAGTACCAATAACTACTGTCAATTTTGAATCGAATGGACTTTGAAATTGTGGTGGAAAACTATCTTTGAACGAAAGCCAAGCAATTACAATAACACCAATGACTGTTGCTATTTTGGCATGAATGTTTTTCACTCTTTTACTTAAAAAACCTAATAAAAAGATGCCTAACATTCCACCTGCAAAGATACCTGAGAGTTTCCACCAAACGTCCAAAAGACTTTTTACGCCAATCATGGCGATGCCAAAAGTGATGCCCAAAAGCCCCATTACCACTGTGGCAATGTGCAGTACATTGAGTTGTTTTTTAGGGCTAATTTCTTTTTTAACATACCGTAAATAAATATCTTTCAAAAACACAGTTGCCGAGCTATTCATGCCGCTACTCATCGTGCTCATAGCCGCAGAAAGTAGAGCCGCCATCAACAAGCCCAAAAGCCCAGTCGGGATTTGTGTTTTCATGAAAAAAGGCAAAACCCTATCGCCGTAATCTGATGGTTTTAGCAAATCAAAAGCGATGTTTTTTTCAAGCGAAACTTGTTGTTTTAAAGCAAAAATCAATTCGGGGCTATGATTGTAGAAGACATAAAGTGCCGTGCCAATAAAGAAAAACAAAAAAGAAACTGGCAAATAATAGACCACACAAAGCCAAATACTGTTTTTTGCGTCTTGGGCATTTCGTGCTGTATGGTAGCGTTGAATATAGTTTTGGTCAATGCCAAAATTGGTTAAATTGATAAAAAATCCATAGGCAAATACGACCCAAAAAGAGCTTGTGGTGAGGTCAAAGGTGAAGCTACCTAAACTAAATTTTTCCTCCTTCAAACCTACCGTTATTACCTCTGAAATGCCAATTTGCGAAACAATAATGCCCACAACAAGCAAAGCACCACAAGTTTTGATAATTGCTTGAATTACCTCCGTCCAGATAACGGCTTCCATGCCTCCCAAAACGGTATAAAAAATAATACAAAGTCCTGCTACGATGATGATGATTCGCATATCTATACCCGTCATGGCGTTGAGAGTGAGGGCTATACCATAAAAAATTGTCCCCATTCGTGCCAATTGGGTCATAATAAAACAGAGCATTACGTAGGTTCTTGCCCAAGTCCCAAATCGGTGTTCGAGGTGCGTATAGGCACTAATTTCACCAGAATTTCGATAAAAAGGCACAAAATATTTGGTAGAAATGATGGCAGCAAAAGGCATTGAAAGACTAAAAACAAAAGGATTCCAATTGCTACCAAAAGATTTACCAGGGTCTCCCAGAAAGGTTATGGCACTCAAAAAAGTTGCATAAAAACTTAGCCCCAAAGCCCAACCCGGTATCTGCCCCGAAGCGGTAGTAAATTGCTCTGAACTTTTGTTTTTTCGTGAAAAATATACCCCCACACCTACCATTAATAAAAGGTAGATAATGATAATTGAGATGTCGAGAATTGATAAATCCATAATTTTGTTTTTGCAAGTGTGAAAATAACAAAAATTGGGAAAATTTCTATAAATTAATTCACCTAATTGAACAAATGGATTTTAGGACAATTTTAATTAATACCCATAAAGTAGTTTTTGAAACATTCCTTCGTAATTTTGCCACTAATCATATTTGAAATTAAGAGTGATTTTTTGACTGTTGGAAAACATTCACTCATTCAAACATTCACTCATTCACTCATTATTTTCTAATGAAAATAGCCATTCACGGTCGAAAATTTAGCATTGAATCTGTTCCTAATATTCAGCAAGTTTTCGACGAACTAAAACAACATAAAGTAGAGATTCAACTTTCTGAATCTTTCAAACGAATTTTGCTACAATCTGGCATTAGAGTTGATAGTAAGGCGATTTATGCTACTCCCAATGAAATTTTTGATGCTGATTTTGCCTTTAGCCTTGGTGGTGATGGCACTTTCCTCGAAACCCTTGCTCATGTAGGCAAGCGAGAAATCCCTGTATTGGGTTTCAATTTTGGTCGTTTAGGTTTTCTGGCGGCAGTTGCTCCCGAAAAAATCGAACGAACAATCTATCAATTAGTCAATGGGCAATATACCATTGATGAGCGAACAATGATTTCAGCAAGCTCCGAAACCGAGCTTTTTGAAGAAGGCACGAATTTTGCTTTAAATGAAATAGCTATCTCCAAAACAGATACTTCTTCGATGATTGTTGTGCATGCTTATATCAACGGAGATTTTTTGAATACTTATTGGGCCGACGGCTTGATGGTTGCAACGGCAACGGGTTCAACGGGCTATTCGCTAAGTTGTGGCGGACCTTTGGTGATGCCACATTCGGCAAATTTTATTATTACGCCTATTTGTCCGCATAATCTTTTTGTGCGACCAATGATTGTTTCTGACGACAGCGTTATTTCGTTTAAAGTTGAAAGCCGAAGCAATAATTTCTTGGTTTCGATGGACTCCCGTGCAAAAATTATTGGCGATGATGAAGAAGCTACCATTACTGTAAAAAAGGAGGATTTCAAGGCAAAAATGGTCAAAATGGAAGGTGATGACTTCTTGAATACACTAAGAGGGAAATTAAAATGGGGCATTGATGCTCGAAATTAACAATAAAAAAACTTTAGATTACGTTAAAGATTTGACAAACCAGCTATTCGTATGAAATTTTCAAAATTCAAAAAAGCGGCATATAGCCTACTCTTATGTTTTTCTTTGGTGCTTTTGGCTGCCCAAGAAAACTTTGCTCAGTCCAGCATTTTTAGCAAAAAAAACAAACTCAACCAATATTCTACTGTGGCAATTGGTGGAGGAAGCTCTCACTATTTTGGTGATTTGTCGCCATATAGCTATTTCTATTATGGTCTTATTACAAATGTTCGTTGGAACGCAACAATTAACTATACCCGACAATTATCGCCACAATTGGCTGCAAGAGTTGGCTTTACTTGGGCAAGAATTGCAGGGGATGATTATGCTTTTTCAAAGCGAAATTTAGAAAAATTTTATCAGCCTTTTTTGCGAAACCTTCATTTCAAAAATGATATAAAAGAATTTACGATTACGGGATTATACAATCTTTTGCCACAATATAGCAAAGGACCACAAGGAAGAGCAAGAATAATGCCTTATAGTTTTATTGGTTTTGGGTTCTATGGACATAACCCTCAAGCACGTGATGTAGCAGATGTAAACCCAGCTACAGGAGAAGTAACAAAAGGTGCATGGACAAGTCTTAAAGATAAACAAACTTCTGGTCAAGGAATTGATGCCACTTCACCTAAAGCCTATTCGCTTATCCAACCTGTTTTTCCAGTGGGTTTAGGTATAAAAATGAAAATCAACGAAAAATTTGATTTGAATTTAGAGGGTGGTTTGAGAATTACACCATTTGATTATTTGGATGATGTGGCTAAAACTGATTTTCCAAACCCAACAGCCCTTGCCGCAGTTTCTCCTTTAGGTGCAATTTTTGCTAACCGTGCAGGTGAAGATTTTTCAGCAACAACTGGAGCATCTCGTATAAATGATTTTGCTGATATTGCGGTTAATAAATTGCTCGCCGCAGGCTCTCCAACACCAAGTACCAACGGGACAACACTTTTTGGTTATGCTGCAAATAGTGCAAGGGGTACAGGAAGATGGGATAGCTATTTTGTTACTCAAATAACCCTTAGTTATATCATCAGCAGTAAAATCAAATGTCCGCCTATTAAATAGCACTACTAAAAAACTAAAATCAGCAGCTTGCTGCCCTGTAATTCTAACAATTATTTGATGATTATTCTTAAATTAGTAGTACGAAAAACCTTCGGTTTAGTTTCTCTTATTATATTACAATCGGGCGGCGTTCCGTCAAGTGTTTTTGCTCAAAAATGGGAAATCGGGACAGGTGCTGGCTTCTGCCAATACAAAGGAGATGTTATGCCCTCTTTTAAGCCATTAGTTGCTCGTCCGGGAGCAAGTATTTTTGGGCGTATGAATTATAGCCGTTCGCTTTCTTTAAAAGTACAAGGTATGATTGGTCAGGTGCATGGCAATGATAAATTAGTCAAAGCTGACCCACTGCACCAATCAAGAGAATATAGTTTTGATGCCAAATTGATAGAAGCTGGCGGACAAATAGAGTATAATTTCATGAATTTTAGAACAAGTGCGTCAAGAATTGTCAATAATTGGACACCTTATGTATTTGGAGGTTATGGCGTTACTATTATTGAGACAAAATCGCAAAGCAAAACCGACATCAATCCTTCTGTATTTGCCCCATATTCTTCAAATAAAAGTGAACAATATATGTCTTTGGGTATCGGCTTTAAAAAGCAATGGCGTGATAAATGGAATTGGGGAGTTGAATTTGGTGCAAGAAGAGTAAATAGCGATTTTTTAGATAACTTTGGCTATTATGGCGATGGCACATATCCGTTGAGTCTTCCCCCAAATATCAATACTGCTGACCCCAAATTCCAATATTTGCTAAAATACCAAGTGCCAAACACGAAAGTTAAGGATATGTATTATTATACAAATTTTTCTATCAGTTATTTAATCTATAAAATTTACTGCCCTCCTACGAAATAATAGCATTCGCTTTCGATTTTGTTAATAAATCTTAAAAAAACTTTCTCGCACGAGAGCAAATTCTACAAATCCATAAAATTCTGTCAATTTTCGTTCTTTTTTTCTACCTTTGCAATCCTTTTTGCCTAATATATGCAAAAAGTTCTTGATAATTCCTTATTGTTAATTGATTTACCTGTGAAAGAAAACATTGATTTAAGCAATTTGCCCCGCCATATAGCCGTTATTATGGACGGGAATGGTCGCTGGGCAAAGCAGCAGGGAGCTATGCGAATCTTTGGACATCACCATGGCGTTAAGTCGGTTCGAGATACCGTTGAAGGCTGCGTAGAGTTAGGCATTAAATACCTTACACTTTATACTTTTTCGACCGAAAACTGGAGTCGTCCTAAATTGGAAGTAGATGGCATCATGCAACTTTTAGTAAAAACGATAGCCGAAGAAGTACCCGATTTACACAAAAACAACGTAAGAGTTAAAACAATTGGCGACCTTAATAACCTTCCTTCATCTGCTCGAAAAAGGATGCTTGATTCGGTTGAATTGACAAAAAACAATACTGGTCTGACACTTATTCTTGCATTAAGTTATAGCGGTAAATGGGAAATTGTTCAAGCAACTAAAAAAATTGCTGAAAAAGTAAAATCGGGAGAATTGGCTGTTGATGAAATTTCTGAGAATGTTTTTTCTCAATATTTAGCTACTGAAGATGCCCCTGATGTAGATTTAATGATCCGAACAGGTGGCGACCACCGAATTAGTAATTATTTACTTTGGCAACTAGCTTATGCCGAATTATATTTTATGGATGATTTGTATTGGCCCGAGTTTCGCCGAAATCATTTGTTTGAAGCAGTAGCATCCTATCAACAACGTGAAAGACGTTTTGGCAAAACAAGTGAGCAACTACCCCAAATCCCTTAATCGAAGCGTCGAACCGCCCTCAAGGGAAGTACATATTAAATATTTGATGATAACTCTTATGAATACATTTTTTTCTTTTAGATGGTCTGGTGCGGTTAAGAGTTTACTCTTTATTGGGTTTTTATTTATTTCTGTGGGCGTATTTGCACAATTCCCTCTCGGTGTTGGGAGTCGTAGAACTGATCAACCAAAAGAAACGGGTGTCAACTATGAAAAACCCAAAGAATATGTTATTTCCAAAATTACAGTTAGTGGCATAAAGTTTCTTGACCCAAATACACTGATTTCGGTGTCTGGCTTAAATGTCAATGACAAAATTGCTATTCCTGGTGAAAGAATTAGTACGGCCATTCGTCGTTTGATGGAACAAGGTATTATCGAAGATGTAGCTATTAATATTGCCAAAATTGATATAGACAAAGTTGAATTGGATATTCATTTACGTGAACGCCCAAGATTGAATAAATTTGTTTTCAAGGGACTTCGTAAAGGCGAAATTGATGCTGTCAGTGAAAAAGTAAAGGCAAATAAAGGTAAAGTGATTACCGATGCTTTGATAAAAAATATTCAACTGACAATCAAAAGAATTTATATTGAAAAAGGTTATTTGAATACTGCCGTACAAATCAAGCAAATTTCAGATACCATTCGTGCCAATAATGCAGCATTGATTGTAACTATCGACAAAAAAAAGAAAGTAAAAATTGATGATATTACTCTTGTTGGCGTAAACGAATTGCCCGATTATAAAGTTTTAGCCAAACTAAAAAGCACAAAAATCAAAGCCCCTCTTCGTATTTTTTCTCCATCAAAATTTATTCCCAAGAAATTTGAAGAAGATAAGCAAAAGCTCGTAGAATACTACAATAAAAAAGGCTACCGTGATGCACAAATTACCTCCGACTCTACGATTTCGACAGATGGACAAAATATCCGATTAATTATAAATATCAATGAAGGAACTCGTTTCTACTACCGAAACATCACTTGGACAGGTAATTATTTGCGAAAAACAAAAGATTTAGAAACAATCCTTGCCATCAAAAAGGGCGATATTTATAATCCTGAAGAGCTTAATAAAAAAATCAATGGTATTCCACAAGGCGATGTTAGTTCAGCTTATATGGATGATGGTTACTTGTTTTTTAACTGCGAACCTGTCGAAATCGCCGTTGAAGGCGACTCGATAGACATTGAAATGCGAATCAGAGAAGGCAAACAAGCAACTATCAATCGCATAATTTTAAATGGAAATACAAAAACCAGCGACCATGTTGTAATGCGTGAATTACAGACAATTCCCGGTCAGAAATTTAGTAAGACACAACTTATTGAAACCCAACAAACGCTTTCGAGATTAGGGTATTTCGACCCACAAAAAATTGAACCGAAACCAGTTCCACAAGCAGATGGCACAGTGGATATTGAATATAATGTTGAAGAAAAACCAAGTGATAATATCGAACTTTCGGGTGGTTGGGGAGGCTTACAAGGCTTTGTAGGAACTTTTGGCGTAGTTTTTAATAATTTTTCTGCAAGAAACATCACAAATCTAAAAAAATGGAAACCACTTCCTGCAGGAGATGGACAACGTTTAGCCCTACGTTTGCAAGCAAGTGGAAAGTTCTATCAAACCTATTCTCTTTCTTTTACCGAACCTTGGATTGGCGGAAAAAAACCAAACTCATTTGCAGTTAGTATTTTTCACACATCTTCCGACAATAGAGGCTATGCCAAAGCCTTAGAAAAACAATATGGTGCTGACTATGCTGCCCTTTATGGTGGTGGAGGTGGTGGACTTTATTCTGGTTATTTCAAAAATACAGGAGGTTCGGTTACTTATGGAAAACGCCTAAATTGGCCCGACAGAAATTTTAGTTTCAATGCCTCATTATCTTATCAAAGATATAATGTAGATAATAGTTATTTCATTCCCGGCTTTCAAAAAGGTGTTGCCAACGATTTGTCAGTTGCTTTTGTGCTTTCAAGGTATAGTTTAGATAACCCCCAATTTACTCGTGCGGGTTCACAGTTTACTTTAAATGCAACCTTCAATCCGCCCTATTCATTGTTTAGAAATGGTGCAGCGGTTGATAAATTTAAGTGGATTGAAGGACACAAATGGATGTTTGATGGCGATTGGTATGCTCCAGTTGTAGGGAAATTGATTTTCCATGCAAAAGCAAACATGGGCTTTTTGGGAAAATATGGTAGCAGTGTAGATTTCAGTCCATTTGGTAGATTTATCTTAGGTGGAGCAGGAATGGGTATGCAAAACTCTATGAATGTTGGTGCAGATTTGATTGGACTAAGAGGATATGATGAAGGTATTGTGCATGAATTGTCAATGGACGAAGCCGAAAAACTCCGCACAAGTGATGGCAGTGTAACCTTGAGTCGTATGGGAGGAATTGTTTATAGCAAATACGCCGCCGAATTGCGTTACCCAGTTTCACTTAATCCACAAGCAACAATTTTTATACTCACATTTGCCGAAGCCGGAAATAGCTGGGGGAGTTACAAAGATTTTAATCCTTTTAAACTTCGTCGTACGGCTGGTGTTGGAGCAAGAATATTTATGCCCGCGTTCGGTATGATTGGTCTTGATTTTGGCAAAGGTTTCGACCCAATTCCGGGCATTTCAAATCGTGGCTTGAAAGCATTTACATTTAGTATTGGTCAGCAAATAAGGTAATAAACTGTTAAATATCTGTTAATGATATACTAATTCTTTGCATTTTTGAGTTAGTAAGTCAAAATAAAAGTAGTAAAATACGTTATAAATTTTTGCCATTAAATAAAAAACATTCACTAATTCACACATTGATAATTATTTTTGAATGAAAAAGATAATATTTTTACTAATTTTGTCATTCGTTTCTTTTCAAAACTTTGCACAGAAGTTTGGTTACATTGACTCGGAGTTCATAACGAGCAAAATGCCTGAGTACAAAAAAGCCCAAGAGGATATGGAAAAATATTCCGAAAAATGGGTGCAGGACATTGAAGGTAAAGAATCAGAGTTGAAAAAAATGCGTTTGCAGTTCCAACAAGAGGAAATCTTGCTAACCGCAGACATGAAGCGTGAGCGTCAGAAAGCAATAGACGATAAAGAAAATGACTTGAAAGATTTGAATAATAAAATCTTTGGCATGAATGGCTTAATTTATCAAAAGAAAAAAGAATTTATAAAGCCGTCTTTGGACGAAATTTATAAAGCCTGTGAAAAAGTAGCTCGACAAAAACAATTGATGTTTATTTTCGACAAAGCATCAGATATTAATATGATTTATACCGACCCTCGCCACGACTATACCGATTACGTGCTGGAGGCCTTAGGAATCTCATTGAAAGAAGAAAAAGACAAAAACCAAAATAACCAAGTAACCAAACCAAAAAAATAGTAAACAAAATGAAGACAAAATTTTTCGCCGCATTTATCACGGCTTTGATGTTTGTTGGTATGACTACCGTAAATGCCCAAACGACAAAAATTGGCTATACCAATGTTGATTATATTCTAAACAACTTGCCAGATGCAAAGGATATTGAAAGTAAATTGAAAACTGAAAAAGCTC
Source organism: Emticicia sp. (assembly GCA_031378345.1). GTDB lineage: Bacteria > Bacteroidota > Bacteroidia > Cytophagales > Spirosomataceae > Emticicia. Next base: position 78,392 of record JANNDY010000030.1, on the reverse strand, counting down.
AGTATGACAAACTTTTACAAGATAAAATCGCAGCATTTCAAACGAAATATGAAGATTATCAAAAAAATGGTGCAACGATGTCACCAGTAATTAAGGCTGACCGTGAGAAAGAATTACAAAGTGGTCAAACAACAATTCAAGAATTTCAACAAAATTCTGAAACAGCTTTGCAACAAAAACAACAGCAATTGCTTGCCCCAGTTTTAGAGAAAATCGACAAAACTGTAAAAGATGTAGCTAAAGAAAACGGTTATACTTATGTTTTCAATACTGATGCGGGTCCTGGCACTACTCCTATCTTGTTAGTAGCACCAGATGCTGATAACATCTCAGACTTAGTTTTCAAAAAATTAGGTGTGCCAATTCCGGCAAAAGTAGCAGCACAGACAGCACCAGCAGTTCCAGCACCTAAAAAATAAGATGTAGGAATATTAAATATTCATAGAACCGCAAGGGAAATTCATCCCTTGCGGTTTTTGTTGTCTAATTTAATTTACTATTTTTCAAAAATCAAATAAAGAATGGTTACTTTTGTAAGAAGAATTAGTTTAAACATTTATTGATTCTCTTATTTTTTAAAAGGTTTGTGCTTTTTAAGAAAAACACAAAATCTTCTTTGAAAAATATTTTTTTGTTTTTTGTGCATTTTTTTAATAATTGCATATAATTTGCAAAACTTTACATGAAAACTAAAGCACCTATTATTGCTAAAATAACATATAGTAAAAATAACCAACCACGATGAAGAAAATTTCTATTATTCTATTTATGCTTAGTAGCTTTGGCTCTTTTGCACAAGCACAGGTGGTGCAAGCTGTATCAATGTCCCCAAAAGATTCAACGGGTGGCTTTGCAAAACCACAGCAACAATATGTTTCGGGTGCAGTTGCTCGTAAATCTGTTGTAAGTTATGCCAAAAGCTCAATGTCTCAATTTGAGGACACCAAGAAAAAAACCTTGCCCAAAGAATTGGATAGTTTACTCGTAAGACAAGACTACCTTACGCATGAACAATTTCCGAATTATCTTTCTCAAATCGAGAATGCTTATAAGCGTGAACTTGAAATTGTCAATAAAATTACGATTGATAATGTTTCTAAACTTGAGCAAGCAAGCCAATTAAACAAAACTTATTCTGTTAGTCAAAGCGGACAATGTTTTTCTGAAAAAGACAAAGGTTCTTTTATAGCTACGCAAGATGATGAAGGAAAAGCTATTACTGGTTTTGCTTTGGAAACATTAAAAGGCAACCCTCGATATGGCTTGATTGATAATTATCATCAAGGTTATGCTCGTGTGAAGAAAGATATGGTTTATGGTTTTTTGAATCTTTGTGGTGAAGAAGTTATTCCTTCACAATATGACTATGCCGAACCATTTAATGATGGAAGGGCATTAGTAAAAAAATTCTTCTGGCACTTTATTAGTGTAGAAGGAACAGAAAGCGAAGTTTTACCAGATATTATTGATGCCAAAGCTTTAAAATTTGGCGTAAGTTTAGCTAAGTTTAAGAGTAATAAATTTGCTTTGATTGATAATAATTATGATACTTCGAAAAAACCAATTTCGGCTGGGTATGATGAAATTGAAGCATTTATTGGCAATTTATTCAAAGTAAGGAATGGCAGACTTTATGGCTTAATAAAAATTGATGGTTCTACAATTACAGATGTTGTTTTTGAAAAAATCACTCTTTCGGAAGCAAGTCGTTGGATAATCGTTGAACAAAACAAGAAAGTTGGCTTAATTGATTCAGATGGAAATACTCGAATTAAACCATCGTATGATTATATACGAAGTATATTAATTGACCCAAGTATTTCGCCTACTGCGGCTTCGGTTGTAGCAAAAGATGCTTCAGGTATTCGTCTAATAGAGTTAAACGAACGCAAATTGAGTGAAACTTATGCATCAATTGGAGATTTTAATAAATTTGGTTTAGCCCCTGCCTGCAAATCACAAACAGATAAAGCAACGACAAAATGTGGCTATATCAGTTTTGATGGAACCGAAGTAATTCCTCCTGTGTATGATGAAGTACAACCATTTAATGTAACAGGATTGGCAGTTGTTACTGAAAAAGCAACTAATTGTAGCAAACCTGTTGGTAATTGTTTGGTAGATATTATTTACGACCGTTTTGGAAGAATTGTCATTGATAAAGTTAATCCAAATGCCCCAGAAGGTATTCGTTATATGGTAACAGATACTATCCTTGCAAGTACATTAGTTGTTGTCCGTACAACTTCTCCACTGGAAAAAGGCGGTGTGGACGAAGGCTATAACCTTGTTGATAAAAATTCTTTAAAAAGATTCACCACCGAAGCATACAAGAATATTCGTAAGTTCGACCGTACAAACTTGGCAATGTTGAAGGGTGATAAGTGGGGTTTACTTGATTTTACAGGAAAAGAGTCTTTAGCTCCGTCCTATAATGAACTATTGTTTTCTTCAGAAGGGCTAATAGGCGTAAAATATGATAATAATAAATTAGGATTTATTGATAAAAAAGGGAAGGTTCAGATTACTTTTGAATATTCAGAAATTAATCCATTCAAAAATGGAATGGCGATAGTTTCAAAAGGAAATAACAAAATGGGTATTATCAATAAATTTAATGCTAAGATTGCCCCTTGTTTGTTTAAATCTGTACGCTATTTGGAAGACACCAATCAGTACGAAATAGCCGATACATCAAACAATTTGTATAGTTTGAATAGTGCGGGTGATTGTATTTCAGCCAATAGTGCTAAGTTTTATGAAATTGTTCGTAAGGCAAATCAAAAGTGATAGTTTAGTTCATAAAGTAGAAATCCCCGAATCAATGCGATTTGGGGATTTCTTTTTTTATAGTCAAATGGTTTATTTCTTCAATTCCCCATCAACCAAACGCCAGATATTTAATGGATTATCGCTTTTAAGTTCTTCTTGTAAAATAACATCTGGAAAGTTTTGATAACAAACTGGGCGAGTAAAACGAGTAATTGCCATTGTACCAACCGATGTGCTTCGAGAATCGGTCGTTGCAGGAAATGGACCCCCATGAACCATCGCATGAGAAACTTCTACGCCCGTCGGGAAACCATTTATTAAGATTCTACCAACTTTTTGTTCTAAAATTTCTATTAAGTCAGCATATTCTGCCAAATCTTCTTCTGTTCCATGAATTGTTGCCGTCAAATGCCCTGCAAGGTTTTGTGCTGCCGACAAAATTTCTTCTCTTGAATTAGCTTCTACAACTAAACTTGTTGGTCCAAAAATTTCTTCTGCCAAATGAGCATTTTCATTCAAACCTTCAATGTCTGTTCGTAAAATAATTGGTTCGACCGCCGTAAAACCTTCGGGAGCTTTACCAACTCCTATAATTTGAGTGAAATTTTTAGCGTGTTCGATACCTTTCACATAAGCATCACGAATGCCCGTAGTGAGCATTACTCCTCCTTGTGCATTTGGAGCTTGTTTTTCTAATTCTTGCATGAAATTTTCATTTTTTTGCAAAAATAGCATTCCTGGATTTGTACAAAATTGCCCAACGCCCATTGTTACCGAAGCCACAAAGTTTTGGGCAATTGTCGAGCCTTTTTCCGCCAAAATTTTTGGTAAAACAAACACAGGATTCACGCTACCCATTTCGGCATAAACAGGAATCGGTTCGGGGCGAGCATTTGCAGCATCAAATAATGCCTTTCCACCTTTAAATGAACCTGTGAAACCGACAGCCTTTATAGTTGGGTGTTTCACCAAAGCCATTCCTATTTCATGTCCATCATCAAACAATAGTGAAAACACGCCATCGGGCATATTTGTAGCCTCCGCAGCCTTCTGGATAGCTTTTCCGACTAACTCTGACGTTCCAAGATGTGCAGGATGTGCTTTGAAAATAACACAACAACCAGCAGTCAATGCCGAAGCGGTATCACCACCAGCTACCGAAAATGCCAAAGGAAAATTACTTGCTCCAAAAACGCCTACAACGCCCAACGGTCGTTCCATGGCACGAATATCGGGGCGTGGAGCAGGCTGACGCTCGGGCAAAGCTGAGTCAATTCTTGCATTTACCCATGAGCCTTCACGCAAAAGTTGAGCAAAAAGGCGAAGCTGTCCAGTTGTTCTTCCTCGCTCACCAACTGCACGCCCTTGTGGAAGTCCAGATTCTGCCATATATCTTTCTGTCAATAAATCGCCTAAATTTTCTATTTCTTCGGCAATTTTTTCTAAGAAAGTTGCTTTTTCTGCACCTGATTTTTTGCGATAAATTTGAAATGCTTTTGCTGCCTTATTTGCAGCATAATCGAGTTCATCAATGGTTGCTTTATAAAATAATGGAGCTAAGGTTTCGCCCGTAGTTGGGTTTATGGCTTGAATCGCAACCGTTCCTTCTGAATATGTTTCAAAACCTATGATATTTCTGCCTGTGATTTGCATGGAAAATGTTGTTAAAAATTTTTGCCTAATGAAAATAATTACAATGAGCTAAGTAGATGTACTAATTTGCTTGTGGGTCAATATGCTGATTATCAATACATTACAACAGAAATACTTTAAAGCAATTTTGCCCAGTACTTTAGTTGGTTTAAAATTCATCCTAAAAACCAGAAAATATATGTACATTCAGAACAAACAAAACAAGTTGCAGATTTATTAGCCCAATCCAAACCAAAAAATGAAGCTACAGACGTATTTAGTTGTGCGTTTCGAGACCAAAAATATTTGTTTGAGCATATAGGGCAACATAACTGGTTACCTTTAACTTCCACAAATTGAGGTTCTTTCTTCTTGAAAAATTCCATAGTGTTACTGTTTAAACTTTAGTTTTGACTATAAACTTTACTTATTTGCTATTCGAATCTTACTCAAAGACGGATTAGGAAATCGGTCGTCCTTTCACTTCATCTCAACAGTATTCACCAAAGTACCAATGCCTTCAATAGTAATGCGTATTTCGTCACCAACTTCGAGCGTAAAATCATCATTTGGTACAAGTCCAGTGCCAGTCATTAAGAAACAACCATAAGGAAAAGACGATTCTCGAAATAAAAATTCAGCTAAATCAATGTGTTTTCGCTTCATTTGATTTATTTCTATCAAATTTGAGAAACGAGGAATTTCTTCACGCAAAATTTCAATAGAAATAGTAGTTTCGGGAGAAATTGGTTCACCAAAAATGGCGATACAAGGACCGATTGCAGCACTTTTGTCATAAGTTTTGGCTTGAGGCAAATACAAAGGATTTTCGCCCTCAATATCTCTCGAACTCATGTCATTGCCAACGGTATAGCCCGAAATTTGCCCTTTTGAATTAATAAAAAGCGTCAATTCTGGCTCAGGAACATTCCATTTTGAATCACGCCTTATTCTGACATTCTGCCCCGAACCAACTACTCGGTGAGGTGTCGCTTTGAAAAAAATCTCAGGTCTATCGGCATCATAAACTCTATCATAGAAATTATCTCCACCCGAATTTTTAGATTCTTCCATGCGAGCATTTCTACTTCGGAGGTAAGTTACACCTGCCGCCCAAATTTCTTGTGACTGAATTGGAGCTTGTAAACCATTGTCTATCAATGATTTATACTCTGATGCTGCAGGTAAAAGTTGTATTTCTCGTTGTAATTCAAAAAACAAATCTTCACGATTAATAAATAAATCCCAATCTGTATGTCGAGAAATATAATATTGCCCAGTATGTTCGATAACGAAACCTTGTAAAGTTTTATAGATTTTCATGAGGATAAAAAGAGTTATTGGAGTTCAATATTAAGCAAAAAGAGGCATTATATATGTAATCTTGCCTGAATTTTTAAAAAAGAATCTTTCAATAAATAATCCGTTTGCTAATTTTTTGGAAAAAAATTTGGATTCTAAAGTAAAAATAAATTTATTTGTATTCAGAAATGATTCGCATATAGCGAATATTCGCAATTAGAGAATAATTTTTAATGAAACCACTAAGCGTTTTAATTGTACCCAATATTCTTCTACTCGTTTAATCGAGTGTGAAGAAGGACCTTTTGCAATAATCAAAACCTTCTTCACACACCGTGAGGAAGGTTTTTTTGTGCATAAAACTAAGTATTTATAACCACATTTATCAAAAATCAATGGCAATCTTAAACAAATTCAGCCGAACTCTAACACAAGAAATTGAAAATCCAGCAGCCAAAGCGATGCTCTATGGAGTCGGCTTGACTGATGATGATATGCAAAAAGCCCAAATTGGCATTGCAAGTACAGGTTACGAAGGAAATACTTGTAATATGCACCTCAACGGTTTGTCGGTTCATGTAAAAAAAGGTATTCAAGAAAATGGCATGGTTGGCTTGATTTTTAATACAATCGGTGTTTCTGATGGCATGACAAATGGAAATGACGGCATGAGTTATTCGTTACCAAGTCGTGATATTATTGCCGATTCGATTGAAGATGTGGTTGCTGCCCAATGGTATGATGGTGTAATCGCGGTAGTTGGTTGTGATAAAAATATGCCTGGAGCCATGATGGCTTTAGCAAGATTGAACCGTCCAGGAATGTTGGTTTATGGCGGCACGATTCGAACAGGAGAATATAAAGGACAAAAATTAGATATTGTTTCGGCATTTGAGGCTTTGGGCAAAAAATTTGCAGGAACGATTTCTGACGAAGATTATAACGGAGTAATCAAAAATGCGATTCCCGGTGCTGGAGCTTGTGGCGGAATGTACACAGCCAACACAATGGCATCATCAATGGAAGCAATGGGTTTGACTTTGCCAAACTCGTCAAGCTACCCTGCAACGCACGAAGGCAAAAAAGCAGAATGTATTGCGATTGGTGCAGCCATGAAAAATATGTTGGAACTCAACATTTGCCCACGAGATATAATGACTCGCAAGGCATTTGAAAATGCCATGACAATGGTAATGGTAATGGGCGGCTCAACCAATGCAGTTTTGCATTATTTGGCTATTGCAAGTGCTGCAGGAGTAGATTTTACATTAGATGATATTCAAGCAATTTCTGACCGTACGCCTTTCATTGGCGATTTGAAACCTTCGGGCAAATATTATATGGAAGATATGTTGGCAATCGGTGGCGTACCCGCTTTAATGAAATATTTACTCAAAAAAGGACTAATTCACGGCGATTGCATGACTATTTCGGGAAAAACCATTGCCGAAAATTTAGAAGATGTGCCTGATTTGGATTTTGATTCTCAAAAATTGATTCATCCAATAGAAAATCCTATTAAACCTTCGGGACATTTACAAATTCTTTATGGAAACCTTGCTGAACGTGGTGCTGTTGCCAAAATCACAGGCAAAGAAGGCGAAATGTTTGAAGGAATTGCCAAAGTTTGTGAGCGTGAAGAAGACGTAATTGCGTTTTTGAGCAAGGGCGAAATACACGCTGGACATGTAATTGTAATCAGAAACGAAGGACCAAAAGGTGGACCAGGAATGCCCGAAATGCTAAAACCAACTTCGGCAGTAATGGGTGCAGGTTTAGGAAATAGCGTAGCAATGATAACTGACGGTCGTTTTTCTGGCGGAACGCACGGTTTTGTAGTTGGACACATTACTCCAGAAGCCTTTGACGGTGGTACAATTGCCTTAGTACACGATGGGGACAAAATTACGATTGATGCCATTGATAATAAACTAACCCTTCATGTTTCGGACGAAGAATTGGCAGTTCGTCGTGCCGCTTGGAAACAAATTCCTTCGACATTTACGAGAGGTGTTTTAAGAAAATATATCAAAAATGTGAGTTCGGCGAGTGAAGGTTGTGTTACGGATTTGTAAGAAAACTGAATACTTTTTTTTTAGAACCTGTCAATATTGTAATAACAATGATTCAAAAAATAGACTATCGTGATTATTATGATTTGGAATATAGATTATTTCCCAAAATAAATGAAAAAGTAACAAACAAAATACCATTAAATGCCTTAGAATTTTTCTCTATCTTGATTTGGAAAGCAAATAGAGCTAAATCAAAGCATGCGGAAAGGCTTTTAAAAAAATCAAAAGACAAAAATTTGGAAGAAATTTCAATAGAAATAACTTCAAACATTTATGCAAAAGAAAATAAAAAAACACGGTTGAAATACTTAATCGAAGATTGGAAATTTTATCTTCCAACTGCTACTGCTATTTTGGCGATTATGTATCCTACGGATTTTACAATTTATGATATTCGAGCTTGTCAAGCACTTAATATTAGTGATAAAGACTATAATAGATTAGCGAATAAAAACACATTTGATGAAAAAATGTGGGAAGATTATGAAAGTTTTGAAAATAGAGTTATGAATGACGTTATTGGAGAAACTTTAAGAGACAAAGACAGGTATTTATGGGGAAAATCATTCTATACAGATTTAGAGAACGACATCAAAACAAAATTTGAGAGGTTTAAAAAGAAATAGTTCTAAAATAATAGCAGATTTGTTATAAATCGCAATTCTTTGAAAAATGGAATTACAAGTTATTCAAAATAAAATATACGAAATCAGAGGTCATAAAGTGATGCTTGATAGTGATTTGTCTGAACTTTATGGTGTTGAAACCAAAGTCTTAAACCAAGCAGTAAAACGGAATAGTACAAGATTTCCAGAAGATTTTATGTTTCAACTAAGTGATAATGAAGCAAAAAACTTGAGGTCACAAATTGTGACCTCAAAAAAGTACAATCATGGTGGTACAAGATATTTGCCCTTTGTCTTCACCGAACAAGGTGTTGCGATGTTGTCAAGTGTTTTGAAAAGTGATAAAGCTGTGCAGGTGAATATATCAATCATGCGAGTTTTTGTAACAATTCGTCAATACGCTCATAACTACCAAGAATTGAAAGAAAAAATTGAAGCGATTGAAAGTAAGTATGACAAAAGTTTTGAAGACATCAACCAAGCCTTGAATTATTTATTAAGTCCAAAATCTGACCGAAAACCAATAGGTTTTAAACAAGAAAACGAATCAACAAACTAAACATAACTTGCTTATTATAAAGAAGTTATCAAACAAAATATTAATTTAATTCTTATGGGAAATTTATTAGAAATAGAATTAAAACAAGAAACTTTCGCAGCCGTTGTTGAAGTAAAAGAAGAAAAAAAGTTTCTTTCTGGAGCTCAGGCAATGATGGAATGTTTGTTGGCAGAGAGTGTAGATACAATTTTTGGGTATCCCGGAGGGGCAATTATGCCAACTTATGATGCCCTTTATGACTATATTGATAGAATAAATCATATTTTGGTTCGCCACGAACAAGGTGCTGGACACGCTGCACAAGGTTTTGCTCGTGTGAGTGGTCGTACAGGCGTTTGCCTCGTAACTTCTGGTCCGGGCGGTACAAATCTCATTACGCCAATCGCCGATGCAATCATTGATTGCACGCCTTTGGTTTGCATCGTTGGTCAAGTAAAATCAACTTTGCTTGGCACAGATGCTTTTCAAGAAACAGACATGATGGGCGTAACCACTCCTGTCTGCAAGTGGAATTATCAAATTACCGACCCAAATGAAGTGCCTGAAATTATGGCAAAGGCTTTTTTTATTGCTAAATCGGGCAAGCCAGGACCAGTTGTGATTGATTTTACTCGTGATGCACAAGCGGCAAAATTGACCAAAGATTTTTCTTATAAAAAAGTAGAAAAAATGGTCAGTTATAACCCTCGTGTTATTCCGAAGCAAGAGCAAATCGAGAAAGCTGCCGAACTTATCAATAAAGCAAAACGTCCATATATTTTGTTTGGACATGGTGTTTTGATTGCTGATGCCATGAAAGAATTGCTTGAATTTGTAGAAAAAACTGATATTCCTTGTGCAAGTACGCTTTTGGGACTTTCGGCAATGCCAAATGACCACCCAAATTACATGGGTTGGTTAGGTATGCACGGAATGTACGCCCCCAATGTAATGACCGACCAATGTGATGTTTTGATAGCGATTGGAATGCGTTTTGATGACCGAGTAACAGGAGATTCTACCAAATTTGCTCCACAAGCACGTATAATACACATCGAAATAGACCCTTCGGAAGTTGAAAAAATCAAAAAAACTGAAGCACCAGTAATCGGAGATGCCAAAGAAGCTTTGAAAATGTTGATGCCTTTGGTCAAAAAAGGGGATTTTACAGGGTGGAAAAATGAATTTAGAAAACTCGATATTAAAGAACACGAAAAGGTAACACTCCGTGATTTGAAGGAAGAAGGAAAAATAAAAATGGCTGAGGTTGTTGCCATGCTTTCTGACAAAACTAATGGAGAGGCGTGCATCGTGGTAGATGTTGGTCAGCACCAGATGGTTACGGCAAGATATTATCAATTCAAAAAACCAAATTCTTACATCGCTTCGGGCGGACTTGGAACAATGGGTTTTGCTATTCCAGCTTCATTTGGAGCAAAAGTTGGAGCTCCCGACCGTGAAGTTGTAGGCATCATTGGTGATGGTTGTTTCCAAATGACGATTCAAGAGTTGGGTACTATTGCACAAAGTGGTTTGGCAGTAAAAATGATTATCTTGAATAATAATTTCTTGGGAATGGTGCGTCAATGGCAGCAATTGTTTTTTGATAATCGCTACTCTTTTGTAGAGCTTCAAAATCCAGATTTTATTACCATTGCTCGAGGGTTTGGTATTGATGGACACACTTGTTCGGAACGAGAAAACTTAAGCGATTCGCTTGATAAAATGTTAGCATCTAAGAAAGCATACCTTTTGGAGATGATTGTAGAAAAAGAAGAAAATGTATTCCCAATGGTTCCTGCGGGGACGAGTGTTAGTGAGATTAGACTTGAATGAAAAATTGAGTGATTTGTGATTATCTGAATGAGTGATTTATTTAAAATCATTTTTCATAAATTTTTATTAAAAATCACTCATTCGCTCACTCATTCATTCACTCATTCAAAATTATAAAATGACAACATACACAATTTGCGTATTTACCGAAAATAGCATCGGGCTACTCAACAAAATCACAATTATATTTACCCGTCGCAGAATCAATATTGAGTCTTTGACAGTTTCGGAAACTGAGCGTATGGGAATTTCTCGTTTTACGATTGTTATCAAACATGAAAAACGTGAAGAAGTAGAAAAACTCGTACGCCAGATTCGTAAAATCATAGAGGTTTTAGCTGTTTTTGGCTATCTCAATGATGACATCGTTTATAACGAAATCGCTTTGTTTAAGATTTCAACTCCTTTAAACGGAAAATCCGTCGATGTCGAAACCATCAATAAAATCTATAAAGCATGGGTAGTTTATTGGGGGCTTGATTATTTAGTAATAGAAAAAACAGGCACAGAAGCCGAGATTTATGACTTTTTCAAATACATAAAACCTCATGGAATCATAGAATTTGTAAGGTCAGGACGCATCGCCGTAGGGAAAACTCCGCAAGGCTTGATAGAATATCTTCCCGAAGAAATTACAGAATGGGAGGATTTGTTGTAAATTTATAGCTTGAATGGTGTTTTAATCAATTTTAGTAGCATACATTCAGCAAAAAGTATATCAGTCGCATTAAACCAAAAATAAATAAATTAAAAATGGCAAAATTAAATTTCGGCGGAGTTGAAGAAGAAGTAGTAACCCGCGAAGAGTACCCACTCGAAAAATCAAGAGAGTTTTTGAAAAAACAAACCATCGCTGTCATTGGCTACGGTGTACAAGGTCCGGGTCAGGCAATGAATATGCGTGATAATGGCTTCAATGTAATCGTTGGACAACGCCCAGGCAAAACTTACGACAAAGCAGTGGCTGATGGTTGGGTTCCTGGCAAAACACTTTTCAATATCGAAGATGCGTTGAAAAAAGGTACAATTATTTGTTTTCTTTTGTCAGATGCAGCTCAAATCGCTCTTTGGCCAACAGTAAAACAAAACCTCAAAAAAGGTAAAACTTTATATTTCTCACACGGATTTGGTATTACTTATAGCAAAAAAACAGGCATCAAACCACCTAAAAATGTTGATGTAGTTTTGGTAGCTCCAAAAGGTTCGGGAACTTCACTTCGTCGCTTGTTCGTAGAAGGAAAAGGCTTGAATTCATCTTTTGCAGTTTTCCAAGATGCTTCGGGTCATGCTCGTGAAACAGCAATCGCAATGGGCATTGGCGTTGGTTCGGGCTATTTATTTGAAACCGATTTCTACCGTGAAGTAACATCTGACCTTACAGGTGAGCGTGGAACTTTGATGGGTGCTATCCAAGGTATTTTTGCCGCTCAGTACGAAGTATTGCGTGAAAATGGTCACTCTCCATCAGAAGCATTTAACGAAACTGTTGAAGAATTGACACAATCTTTGATGCCATTAGTTGCTGAAAACGGAATGGATTGGATGTATGCCAACTGCTCTACAACAGCACAACGTGGGGCTTTGGACTGGTGGAAACCTTTCCACGATGCTACAAAACCTGTTTTCAAGAAATTGTATCAAAGTGTAAAATCACAAAAAGAAGCAACACAATCTATCGAACGTAATTCTCAACCAGATTATCGTGAGAAATTGGAAGTTGAATTAGCCGAACTTCGAGAGTCAGAAATGTGGCAAGCAGGTAAAACTGTTCGTAGTTTACGCCCTGAAAGAAACTAAGTTTTTCTCAAATAAAATAATTGCAATCAAGCACAGGGATAAAATCTCTGTGCTTTTTGTATATTTGGGCGTGCAAATAAATAGCACTCATCAATGACATCAACTAAGACAAAACAAGAATCGGTTTTCCCCGATTTAGATAATATCTATCTTGCCGCCGAACGCCTTGCAGGTGTGGCAACGCACACACCTTTGATGCACAACCTTAACCTTTCAGAGCGTTATGGGGCAAATATTTACCTCAAACGTGAAGATTTGCAGGTGGTGCGTTCTTATAAAATCAGGGGAGCATATAACAAAATGATAAGCCTAACGCAGGAACAACGTGAAAAAGGCGTGGTTTGTGCAAGTGCTGGCAATCACGCACAAGGTTTGGCGTACGCTTGCCGAAAATTAAAGGCTCATGGAACAATTTTTATGCCTACAACTACTCCTCCTCAAAAAATCAAACAAGTAGGAATGTTTGGCAAAGAATTCGTAAACATTGAACTGGTTGGCGATACTTATGACGATGCTTTTTATGCAGCCAAAAAGTATTGTGAAGAACAAAACGCCATTTTTGTTCACCCTTTCGATGATTTGCAAGTTATTGAAGGACAGGGAACGGTCGGGTTAGAGATTTTCAAAGATGCTAATTTCAAGATAGATGTGCTTGTTTTTGCCATTGGCGGCGGAGGTTTAGCTTCGGGTGTTTCGACGGTTTTTAAGCAACTTTCACCCAAAACAAAACTCGTTGCAGTAGAGCCTTTGGGTTCGCCGACAATGAAGACCGCTTTTGAAAAAAACGAAGTAGTTACGCTCGACGAGATTGATAAATTTGTAGATGGTGCTGCTGTAAAACGTGCAGGAGATTTGACTTTTCAAGTCTGTAAAGCAAATCTTAACCACGAAATTTTGCTCATTCCCGAAGGAAAAGTATGCTCAACGATTTTGCAATTATACAACGAAGAAGCCATAGTTGCTGAACCTGCAGGAGCGTTATCAGTAGCGGCTTTAGATTTTATCAAAGACGAAATAAAAGATAAAAATGTAGTCTGTATCATCGGTGGGGGCAATAATGACATCACTCGCACCGAAGAAATAAAAGAACGTTCGTTGCTTTATGAAGGTTTGAAACATTATTTTATTGTTCGTTTTCCGCAGCGTGCCGGAGCTTTTAAGGAGTTTTTGAATGATGTACTTAGTCCAACTGATAATATTGTTTATTTTGAATATTCCAAGAAAACCGCACGTGAGCGTGGACCAGCTTTGGTGGGAATTGAGTTGAAGCAACCCTCTGATTTTCAGCCACTTATCGAGCGAATGAAAGCCTATAATGTGCAGTTTGAATACATCAATGACAAGCCTCAACTATTTGAATTTTTGATTTAGTTTTGATAAATTCTTAATTAAAAGAAGGGCTTTTAGAGGTTGTTTAAGCTTTTTTTTGATGACGAAAAATGACGGTTCGCCGCTGCGATACATTTTTGACATAATCAAGATAAAAAAGATGAAATTTTGCGAGCAAAATGAGTGTTTTTAAGCGAAGATAATGTTAAAAAGGTGCAATTTTAGTCCAAATCAAAAAACTTAAACAACCTCTTACTATCTTTGCGAAGTGATAGCCTTTTATTTTGACTAAATGTACCTACTTTTTCTTGTTTCTTTTTTATTATTCCTCTGGCAAATCCATCGAAATGCGTCATACATTTCTGACAGCCTAAGCGATTATTTCATCAAAATTTTCTTTGGTTTGGTTTCTTGCGTGATTCCAACAGGCTTTCTTTTGTCCGAATTTAATTTGATAAATCAAGCACTTGCTTGGGGAATAAGTATTAACATTTTAGCTTTATTATTTAATGTTTTTTTTAGACAAATAGCTGATAACCAGGACTTTAACTTAAATGTTTCTATTAAAGGATTGCCAAGAAAATTTTTTCATTTTTGGAAATCACAAGCATTTCTTGGCAAAATTACTTTCGGAATATTATTTATTGGCGTTGGAATTACAACAATTATCAATCTCATAATTTTCTTCATAACCGTTCCCAACGAATGGGACAGCATGACGGGACATTTAGTGAAATGTGCCTATTATCTTCAAAACGGAAATATGAATCGCCTGCAAGGAACAACTTGGACGATTGATTTTTACCCAAACTCATTACCTACTTTACAGATTTTTGGTTACCATATTTTTGGCGAAAAAGGCTTCAAAGTTATCCATTATTTATCTTATTGGATTTTTGCCATTTCAAGCTATGGAATTGTGTTTAAAATCTCAAAGAATTTTACCGCTTCATTTTTTGTTTTTCTACTTACTTCTTTACTACCAACGGCTTTGGTTCAAGCCACAACAACAGAAACAGATATTGTGCTTACAGCATATCTGGGTTGCTTGACTTATTTTTTATTTTGTTTCAAAAATACCTCTAACAAGTTGATTATCAGCTTAATAGCATTAATGTCAGGCATTTGGATTGGGCATAAAGTTACATTTTTGCTCATTGCACCAGCTATTTTTGTGGTTGCGATTTATACTGTTTTGACTAAAAAAGAATTTTATAAACACCTCATGCTTTTTATCTCAGTGCTAATTTTCAGCATTGGTATATATGTTTTGCCGTCGGGTTATTTAGGCAATGTAAAAGAAGTCGGAAAATTCAGTTTAGGCAGCCTTTCTGCACCAAAAGAAGTAATGAGTTGGCACGGAATTGAGCGATATTCGGGCAAAGAAATTACTAAATATGGCACGATTAACACAGCAAGATATGTCTCTGATTTTTTGAATTTTGATGGACTTCGAAGTACAGATTTTGGTCAAAAAATGAATGATAAATTCCGATATTTTCCAGACAAAGCTTTTTCAAAAATGCACCTAACTCAAGATAAATTTTGGGTGGTTGCTCCTTTTGGTTCAAAATATGAATTTTATCGAGAACGCCCATTTTGGGGCATTATTAGCTTCGGAATGGTTTTTCCGCTAATGTTTTTTGTAATGATTGGCTTTTTTAAAAATCCTAAAAATGCACAAAACAGAAGTTTTTTAGTATTGATTATTGCAGCAATACTTCACTTTTTATCGCTTAGTTTTACAGCACCTTATGACCCAATCAAGGCACGGTATTTCATGAATGTAGCTGTGTGGTGTTTGCCGATTTTGTCTTTATTTTTTCAAGAAAAAATCTCTCGAATGCGAGATTTTTATTTGTTGTTTTGTTGCATAATCATTAGTATTTCAGCGATACTTACAACAACAAATAGACGACTTTACCCTCTTTTTGGTGAAAAAAATATTTTTAGGATGAATCGCATGGAGCAAATGACGATTTCTCGCCCAGAAATCTATGAAGCCTACCAAAAATTTGATGAAATTGTTCCCAAAAATGCTATCGTAGCACTTGGCACTCAGCAAGAACATGAAGATTTTGAATATCCACTTTGGGGCGAAAATTTTAAGCGAAAATTGATTCCATTGCACCCATTCAGAAGTGCCGTAAAGCCAATTCCTGTTGAGGCAGAATATTTATTTTATTCAAAAGGTGTGTTTGAATTTAAAGATGGTGATATACTTTTAGGTTCAAAAAACGCCCAAAATGATACGCCAGTGGAGGAAAGTGAGTTTTATTTGAGAAAATTGAAAAAACATTAAGATGACAGATTTGATAAATGATAAAATAATGGGCATCATGCAGCCTTATTTTTTTCCGTACATTGGCTATTTTCAGTTAATCAATGCGGTAGATAAATTTGTAGTTTATGACGACGTAAATTTTATAAAAAAAGGTTGGATAAATAGAAATAATATCTTGCTCAATGCCCAAGCCTCAATGTTTACGATTCCGCTTATTGGGGCGAGTCAAAATAAATTGATTAATGAAGTTGAAGTCGAAAATTTGGAGGTTTGGAGTAAAAAATTTCTAAAAACTATTGAACAAGGCTATAAAAAAGCTCCTTTTTATCAAGAAAGTATCAAAATTATAGAGCAAATTTTCAAAAATCCTTCAAATAATATTGCTGAATTGGCAACAGCAAGTCTAAAAGAAACGTGTAAATATCTTGAAATAAAAACTGAAATTGTCGAACATTCGAGCATTTATGCCAACCAAGAATTGAAAGCACAAAATCGGATTTTAGATATTTGTTTGCAAGAAAAAGCAAGCCATTATATAAATCCAAGTGGTGGAATGGCAATTTATGACAAACAACTTTTTGCAGATAACAAAATCTTGCTTAATTTTATTAAATCAAAGCCCGTGCAGTACAAGCAATTCAACAATGTGTTCGTACCTTGGCTTTCGATGATTGATGTATTGATGTTTTGTTCGGTGGAAGAAATCCATGAACACTTAAATAAATTTGAATTAGTTTAAAAATCCTTCAAAAACATGGCAAAAGTAGTAGTTTTTGGCACAGAATTAGTCGCAGAATTGGCACATTATTACCTCACAAATGATTCTGAGCATGAAATCGTAGCATTTACGGTAAACAAAGAATATATCAAAGATTCCACCTTTTGTGGTCTTCCTGTTGTGCCTTTTGAGGAAGTTACAGAACTTTTTCCACCTGATGAATATAAGTTTTTTGCCCCATTAAGCGAGCGAAAAATGAACCAAGTTCGAGCAAAAATCTATGCCGAAGTCAAAGAAAAAGGCTATACTTTTATTTCATATATTAGTTCAAAAGCAACCGTTTTGACTGACCAAATTGGCGAAAATTGCTTTATTTTAGAAGACAATACCATTCAACCTTTTGTGAAAATCGGCAATGATGTAGTGCTTTGGAGTGGCAATCATATTGGGCATCACAGCGAAATAAAAGACCATGTTTATTTTACTTCGCACGTAGTTTTGTCGGGAAGATGTGTTGTGGGCGAATATTCATTTTTTGGTGTAAATGCCACTATCAGAGATGGAAGTATTTTGGGAGAAGGTACACTTTTGGCAATGGGAAGCAACCTGACCAAACAAAAAACCGAACCGTGGAGCATCTGGAAGGGAAATCCTGCCGTAAAATCTGAGGTTTCGAGCAAAGATATTAATTTGTAAAATTAGAAGCTTTTTTGTTAAAAACTGATGATTAAGGATTGTTGATTTATTATTGTTGATGGTTTTTTTTTACTACAAAATCAGTTTTTTTACATCGAAGCGGCAAACCGTCAACAATCTTCAATACTTAATCGCTAATCTTCAATCAAATTCGTAAATTGTAATTCGTAAATTCCTCATGACTTGGAACAAAAAAGGACTTATTTATAGCTCAAATGGTAAACACGGCTGGGACAAAACCCATGCCCATGTAGTGTGTGTAGATACTTCGTACAAAGATTTTATTAGGGTTTATTATTCAGCACGAGATGAAAAAGGGCGGTGTCAAGCATCTTTTATAGACATTGATGCAAATGATTATAGTCGTGTAGTTTATGTTCACCCCGAAACGATTTTGCCTTTGGGCGAAAAAGGAACTTTCGATGATTGTGGCATTATGCCAACATGGTTTTTGGAGCATGAAGGCATAAAAATGCTCTATTATATAGGCTGGACGGTGCGAAATACCATTCCGTACCATAATTCTATTGGCTTGGCTGTCAGTAATGACGGCGTTAATTTCGAGAAAAAATTCAAAGGCCCACTCATTCATACCATTGCAACTGAGCCTTTTTTCAATGGAAGTGCCGCTATTTTGTTTGATGAAGACAAGTTTAAAATTTGGTATTTGAATTGCACCCATTGGTACGATGCTCCCGACGGGAAAGTTGAGCCTTGCTACCATATCAAATATGCCGAATCGAAAGATGGTATTTATTGGGAACGAAATGGCGTGGTAGCAATTGACTACAAAAATGATGATGAAGGGGGCATTTCAAGACCGTGTGTAGTGAAAGAAAACGGTATTTATAAAATGTGGTTTTCGTACAGAGCCATTGACGATTATAGAGAAAATAAGCAAAGAAGCTATCGAATTGGCTATGCCGAGTCAATTGACGGTATAAATTGGGAGAGAAATGATGAAAATGTTGGCATAGATATCAGTGCCGAAGGTTGGGATTCTGACATGATTGAATACCCAATGGTGTTTAGGCATAACGAAAAACTGGTGATGTTTTATAATGGAAATGGATTTGGAAAAACAGGATTTGGCTATGCTATTCTCGAAAATTAAGCACCTTTTAGATACTTTTGAAAGCAATATTTTTGATAAACCTCAAACTTCTGACAAACCCAAAGTTAGTATTTGCCTTATCACCTATAATCATGGAAAATATCTGCCGATAACGCTTGATAATATTCTTTCACAGAAAACTAATTTTGACTACGAACTCATCATTAGCGATGATAATTCGAGTGACGATTCAAAAAATATTATTAAAGAATATGCTTTAAAATACCCTACGAAAATTCGGGCGTATCTTCACCCATATAATTTAAGCAAGAAATTCACAGAATATACGCCCGGAAAACTCAATTTTCTATTCGGGCTTAGTCGTTGCAAAGGCGAATACATTGTTCATGTCGAAGGGGACGATTATTTTTGTAATGATGAAAAACTTCAAAAACAAGCAGATTTTTTAGATAAAAACACATATTTCTCAGCCTGTTTTCATAATGCTTTGATGAAATTTGAAGACAATAGCGGGCGTGAAGATTACAACATAAACCCACCAAATCAAAAGGAAAGAATTGTTCCCGAAGATTTTTTGAAAGAAAAAGAAACGTGGTTTATGGCAACGGCAGCTGTGATGTTTCGCAAAAGTTTCGTTGAAAAATTGCCCCATTGGTTCGCATTTTCTAAAAGTGGTGATATTCCTTTATATGTCATACTTTCTGACCAAGCACCAATTGGATACTTGCCCGAAGTAATGAGTGTTTATCGCCGACACCTCGAAGGCATGAGTTATACTGATAGTAATTTTGATGTAAATTTCGTCAATAACAGAATTTTTATGTACGAAAACATCAATAATTTCACCAAAAATAAGTATAAAAGCCTCATTTACAGCATTTTGGCAAGTTATTACAAAATGTTACCCGATTGTACGCAAAATATTAATCACAATTGGAAACGCATGAAACCTTTGCTTATTTCGCTAAAATATGAGCAACCGCATGGCATCTACGGGTGGAAAGTTTTTATTAAATCGCTTTTCACAACTGAAACTTATCTTAAAATTACTGCCTTGAAAAGAAAATTATTTGGCATTTTTTCTTGAAAAAAATCCAGTTCAACGATACATTTTTTCAAGAAAATCCCTACTTTTACCAACTACAACGAAAACTACGACAAAATAAAAATGGATTTACCTATTATCACCAACGAACCTATTGCTTACGAGAAAATCCCAACCAAGATTTTCAAAGATTCAAAAGAGGCTTCTAATGCTGTTGCTCACGAAATTGCTGAATTGATTCGTGAACGCCAACGTCAAAACCGAAGCTGTGTTTTGGGTTTGGCAACTGGTTCTTCTCCAAAAACAGTTTATGCCGAACTCATCAGAATGCACCGTGAAGAGGGGTTGAGCTTCAAAAATGTTGTTTCTTTCAACCTTGATGAATATTTTCCGATGGAACCTGACTCTTTGCAGAGTTATGTTCGATTTATGAAAGAACAACTTTTCGACCATGTAGATATTCCAAAAGAAAATTATTTTATTCCTGATGGAACTGTTCCTGCAAGCAAAGTAAAAGATTTTAGCGAAGAATATGAGCGAAAAATTGATGCTGTCGGTGGTTTAGATTTCCAATTATTAGGAATCGGAGCTAACGGACACATCGGATTCAACGAACCTGGGTCATTGGTAAATTCTCGCACTCGACTAATGATGCTTGACCATTCGACTCGTGTTGCTGCCGCATCAGATTTTGGCGGGAGTTTGGTGAAAGTGCCAAAAAAGGCAATTACAATGGGCGTTTCAAAGATTTTGAGTGCCAAAAGGGTAGTTTTGTTGGCATGGGGTGAACGAAAAGCACCAGTTATTGCAGATGCCGTTGAAGGTCGAGTAACTGAAACTGTGCCAGCATCTTATTTACAAACGCATCCAAATGCCATGTTTGTCATTGATGAAAGGGCTGCACATGAGCTTACTCGTATGCGAACCCCGTGGGTGGTTGAAGATGTAGATTGGACAAGTAAAATGGTCAAAAAAGCAGTTACAAATTTAGCTTTGACACTCGAAAAACCTGTTTTAAAATTAACAAACAAAGATTATAATGACAATGGTTTGAGCGATTTGCTTGCTCGTCATGGACAGGCTTATGAAATAAATATTGATATTTTCAACCAATTGCAGCATAGTATTTCTGGTTGGCCCGGTGGAAAACCCAATGCCGATGACACAAATCGCCCAGAAAGAGCTTTGCCAGCAAAAAAACGAGTAATTATTTTTAGTCCTCACCCCGACGATGATATTATTTCGATGGGTGGAACTTTCCAAAGATTGGTTGACCAAGGCCATGATGTACACGTAGGTTATCAAACATCGGGAAATATCGCTGTTGCCGATGATGATGCACTCCGTTTCATTGATTTTGTAGTAGATTTTAATATAAAATTTGGTACAGAAAACAAAATAACCGAAAAACTTTTTGAAGATGCACAGGCGTTTTTGAAAAACAAAAAAGATAGTGATGTTGATACCGATGCAGTGAGGTATGTAAAAGGTTTGATTCGTAGAGGTGAAGCAAAAGCTACCTGCAGATATGTGGGAATTCCTGAAAAAAATGTGCATTTTATGGATATGCCTTTTTATGAAACTGGGCGTATTGAGAAAAAGGGTTTGGGAGAAGAAGATGTGAATATCGTAGCCGAATTGATAGAATCAATCAAGCCTCATCAGGTTTATGCGGCAGGAGATTTGGCTGACCCGCATGGCACGCATAAAGTTTGTTTAGATGCTATTTTTGCTGCTGTCGAACACCTAAAACACAAGAATTTCATGAAAGATTGTTGGGTTTGGCTCTATCGTGGTGCTTGGGCGGAGTGGGATATTCATGAAATCGAAATGGCTGTCCCGATGTCGCCTGACCAAGTTTTGCAGAAAAGAATGGGGATTTTCAAGCATCAATCTCAAAAAGATGGTGTGGTTTTTCAAGGAACAGATGCCCGTGAGTTTTGGCAACGTGCCGAAGAACGAAATAGAGCAACAGCACAGCTTTACAACAAACTTGGCTTGGCAGAATACGAAGCAATGGAAGCTTTTGTGAGGTGGAAATTCTAAAAATCCGTGTTTCCACCAGAATCCATGTTATCCGTGTTCCATTTTTCGACGATTATGGAACACGGATTTATACAGATTTTCACGGATTTCAAAAAATATCGTATAATATTCTTAAAACTCTAAACTTCAATAATATTAAAGCTATAATCTAATGGGTCAAATTCAGCTAATAGCTTAGTAATGAACGAGTTATCGTTGAGATAAAAGTTCAAAAAGTTTTCTTTACGCTCTTGAAGTCCACCATCTGGAAAGAGTTTTTGTTTCAAAGCCAACAACTGCGTAACGGCTGTTTCTTGGTTACGTTCTTCAGCTTTTTTGATGCGTTTTTCGAGATTTTCAAGCGAAGAAATTACTTTTGCTTTTTCGGCTTCAACTGCACCTCGCATAGTTTGGTCTATCACCAACGATTTTTTCAAGATTCTTTCAAAAATTTCGCTCACATCATCAATTTCAAAAGCCAAACTCAACGAATTTTCAGAATTTCGTTCTACAAAACTTCTTCTAAGTGTTACATCATCAGCAAAAAGCTCTTCTGCCGTAACTCCCAATTTATCAATGCGTTTTTGGCTTGCTTGATTGACCACCAAAGCAAAATTTCGAGGCATTAAAAGCGGAAACTGTTCGCCATAATAATCAAAAATACCTTTGAGTTGTAACCAATAAGGTACTTCGGAAGGACCGCCGATATAAGCCAAATTAGGCAAGATACTTTCTTGATACAAAGGTCGTAAAACTACATTCGGGCTAAAGCTATCAGGTTGATTATCAAGTATTTGCAAAATTTCTGTTTCAGAAAAATGCAACTCAGAATTCAGAATTTTATACGTATTTTCCTCCTTAATTATTCTTTCTCGAAGGTTATTTTGTAGATAAAAGAAATTGATTTCACGAGGGGTAATTTGGGTATGATAACCCATCAAATTTAGTTGCTCGGAAGTTTCGGTAACAATCTTATTTGCAGTATTATTTAGCAAATCGTCTTTGATAATTTCGCTAAAAACGCCTTTCAATGAAGCATCATCGGCATCCAAACAAACCAAACCTTCGCTACCGAAAAGTTGGTGCATATATTGTCGGACGGCATCGGCAAGTGTAGTGTTTTTCAGATAAGCCTCTTCAAATAGAGCTGGTTTTTCTGGCAATTCATCAAAAATAGCTTGTAATTCGGCAGGATTCATGCGACCAACTGCACCGAGTTGCTCGGTTTCCCATTTATAAGTTTTTCCGAAAAGATTAAAAGATGCAATTTCGGCAAAATCGTGGTCTTCGCTCGCCATCCAATAAACAGGTACAAAATTATAAGTAGGAAATTCGGCTTTTAATTTTTTTGCTAAATTGATGGTCGTAACAATTTTATAAATCACATAAAGCGGACCTGTGAAAATATTGAGTTGATGCCCAGTCGTAACTGTGAAGGTATTTTGCTCTAAAATAATTTCTAAATTAGGCTTGTTTTCTAAGGCTTGATATTGTTTTTCGAGAACATCAACCAAAGTTTTTCGCTTAATATCGGTAAATTTTCTTGCTTCAATTGCTTTGCTAAAGCCTTGAATATCAGGATATTGGTTATAAAATTTGGTAAGATTTTCGTCTTTGGAAATATAATCTAAAAACAATTTCGGGAAAGCTCCGACAGCATTTAATGGTAATTGTTGAGAAGGCATATTATGTTTTTTTTCTTTGCTCTAAACAGAACACGAAAAAGTGCGTGTGGGTTTCAAGAAAATGGTTAATGGTTAATGGTTAATGGTTGTCTTAACTTGCTTATAATCAGTATATTATCAATAAAATCTTAAACATTCACCATTCAAAATTTATCATTTACCATTAAGAAAATCACTCATACATTCGCTCAATTACTTCCTTATATTTGGCATTAATTACTTTGCGTTTGGGTTTTAGGGTTGGGGTAATTTCGCCACCTTCAACCGTCCAAGGAGTTGGCAAAAGTGTAAATTTCTTTATTTGTTCGTAAGGAGCAAATTCTTTATTGAATAAAGCGATTTCTCCAAAAATCAATTTTAAAACTTGCTGATTTCGTACCATTTCGGCATCAGAAGTATATTGAATTCCTTGCGATTTGCACCAATCTCTGATAGCTACAAACTCAGGTATAATCAACGCCGCAGGAAATTTCTGACTTTCGCCAACCACCATTATAAATTCTATATAAAGCGACTCTTTCATTTTGTTTTCAATTACTTGCGGAGCTACATATTTTCCGCCAGATGTCTTGAAAATCTCTTTTTTGCGGTCGGTAATTTTCAGATATTTACCTTCTTCGAATTTGCCAATATCACCTGTGTGTAGCCATCCATCGTGGTCAATTACCTCTTTTGTAAGTTCGGGTTTGTTGTAATAGCCAAGCATTACATTTGGTCCTTTGACCAAAATTTCACCATCTTCGGCAATTTTTACGGTCGTTCCGTCAATAATTGGTCCGACTGTACCAATTCTCAAATCTAATGGCATGATGCGATTAGTAGCTATTACTGGCGAAGTTTCGGTCATACCATAACCTTCCGAAACGGGGATTTCTGCCGCCCAAAAAACTCTTGCCAAACGTGGTTGCAAAGCTGCAGCCCCCGAACAAATCATGCGGATATTTCCGCCCAAAGCCTCTTTCCACTTACTAAAAACCAATTTTCTTGCCCATTTTAGCTGGAAATTATACCACCAACCAAATTTTTTATTTGGGTCAAATTGTAGTCCAAGGTTCAATGCCCACAAGAAAACCCTACGTTTTGTGCCGCTTTGTTCATAACCTTTTGCCACGATTTTGTCATAAACTTTTTCCAGTAAACGTGGCACTGTCGTGAAAATATGTGGCTGAATATCTCGCAAATCTTCGGCAATTGTTGCCATGTTTTGGGCATAATAAATTGATACGCCAAGCCTCATGTAGAGGTACAAAACCATGCGTTCGTAAACGTGATTGAGGGGCAAAAAACTCAAAGATCGGCAAGTTTCATCAATTGGAAAATTATTTTTGCAAGACTCAAAATTGCTAATCAAATTTTGGTGCGAGAGCATCACGCCCTTCGGATTTCCAGTTGTGCCTGATGTATAAATGATTGTCAGTAAATCATCGGTTTTGATATTTGACTTGAGATTTTCTAATTTGTCAATAGCCTGACTATCAGCTTTTTCTGAGATTTCTTGCCAGTTTTTCCCACCCAAAACTTTATCAAAACAATAAATTTCCTGCACACTTGGAGCATCTTTTGCTGCTTCTTGGGCTTTGCGTAGAAGGCTTTCATCGCCCACAAAAATGAGTTTTATATTTGCGTCATTGAAAATATAACGATAATCTTCAACCGTAATATTTGGGTAAAGCGGCACGCCAATTGCCCCTGCTTGCTGCACAGCAAAATCAACAATATTCCATTCGGGACGGCTTTCAGAAATGACGGCAATTTTATCACCTTTTTCGATGCCAATTTTGAGTAAACCCAAACTCAATTGGTTGATTGAATGGACAAAATCTTTTGCCGAAATCCGTTTCCAATCTCCTTTGATTTTGGAAGCAAAAACATCTGGCTTGTTATATTTGGTAATTGACTCGCTCAGCAAGTCAAAAACACGTGTGATAGGTTTAGACATAATTTTATGCTTGATTGCAAATATGTAGAATTATATAATCCCAATGAAGTTTATACCTATTTTTATTAAACTTTTTGAAGAAGAAGAATAGAAATTGCTGTAAAACGATGCAAAAAAACTGTAACTTTGCAAAATAAAGTCTTCGTAGTTCAATGGATAGAATATCAGACAGTGCGACTGCCGTTCCGATTCTGACGATATGGCGGTTCGACGTTTCGATTCGACTCCCTTCGAGGACACAATTAAATTATAGAATATCAGAAAGTGCGACTGCTGCAGTTGAGCCGCTGTTTCTGTTCAGACGATATGGGGGTTCGACGTTTTGATTCGGCAAATAAATACAAAATAAAGTCTTCGTAGTTCAATGGATAGAATATCAGATTCCGGTTCTGACGATATGGGTTCGACTCCCTTCGAGGACACTTTTAAATGCCATAAACCATTGATAGCTACCTATTTATCAATGGTTTTTTTTGTTTTTTAAACCTATCTATAAACGTAATAAAATAGCCTAAAATTCAGCTATTCACTCATTTTTCTCCTATATTTGTGAAAATCCTTTTGCATTAACAATTTCCCCAAAAATGAAAAAACTAATCACATTATTTGCTTTTTCTTGCACAATCTTACAACTAAATGCCCAAAATTGGGAACATATTTCGAGTGAAGATGGGAAAATTTCCCTTTCTTGGAAAGTAACTCAACAAACCGCTTCTCTCGCTGTTGATATTGACAATGACGGCATCGAAGAATTTGTGATGTGTGGGCGTGGAAAAACTCCTGCAATTATTTACCTCAAATTTGACCGTGCCATTGGTTGGAGAGAATTTACTGTCGAAAAAGAGCTTTTGTCTATCGAATCGGGCGGAACTTTTCATGATATTGACGGCGATGGCGACAAAGACTTAGTTTTTGGAGGAGATGCTCAAAGCAATAAAATTTGGTGGTGGGAAAACCCAGCTCCATTTTTTAATCCAAATGTGCCTTGGTATAGAAATGAAATTAAAACTGAGGGTGAAATGCAGCAGCAGGGTATCATTTTCGGAGATTTTAAGCAAATCGGAAAAGCTCAAATTGTTTTTTGGAATCAAGGTGCAAAAACTCTTTTTACAGCAAATATTCCTGCCGAACCAAAGAAAAATAAGTGGGCTTTTGAAACTGTTTTTTTGGCAGAAGGAAAAATTAAAAATATGGAAGGAATTGCCGCCGCCGATGTGGACGGCGATGGAAATAAAGATTTAATTGCAGGAAATTATTGGTTCAAATATGTTGATGGAAAGTTCAAAGCCACCAAAGTAGGGGAGGAGGGAGGAAGAGTTGTTGCATCAAAATTTAGGACTGGAAAGAAAATGCAATTATTATATACTTCAGGAAACAAAAATGGCAAATTGATGCTTTATGAATGTAACGGAAGTGCCGAAATTTCGACAAACTGGAAAGCTAAAGTATTGATAGACAAAGAGTTAACTCATGCACAAACCCTCGAAGTTGCCGACATCAACGACGACGGAAATTTAGATATTCTTTGTGCAGAAATGGTCAAATGGGATGAAAAAACAAGTACAAATGATAACCCAAATGCCGAAGCGTTCATTCTTTATGGCGATGGAAAAGGAGGTTTTACAAAAACAATTTTCCAAAAAGGAATTGATTTTCATGAAGGTAGAGTTTTTGATGTGGACGGTGACGGCGATATGGATATTGTTTCAAAATCGTACAATTGGAAAACACCAAGAGTAGAAATGTGGCTACAAAATGGTACAGGCGAAAAGCAGCCAAATATTGGAAAAGTAATGGGAGACCGCATCGGACTTGAGTTATATAGTTTGCGAGATTATTTCAAAACTGACGTGCCTGGAACGCTTGCTTACATAAAAAGTTTGGGCATCACCGAAGTTGAAGTTGCAGGAACTTATGGTATGAAAACCGAAGATTTTAAGGCAGAATTAGACAAAGCAGGGCTAAAACCGTACAGCACTTTATTAGATTTTAACCTTTTTCGAGATAGTATTGATAAAGTAATTGCCACTTGCAAAGCTCTCAATATAAAATATGCAGGCACGGCATGGATTCCTCACATTGGCAATAAATTTGAGCGTGAAGATGCCGAAAAAGCTATCAAAGTTTTCAATAAAGCAGGCGAAACTTTGGCAAAAGCAGGTATTCATTTTTATTACCATTGTCATGGTTTTGAGTTTAAACCAAGCGAAGAAGGTACACTTTTCGACTACATGGTGCAGAAAACCTATGCTGAAAATGTAAGTTACGAATGTGATGTTTACTGGGCATTTCATGGCGGACAAGACCCCGCACTTTTATTGAAAAAACACAAAGGGCGTTTCGTGGCTTTGCACATAAAAGACATGAAAATTGGTCAAGAAACTGGCGAATTGACAGGTGGAACGCCTCTAACTTCTGATGTTGCAGTAGGCACAGGTCAATTAGATTTCCGAAAAATCATGCGTGCAGCTATGCAGACAGGCGTTAAATTTTACTATATTGAAGACGAAAATGCTGAAGTAAAAGAACATTTGCCAGTTACATTAAGGCATTTGAAAAACTTGAAATGAGCCATACTTTCTTCCTCCCAATCAAAGTTGTTCCCGAAGATATTGATGAATTAAATCATGTCAATAACATCGTTTATTTGCGTTATGTGCAAGATGCCGCAAGCGGACATTGGAAAACTGTGCCACAAGAAATTGCTTCTCAGATAATTTGGGTAGCTCGACGCCACGAAATAGATTATTTGAAACCCGCATTTTTGGATGATGATTTGGTCGTAAAAACTTGGGTTGATAGTTTCGTGGGTGTAAAGAGCCTACGTCATTGCGAAGTCATGCGTGGCGAAGAAGTTTTGGCTCGTTCAGTTACACATTGGGTAGCACTTGATGCACAAACTTTTCGCCCAAAACGCATCACCGAAGAAATCGTCAAACAATTTTTTCCTGAATAAAAATAAAAGATTCTTTACAAATTCTCAGAAATTCTGACAAAAATGCCCTATTTTTGCCAAAATGATAGCGTAAATGGGAAATACACTTACATTCAGATTGGCAACAAAAGACGACCTTTTTGATATCGTACTTATGCTTTTAGATGATACTCTTGGTTCTTCTCGTGAAAAAATAGAAAACGAACTTCCACAGCCTTATTACAAAGCTCTTGAAGAAATAAACGCAGACCCAAACCAAGAATTAACTATTGTAGAAATGAACGGCGAAAAAGTAGGCACTTTTCAACTAACCTTTATTCAATATTTGACTTATCAAGGTGGAAAAAGATGCCAAATTGAAGCAGTTCGCACACATTCAAAATATCGAGGACAAGGCATTGGCAAGAAAGTCTTTGAATATGCCATCAATCGTGCAAAAGAAAAAGGTTGTCATTTGATTCAACTCACAACTGACAAAAAACGACCAGATGCTCTAAGATTTTATGAAGCATTAGGTTTCATAGCAAGTCATGAAGGAATGAAACTTAAATTAGATTAACTGACTTTATTGTAATAACAAGAGTGTATGATGAATTTTTGTTGTAATCTCAATCAAGAGGTTATTCACTCATTCACTCATTCATTCACTCATAAAATAAGAATGGGACTTTTTGATTTTTTTACCAAAGAAAAAAAAGAAACGCTCGACAAAGGCTTAGAAAAAACAAAAACAAGTATTTTTGATAAAATCTCAAGGGTAATTGTTGGAAAATCGAAGGTTGATGAAGAGGTTTTAGACGAATTAGAAGAAATTTTGATTAGTTCGGACGTTGGCGTCGAAACAACGGTGAAAATCATTCGTAGAATCGAAGCACGAGTAGGGCGAGATAAATATACAAATGTTCAAGAATTAGACCGTATTTTGCGAGAAGAAACTGCCGAACTTTTGGCTGAAAACAACTCTCAAGATGTTCAAAATAGCTTTGAAACTGACCATTTGCCAAAACCGTATGTGCTTTTGGTCGTTGGGGTAAATGGAGTAGGAAAAACTACGACCATTGGCAAACTGGCTCACCAATTTCATAAACGTGGCAAGAAAGTTGTATTAGGTGCAGCAGATACTTTCAGAGCTGCCGCCGTTGACCAACTCAAACTTTGGGGTGAGCGAGTTGGCGTACCAGTAATAGAACATGGCATGAACACCGACCCTTCGGCAGTTGCTTTTGATGCCGTAAAAAAAGGTATGGAAATGGGTGCCGACATCATTATAATAGATACCGCAGGAAGATTGCATACCAAAGTAAATTTGATGAATGAATTGGGCAAAATCAAGCGAGTAGTTCAGAAGTTTTTGCCAGAAGCTCCCCATGAAGTAATGTTGGTTTTGGATGGAAGCACAGGGCAAAATGCCGTCATTCAAGCAAGAGAATTTACGAAAGTTACCGAAATCAATTCATTAACAATTACCAAATTAGATGGAACAGCCAAAGGTGGCGTAGTAATAGGTATCTCAGACGAATTCAAAATTCCAGTAAAATACATAGGCGTTGGCGAAAAAATGGACGACCTACAAGTTTTCAACAAAATGGAATTTGTAGATTCTTTATTTAAGAAGTAATGTTTTGATAAAAAGGTAATTCTCCTTGCATAAAAAACCTTTCCACCTTACCTTTGCACCAAAATAGAGAAAGCGTAGGAGCTTTTACAAGCTTCTGATGAATACATATTCTTGCTAAAATACCATTTCATATTCACCACTATACGTTGATTATGAGGTGGTTTTTTGCTTTAAATCATTGATTATCAATGATTTAAATGTTTATTTAAAATTATTCTAAATTACGTTTATTTATAAAAAAAATCACAAAACCTGTTTGATGCAAAGCAATCGTGCCGTAGTTTTGCAGTCTGAAAAAGTAGGCGTACTACATTATATATATTAAGTATGATTCGTAAATTTTATAAATCAGTTCTTTCTATTGCCTTTGTTGCAACAATTTCCCTTGGCAACGCAATAGCACAAGACAAACCAGCCGACCCCGCAGCAGTAGCAACTACCGCAGCAACTCCAGCAGTCACGGCAGCCCCTGCAGCAGATGGCGATGTAGTTTTAGGCGAAAGTTTATACAAAAATAACTGTGCTCAATGCCATGCTGTTACGGCCGAAAAAGTAGTAGGTCCAGGTTTGAAAGACATTGACAAACGCCGTGATTATGCTTGGCTTAAGAGTTGGATAAATAATCCAATGGGTGTAATTGCCAGTGGAGATAAATATGCCAATGACTTATACAATGCCTACAACAAGACTCAAATGACAGCCTTTGCTAAATTTGGCGACCCAGAAGTAAAAGCGGTTTTGGCTTACATAAAATCTGCAGGAACTCCTGTTGTTACAGTTGGTGGACCAATAGTTACAACTGTCCCAGCTGAAACAGGTGGCGGAAAATTCGTTAATGTTATCTTGGTTGCACTTTTAGCAATCATGGGCTTAGTTTTGGTAGCTTTATTAGGTATTTTAAAATTACTTAATAAATTATCTGGGAACGAAAGTGTTGCAACTGAAACTTCTTTTGTTCAGAATCTTCAAAGTTCATTCAAAAATATTGCTTCTAATAAAACTGTTCGCTCAGCAATCGTTTGGGTGTTTATTTTATTAGCATCAAAAGCAACATTCGATGGTATGTATGGCATTGGTGTTCACCAAGGTTATGCTCCAAAGCAGCCAATCGCTTTCTCTCACAAGCTACACGCTGGCGAAATGAAAATCAATTGTGCTTATTGCCACACAGGTGTTTACAAAGGAAAACAATCGGGTATTCCTTCGGCAAATATTTGTATGAACTGCCACAATGCAATCAAACGTGAGTCGCCTGAAATCCAAAAGATTTATACAGCAATCGAAAATAATAAGCCAATTGAGTGGGTACGTGTACATAACTTACCAGATTTAGCATATTTCAACCACGCACAACACACAAACGTTGGTGGTTTAGATTGTAAAAACTGTCATGGTGAAATTGAGAAGATGGAAGTTGTTCAACAACGTTCATCATTGACAATGGGCTGGTGTATTGATTGCCACCGTAAGTCAGAAGTGAATGGCAAAGACAACGGTTACTATACTAAATTGATGGAAGCCCACAGTTTGGTAAGCAAAGGTGCTATGAAAGTACAAGATAATGGTGGGTTGGAATGTGCTAAATGCCACTATTAATTACTACTTTTATCAAGTAGTTTAGAAAAAAGAACTTAATCGTATAAAATATTAAAAAGTCCTCTCAAGGATTTATAGGGTACTATGGAGAATACTACTAAAAAGTATTGGAAAGGGGTTGAGGAGTTGAAAAACGACATTGGATTTGTAAAAAATGCCAATCGTGAATTTAATTTAGACGAAATCGAAAATGACGATTCTGTTCAACGTCGTGATTTCTTAAAGGTATTAGGCTTTGGATTGGCAGCAGTTTCTTTGGCGGCTTGCGATGCTCCTGTTCGTAAAGCAATTCCATATCTTAATAAACCCGAAAGCGTTGAGCCCGGTATTCCTAACTGGTATGCCTCAACTTACGCAGAAGGTGGCGATTATTGCAGTATTTTGGTAAAAACCCGTGAAGGTCGCCCGATTAAAATAGAAGGTAACAAATTATCAAGTATCACAAAAGGTGGTGTAAGTGCAAGAGTTCATGCTTCTGTTCTAAGTCTTTATGATAATGAGAAACTGAAAGCTCCACACAAAGGAAGTTCAGAAATTAAGTGGGAAGACCTTGACAAAGAAGTAATCGCAGGATTAGCAAAAGGTGGTAATATTCGCATTGTTTCAAACACGATTCTTTCTCCAACTACCAAAAAAGTAATTGCAGATTTTACTACGAAATACCCAACCGCTAAATTAGTAACTTATGATGCAAATTCTGTATCAGGTCTAATTCAAGCAAATGCCGAGTCTTTCGGTCAAGCAGTAGTTCCTTCATACGATTTTAGCAAAGCAAGTGTAATAGTAGGTATCAATGCCGATTTCTTAGGAACTTGGATTTCTCCTGTAACTTTCTCAAAGCAATGGGCAGAAACTCGTAAACTAAGTAGCGGTAAAAATGGTAAACGTGTAATGTCACGTCATTACCAATATGAAACTGGAATGACAATCACTGGTGCATCTGCCGATTATCGTGGCATGATGAAACCTTCGCAAGAAGGAGCAGTGGTTGCAGCATTATATAATAAGGTAGCAGCAGCATTGGGCGGAAAAGTAATTTCAGCTTCTGCGGTTGAAACGCAACATTTAGACAAATGTGCTAAAGACCTTGTAGCAGCAAAAGGAGCGGCTTTAGTTGTATCTGGTTCAAACGACCCAGCAGTTCAAACTATCGTTAATGCCTTAAATAGCCTACTTGGAAGCTACGGCTCAACAATAGATTTAGTTACTCCTGTAAATTACCGTCAAGGTAGCGATGCTGAGATGACAACGTTCATCAATGAGGCAAAAGCAGGACAAGTAAGTTCAGTTATTTTCTTGTCAAACCCTGTTTATGACCACGCAAGAGGTGCTGAATTAGGTGAAGCTATCAGTAAAATAGGATTATCAGTTTCATTTGCTGACCGTGCAGACGAAACAGCTTCAAAATGTAAATACATCGCTCCCGCTCCTCATTATTTAGAATCTTGGAACGACGCAGAGCCAAAGAAAGGTTTCTACTCTTTGACCCAACCAACTATTACTTTAATTTACAATACTCGTCAAGCACAATCAAGTCTTTTGACTTGGGCAGGTGCAAACAGCGATTATCAAGCATATTTAAAATCAAATTGGTCAAAAAATATTCTTAGTGGAAAATCTTGGGTACAAGCTTTGCATGATGGTGTTTATGAACCAAACGAAAATGCAGTAGCTTCGGGAGCAACATTCAATGGTAATGTAGAAGTCGCAGCAGCTTCTATTGCAAAAACAAAAGGAGCAGGAATCGAAGTTGGCATTTACGAATCAGTTTCTATCGGAACTGGTACACAAGCAAACAATCCTTGGTTACAAGAATTACCAGACCCAATCTCAAAAGTTACTTGGGAAAACGTAATTGCTGTTTCTCAAAAAACAGCCACTGAGCAAGGAATTGCACAAGGCGATTGGGCAAAAGTAACCGTAGGGGGAAAAACAATCGAATTGCCAGTGTTGATTCAACCAGGCCAAGCAATTGGTACAATTTCAATCGCTTTGGGTTATGGTCGTACTGCCGCAGGAAAATCAGGAAATACAGGAGCAAGTGTTTTTCCTTGGGTTTCAAATGGTCAATTCTGGGCAAGTGATGCAAAAATAGAAAAAACAAAAGATAACTATACTTTAGCTCAAACTCAAACACATAGCACCATCATGGGTCGTACGGCAGTCGTACAAGAATCTGTTTTGGGTGAATATGTAAATAATGTAAAAGCAGGACGTTTTGAACCAAAAATCGAAACATCAGAAGGTGAAAAATCTCCATACCAAATTACACTTTGGAACGGACACGAAAAGAAAAACCATAGCTGGGGAATGATTATTGACCTAAATAGCTGTACAGGTTGTGCTGCATGTTTAGTAAGTTGTCAAGCAGAAAACAATGTTTCGGTGGTAGGAAAAGCAGAAGTTGCTCGTGCCCGAGAAATGCATTGGATTCGCATTGACCGCTATTATAGCTCTGAAATGGAGCATGATGAAGCCTTAGAGAAATTAGGCCCAATCTCAGGTTTCAAAGCATTAGAAATTGCTGCCGAAAATCCAGAAGTTGTGTTCCAACCAATGATGTGTCAGCACTGTTCAAATGCTCCTTGTGAGACGGTTTGTCCAGTTTTAGCAACAACGCATAGCTCGGAAGGTTTAAATCAAATGACTTATAACCGTTGTATCGGTACTCGTTATTGTGCCAACAACTGTCCATATAAAGTACGTCGTTTCAACTGGTTCAAGTATTTTGAAAACGATAATTTTGATTTCCACATGAATAACGATTTAGGTCGTATGGTGTTAAATCCAGACGTAACTGTTCGTTCTCGTGGAGTAATCGAAAAATGTTCAATGTGTGTACAACGTATTCAAGCTGGTAAATTGACAGCAAAAAAAGAGCGTCGTCGTCCAGTAGATGGAGAAATTGTAACAGCTTGTTCACAATCTTGTCCAACAAACGCTATCACTTTTGGAGATATGCTTGACCCAGAGACAGAAATCTCGAAAATGTTAGAAGAGGAAAAAGAAGGTCGTGCATTCAATGTCTTAGAAGAAATTAACGTAAGACCACAGTTGAGCTATTTGACTAAGATTCGTAACAAAGACGGTGTTGTGAAAAAAGCAGAAGCCAAAGCTGAACACGAACACAAAGAGCATTCATAAGTTAGGACAAAAATTAAATAATAAAAATGTTTATTCATTTTTAGAAGCCAAGCCCGAAATTTTACTGTTCGAGCGATAGCGAGTTTAAAATTTCTTGATTTTTTTGTTACTTTTTGTATCAAGACAAAAAGTAAGGCGTAGATAAAAGTGATAAACAGCGAATTTTGAAAGTTTAAAAAACTTTAATACAATAAATCTAAAAAAACTATGCACGTAGTTTCACCAATAAGAGAAACGTTAGTAATGGGGGGTAAAACCTACCACGACGTAACAGAAGACATTTGCAGACACGTTGAAAGCAAACCGACGAAAGAGTGGAAAATTGTGTTTGGAATATCAGTGCTTGTACTACTTTATGGTACAGCTTGGGTATTTTGGACATGGTGGGAAGGTCTTGGTGTTTGGGGTTTGAATAAAACCGTAGGCTGGGCATGGGACATCACTAACTTCGTTTGGTGGGTTGGTATTGGTCACGCTGGTACACTTATTTCTGCCGTTTTGTTGTTATTCCGTCAAAAATGGAGAACATCAATCAACCGTGCAGCAGAAGCAATGACGATTTTTGCCGTAATTTGTGCAGCTTCATTCATTGTGATGCATATGGGTCGTCCTTGGTTAGCTTATTTTGCCTTACCATTGCCAAATACTTTTGGCTCTTTGTGGGTAAACTTCAACTCACCATTGGTTTGGGACGTTTTTGCAATCTCGACTTATTTCTCAGTATCATGTTTATTTTGGTACATTGGCTTAATTCCTGACTTAGCAACAATCCGTGACCGAGCAACTGGCACACGCAAGAAAGTTTATGGAGCATTAGCTCTCGGATGGACTGGTGGAGCAAAAGCTTGGGCAAGATATGAAGACGTTTCTTTAATTTTGGCAGGTCTTTCTACGCCTCTTGTACTTTCGGTACACACAATTGTATCTTTTGATTTTGCAACTTCGGTAATTCCAGGTTGGCATACAACAATCTTCCCTCCATACTTTGTGGCGGGTGCAATCTTCTCTGGTTTTGCAATGGTTCAAAACTTGATGTTGGTAACAAGAGTTGTTTATAAATTGGAAGACTACGTAACATTGGAGCATATTTCGTTGATGAATAAAATCATCACGCTTACAGGTTCAGTTGTTGGTATCGCTTATATTACTGAGTTTTTTATGGCGGCATATTCAGGTGTTGAATATGAGCAATATGCTTTCATCAATCGTATGGCTGGTCCACTTTGGTGGTCTTATGCAGCAATGATGACTTGTAATGTACTTTCTCCACAATTATTTTGGTTCAAGAAAATTCGCGAAAACATTCTTGTATCATTCGTAATGGCAGTAATTGTAAATATCGGTATGTGGTTTGAGCGTTTTGTAATCATTGTAACTTCGCTCCACCGTGATTATTTGCCTTCAAGTTGGGCATATTTTACGCCACGCTTGGGAGATATTTCAGACTATATTTTCTCATTTGGGTTTTTCTTTACCGCTTTCTTCTTATTCTCTAAATTCTTGCCTGTTATCAACATGGCAGAGGTGAAAGCTGTTTTGAAATCATCATCTGAAAAATACCCAGAAAAGAAAAAAGTAACAGCGTAATTTAAGATTTTACCATTATATAAGTAGTTGAATATAAATAATTGCTATTGCAAATTTATCATTCAACATTCAACATTTATCATTACTTAAATGGCAGATAGCAAATATTTAGTAGGTGTTTTTGACGATAGTGATGAAATACTCCATGCTGTTGAAGACGTAAGACATCAAGGTGTCAAAATTCATGAAGTTTATACTCCTTTTGCTATTCACGGAATGGACAAAGCATTGGGATATGCTTTCCCAAGAATGGGTATTGCAGCCTTTTCATTCGGAATAACAGGAACTTGTTTGGCATTATTGCTTACATTTTGGACAATGGGTGTAGATTGGCCTATAAATGTTGGTGGTAAAAACTTCTTCCCTTTTCCAACAAACGTACCTATTGTTTTTGAATTGACAGTTCTTTTAGCATCATTCGGAATGGCATTTACATTCTTCTTCATGGAGGGAATGGGGCCATCTGCAAAACCTATCATTTTTGACGTAAGAAGTACTGATGATAAGTTTATAATGGCTATTGATTTGGCAAAAAACAAACTTTCAGAAGGAGATATTTCAAAAATATTGAAAAGCTCAGGTGCAAGTGAAGTTAATGTAAAAGAAGCATAACTAACAGTTTTTAACGAACTGAATAAGATAAAAAATCAAATAAAACATGGAAAATTGAGTGAGTAAATTATTTACTACTCACACAATTGACACTAATTTGTTTTCAAATGAAGTTTTCATTCAAAAATATCGCCCTTGTATTATCAACAGCAACATTTTCGGTAGCTGCATTGACTTCTTGTGGGGATAACAACAGTACAGGTTGGGAGTTTTCTCCAAATATGTATAACTCCCGTGCCTACGAACCACTTACTCAGTGGCGTGCAAATACTATCAATTTAGATGGTAAAGATATGCGTTCGCCAGTAGCTGGAACAATTTCTCGTGCCAATTACAATACAACTTTCTTGCAAGATGATAGCACAACTATCTATGACTTAATGGAATATAACTTGCCGAAAGATAGCATTGAAATAGCCGAAAGAACATTGATAAATCCAATTCCTTGGTCAGAAAAGGCAGAAGAAGAAGGAAAAGTGCTTTATGAAAGGAACTGCCAACATTGTCATGGAGAAAAAGGTGCCGGTGATGGTGCTGTGGGTATCGTTTACAAAGGTGTACCAAATTATGCATCGGATGCTTATAAAAGTATGAATGATGGTCATATTTATCATGTAATTACTTTTGGAAAAAATCGTATGTGGGCTCACGCTTCACAAGTGAATCCTGAAGAACGTTGGAAAATTGTTCATTACGTACATAGATTGCAATTAGGAAATTAATCAAAATACTTTCAATCAAAAGAGAGATATTTAAAGATATTTTATTATTAACTCCCCTTCAATTGGGGGTTCAAATTCAAAAAAAATGGCTCATAATACTCACGAAATTCCTTCAACAGAAGAAAGATTTGAGTTTACCTCTGAAACCAAACGTAAATTAATAATTGCAGCTCTATTAGGAGTAGCTATGGTTGCGATTGGTTATTTTCTATTATCAAATGGTTGGTCTATTGGCGTGTGGGAAGCTCATGGTGGCGAACATGCAGCAGCAGGGCATGAGGCAGCTGGTCATGGAGAACATGGTGGCGAGCATGGTGCAACTTTATTTAGTAGAATCATTGCAAATCTTTGGATGAATAGTGTTTACTTTCTTGGAATTTCGGTAGTAGGAGCGTTTTTTATTTCCTATAATTATGTTGCAAAATCTGGTTGGTATGTTTCTATCAAACGTGTAGCTGAGGCTTTTCCTTCTTTTATTATAGTTCCAGGCACTATTTTGTTGATATTAATGGCAATTCCTGCAACTCGTCACATCGTAATGCACTGGACACATGATGGGATAATGACTGTGGGCAGTGAAAACTATGACAAAATTATTGCAGGAAAATCTTGGTATTTGAACCTGCCTTTTTTCTTTGTTCGTTTGATAGCGTACATTGCTGTGTGGTATTTTGGCTCGAAAATGATGCGTAAATATTCATTATTAGAAGATGAAGAAAAAGGGACAGATAATTACTATAAAAGCCGTAATATCTCTAAACTATTTTTAATATTTTTTGCCGTAACAGCCTCAACATCAGCTTGGGATTTGTCATTGTCAATAGATACACACTGGTTTTCTACAATGTTTGGTTGGTATCATTTGGCGAGTTGGCATGTTGCTGGTTTAGCCGCATTGATGATGGCAATTTTGTTATTGAAAGACCAAGGATATTTGAAAGTAGTAAATGAAAGTCATTTGCATGATTTAGGGAAATTAATTTTCGGTTTCTCTGTTTTTTGGACTTATGTATGGTTTTCACAATATTTATTAATTTTTTATGCAAACCTTCCAGAAGAAACAATCTATTATCGTGAGCGTTTTACAGGATTTGAAGGCAGATATTGGTGGCCCTTTCATATAAACTTTGTTTTGAATTTTTTCTGCCCACTATTAATTTTGATGGCAAGAAACTCAAAAAGAAGACCAACATTTTTGAAATTAGGTTGTTCGGCAATTCTAATTGGACATTGGTTTGATTTTTATCAAATGCACATGCCGGGAATTGCAAAAAGCCAAGCTGGTATTGGTATCATAGAGTGGGGGACAACATTAACATTCGCTTCGTTGTTTATTTATTTTGTGGCAAATGAATTGTCAAAAACAAATATGTATCCTAAGAATCACCCATTCTTAGAGGAAAGTTTGCACCATGATATTTGATTTTTTTCAAACATTTTTATTAAACATTGATTTATATAGTACAAGAAGTTAGTATATAAACTTGTAAATTTTCAGAAAATGACTTTATTAATTGTAGCTTTAGCTATTGTGTTTCTTGCTTTGACCATCATGGTTATTTCAAAAACACAAAAACTCCTAAAAGGGCAGAAAGGAGAAACAGTACAAAATGAAGATAGTGCGGTAGACAGTGCCAATGATATGAATGGTGTTGGTTTGGCTATCTTCTGGATTTTGAGTGTAGTTGGAATGGTTTGGTCATTCAACTATGCAAAAAAAGATTTTTTAATGGCTTTTGGAGATATTCCAACAGCGTCATCAGTTCATGGAAAAGAAACCGATTATTGGTTTTGGTTCGGAATGGCTGTTGTTACATTTTCATTTGTTGTAGTCAATTCTATTTTGTTTTATTTTCCATATAAATATAGATATAACAAAAATAGAAAGGCACAGTTTTTTGCACACAATAATACACTTGAAGTAGTTTGGACATTAATTCCAGCTTTAGTAATGGCAGGCTTAGTAACAAGTGGCTTAAGTGTATGGAACAAAGTAATGTCAGATGCTCCAAAAGATGCTGAAGTGATTGAAATTATGGGTAAGCAATTTGGCTGGCAAGTAAGATATGCGGGGGTGGATAATAATAAATTAGGCAATTATAATTATAAATTGATTAATGATGCAGAAGGAAATGAATTTGGTCTTGATTTTACGGACGAAAATTCATTCGATGATTTTACAAGTAATACTGAAATGCACATTCCAAAAGGAAAGGCAGTATTATTAAAAATCAGAGCGAGAGATGTATTGCATAGCGTATTTATTCCTCACATGAGAGTAAAAATGGATGCAGTACCAGGAATGCCAACTAAATTTTGGTTTATTGCAGACAAAACTACAGCAGATATGCGTGCTGAATTAGGTAATCCAGATTTCAAATATGAAATTGCTTGTACAGAAGTTTGTGGTCGTAGCCACTTTGCAATGAAGTTGATTTTAGTTGTGGATGAACCCGCTGAGTACGAGAAATGGAAAAAAGAGCAAGTATCATTATTTGCTTCAAAGCCTGAGTATATAGAAAAAGTACCAGCAAGTTTAAAAGCAAAAGCTATGAAGTATTTTCCTTCGGAAGTTTCAACGGATAGCACAACGGCTGCGGTAAATAGTTTACCAAATGTTGCAAAATTAAGATAACATTAAATCTATTAAATCTAAAATATACTATTAAAATGGCAGAAGTAGCACACGCAGAGATTCATGTTCATGAACATGATGAAGCACACGAGCATCACGAGCTGAGTTTTATCAGAAAATATATTTTTTCGGAAGACCATAAAGTCATTGCCAAGCAATATTTGATTTCAGGTATAATTTGGGCATTAATTGGTGGTATTTTATCATTGGTTTTTCGCTTACAATTAGGATATCCTGGAATAGATTTAGGTTTTTTAAAGCCAATTCTTGGTGAAAGATGGTTTGACGAAACAGGCAAATTAGACCCTAATTACTACATTGCACTTGTTACAATGCACGGAACAATCATGGTGTTCTTTGTATTGACAGCAGGATTGAGTGGAACTTTCTCAAACTTTCTTATTCCGCTTCAAGTAGGTGCAAGAGATATGGCATCAGGATTTATCAATATGTTGTCATATTGGTTCTTCTTTATTTCAAGTGTCATAATGTTTTGTTCATTATTTGTACAAGATGGACCCGCAGGAGGCGGTTGGGTAGTTTACCCGCCTCTAAGTGCATTGCCAGATGCAGCTCCAGGTTCGGGAACAGGTATGACAATGTGGTTGGTAAGTATGGCAATATTTATTATTTCCAGCTTATTAGGAAGTATTAATTATGTAACAACTGTAATAAACCTTCGTACAAGAGGAATGACTTTTGATAAAATGCCTTTAACTATTTGGGCATTTACATTTACTGCAATCTTAGGAATTCTTTCATTTCCAGTATTATTTTCGGCAGCATTATTATTAATTTTCGACCGTAGTTTTGGAACAAGTTTCTACCTATCAGATATCTATATCAATGGGCAAGCATTACCAAATCAAGGTGGAAGTCCGATATTGTTTCAACACTTATTTTGGTTTTTAGGACACCCCGAAGTATATATCGTAATCCTTCCTGCATTAGGAATGACTTCTGAAATCATTGCCACAAACTCACGCAAACCGATTTTTGGTTATAAAGCAATGATTTTCTCAATGTTGGGTATTATGTTCTTAGCATTTATTGTTTGGGCTCACCACATGTTTATGACAGGTATGAATCCATTCTTAGGCTCAGTATTTATGCTTTTGACATTGATTATTGCTGTGCCATCTGCCGTAAAAGCCTTCAATTATATTACAACAATGTGGCGTGGAAATATCATATTTACACCAGCAATGTTGTTTTCAATTGGCTTAGTTTCTTTCTTCGTATCGGGTGGAGTTACAGGAATTATTCTTGGAAATAGTGCATTAGATATTCAGTTGCATGATACCTATTTTGTTGTAGCTCACTTTCACTTGGTGATGGGTTCGGCGGCATTCTTTGGAATGGTGGCAGGAGTTTATCATTGGTTTCCAAAAATGTTTGGTCGAATGATGAATCCAACTTTAGCATATATTCACTTTTGGGTAACATTCGCAGGAGTGTACTTAGTTTTCTTCCCGCAACATTATCTCGGAATTGCAGGTTTCCCAAGAAGATATTATGCCTATACAGGGTTTGATTTTACAAATAAATACCAAGATTTGGCAGAATTAAGCACCATTGCAGCGATTGTAGTTTTTGCAGCAAACATTGCTTTCTTGTATAATTTCTTTTACTCTATTTTCTGGGGTAAAAAAGCACCTCAGAACCCTTGGAGGTCGAATACTTTGGAATGGACAGCACCAATAAATCCAGGACATGGAAACTGGGTTGGAGAAATACCAACAGTTTATCGATGGCCTTACGATTATAGCAAGCCAGGTTCTGAAGAAGATTTTATTCCTCAAAATGTGCCATTTTCAGCAACGCCAGAATCAAACTTCCCGCATGAAACGGAATTGATTAAGGAAGAAAAAGATATAGAAAATATTAAGTTTAATTATAGTATTCCCGATTAAATAGATGTTTGAGATTCGATGTTTGGAGTACCATTTGTAAAATATTCCCCGAACATCAAGCATCGAATCTCCAATATCGACAATTATGATTCATTTCAGAAAATTAGGTCTTTGGACAATTGGAGCAGTTTATGTATTAATTTTAGTAGGTGGAGTTGTTAGAGCAACAGGCTCAGGAATGGGTTGCCCAGATTG
Source organism: Emticicia sp. (assembly GCA_031378345.1). Lineage (GTDB taxonomy): Bacteria > Bacteroidota > Bacteroidia > Cytophagales > Spirosomataceae > Emticicia. The sequence continues at coordinate 36,061 of JANNDY010000030.1, read as the reverse complement.
GCCTAAATGCTTTGGAACTTGGATTCCTCCAACTGATATTTCTCAATTACCGAGTAATTATCAAGAAATATTTGGAGCAAAGCTGAAAGGCGAAGTAGAATTTAATGCGATAAAGACTTGGATTGAATATATTAATAGATTAGTTGGAGCATTAATTGGTTTGTTTATTTTTGGTACATTTATAGCCTCGTTCTTTGCTTTTTGGAAAAAAGATAAAGTCATTGTTTGGCTAAGTTTTTTAGCTTTTATTTTGGTTGGAGTAGAAGGTTGGCTTGGTTCAAAAGTTGTATCAAGTGAGTTACATCCAATCATGATTACTTTGCACATGGTACTTTCAATTGTCATAGTTTTTATATTACTATATGCAGTTGCAAGGTCTTATAACTCAAATGTGATTACTGAAGAAATTAAAGAAGCAAATTCCTTAAGTTTTTTATTAATACTTACTATTATTATTACACTTGGGCAAGTTTTACTTGGTACTCAAGTACGAGAAATGATAGATAAAGTTTCAACACTAATGGGAGAAACTTTAAAAAGTCAGTGGGTTGAAAACACGGGAGGAAAGTTTCAGATTCATGGCATCTTTTCAATGTTAGTTTTAAGCTTAAACTTGTTATTTTTCTATCGAATCAAAAAAAATATTATTGAAAAAGGAGTCATTTATAAGTTTTCTACTTGGCTTTTGATTTTGATTTCAGTAGAAATGTTTTCTGGAATAGCATTAGCTTACTTTGGTTTTCCAAGAATTATGCAACCAGTTCACTTGACAGTTGCCATTTTAGCTTTAGGAATTCAATTTGTGATTTATTTATTATTGAATAAGGAAAAAGTTTTTAGAAGCATTGCTTCACTACAATAAATGAGTACAACAGTTTTTCAAAATATTTTTGCATACAAAGCCAAGGCTTTTTATGAACTAACAAAGTTTAGGTTATCGTCAACTGTAGTTTTTTCAGGAGCATTTGGTTTTATTATTGCATCTGAAAAAATTGATTGGACAAAATTAGTTCTTTTCTGTATTGCAGCATTTTCAACAACGGCAGCAGCAAATATCATCAATCAAATCATTGAAAAAGATTTAGATAAATTGATGAATCGTACACAAGAAAGACCTTTGCCAAGTGGCAGACTTTCGGTGCGTGAAGCAGCTATTTTTGGCTGGATAATGGCAATGATAGCGATGTATATTCTATTCTATGAATTTAATGTTCGTGCAGGTTTATTGGCATTACTTTCAATGATTCTTTATGGATTTGTGTATACACCTTTGAAAAGAGTTGGACCAATTGCAGTTGCAGTTGGGGCATTACCAGGAGCATTTCCTCCGATGATTGGTTGGGTAGCAGCCACAAACCATTTTGGTTTAGAGCCGGGCATCTTATTTGCTATTCAATTTTTTTGGCAATTTCCACATTTTTGGGCAATTGCCTGGGTTTTAGATGAAGATTATAGTAAAGCAGGTTTCAGGTTATTGCCATCAAGTGGTGGGCAGAACTTAAATTCGGCAATACAAATGATGATTTATACTGTATTTTTATTGCCTTTATGTTGGGTTCCTTATTATTTAGGAATGACAGGCATTAATTCAGCAGTTATTGCAATGGTTTTTGGCGTGTTGTTTTTAGCTCAAACATTTCATTTGATGCGTAAGGTTGATAGAAAAGCAGCTTTGCAACTGATGTTTGGTTCTTTTATTTATTTGCCTGTTGTGCAAATTGCGTATTTGTTGGATAAAGTTTAAAATAGTCGGCATTCAATAGTCGATAGTTAAGTAACTTGTTGATAATAAATGAGTTATAAAAAAAGAAATCATGAGTAATAAAAATATAAAGAGACAAACAGCAGTTTCGTTTGGAGGACAAGAACCCGCACCTACATTGTCGGTTAATAAGTGGAAGTTCATGATTTGGTTGTTTATCATTACTATAATGATGTTGTTTGCTTCACAAGCAAGTGCCTATTTAGTAAGACGAGCAGAAGGAAATTGGGCGGAATTTGAAGTACCACAAATATTTTGGTTCAGTACATTAGTATTGATGGTAAGTAGTGTTTCGATGCACTTGGCTTTAATATCAACCAAAAAAAATAACATAGCAAATTTAAAAATAGCAGTAGCTTTAACATTTATATTTGGGGTTGTTTTTTTGATAATGCAGTACCTCGGTTGGCAAAATTTACAACAACAAGGGGTATTTCTAAAAGGAAATCCTTCTGGTGGATTCTTTTATATTTTTACAGGTTTGCACATGGCACACCTTTTATTAGGATTAGGGATTTTGGTAGCAACATTAATATTAGCTTTCAAAATGCAAATTGATTCAAAAAATAGTATATTAGTTGAAGTTTGTGCAACAGCATGGCATTTTTTAGATATTCTTTGGGTTTCTTTGTTTGCGTTTTTATTATATTTTAGATAGGATTTTTGACTGAATTAAGTCAAAAACAAGTGAAAATTATTAACCAAAGCGGTTTTCCGCTAATAATTGTTTTTATGGCAAGTGCAAATACCTCTACAACCGCAGACCATTTAATGTGGAAAGGTGGCGTTCAACCAATGAAGGTTGGCTACGGAAAATTAATGATGTGGATTTTTCTACTATCAGATACTTTTACTTTTTCAGCCTTACTGGTTACTTATGGTTTGATTCGATTCAGTTTTCCTGTTTTTGAAGGTGCAAGAAAATTGTTTACATTTTCAAATGAATGGTGGCCAATTCCTGAGAAAGTGTTTGAATCAGTACCTTTCTTGCATGGTGTTTCGCTTCCATTGGTTTTTGTGGGAATCATGACTTTTATTTTGATTATGAGTTCGGTTACGATGGTATTAGCAGTAGAAGCTGGGCATCGCAAGGATAAGGCTGATGTTGAAAAATATATGCTTTGGACAATTTTAGGTGGTATTGCTTTTTTGGCCTCACAAGCTTGGGAGTGGGCTCACTTAATTCATGGTACAGAAGAAGGTTTAAAATTAGCATCGGGCGAGATTATTAAAGGAGCAAATTTAGTTCGTAACGAATATGGACCGCCTGCATTTGCTGATTTGTTTTTCGTAATTACAGGTTTTCACGGAACACACGTTTTTTCAGGTGTAGTTTTAAATGTATTGGTATTTTATAATGCTGCCAATGGCGTTTATGAAAAACGTGGACACTACGATATGATTGAAAAAGTAGGTTTATACTGGCACTTTGTAGATTTAGTTTGGGTGTTTGTATTTACTTTTTTCTATCTTGTATAAAAGAAATTAATTAATTAGAATGACCTCTTTAAATTTTAAATAAAATGGCTCAACATACAGAACATGATGAAAATGCTCCATCTCCAACAAAAGAGATTTGGAAAGTATTTTGGATTCTTTTAGCAATTACGTCTTTTGAGTTTGTAATTGCATTTATGGTAGATGCTGATGCTCACAAATGGTTGAAAATAAGTATATTTATTTTCTTGACGATTGTTAAAGCATTTTATATTGTAGGAACATTTATGCACCTAAAACATGAAGTAAAATCATTGATTTGGACAGTTATATTGCCATGTATGTTTGTATTATGGTTGGTTTTAGCATTAATGATTGAAGGTGGATATATTGGATTTGAAAGACTATATTTTACAAAATAAATGAGTAAAAATACTGCAAAAGCCGGAATACTAATAGTTTTATTAGCTGTTCCGGTTTTTATTTTTGTGTTCCTAAAAATGTTTGGGCACAATTATTACAAACTTCCCTACTTGATGCCTGAAATTGATGATACTGGACAAGTAATGATGCGAGGGGCTGATACAGTCTTTCATAAAATTCCTGTGTTTCAATTAATTGACCAAAACGGACAAAAGTTTTCTTCTGAACAAACAAAAGGTAAAATCTATGTTGCAGAGTTTTTCTTTACTCGTTGTGGTACTATTTGCCCAAAGCTTACTACAAATCTTACCCGTGTTCAGAGCCTTTTTGCAAATGACCCAAATATATTAATTGTTTCTCATTCGGTTGACCCAAAACACGATTCTTCGGCAGTTTTGCTAAAATATGCTCAAAAATATGACGCTAAAATTGGAAAATGGTTTTTCTTGACTGGTGATAAAAAATATATTTATAATTTGGCTATCAAAGGATATAAACTTCCAGCTGCAGATGCTTCGGAATATGATAAAAAAATAAAGTCAATTGACGAAACATTTATTCATTCAGAAAAGTTGTTATTGATAGATAAAGAAGGCTACGTTAGAGGCATTTATGACGGAACATATTCTCCAGATGTTGAGCGATTGATAGCTGAAATAAAGGTTTTATCAGAAATATATAAAAGTCAGAAATAAAAATTTATTGAATTGTGTTGGAAATGGTAGTTAGCAGAAGTGAGCAGAAATCAATGACGTTTATAAACGTATTATCAGTAGTAATTCCAGTTGTAGTAGCAATATTACTTGGTATTCGTCAGAAAGTTGATATTGGAGCATGGACAAAGGTTTTACCACACCTTATAGGGGCAATTAATACCCTAACCTCAGTATTATTGATTTATGGCTTGGTTTTAATAAAACAAAAACAAATAGAACGCCACCAAAAAGTGATGTCAAGTGCTTTTTTTTTAGGGGCTTTATTTTTGGTTTGCTACGTTCTTTATCATTTGACAAATCCTTCAACAAAATTTGGTGGAGAAGGATTTGAGAAGTATTTTTATTATTTCATTCTGATAAGCCATGTTGGGCTTTCATTTATAGTTTTGCCTTTGGTACTTCGTGCATATTATTTTGCCTATTCAAAGCAATTTGAACGCCATAAAAAAATGGCAAGGTTTGCTTTTCCGATTTGGCTTTATGTGTCAGTTACTGGTGTAATTGCATATTTGATGATAAAACCATATTATCATTTACCAATTATCAATTAGATATAAACGCTTGATAATCAATAGTTTAGAAAGATTTAAAAGTCAAAATACAATGAAAAAATTCCTATTGGTAATAGTTTTGATAATTGTTAATTGTTCATTGTCAATGGCTCAATGTGCCATGTGTCGTGCTTCGGTAGGCAGTAATTTGAGTGAAGGAAGGGGCGTAATTGGCACAGGAATCAACGATGGAATATTGTTGATGTTGGTATTTACTTATCTTTCTATTCCTACTTTAATTTTTGTTTGGTATCGTACTGCCAAAAAAGAAATGCGTTTGAAGTTGCAGAAATAGTATTTTTCAACCATTTCTGCAACGAAACCATAACATTTAGAAGCTATCTTTATGTTCTACTGAAAAAACGCCGTTTTTCACACTAATTGTTTTTTGGCTACTTGCCTGAAAAAACTCTCCATCAAAAGTTCCTGCAATAGGTTCGCCCAACTTACTAACCTCTGTAATTGTAACTTTTCCTTTGTAACAAACCCATACATCATAGTCTGAATCTTTGCCTAATCGTAGCGTAACAGCATTATTATCCCAGCCTTTTATGTAGTAATCAATGTTGAAACTACCCTTTTCTGGTTTTTCGGTATAAATCACCATGCTCACATAATCGTCAATAGTTTTAGCTGATTTTGGCATATCTGTAATCCAAACGTGCGTGAGAGTATTTCCACTTAAATCTTTTTCTAAAACTCCAGCATAACGCTCAAGTTGGGATCCATCTTTAATAAAATTGAAATTTAGACTACCATATTGAGCCCCCGAAACATCAAAAGAAGTTTTAAACTTGGAACTCGAATTGGTATTTGTGCTTGTTTGACCATTTGGGGTGATGTCGTCAGTAGCCTTCTTACTGCAACTACTCGCAGCGATAATGAATGAACTAATAGCGAAAATGATTAATTTTTTCATGGCAATAATTTTGTTTTTGGTTAATAATTAATTTGATTCACCAAAATTACTGCAAGAAGTAACACTCATTTTCGAGAGTTTATAAATGGGGGCTTTTGATTTAAAAACGGAGGGAATTGATTAAAAAGTGGAGGTTATTTAACCTGACCATTCAAAATTATATATTTAACTTCATTCTTTTTTGTCAATACAAAACTTGCCATTTCGTTGATATTTAGCTCCATATTCAACATTTCTTTATCTGAAACTTTAAGATTTTTAATTATTTCAGGAAAATCTTGTAAAGATCTGACTGTCAATTCCTTGGCATCAATTTCTTTTATTCCCCAAAAAGTTGAAAGGTCGCCAATGTCTTCAATTACGCTCGAATATTCAAAATCGGTCGCATTGTTGATGTTTTTTTCGCTTAAATTTATACCAATATCCTTCACAATTACTTTTCCATCTTGCACAAATTCGGCATTCCGAATCAATAAATCGAATAAATATCTATCATTATTTGGAATCGCTTCGTAAGTTTTTAGCTTATATTTTTTGTAAGATTTTTCAGAAATTGCTTGTAAACCAGTCAAAATTGCTACAAAATTAAGTTTTCTGATAAATTGTTTCTCAATATCATCTTTATAACCGCCCGATTCTATCAAAATCAAACTACTGCCCCACTTTGCTATATTATCACCAAAAGCACGTGGTTCGTGGTCATCTGACCATCTGCCAAGATGCCCAGGAATAAATTGTTGCAGTGTTTCGTGCATGCCACAAATCACCTGCATCGCACGAGTTCGAGTGGCATTCCATTCCTTTTCATGATTATAAGATGTTGCCAAAAATGAAACCGTTGCTTGATTTCCACTTGCTCCAGCACTATATTTTGTGCCTTTATCGTGTAGATTAAATGAAAAATCAGGTTGTAGTTCGTCTTGCAATTTCTTCAATAATTGCCCTTCAGGAGTTTGAAAACGCAGAGCGTCACGATTCATGTCAATATCGGTAGCGGTGCGTCTTTGGTAGCGTTCTGCACCGTCTGGATTTAGCATTGGTACAAAATACAATGTGCAGTTTTGCAGAATTTTTGCCCTTAATTCATCAAAACTATCGTTTTTTGCTTGAAAAAACTTAAAAATATCCATCAAAGCCATTGTAGCAGTTGGCTCATCGCCGTGCATTTGCGACCAAAGTAAAACCTTTGTTTTACCATTTCCTAACTTGATTTGATAAATAGCTCGTTGCTCAAAAGATTTGCCAATTTTCTGCACATCGAAAAACAATTTTTCCATTATGGGAGCAATGTCTTTGTGTTTGAAGCGACGATTTACGATAGATTTTTCTTTGAAATCTTCGTAATTGTCGAATAATTGTTTTGAAAAATCTTGCGGAGTTTTATGCGTTGTTAGAGCCATACTGAGCAACAAAATAATGGTTATTGGAAATACAAAGGTAAGGCGTTTGAAAAGAAATTTCATCGTTTTGAAGTTTTTAAGGCATTGAAATTACATAAATTTTTTAGTGTAACGTGAGTTCGACGAATAATATCTTAGATAAAAACTGCTTAAATCACTGACTATCAGTTAGTTGCCGTTACTTTTTTTTGAAAAAAAGTAACGGCAACGGCCGACCGTAAAAAAACACGAATCTTACAATCACCTCCGCATCGGCGGTCCGATTGAGAAATTTGACAAATATATCAAAAAGACTCTTTAATTTTTGGAGTCAAATTTCTCAAACGGCGTGTAATATTCATTTAGGGTACTTTTATTACTTATTTGCTTACGCTTTTTGAATAATTTATTGTTCTTTATGTCGAATTTACGTTAGTGTAAATAATCTTGTACAAAATTTTGTTAAACCCTTTCAGGGTTTTGATACTATAGCCAATTCATTTACCCCGAATTACATTCGAGGCTATTCAAGTTGAACCCTTTTCAGGGTTTTCAAAATATTATTTATAGTATACAAAAAATGGACAAATAGCAAAAACTGAAGACTACTACACTTCCACTTGTTTCGCTTTCCTACGTCTGCCAATTGTCATCATAACAACGCCTGATAAGATTATTGCAGAAGCTATCATTGTGCGAGAAGTGAGGCGTTCGTCAAGGAAAATCCAGCCAAGAAATATCGCAACCACAGGATTTACGTAAGCATAAGTTGCCGTCAATTGTGGGGGAGCATTATTTATCAGCCATACATAAGCTGTATAGCCAACATAAGAACCAATGACAATTAAATAAATCATTGCTAAATAGGTTTGTTGGGTCATGCTTTGCAAAGCATGGAGTTGATTTTTTTCAAAAACAAGGCTCATGGTTAGTGAAAAACACCCGCCTGCAATCATCTGAATAGAAGTTGATTGTAGTGGTCTTGGAAGCGACAGATAAGGTGATTTTAGTGAACCATAAGCCCAAGCAATCGAGCCTAAAAATACAATAAACGTAGGAAAAATTGCTACTTCTCGCTGCCCGATATGTCGTTCAGGATTCAATAAAAAAGCCATTCCAACTAAACCTAAAACTAAGCCTATTGAGCCAATAAATGTAGGTTTTTTCTTGCTAAAGAACAACAAATCAAGTAAAATCATCCATGCAGGAAGTGTGGCAATCAGCAAAGCAACCAAGCCAGAAGGCATAAATTGAAGAGCATAAGCAACAACGCAGTTGCCAATACCACTCAAAAGCACACCGATAAATGCCGCATTACGAATATGCTTCATTGAAGGAAATCCATCGCCTCTCAATAAGGTAAATAAGAATAAAATTGTTCCCCCAATAAGAAACCTCGTGCAAGAAACCAACAAGGGTGGTAGCACTTCAATTGCAAATTTTACTCCCAAATAAGTAGAACCCCAAACGACATAAACAATGCCAAGTGCAATATAAATCTTTGTTTTGTGGGACATGAAGAAAGCCAAATTAAGAATGAAGAATGTAGAATGAAGAATTGTTTTACAAAATCATTCAAATTATCAATTTATTTCACACACGTTGGGCAAGTGCCTTGTACGAGCATATTTATTTCTGTACGCTTGTAGCCTTCGGGCAAGCTAAAAACAGGAATATGCACACTTTCGATGCAAGTAGTATTGCCACATTGCAGGCATTTGAAATGTACGTGGTCGTGGTGATGGTTGTCATGACTACATTCGGTGGTGCGGCAAAGAGCATATTTTGTGCCACCTTCATCGTCTAAAACCTTGTGAATGATTCCTTTTTCTACGAATGTTTTGAGGGTACGATAAATCGTTACACGGTCGAAACGTTCGCCAAAACGCTCTTCCAAATCGCCATGCGAAAGGGCAAAATTATAACTCTGAAATGATTGTAGAATATCTGAGCGACAACCCGTGTGCCGCAATTCATATTCTTTAAGCGTATCTTTAGAAGGATTCATTTCTTTTAAGTTTATTCCACCATCAAATTTACATTATCGAACTGTAATTTTACCAAATTTGCATAAATTCCTTCGTCGGTCATAATTAATTCTTCGTGCGTGCCAGTTTCGGCAATTTCTCCATCTTTTATGACATAAATCGTGTCCACATTTCGGATAGTTGCCAAGCGATGAGCAATGATAATTGTTGTACGATTTTTCATTAATTCGTCTAAAGCATCTTGCACCAGTTTTTCAGATTCCGAATCTAAAGCACTGGTGGCTTCGTCCAAAATCAAAATCGAAGGATCTCTCAAAATTGCACGGGCAATAGCAACTCGCTGGCGTTGTCCGCCCGAAAGTTTCACGCCACGCTCGCCCACAATAGTTTGAAATTTATCAGGAAACGATTCGACAAATTCTAAGGCATTTGCTTTTCGGGCAGCTTCAAAAACTTCGTTTTCGGTGGCAGTTGGCTTTCCGTAAGCAATGTTTTCATAAATTGTTCCTCCAAAAAGCATCACTTCTTGCGGAACTACAGCAATATTACTACGTAATTCGGTAACATCTTGTGTGGCAATATCTTGACCATCTATCAAAATTTTGCCTTTGTTTAAAGGATAAAGTTTCATTAATAACTGTACAATCGTAGATTTTCCTGCACCACTATGACCAACGATTGCTATTTTTTCACCTGATTTTATTTCTAAAGAAATGTCCTTCAAAACTACAACATCGGGGCGAGAAGGATAAGAAAAACCTACATTTTCAAAGGAAATATTGCCTTTTGCTTTCTTAAAATTAAGGTTTCGTGAAACATCAACTTCTGATTTTTCGTCAATAATTTCTAAAATTCTTTCAGAAGCACCAATCGTTCGCTGAATTTGTGCATACATATCTCCCAAGCCACCAACCGAGCCACCAATAAAACCGGTATAAAGTATAAAGGTAAAAAGGTCTTGAAAAGCCAGTTCGCCAGTTAAAACCAAATTTCCGCCGTACCAAACTACGCCAACCACGCCACCAAACAAAACCAAGATGATAAAAGAGATAAAACCACCTCTAAAAGTAGCAGCTTTTAAGGCATAATCTACTACATTTTGAATTGAGGTTGAATAACGATTTACCTCCAAACGCTCATTTGTAAAGGCTTTTACGACATTGACCGACTGCAAAGTTTCCTCCACAATGATATTGGTTTTGGCTAATTCGTCTTGTACTTTTTTGGAGTTTTTTCTAATAAATCGCCCGAAAACAATTGCCGCAACCACCAAAAAAGGAAAAGTTGAAAGCATAAAAAGCGTCAGTTTTCCTGATATTAATGAAATTAAAATTACACCACCTACGAGTGTAAAAACTTGACGAAAAAGCTCTGCAAGTGTAATTGACAGCACATCTTGCAGTTGAGTAACGTCTGAAGTAATACGACTCATTAGCTCACCTACACGACTTTTTTCAAAAAATGTAATCGGAAGGGTAATGATTTTTGTATAAAGTTCTTTTCGCAAATCTCGCATTGATTTTTCGGAAACTTGCGTGAAAGTATAAACCCTCAAAAATGAAAATGCCGCCTGAAGTACAAGCAAGCAAATAAATAGAAGCGTAACCTCGTTGAGTGTGAGGTTTTGTGAAGAACTAAAAATGTTTTGCAGTTTCTGTATAGCAATATTTCCGCCCATCATTCCTGAAGAATTGGCTGCTGCCGCTGCGTTTTTTGGCGAAACAATTGCCCCAACCATTTGCCCCATCAACAAGGGAATTATCATGGAGGTGATTTGCGAAAGAATCAGAAAAATAAAACCCACCGCAAATGTCCCTTTGTAAGGAAGTGTGAATCTGAAAATCTTTAAAGCTTTATTGAAGCCTTCTTTACTAACTTTTTTCTTGTCTGCTTCCGAAACTTCCGCTCCAAAATTACTTTGTCTTTTCGCCATTTTCTTCTTTAATTTTGCAACAATTTAGACCAAATAAAGCGAAATGTCGCACCACTCGGTCGCTATAATAATCAACGGATGTTTAATTTTAGTATCCGAATAAATTCGGCGACCGACGCTTCGAGGTTTTAAAATTCATCAAATATTACCCAAATCTTCAAATTTATTCCTCTTCCTTCTGCCCTCTATATTTTGATTTTTCAAAAATATCTCGAGCATTAGCATTTTCCATTAAATTAGTCAACGAAATTGAAGGGTTTTCGGTTCTATATCGACTCACAATTCGCCAACCTAACCATTGCCCGATGCGTCCCGGGCAATCTTCTCCAATCTCCGAAACTTTTGGTCGGTCGCCCAAATACTTTTCTTTTACTCGGTCATTTGTTTCAAAAAGCAATTTTCCATCAAGAAAATACGCCCAAACCAAATCTTGAGAGTTCCAAGTTTTGGTCATTTCGTCATTTGAGTAGGCAACAACAAGCGAATCGGCAACATTGGGCAACATTGCCCTTGTGAACTCATAACTTTTGCCATAATAAACCATGTCACCCAACAAAGTTTTGTCGTTTGGGTCGATGCGATTATATTTTTTTGATAAAAGAGTCAGAATCGAAGGAACAATATAAGGCTTGTCGAATCTTTGCAATAAATAATTTGGATATTGCGGACGGTATTTTGCTTTTGGTCCAAGAAAAGTTTCTAAAGGAATGACTATCAGGTTATTAGAAACCATCAGTTCCAAATCAAGTGCCGAAAAAGTAGTGATAATTTGAGGCTCTTTAAAATCAGGATAATAATATTTGATATGCTTGAAGGCAACTTCCAATTGTTGCTTTAGCTCGGACAAATCACCAAAGGATTTTTTGGTTTCTTCATAAAAAACTTTCGTATCAGGATTTTGACAAATCAAGTCAATTCGATTGATTAAGGCAGTGTCTTGGGGCGAAGTTTGATAGAATTGATTAACAAAATCTTTGTTTTTGAGCAAAAATTCTTTGATTTCATTTTTGTTTCGTAATTTCATTAAACTTTCATCAAATCTCTGAATATTTACATTAACTTTAATGTTAGAAATATCAACCTCTTCGGAGTTTTGACAAGAATTCAAGAAAAATAAAGCTAAAAAAGACAGATAAGCAGAATAAAAATAAGGAGTGTGTTTCATATATCATTAAATATTTTTTTAAAAAACGCACAAAAATAGATAAATATTTGCCCCAAATCACCTAATTTTGTAAGATACTATTTTGATACGTATTTGCAGGAAACTTGATTACCCAAAAATCAGGTACATTATAAAACTTTAATAGACCACTAAAAATGTTTCACGTAACCACTTCGGCTAAATTTGTTGCCCAAAAATTGCTTCTTGTAAGCATATTACTATGCTCTTTTCAAGTATTCGCCCAAAAAGGTGGTAATAGGGTTGATGCTCTTATTCAAAGAAATCGCAGACTAACAGCCGATATTAATGCCCTCAACCAAATATTGTACAAACAAAGTAACCAAATTGCTTCACAGGAAGGAATTAATAATTACTACAAATCGGTATTAAAAACTTCGAGAGATTCTACGGCAGTAATTCAAAAAACATATACAGAATATAACCAAAAAGCTGAATCCGAAATATTGGCATTGAAAACGGCTTTGGCAGACTCAATAGAAACATTTCAGGTATTTAGAAAACAGGCTTTTAAAGAAAGAAATAGAGTTGTAAAAGATACCAATGTTGTGCGAGTTTATAGTATGCCTTATGACCAAGTAAGGGTGCGAGTTTTGAGAAAAATACTTGATGAAGGCATAGGATTGGTAATTGAACGTAATACTGATGAAGGGTTTTTGGTTTCAAAAGTATTTAAAGACCGCAAAACTGGCGGACTTTTCAAGAAAACTATCGAAACTCGTGTAGATTGCGACATAAAAATGGTGCAACATCCTTTTGAAGATAATAAAACACTCTTTTTTGCAACTTCACGAGTACAGGAGAAAACAAAAAAAGACAAACCATTCATTGAGTTGACCGATGAAAAGGTGATAAAAGAATACCAAAAGAAATTATTAAAGTTTTTTGATGATTTTTTAGTGGGAAATTAAAAATAGCATCAACCTATTATCATTAGCATATCCAATACTTGATTTTGGATATGCTTTTTTTGTGAATAATTCTCTCGTTTTGATAAAAATACCCAATACAATTCTGCAAACCAATACAAATTCAACTCTCTGCTCTTTTCATTCATTCAACTACAAATCTAAAAGAAAAAAATACATATATTTGTTTGTCCATGAAAATTGTTTTTTGCTTGAATTTAGCTTCTTTTGCTAAAAATTTGTTCAAAAACGATGGTTTTTGTTGGAAGGAGAAGGAACTACTTTTATTGTAAAAATACCAATTCAAAACACCTAAAAAAACTATGAAAAAAACTACTCTTTTATTGCTCATTTTTGCTTTTTCTCAACAAAGTTTTTCCCAAGAAAAAACAGTAATTAACGTTAATTTTGCTAAAAATATAGGTGAAATGTATCCATTTTGGGCATTTTTTGGAGCGGACGAGCCAAATTATGCTTATATGAAAGATGGCAAAAAACTGTTGTCAGAATTGGGTGCTTTAAGTCCAGTTCCTGTCTATTTTCGTACACATAATTTACTGACTTCGGGGCATGATACGCTCAATTTGAAGTGGGGTTCGACTAATGTTTACACCGAAGATGCCAACGGAAAACCTATTTACGATTGGACGATTGTTGACAAAATTTTTGATACTTATTTGCAACGTGGCGTAAAACCTTTGGCACAATTTGGCTTTATGCCTGAAGCACTTTCTATAAAACCTCAGCCGTATGAGCATCATTGGAAACCTGGCGAACCTTATGATAAAATCTATACAGGGTGGACGTATCCGCCCAAAGATTATAAAAAATGGGCAGCTTTGGTGCATGAATGGGTGAAACATTCGGTAGCAAAATATGGCAAAACGGAGGTAGAATCTTGGTATTGGGAACTTTGGAATGAGCCAAATATCAAATATTGGAGTGGAACTGTACAGGAATTTTGCAAATTATACGACTACACCGTTGATGCTGCCCGGCGAGCTTTGCCCACCATAAAAATAGGCGGACCAGATGCCACAGGTCCAAATAGTGCAGGTGCAGCCAAATTCCTGACAACTTTTCTGAAACATTGTGTGTCGGATACCAATTATGTTACTGGAAAAATAGGAACGCCACTTGATTTTATTGCTTTTCATGCCAAAGGTTCGCCAAAAATTGTAGAAAACCACGTGCAAATGAATATGGGAACACAACTGCGAGATATTGCCGCAGGGTTTAAAATAGTTACATCTTTTCCGACTTTGAAAAACCTTCCAATAATCATCGGTGAGTCTGACCCTGAAGGTTGTGCGGCTTGTGGCATGAAAACAAATCCACAAAATGCTTACCGAAATGGCACGATGTATTCGGGTTATACCGCTGCTTCGTTTGCCCGTAAATATGCCCTTGCCGATTTTTATAAAGCAAATCTTTTGGGGGCAGTAAGTTGGTCATTTGAGTTTGAAAATCAGCCTTATTTTTATGGCTTTCGAGATTTGGCAACCAATGGCATTGACAAGCCAGTGCTGAATGTTTTCCGAATGTTTGGCATGATGTCGGGCAAGCGAATGCAGGTTTCAGGCAATCAGAAATATACATTTGCCATGGTGAGAGATTCGAGTGTGCGAGGCAAAAATGCAGATATTGATGCCCTTGCCAGCAAAGATTCTCGCTCGGCGGCGGTCATGCTTTGGCATTACCATGACGATGATGTGGCGGCAGAAAATGCCCAAATTGAAGTAAATATGAAGGGTTTTGCTGCAAAAATAGTCAATTTCCATCATTACAGAATTGATAACGAAAATAGTAATTCGTATGAAGTTTGGAAGAAAATGGGTTCGCCTGAAAACCCAACAAAAGAACAAATTGCGATTTTAGAAAAAGCTGGTCAGCTCACTTTATTGACATCACCAAGCTACATAAAGACAGAAAATGGAGCATTGAAAATGACAATTTCTTTGCCAAGACAAGGGGTTTCTTTGTTGAAATTTGATTGGTGAAATAGCCTATAAGTACAGGAAAGTTATATTACTTTCTTACCATAATTTTGATAAATTAACTCATTCCCTCTTTTAATATGCACCGATTAGGATTTAAAATGAAACTTCATGCTGGAAAAGCAGAAGAATACAAACGCCGCCACGACGAACTCTGGGACGATGTAAAACAATTATTAAAAGACTCGACAGTAAGCGATTATTCGATTTTTTTAGATGAAGAAACAAACATTCTTTTTGCTACTCTGAAAGTCGAAAATCCTGAGAAATTAGCCGAATTACCACAGCATCCAGTTATCAAACGTTGGTGGCTCTATATGTCCGACATCATGGAAACAAATCCTGACAACTCGCCTGTGAGTATAGACTTAAAAGATGTTTTTTATTTAGCATAGTTTTAAACCAAAAAACATGAATTTATTCAAAAAAATAGCATTTTTAGCTACATTTTCCTTTATAAATACTGCTTTTGCCCAAATTCAAGCACCGGCTTCTACGCTACATTCTGATGCTTTGCACACGGCCAAACCCGACTATCCTACGCCTTATGGGAGTCCGAAAGTTGAGGAAATTACTCAAGTTTTAGGCAGAATTCGGGGCTATTTGGAGGCAGTAACGCCTACCAAAATTGTCAATAAAATCACCCAAGAAGAAATCACGGATTTCTCGAAAATTGATACAAATGTCATAGTTTTCAAAGGAGATTTTAGTCTGACCAGCTACGAATGGGGCGTAACTTATGCCGCAATGTTGGCAGCAGGAAAAGCAACAGGCGACCCACTTTTTACGCAATATGCAACGCAACGCATCAATTTTTTGGCAGAATTAGCTCCTATTATCAAGTCAAAATTCAAAATAAGTTCAAGAATGCCTTTGCGTCAGGTACTTTCTCCGCACGCCTTAGATGATTGTGGGGCTGTGAGCGTATCAATGATTAAGGCACTTCGTGCAGGACTTGTGAAAGAAAATGTTCGCCCTTTGATTGACAATTATCTCAACTATATTTACACGAAAGAATACCGCCTTGCAGATGGTACTTTGGCACGAAATCGACCTTTGCCCAATACTATTTGGCTTGATGATATGTTTATGGGCGTGCCAGCTTTGGCTCAAATGGGCAAACTCACAGGCGATAAAAAGTATTATGATGAAGCTGTGAAGCAGATTTTGCAATTTTCTAAGCGAATGTTCAATAAAGACTTAGGCTTGTTTATGCACGGTTGGGTAGAAAGCATGGAAACACATCCTGAATTTCATTGGGGACGAGCAAACGGCTGGGCGATTTTGACAATGGTTGAAGTTTTGGACGTTTTACCAAAAGATTATAAAGGTCGTGCCGAAATATTAGCTCTTTACAAAGCCCATGTAAAAGGCTTGGCGGCTCAACAAACAGGCACAGGTTTTTGGCATCAATTACTCGAAAAAAACGATACATATTTAGAAACTTCAGCAACGGCAATTTATACGTATTGCATAGCCAAAGGCATCAACGAAGGTTGGCTCGATGCTACTACTTATGGACCAATGGCATTGTTGGCGTGGAATGCAGTTGCCACCAAAGTTACTGAAAAAGGGCAAGTTGAGGGCGTTTGTGTAGGCACAGGCATGGGTTTTGAGCCAGCTTTTTATTATTACCGTCCTGTCAATGTATTTGCGGCACATGGTTATGGACCAACGCTTTTTGCAGGAGCAGAAGTTATAAATCTTTTGAAAAACAAAAAATTTGCTTTGAATGATAGTGCGATAATGTTGAGTAAGTAAAAGGGATTGAATGTGAAAGTGTAAAAGGCAAGGAAACTCCTATGAAACTAACTATGCCAACCTAAAAAAACAAAACCAATGGAAACTACTTCGTATTTGATGAACCCTACAATTGTTTCAAATTTAGCCCAGTTCACGATGTGTGTACTGATATTGGTATACTTATTAAGCCTCAAAAACAAAACCTACAATACACTATTCTTTTGTGGCTTTTTCATTATTTGTAGTCCAATTTACTATTTTACGAATACTCTAAATAGCATTTATCATACCCCAGAGACTATTCAATATAGTAATTTGGCATTGGTTCTAACCTTTTCTTATCAATTTTATTTAGCTTATCTACTTGGTGGAAACCCATTTAGTAAAGAACTTTATTTATGTTCGATATTGGTTGTAAGCCTAATTATATTCGTTAGCCTTGCACCACTTGAATATAATTTCCGAGTATTTCATTTTTATCCTTTTGCTTATATCTGGATTGTGATAGTTTATTTACGAAAAGCAAAATGGTATGAAAAGAATCTTTTACCCGAAAAGCGGACATTTGATTCATCGAAAATAGGGGCAAAAATATTTTTCGACCTCCTCGAAACCAAAAGAAACATTAAATTATTTAGAGATTTTGCAATAGGTTCGGCTGTAAGTATTATGAGTTGGACAAACGTAAACGTTTTTAATTTTATATTAGACGGCGGTAGTACAAGTTTTTTGTATGCTTTATTTCGAGATTCACTAACACTTATTATTATCAGTATCTATGGTATTGGCTACGTTACTCATGCCAAAGAACGTACCTCTTTTCAAGCAAAAACCATTGGCATAATTTTATGTGTTGTACTTGTTTTGTTTAGTGTTTTACCTTATGTGTTAGTCCGAAATCATAGAAACATCGAAGCACAACAGATTTTACTGTCATTGACTATTCTTATTCCAATTTTCACATTGATTATTATTTTTTTACTTCCATTTTTTCTTCATAATAACCTGTTCCGCTCTCTTGATAATATTATTGTAAGCGTGCAAGAAGTAAATAAAGGTAACCTAAACAGTACTGTTTCGATAGATGCCAATGATGAATTGGGATTGCTTTCGCAAAATTTTAATAGCATGACCGAATCGTTACAAGTGTATGCCAATCAAATGGAAAAACTGGTTTTGCAACGCACCAATGAACTCAATCAATCATTGATAACGCTCAAATCCACCCAATCCCAACTCATCCAATCTGAAAAACTTGCCTCCCTCGGCGAACTCACCGCAGGCATCGCCCACGAGATACAAAATCCTTTGAATTTTGTCAATAATTTTGCTGAAATGAGTGTGAGTTTGGCAAACGAACTCAATGAGGAAATAAAAAACAGCCCCCTAAGCCCCGATGGGGGAATAATAATAAAAGACAAAGAATATTTTGAGGAAATTATAAGCGATTTGACCCAAAATCAAGAAAAAATCAATTATCACGGCAAACGTGCAAGCAGCATCGTAACAGGAATGTTGCAACATTCGCAAGCAAGTTCGGGCAAAAAGGAATTGACTGATATTAATAAATTGGCAGATGAATCTTTACGTCTAAGTTATCATGGTTTGAGAGCCAAAAACAAAAACAGTACGACTAACCACTTCAATAGTGATTTTGAATTGATTATTGATGAAAATTTGCCCAAAATCAACGTAATTCCACAAGATATTGGCAGGGTTTTGATAAATTTGATTAATAATGCGTTTTATGCAGTAAATGTGGCACGGATTTCCAATCCGTGTGTAATTGTCAAAACAGAAAAGGTTGATAATCAAATTATTATAAAAGTAACCGACAACGGCACAGGAATGTCTGAAGCCACAAAAGCCAAAATATTTCAACCCTTTTTCACAACAAAACCAACAGGGCAAGGCACAGGTTTGGGACTAAGTTTGGCTTATGACATCATCACAAAAGGGCATGGAGGCACAATCGAATGTGAAAGTGTGGAAGGCGAAGGAACGACATTTATCGTGAAAATACCAATTTAATAGATTTTCCTGCATGATTATATACTGATTATCAATAAATATATAATTTTTTATTTAACCAAAAAACAATTAATATTATGGCAATTTCACCCCAAACTACGGGCATTCACCATTTGGCATTGAGAACATCAGATATGAATCGTGCCAAAACCTTTTATGTAGATACTTTAGGCTTTACATTGGCTTTGGAAACGACCGATTTGTTTATTTTTATTGCAGGAGGGACGTTTATAGCTATTCGTCCTGCAACAGTCAATACGCCAGGCGAAAAATTTAACCCATTTAATATCGGGCTTGACCATCTTGCACTTGGCTGTTCAGATGAGGTTGAGTTGCAACGTGTTGCCGATGCTTTAGCAGCAGCAAAAATAGAAAATACAGGTGTTAAATTGGATGAAACTTTAGGCAAAAAATATGTTGCATTTAAAGACCCTGATAGAATAAGTTGGGAATTTTACATGGTTTAAAAAAAATAGATGAATCCATTTGAAGAGCCTACAGTTGATTTAATTGAACAACTCAATAAAACGGCATGGGATGAACGTGTCAGCAATTCGACTCAATCACTTGAGTTGAGCGAAAGAGCTTTGTCTTTATCAAAAAAAATTGAGTATATTAAAGGAACAGGAGAAGCTCTGCGTACGTTGGCATTTTGTTATATCCGATTGGCAAAATTATCAGAGGCATCTGCAATGCTTGAAGAAGCCTTTATTATATTTCAGGATTTAGAAGATTGGCATGGGCAATCAGACGTATATGAATATTTTGGAATTATTAAAAGAAGCTTGGGCGATTATGCAGCATCACTCCAATACCTTTTTAAAGGAGAAGAGTTGCGTACTAAAATAAACTATGAAGATGGGCTTTCATTAAGTTTCTATCATATTGGCATTACCTATAAGTATTTGGGTGATTTTGAACACGCCTTAGAATATTTACTCAAAAGCCTTGATTTAGGTATTAAACTAAATTATTGGTCTTCAATTTCATATTCATTAAATAATATTGGTGTAATATATGCTGATATGGGCGACTATCAAAATGCCTTTAAATACTATAAGCAAAGTTTAAAAATTCGGCAAGAATGGGGTGATAAGTGGGGGGAAGCTGGCTGCTTAGATAATATCGGCTTGCTTCATCTCAAATTAAATGAAACTCTTCAAGCAGAAGAATTTTGTTCAAAAAGTTTATTAATTTCAAAATCAAATGGAGATAAAAAGGGCGAAGCAAACTCTTTGCATCATTTGGGAATGGTATATACACAAAATAGCAATTTTGAAAAAGCCATTCAATATGTTCGTAGCAGTCTCAAAATTAGAACTAAAATTGGAGATAAAAAGGGTCAAACGGAACTTTTGATTTTGCTCAGCAATTTGTACCAAAAGAATAATTCGGCAAGCGAGAATGAAATTGAAAATCAGCTCAAAAAGGCATTAAAAACTGGTGCCGATTTAAAAGCGAAAGATTTACTTTCACATATTCATTATCAATTTTATCTGTTTTATAAATGTACTCATAGAAATGGTGAAGCTTTAAAACATTTGGAGATTCATAGTGCTTTTGAAAAAGAGATATTTAATCAAACGTTTAACCAAAAAATTGTCAATATTCAGATTGGGTTTCAAGTGGAACAATCGAAGAAAGAAGCTGAGTTATATCGTATAAAAAATATTGAACTGGCTCATCTAAACAATGAAATATATAATCAAAAGATAATTGTAGAAAGACAAAGTAAGCATTTGGAAGAAACGCTCACCAATCTAAAAGCCACCCAAACCCAACTTATTCAATCCGAAAAACTCGCTTCTCTCGGCGAACTCACAGCAGGCATTGCTCATGAAATTCAAAACCCCCTAAATTTCGTCAATAATTTCTCAGAATTGAGTGTAGATTTGGTAAAAGAGTTAAAAGAAGAAATAAAAAAGCAAGAAAAAGATTGGGAATTGATTGATGAATTGGCAAATGATTTAAGCCAAAATCAAGAAAAAATCAATCATCACGGTAAGCGTGCCGCAAGTATTGTTACAGGAATGTTGCAACATTCGCAAGCAAGTTCGGGCAAAAAGGAATTGACCGATATCAACAAATTAATAGATGAATCTTTACGTCTAAGTTTAAACTTACTCAAAGCAAAAGACGGTTCTACCAGTATGCCAGAGCGGAATCATCTAAATACAAAAATAGAAGCTAATTTTGATGAAAACTTACCCAAAATCAAAGTAATCCCGCAAGATATTAGTCGGGTTTTAATTAATTTGTTGAATAATGCGTTTTATGCAGTAAATGTGGGGCGAACTTCCAGTTCGCCCGCAAAAGTAATTGTTTCTACAAAAAAGACAGATAATTCCTTCGAAATAAAACTAACCGACAACGGCACAGGAATGTCTGAAGCCACAAAAGCCAAAATATTCCAACCGTTTTTCACAACAAAACCAACAGGGCAAGGCACAGGTTTGGGACTAAGTTTGGCTTATGATATCATCACAAAAGGGCATGGAGGCACAATCGAATGTGAAAGTGTGGAAGGCGAAGGAACAACCTTTATTGTAAAAATACCAATTATAAATACTTGATAGTCAACAGATTATAGAACATTATTCTTTTACTAATTAATTCTAATCAAAAAAAATGAACCCTAAAAAACTATTTTTCCTCTTATTAATTATACTTAACTCGGGTGTGTGTCTATTCGCACAAAAACCTTATTCGCAACAAATGGCAGAGTCATTTATGACTTGGCACAAAGATTCTATTGCAGTAAAAGAAGGCAAACCTGCAGCGTGGGATTATGAACAAGGTTTGATGCTCAAAGCCCTCGGAAGAGTGTGGGCTCGCACAGGCGATGGCAGTTATTTTGAATATATCCGCAAAGACATTGATAGATATGTGTCAAAAGATGGCAACATTCGCACTTACAAATACGACGATTTTAATTTGGATAATATTGCCACAGGAAGAATTTTGCTGACACTTGCCCAACAAACACTTCCCGAAAAAGAAAAGTACAAAAAAGCAGCAGATTTGCTGTGGAAGCAAATCGAAAACCAACCAAAAACCAATGAAGGTGGCTATTGTCACAAAAAGCGTTATCCTTATCAGATGTGGCTCGATGGACTTTTTATGTGCGAGCCTTTTGCGGCAGAATATAGCAAAGTTTTCAACAAACCAGAGCATTTTAGCGACATTGCTCATCAATTTGCTTTGATAGAACGCTACGCCGTTGATGCTAAAACTGGCTTGGTTTTTCATGGGTATGATGAAAGCAAAGAGCAAAAATGGGCAGATAAAACAACTGGAGTTTCGCCTCATTTTTGGAGCAGAGCCATTGGTTGGTACGCCATGGCATTGGTCGAAGTGCTTGATTATTTCCCCGAAAATCACCCTGAAAGAAAGAATCTTATCAAATATTTGCAACGCCTTGCCCCAGCTTTGGTCAAATACCAAGATGCCAAATCGGGCGTGTGGTATCAAATGACAAGTCAAGGCACTCGCAAAGGCAATTATTTGGAGGCATCTGGCTCTTGTATGTTTGTTTATGCCCTTGCCAAAGGCGTCAGAAAAGGCTATTTAGCACAAAGTTTCTTGCAAAATGCCCAAAAAGGCTATGCGGGAATCTTGAAAGAATTTATTGAAAAAGAAGCCGACGGTACTTTGAGCATTAATAAAGCCGTGAGTGTGGGAGGCTTAGGTGGCACGCCTTACCGTGATGGTAGCTACGAATATTACTTGAGTGAACCCATCAAAAAGAATGATTTGAAAGGTGTTGGACCGTTCATTTTTGCAAGCGTAGAAATGGAGATTGCTGCCGAAAATGCTCTCGGAAAAGGAAAAACTGTTGCCGTAGATGGCTATTTCAACCGTGAATTTAGGAAAGATTTGAATGGAGAAACTGAGCAATTTCACTATACTTGGGCAGACAGAATGCACTCGGGTTTTTGGGTTTGGGGACAAATTTTCAATGAATTAGGAGCAAAAACTTCCATGATTTCAGCTCCGCCTAATGCTGAAAATCTTAAAGATGTAAACGTTTATATAATAGTTGACCCTGATACAAAAAAGGAAACTGCAAGTCCAAATTTTGTGCAAAATGTTGATATTCAACAGATTAGCTCGTGGGTAAAAGCAGGTGGAACGCTCATCATGATGGCAAACGACTCAGCAAATTGCGAAATTCCGCATTTCAATGAGTTGGCAAAAGCATTCGGCATTGAGTTTACCAATAAAAGCCGAAACATGGTGCAAGGCACGCAATGGGAACAAGGGCGTTTGGATATTCCTGCCAATAATTCTGTTCTCAAAAACACCAAAACTGTTTATATAAAAGAATTGGTAACGCTCAATGTCAAATCTCCTGCAAAGTCAATCTTGACCGACAAAGGCGATGTGATAATGGCAGTTGCGAAAGTTGGAAAAGGAACAGTTTTTGTAGTTGGTGACCCTTGGCTTTATAACGAATACACCGACGGAAGAAGAATTCCTATCATTTATGAAAACCACAGTGCAGCAAAAGATTTGGCAAAGTGGGCGTTGGGGGTGAAGTAATTGACAACAAATTTTCAAACAAAAAAGCCTTCTTGCCAGTGCGAGACGGCTTTTTTGCTGAAAAAATTATCCATTTTCAAAACATCAGCAAAATTCCTCATATCTTTATTCACTAAACACTTATTTTTCCATGAAAAAACTAACCCTCACCCTCTTTCTCGCATCAGCATAAAGGAAGTTTTAGTTATTATAGACAAATCAAAGGCCAAATATTTTGTAAAATATGAAAGAAATAAGCAAAGAACAATTATTGCAAGAGACGTATGATTATTATTTTATGTCTGCCCTTGATAGCAGTTATCCTTTGGATAGGATTGATGAATATTTTGCAAAAAATATAATGGGCTATGGAACTCCCATTGACGAAAATTTATTTTCGATTGATGATATGCTTGCAGTTATTATTCGTCAGCGAGAACAATCTGCGGGTATTGAAATGAATTATGTCATTAAACCCGTTTTTCATAATACAATAGCCAATGGCAATGCTGCAGTTTTTGTTGATGAGATTTCAATTACGATGAATATTGATAGTAATAAACATGAGATTTTTTTAAGAAATACTATAATAACGGAGTATCTGGATAATAAATGGAAAGTCGTTCATTTTCATGCCTCAGTACCCATTAATGCAGAAAGTGAAACCGACACATGGGGTATTGATGAATGGAAGAAGAAAAACGAAGAACTCCAAAAATTAGTAGATGAAAGAACATTAGAATTAAGAACTTCACTTGAAAATCTCAAAGCCACCCAAGCCCAACTCATCCAGTCTGAAAAATTAGCATCTTTGGGCGAACTCACCGCAGGCATCGCCCACGAAATCCAGAATCCTTTGAATTTCGTCAATAATTTTGCTGAAATGAGTGTGAGTTTAGCGAATGAGCTAAAAGAAGAAGTTGAAAAGCCAGAAATTGACAAAGAACTTATCATTGATTTGGCAAATGATTTAAGTCAAAACCAAGAAAAAATCAACCATCATGGCAAGCGTGCAAGCAGTATCGTTACAGGAATGTTGCAACACTCGCAAGCAAGTTCGGGTAAAAAAGAACTAACAGATATTAATAAATTAGCAGACGAATCGCTACGCCTAAGTTATCATGGTTTGAGGGCAAAAGACAAGAATTTTAATTCGGATTTCAAAACGAATTTCGATGAAAACTTGCCCAAAATCAATGTAATTCCACAAGATATTGGCAGGGTTTTGATAAATTTGATAAATAATGCGTTTTATGCGGTGAATGTGGGGCGAAATTCCATTTCGCCCGCAAAAGTAATAGTTTCTACAAAAAAGACAGAAAACACCATCGAAATAAAAGTCCAAGACAACGGCACAGGAATGTCGGAAGCTACCAAAGCCAAAATTTTCCAACCATTTTTCACCACAAAACCAACAGGTCAAGGAACAGGTTTGGGGCTTAGTTTGGTCTATGATATTGTAACCAAAGGACATGGCGGGACGATCGAATGCGAAAGCGTAGAAGGTGAAGGAACAACTTTTATTGTGAAATTGCCGATTTAAAATTCCCTTTGTCAAAATAGTATTAAAAAAAGAAATATTATGGCTTAATAAATAAAATAAACTCAATATTTTTGCTAATTGTATAAAAGTATATTTAACATTGAAGTATGAAGCCGTTTTTAGACGAAGATTTTTTATTAAAAACCAAAACCGCTCGCACGCTCTACCACGACTATGCGAAGGAAATGCCCATCATTGATTATCATAATCACTTGCCGCCCGACCAAATTGTTGGCAACAAGGTTTTTGAAAATATCACGCAAGTTTGGCTCTACGGCGACCACTATAAATGGAGAGCCATGCGTGCCAACGGCATCAATGAAAAATACTGCACTGGAACTGCCTCTGACTACGAAAAATTTGAAAAATGGGCAGAAACTGTGCCTTATACTTTGCGAAATCCGCTGTACCATTGGACACATTTGGAGTTACAACGCTACTTCGATGTTCATGAAGTTTTGAATCCTGCCAGTTCAAAAAGAATCTATGATGATTGTTCGGCAAAGCTACAAACGCCTGATTATTCAGTAAGAGGTTTGTTAGGAAAAATGAATGTAAAGGTAGTTTGCACAACCGACGACCCACTCGATTCGCTCGAATATCACCAGCAATTGATTAATGAAGGCGGTTTTGGAACAAAAATGTTGCCTGCCTTTCGTCCTGATAAATTCATTTTGATAGAAAATCCTAATTTTTCTACTTATATTCAAAAATTAGGTGCAATTGTAAATATTGATATTTGCACTTACGAAGATTTATTGAAAGCCCTGCGTACCCGTGCCGATTTTTTTGCATCTTTGGGTTGTCAATTATGCGACCATGGTTTGGAGCAACTTTACGCTGCCGATTTTACGCCAGAATTGGCAAATATCGCTTTTCAAAAAACAATTTCAGGTAAAAATATAACTAACGAAGAGGCTCTGATTTTCAAATCTGCCATTCTTCATGCTTTGGGTGTAATGTACCACGAACTTGGCTGGACGCAACAATTTCATATTGGAGCTTTGCGAAATAATAATGCTCGTGCTTTGCGAACCTTAGGTCCAGATACAGGCTGGGATTCTATCGGAGATTATTCGCAAGCGGTGGCACTTTCTAAGTTTTTGGGTCGTTTAGATGAGTTTGACCAATTGCCCAAAACCATTATTTATAACTTAAATCCTGCGGATAATGAGGTAATTGCGACCATGATTGGCAATTTTAATGATGGCTCGGTAGCAGGAAAAGTGCAATTTGGCTCTGGCTGGTGGTTTCTCGACCAAAAAGATGGCATGGAACGCCAACTCAATACGCTGTCAAATATGGGTTTATTGAGTCGTTTTATTGGAATGCTGACAGACTCACGAAGTTTCTTGTCATTTCCTCGCCATGAATATTTCCGTAGAATTTTGTGTAACCTTATTGGAAATGACATCGAAAATGGCGAAATGCCAAACGATATTAAATGGACAGGTCAAATCGTACAAAATATTTGCTATAACAACGCCAAAGATTATTTTGGATTTTGAGTAGGTGTTAGGAATTAGGCTTTAGGAATTAGATAAAAAATTGCTAATTCTTTTAAAAAAAACTAACTCCTAAAATCTACTCGCACCGGCGACCCTGTCCCAAAACCTAAACCCTAATTCCTAAAACCTTTAAACATGGAAAAAATCGGAAAGTACCGCTGGACAATTTGTAGTCTGGTCTTTTTTGCAACCACCGTCAATTATCTTGATCGACAGGTGATAAGCCTTTTGAAATCTGTCCTATCAACAGACCTAAAATGGGACGATGGCGACTACGCCAATATCGAAATCACCTTCAAAATCTTCTATTCTTTCGGAATGTTGGTTGCAGGAAGTATTGTAGATAAACTCGGTACAAAAAAAGGCTATGCTTGGGCAACTGGGCTTTGGAGTTTGGCAGCAGTCGGACACGCATTTGCCAATTCTGCCTTTGGTTTTATGGTCGCTCGTGCAGCTTTGGGCGTAACCGAAGCGGGCAATTTCCCTGCGGCAATAAAATCTACTGCCGAGTGGTTTCCTAAAAAAGAACGTGCTTTAGCAACAGGTATTTTCAACTCGGGAACGAATGTTGGGGCAATCATTGCACCTCTGACAGTACCACTTATTGCAGTATATTGGGGTTGGCAATGGGCGTTTATTATTACAGGTTTGATTGGTTTTATATGGTTGGTTTTGTGGCAATTATATTATACTTCGCCCAAAGATTCTAAGAAATTAGGCAAAGCCGAATATGATTATATTCACTCTGACAAAGAAGATGAAGAAAATATCAAAAATGAAGAAAAAGTGCCTTGGATTAAGCTTTTAGGCTTCCGCCAAACTTGGGCTTTTGCTATTGGAAAGTTTCTGACAGACCCTGTATGGTGGTTTTACCTCTTTTGGTTACCCGATTTTTTGCAAAGCGAATACAAACTCACATTGATTCAGATTTCGTTTCCGGTAGCAGTAGTTTATATCATTTCTACCATCGGAAGCATCGGTGGAGGCTATTTGCCAATGGCATTTATCAACCGAAACATGCCAGTTTTTAAAGCACGTAAAACTTCGATGTTTATTTTTGCTTTGTTTGTTTTGCCAGTAATTTTCTCTCAATTGGCAGGAAAAGTAAATATGTGGTTGGCGGTTGTGGTCATAGGAATTGCAGCAGCTGCACATCAGGCTTGGAGTGCAAATATTTTCACGACTGTGTCAGATATGTTTCCCAAAAAAGCAACGGCATCGGTTGTAGGTATCGGCGGAATGGCAGGAGGTTTAGGTGGAATCTTGCTTACTTGGGCAGTACAAAAAAATATGTTTGTCTATTATCGAAGCATGAACCAAATCGAAACTGCTTACTATATAATGTTTGCTATTTGTGCTGGGGCATATTTGCTTGCATGGCTAATTATGCACCTTTTAGTGCCGAAAATGGATAAAGTAGATATTTAGGAATTATGTATGAAATATGATGTATGATATAGAATTCGTTCATCCATTAAATTAAAAAAAACAATGAAAAATTTAGCAATTTTAGGAGTTTTCCTATTTATCACTCAAGCCGCTTTTTCTCAAAATACAAAAGCTGACATTGAAGCACTCGAACGTAAACGCTTTGTAGCACAAGTGTCAAAAGACTTTGATTTCTTGGAAAAAATCTTTGCCGATGACTTGGTTTACACACATTCCAATGCAAAAGTTGATAACAAAACTACTTATCTTGCCTCTATCAAGGAAGGAAAAAGTGTTTATAAAAGTATTGATTTGCAAGAAATTAGTGTGAGAGATTACGGAAAAATGGCAGTAGTAAACGGCAGAGCTTTGATTGAACTCGGTCCAATTGATGGCAAACCAAATATTGTAAATCTACGCTATACAGTAGTTTATGCAAAAAATGGCAAAAAAGGGTGGCAATTGAACACTTGGCAATCTACTAAATTATTGTAGTTTCGGACAAGAGATTTTAGACAAGAGATTGAGCGTTTTTTATTTTGGAAAGCCTCATTTCTCTTGTCTTTTGTCTGTATTAAAAAAATCTCCCATGAAAAATCTATCTATTCTTCTCGCCTTTCTTTTCTTATTTTTGATTACGGGCGTAAAAGCTCAATCTCCTCAAACATTTTCTACGGCAAAAACGCCCGAAGAAGCAGGCTTTTCGAGCGAACGATTGCAACGTTTAGATGTTCATTTTCAAGAAATTATTGACAAAGGAATTGCTCCAAATATTGTTACTTTCATAGCAAAAAAAGGCAAAATCGTACATTATAAGGCTTTTGGTTATAGTAATTTGGAAACAAAAGCAGCTTTGAAAAAAGATGATATTTTCAGAATTGCTTCGCAGTCGAAAGCCATTACAACAGTTGGACTTTTGATGCTTTTTGAAGAAGGAAAATTCTTTTTGGACGAACCAATTTCAAAATATATTCCTGCCTTCAAAAACCCAAAAGTGCTTGTCAGTTTTGATGAAAAAGATCGTAATAAATACATCACTCGCCCCGCTAAATCTGAAATCACGATTCGTCAACTTTTGAGTCATTCGGCAGGAATTCCTTACGAACACGCCTTGCAAGATTTGCCCGAATTCAAAGTGCCGTTTTTCTGCTCAACCGAAAAAGATATTTTGAAAGATGTGGTGGACAAAATAGCTTCCCGTCCACTCATTGCCGACCCCGGAACACAGTTTGTTTATGGACTAAATTCGGATGTAATTGGTCGCTTAATTGAGGTACTTTCGGGTATGCCTTTTGATGAATATTTACGCAAAAAAGTGCTTGGCCCTTTGGGTATGAATGACACTTATTTCTACCTTCCAGATGCCAAAGCTTCACGTTTGGTTGAACTTTACTCGAAAGCCAAAATCGAAGATAAATTGAGTGTTCATACCAACGAAACTTATCGAAAATATGCCATTTCAGGAGCAAAAAGCTACTTTTCTGGCGGTGCTGGGCTTTTAAGTACCATCGAAGATTATGCTAAATTATGTCAATTTTTGTTGAATAAGGGCGAATTTAATGGCAAAAGATTATTGGCTCGCTCAACGGTAGAAATGATGGCACGCAACCAAATCGGTGAAAGTTTTGTGTGGGACAGAAACGATAAATTTGGCTTGGGATTACAGATAATTTCGCCTGAATCTCACTACGGAGACAACGCCTCACCGGGCTCGCTCACTTGGGGCGGAATGTACTGTTCGGAATATACCATTGACCCAAAAGAAGAAACAATTTTGTTGGTTTTTACCAATGTTCAGCCTTATGCTCATTACTCCGAAATTGTAAGAAAATTCAGGATTTTGGTTTATCAGGCGATGCTTTGAAAATGACTAAAATTACATCTTTCAGAAACTTTTCAAGCAAAAATCTTTCTTTAATACAATTTTCTGCCGAATTTTGCTTCACGAAAATTTAATAATAAAATAATGGAACATCCATTGATGGGCGTAGGTGTCGCATTAATTACACCTTTTGACCAAAACCACGAAATTGATTTTGATGGTTTTCGTCGCTTGCTCGAATTTACGAGTGCAGGTGGCGTAGATTATTTCGTGGTGCAAGGTACAACGGGCGAAACTTCTACAACGACAAGTCAAGAAAAAAATGATTTACTGAAATTTACCAAAGAAAATAATACTAAAAACCTCCCAATAGTTTATGGTTTGGGCGGAAATAATACAAGAGTAGTTTTAGAAACCATCAAAAAAACTGACTTGAGTGGCGTTGCAGCTATTTTGTCAGTTTGTCCATATTATAACAAACCTTCGCAGGCAGGTCTAATTGCCCACTTTACAGCAATTGCCGATGCTTCTCCAGTGCCAGTTTTGTTATATAATGTGCCTGGAAGAACAGTCACACATTTGCAAATCTCTACGGTTTTGGAATTGGCAAAACACCCAAATATTATCGGTATAAAAGATGCAAGTAGCATCGAAAATGCGATAGAATTAGCTAAACGTTGTCCAAAAGATTTCCTTTTGTTGTCAGGCGATGATAACCTCGTTACGGCAGCAATTAGTATTGGTTTTAGTGGTGTGATTTCGGTCATTGCCAATGCTTTCCCGAAAGAATTTGGAGAAATGACTTGGGCAGCTTTGAAAGGAGATTTCGACCAAGCGGCAGCACTTCAACATCGTTTTTTAGATTTTGACACGTTACTTTATTCAGAATCAAATCCTGTGGGTATCAAAAAATGCTGCGAAATAAAAGGAATTTGTAGCTCAGAAGTCCGTTTACCTTTAGTAAAAGCCTCTGACGAATTAGGTAAGAAACTAAGTAATGCAATGAATGCTGAAAGTTTCTGGAAATAATTGATTACAAAAAAAATATTTTCACATAAAAAAATCCGTAGGCAACAGCTTACGGATTTTTTTATGTGAAAATAAATAAAGTACAAAAAAATGGTGATTTGAGGCTTTTTTTTAAATTTATTTAAAATTATTATCAGTATTGAGTAGATTTTTTTTCTGTTTTGATAGCTATTCTTTGGCTTTTCATAGCTTTAGTCATAAATATTTGTTTCAGAAGTAATATTTGTTGTAACACAAATAAAAATTTATGGGTTATATTTGTAGTTAAATTTCATTTTATCATCTAAAACTAAAACTTTATGAAGAAAGCTCTACAAATGCTTTTCTTCTTTTGGGCTGCCGTGGCGATTCCGTCATTTGCTCAAGAGAAAGCTGTTACAGGGAAAGTAACAGCCGACGACGGTTCTGCACTTCCGGGTGTAACCGTAACGATAAAAGGTACTACCAAAGGTACTAACACCGATGCCGATGGCAACTTCAAAATCAGTGTTCCGAGCAATGCACGTTTAGTATTTAGTTACGTTGGCTTTATAAGTCAAGAAGTAGCGGTTGGGAATCAAACTTCAATCAAAGTAAGTCTTGAAACAAGCAGTGAAACCCTAAGCGAGGTAGTGGTAACAACTTTTGGTACAGCAAAAAAGACCTCATTTACAGGTTCGGCTGCTACAATTGGAGCAGATAAAATAGGACCAAGACCTATCACAAACATCGGGCAAGCTCTTGCGGGAGTTTCTGCAGGAGTTCAGGCAACTGTTGGTAGCGGTCAGCCAGGCACTGCTCCTGCTATCAGAATTAGAGGTTTCGGCTCAATTTCTTCTTCAAACGACCCACTTTATGTAGTTGACGGCGTGCCTTACAGTGCAAGTATCGCCAACCTTAATAGTGATGACATCGAGACTATTACAGTATTGAAAGATGCCGCTTCTACTGCACTTTATGGTGCAAGAGCCGCCAATGGAGTTGTAATGGTAACAACCAAAAAAGGTGTAAAAGGCAAAAACAACATCAGTGTAAAATTCACAAAAGGCTTTAATAGTAGAGGCTTACAAGAATATGATAGAGTTGGGGCAGCAGATTATTATCCATTGATATGGGAAGCCAACCGTAATAGCTTTGCTTATAGAGCTGCAAACCCTATTGCACTTGCAACAGCCAGTACTAATGCTTCAAACAATTTAGCAGGGATTATTGGCACCAATGCAACCACTGGTGCGACCTATAATGTATTTAACGTTCCGATTGCTCAATTGGTTGGTGTTGATGGAAAATTGAATCCGAATGCTACCATGATTTATTCTGCCGATGATTTGAACTGGGAAAAGCCATTAGTACGTCAAGGTGTACGTGATGAAATCAACCTCAACTTTTCTGGTTCAGCAGAAAAATCAGATTATTTCCTTTCATTATCGTACTTAAAAGACAAAGGTTTTCTGATTCGTTCTGATTATGAACGTTATACAGCTCGTTTGAATGTAAACAACCAAATAAAATCATGGTTTAAAGTAGGAACAAATCTTTCGACTACCATTATCAAATCAAACCAAGCAGATGCAGATGGAAATACATCATTTGTAAATCCATTCTTCTTTTCAAGAGGTATGGCTCCAATCTATCCTGTTTATGCTTTTGACCCTGCTAACCCTGGTTCATTCTTGACAAACGAAGACGGAACTAAAAGATATGATTTAGGTAATTTAAATGCTTTAGGATTACCAGTCAGACCAGTATATGGTGGTCGTCATTCACTTGCAGAAACAGTACTTAATCAAAACTATTTCCGTAGAAATGTATTAGGTGGTCGTAGTTATGCTGAAATTTCATTCTTGAAAGATTTTAAATTTACTAATAATCTTGGCGTAGATATAACAAATGTTAACGATATTACTTATGGTAATCCAATTGTAGGTGATGGTGCTCCTGCAGGAAGAGCTACCCACATATTTGAAAATATTACAAGTTATAACCTTTCGCAGTTATTAAATTATAATAAATCGCTTGGTAGACACAGCATTGGCGTATTAGTTGGTCACGAAAATTATAATGAAACTGATAACAGATTGAATGGTTCGAGGTCAGGTCAAATATTAGATGGAAATGTTGAACTCCTAAACTTTACTACAACTACCAACCTCGACTCTCGTAGAAGAGATAGAAGAGTAGAAGGTTATTTTTCAAGAATTAACTATGATTTTAGTGAAAAATATTTTGCTTCATTCTCTGCTCGTAGAGATGGTTCGAGTAAATTTTATAAAGATACTCGTTGGGGTACATTCTACTCAGTTAGTGCCGCTTGGCGTTTAGACCAAGAAGCATTTATTAAAGAGCTTCCATTTATAAGTACATTTAAACTTAGAGGTTCGTATGGACAAACTGGTAATGATGGAGATATAAGCCGCTATGCTTGGCAGCCATTGTATAGTTTGGGGGCAAATAATGCAACCGAAGCAGGTATTTTGCAATCAAGTTTGGGAAATAGAGAACTCGAATGGGAATCAAGCAATGCTTTTGATATAGCATTGGAGTTTGGTTTATTAAAAAACCGTATTAATGGTACAATCGAATATTTTGACAGACGCTCAAGCAATTTGATTTTTGATGTTCCTTTGCCACTTTCGGCAGGTATCATTACTCAGACTCGTAATATCGGTACGATGTTCAACAAAGGCGTTGAACTTGAATTGGATATTGCTCTTGTAAGAAGCAAAGATTTTTCTTGGAACATTAATTTGAACGCAACCAAAATCAAGAACCAAATCACAAAAATGCCCGATGCAAGTAAAGAAATTATTCAAGGAACTAAAAAGCTAAAAGAAGGCTATTCGATTTTTGACTTTTGGGTGAGAGAATACAAGGGTATAAACCCTGAAACAGGTGTAGTTGAATATAGAGCAATCAATTATGTACCTGCCAACTCACGCATTACCGAAACTGGTGATACACTAACGAATGCTGTCAGTAATGCACGTTTTCATTATAATGGTTCATCAATTCCTTTGGTAAGTGGTGCTATTACCAACACTATCAAGTACAAAGGACTTTCATTGTCAGCTTTGGTTATTTATCAATTAGGTGGTAAAACATACGATGGTGCTTATGCAAGTTTGATGGGAGCTGGTTATAATAATGCGAAGCACGTAGATATATTAAACAGATGGCAAAAGCCTGGCGACATCACCAATACTCCAAGAATGGATGCGGGTCGTACTGCCGATTTTGATGCAGCATCTGACCGTTGGTTAATTGATGCAAGTTACCTAAACGTACGTACTGTAACTTTGGCTTACGCTATACCAAGTAAAGCTTCTAAAAAGGTATTTTTAGAAAATGCACAGATATATGCAAGTGCCGAAAACTTCTTCATACTTTCTCGCAGAAAAGGCATGAATGTTCAACAAAACTTTGATGGTGTAACCAGCAACGCTTTTAGTCCTGCGAAATCAATAGTATTAGGTGTTTCATTTTCACTTTAATTGATATTAACAATGAAAAAAAGATTAATAATTTTATTCGCCGTAATTTTGAGTGTGTTTTCATTTTCATGCGAAAAAACATATTTAGATACAGTTCCTACCGAGAGCATTGATGCAGCCTCGGCTTATGCTACAACCAAAAATGCTGCCTCAGCAATTAACGGAATTTACCGTTCACTGATATACCGTTACCTCGATTCACAAGGACACTCTGGACACCCTGCAATGATGATTATCCTTGACCACTTGGGCGATGATATGATTCTTGGAACAACAGCCGCAAGCTGGCACGTAGGCGAAACAAGATGGACAAGCCACAGAACGGACGTTGGTACATTGGCTCGTTTTCCTTATCAATTGTATTACAGAGCTATCGGAAATGCAAATGTTGGTATTGCTAATATAGATAAGGCCGTAGGAACACAAACCGAAAAAGACCAAGTAAAAGGAGAAGCATTGGCTTTGAGAGGCTGGGCGTATTTTAATTTGGTGCAACTATATGGCAAACGCTATGATGCTGCTGCAAAACCAAATGCACAATTAGGTGTACCGTTGGTACTTGCACCAACAACCGAAGGCCTTCCAAGAGCGACAGTTGAAGATGTTTATACACAAATCAACAAAGACCTTACAGATGCAGCCGCTTTATTGAAATCAACAAGAAACTTTAAATCACATATCAATCTTGAAGTTGTGAAAGGTTTCTTGGCAAGAGTTGCATTAACGCAACAAAGATGGGCCGATGCCGCAAAATTTGCCGCAGAAGCACGTACAGGCTCAAGTATTATGACAACAGCCCAATACCAAGAAGGATTTGCTGATATTACAAATCCAGAATGGATGTGGGGTTTTGACCACCTTGAAGACCAATCAGAGTTTTTTGGCGGTTATCACTCATATATTTCTTGTAATTATAACTCTACTGTTATCAGAACCTATCCTAAAGTAGTCAATAATACGCTTTATGATAAGATACCTGCTACTGATATTCGTTCTAAAATGTGGGTGAAAGCTCCTACAACAGCTAACTCAATTGTGCCTACGGGTGGTGTCAGAGTGCCGTATTTGAATCAAAAATTCAGACTTCCAGGTACACCTTCTACCTCAGCAATGGGCGATGTACCATACATGAGACTTGCCGAAATGTATTTAATAGAAGCCGAAGCAAAAGCACGTTTAGGAAATAGTGCTGATGCAGCAAAAGTATTATTCGATTTGATAAGCAAACGTGATACAGGTTATAAACTTTCGACAGCAACGGGCACAGCCTTAACTGATGAAATCATGTTTCATAGAAGAGTAGAAATGTGGGGAGAAGGTGTAAGATTTACCGATTTGAAAAGATTAAATCAGCCATTGAACAGAAACGGAACAAACCAAATTGCTTCAATTGCAGTATTATATGATGTTCCTGCTGGTGATAAACAATGGGAGTTTTTGATTCCATTAAGAGAAATACAGTCGAACCCAGCAATAGTACAGAATCCTTTGTAATTTGCTCTCTATCAATATTAATAAAAAAGCGTTGAGAAATCACCGCTTTTTTATTAATATTAGGTGTCTCTACTACATAGCGAATTGATAATGGTCCAATTAATTTCCAAGAAAAGGATATTTAAATTTTGTATATTAGGGAGTGTTTTTTAAACTGTGTCAAGCCTAACTTGAGCGAGTTATAAGTTTTGGTTTTTTCAACCAAAACTTATAACTCGAAATCCTCATCAGCGATTCTGTCAGCGAAAATAATACTAATTTCTGACAAAATTTCTT
>JANNDY010000123.1:0-9737 GCA_031378345.1 Emticicia sp. | reverse complement strand
TACTGAAGTTGAAGTTAACAACAAAAAGCTAAATAGTAATTCGTCAGCCGGATATTAGATGATAGCGATATGCAGCTCATTGTTACTACGTCTGCCAGCATAGCAGAAAACCCAATGTTGTATGTTCGCCCTTCGTCTTGGTTCTTCAAATTTTTAGTCTGTGTCCACCGTGGCAGAGTGTGTCCAGAAGCGTTGGCACAAGGCAGGCTCTTTTGCAAGGTTGGCTTTTGTGCGGCGGCTTTGTGTGCCTTGCAAATGTGCCTGACTTGGTGCGTCGGCTAATTGTTTGTGATTTTAATTATTTCTACAAAATTGTCAAGGTTGCCGATTTTCACAATGTCGCCAACTGTATGTCCAAGTAAGGAGCTTGCTAAAGGTGATTTATAATATACTTTTTGAATACCGCTTGAATTGTCGTTTTTGTTGTTCTCTGTCGAGACGAGTTGAACATTTATGTCTTTGCCGTTATTCACATATTTAACTTGTACTTTACTGTTTAGTTTGACTTCTTCTGTAAAAATCTTTGTCTGAACTGGAGCAACTTTTTCAATTGCCTGAATAGTTTCGTTGTCTTTTTCAATATCAATGAAAGAAGTCTGCGAAACATAGTCTTCAATGATTACTATGTCGTCAGTAAATGCAAATGCAGTATGAGAATGGTCTTTATAATTTGGATTTGAAGATGATTCAATTTGTTTGATAAAGTCTACAAGTTTTGTAGTTTCTCTACTCGAATTACGCCACCAATTTGTACTCCAAATTCTATGAAATACAAAGCCGTGATTCTCTAATATTTTTTGTCTGTGGCTGTCATATAAGTATGCTTCTCTGCTGGAATGATATTTTGCTCCGTCACATTCAATAGCAACTTTAGGAACGCCAACTACTTTTGGGTCGTAAACAATGTCAATCCTAAAACCTGCAAATTGTAATTGAGGGATTAATTTTTCAGTTCCTAAATGGTCAGCCAGACTTTGGTAAACTTCTTCTTCAAAAGGTGATTCTAAATCTCCTCCTTTGAAGGAATCAAAGCCTGCACTTTTCGTTGTATTCTCGGCTAGAGTTGTAAGAACTGATAAGCGTAAATCGTTATTACATTCGCTTACTGCTTTGCAGTATGCTAAATACGCATAGAAAACAGCTCTTTTATTATTTGAACCTTCTGTTGTCAGGTATTCTTTATAGTTCATAAATACTTGTTCGGGTATAGAAGAGCAGCAATAAACTTTAAACTTTGCTCTTGTAACAATTACGTTCAATAATTTGTAACCTTTGGAATGATTTATTGGACCAAATCTTTGAGCAAACTTTCTATCTTTCCCTATTCCGTATGTTGTTGAAAGAATAATAATATCTCTTTCATCTCCTTGAATATTTTCCAAATTTTTGATGAACATTCCATTTTCTTCTAACTCTTGAATTTTGGCATTAAACTCCTCAAATTTTGAGAACTTCTGTCGTTCTAAAATTTTGCTTTTAATCAAATTTCGTTGAGTAATATTAAATGTTGCAATTCCTACAGTTGGATATTTTGAAATTCCATTTTCGTCAGGAGGAAGCCTGTTAATATTTTTGTCTATGATTGATAAAACCATTTCAGCTTCGGCTTCATTTGTATGTTCTGAAAATGTTCCGTTTACTTGAATATATTTTATTGGAACATAATCAAAGTTGTTCGGTAAAGGCTTTAATCTTTGGTTGTAAAAAGCATAATTGGAAAAATCAATTAAAAATGGATGTCTTGAACGATAGTGAAAGTCCAAATGCTTTCTTTGAAAATTTAATTCAGAACCAAAGTCAAGCAAAGATTCACAAGACAACAGAAGGTTGTCCTTGTCAACAATAATTTCTTTTTCTTCCTCTAAATCTTCTTCATCTTCAACCGCACCGTCAAAAACTTTGCTGAAATAATTTGATGGCGGCATTTGATGTTCGTCACCGGCAATAATGATTTGTTTCCCTTTTAAAATTGCTGGCAAATTATCTTCAAGTCGTAACTGACTTGCTTCGTCAAACATTACAATGTCGAAATATCCATTCATTCCTTTGAATAGATTACTTGCTACATCAGGAGAAGTAAGAATTATGGGAAAAAAGTTAGTGAAAAGATTTGCGTCATATTGAACAATTTGCCTTAATGAAAGTCTTTTGAAACGATTACTACTCCGTTTGTTGTATAAATTCTCAACTGAAAGATTTACGTTCTTATGCTCAAATTCTCTTGTTGTGTCTATCTGTTTTGAAAACCAAAACTCTTTAATGAATTTTAACTGCTCCTTTTCTACTCCGCTTAAAGTTTTATCAAGTTCCTTATGTTCTTCGTCATTTGTTGGCAAATCCAAATTTGCAGAATTTACAAGCATTGAATTGAGGTAGAAAATCAAAAACGATTTTCTCCAATTGCTTTTCGGTTTTAATTCGTTGATAATCGTTTTGTTTGTTTCAGATAAACCGTTGTAAAACTGAAACCACTTAAACTCTATTGTGAATAAATCTTTCTCGGCCTTGAAGTATTCAGTTTTA
Source organism: Emticicia sp. (assembly GCA_031378345.1). GTDB lineage: Bacteria > Bacteroidota > Bacteroidia > Cytophagales > Spirosomataceae > Emticicia. The sequence goes on along the minus strand of JANNDY010000123.1, from coordinate 7,214 downwards.
TTACAGATGAGGATTTCAATGTCAGTTATGAATTTGTAAAATTCTGTGAACTTTACTTTTTCAACCGTCCAATTGTCGCTTTGAATTTTGTCAGCTAAAGCATTTACTTTTTCTTGTAGTATTGGAAGGCTTTTTATTTCAATTTCATTTGGATTCGCTTTTAGCAAACTAATCTGTTGAAATTCATTTTGAATTTTAGAATCAAATTCAGTCTTTATCAATTCTATCTTTTTGCTTACTTCTGATAAAATCGCTTTATTCTCTGAGAAAGTTTTATCAAAAGTGTAATTCAGTTTTATGTCTTTGTTCTCTGCTAAATCCTTTGCAAGGATTTGGAATGCTGAATTTACCTCAGTTAAATAATTTGTAAAGGTGGAGTAAATAGATTGAAGCTTTACCTTAAACTCATTAGAATTTATTGAATCATTTATTGCTGATTGTATTGCCTGAAAGGGTTTGTTACTATCACTTGTGTTCAGGACAGAACCAAGATTAAATGAAATAAATTCGTTTTCAATATTGTCGCTAAAACCGTTTTTAATGTTTGTGATTTCATTTCTAAGTGTATGCAAGGACTTTTCCTTTGTTTGCAAAGGGCCACTAAAATCGGTTGAGGAAAAATCTTTTGAGACTTTCAAACATTCTTCAAGCTTTGAAAAATTACTATGTAACTCTAAATTGTCAGCAATTGTTTGTTTTTTACTTTTAGAAAAAACTGATAAGAATTTAAAGCTGAAACTATTAATTTTTGCTTGGTTTGTTAAGTCAGGATTATTTTTGTTAGAGCTGAAAATAGAATCAATTTGAGAAATATTTTGAGATACGCTTTCAAGTTGTTGGTCTAATTCAAGATTTCTATAATTACAGAATTCATCTTTAGTAGCTGAAACCAATGCACTTAATTCAAATTCTTTTTCGACTACCTTTTCAAAGTAATTATTAATCGAAGCAATTTGATTTTTGAGTTCAGTTTTTCTTAAATCAAAATATTCGCTTCGATTTGCTTCAAGAACTATTTTAATTAAATCCAATTGCTTTGAATATATATCAAAGTCATCATTTATGCTCTGCTCAATTATGTAAGGATTGTCGCCAACAAGCTTTAATGAATTGATAAACGATGTTGATTCTATTGGTAAAAAGTCGGTGTAAAGTGTTTGCCCTTTTTGTACAAGGTCAAGCAATGTGTTTAATTCTTGTGTGGAATAAATGAACAAATTCTTTTCAATATTCAAATTGCTATCGTCAGTGCTTCCTTTTATTTCAGTTAATAAATCGCCAACAATATCAGACCATGATTTATTTCCAATAAGTTTTTTATCAAGTTTTTGGTGTTTCTTATTGATGTTTGTAATTAAGTCTTTAGCTTTTGTAATTAGGTTGTCCAAAGATTCTTTTGAATAGTTATATCTGTAACGTTTGTATTCAGAAGTATCAACTCTGTCTCTAACTGAATCAACAACCGTTTTGCGGTCTTTTATAATATCTCTGACTAATACGCAATGATAATTCAAGCCTTTTTCAATAAGCGCATTATGCAAAACTTCAAGTGCAGTTCTTTTCTCACATACTACAATTGTCTTTTTGTTGTTTTCAAGTGCATTGATAAGAACGGCTGTAAGGGTTTGACTTTTCCCTGTTCCTGGGGGACCTTGAATTAAAATATTCCTTGTAGCTTCCAAGGAATGTAAAATGCTTTGTTGAGAAGGGTCAGTTTCAACGGATGAAATCGGTTGAAATGAATGTCCTTCTAAATCTTCAAGGTCAATACTAAGTCCTTCAAGCTCCATAAGGTTGCCGTAGTCATTAATAATATTTTGCTTTTGAACTTCAAAAATTGAAAACAAACCCGCAAAGTCAATAAAGGAGTTTGAAGAGTTTAAAGGAAGTTTATCATAATGAGCTTTATCGCCAATAGATATTATTTTGTCAAGTTTCGTTTTGAATGTTTCTTCTAAATCGGCAGGCGAAGTTGTATTTACTGCTCGGATTAAATTTGAGCATATTTCAATAAGTTCATTTTTATGGATTAGTCCATCATCAAGCATTTCGCTTGGTATTTGTTCTATCTCAATGTTTGAATCACTTTGCAAATGATTGATTAAGATTTCATTTATGTAAATTGGGTCGTCTTCATTTCTTAATATTTCCCAAGTGTTAAATTCTTTGGTTCTTTTTATTCTTAATGACCAAATGAGGATTGGAGCGACTGTCAATTTATTGTCGGCTCTGTCTCGTCTTGCCAAAATTGGAAAACCAAATCCAAAAGTGTTGATTCCTTTTTCAGCTTCAATTGCTTCGGTTTGATTGATAAGGTTTTCAAACGCTTTTGTAATTCGAACTAACTGAGATTGGTCTTCTTCAAAAAGTGAGTTTAGGTCAGGCACATTATCTTTCCAACTTATTCTGAATTTAAGTGGTAATTCAGAAAGCAATGCCTTAACAAAATTATCAGGCAGGTTTTTGTCAATATAGGAGAGTCTATTTAAGTCGAACTTGTATCTTGAATTTGCAGGAATAGCATTTAGATGAACGCCTCTGCGATTCCCAATTTTAAGTCTTCTTTGAAGTTCTGTTAAAAGTTTCTCTGTTAATTCCATAGTGTTAATAGTGCATTGATAAATTTAGTTCTTTTGTTTTTTGCGAAGTATTAGTTTTTTGTATTGGCAAAACCAAATGAGTTGGCTTATTTCTTCCAGTCATAGTTTAGGCTTCCACAATTACAACGAATTTTACTATTTACATTGTCAAAGTTTTTCAATGCAACAAAGGATTTGCATTTTTCCTCTGAGCAATAAAATGTCTTGATTAGCTTTTTCACATCTTCCCAAAATACTTCAAGGTCGTTTATATTTTCTTTAAATGAGTTGTCGTGTGAGGTTTTATTCCCTATTAGAATTGGCGAAGCAAGAATATTGTCAATATTATTCTTTGTTTTCAAGTCCGCTGGTGATTGCTTGTTTACTCTGCTTTGAACAGAAGATAAAAGCTCATTCATCATTCGTTCCTCATTTCTGTCGTTGAAGCGAAATGCAAGACCTGCTTCAATATTGTAAGCTATTTGTTTTAATTGTCTTTCTGCATAGCGTCTAATGTCATTTCCAAGTCCATCAATATTTTTGGCTTTGAATTTGTCTTCGATTTTGGTTCTTAAATCTACAAGCGGAGTTTCAAAACTCGTTCCTTTTTCTGGTGTCCAAGAAAGGGAAGTTATTAACCAATTTTTCCTCTTTGCTTCACTTGAGGCAATATCAAAAAAGTCTTTTTCGTGGGTTAGTAAAATTATTTGATAATCGCTGAACTTGTTTATAAGAAGCCTTATAAATCTTGTTCTATGTGTGCTATCAAAACTTGAAATAACATCATCTAAAACAAAAAATTCATTCTCCTTGTTAAATGCTCTGACTGATGCCAAGAAGAAAGCCAAACCTAAACAGTTGATATGACTTTCACTTAATAGAGCGACTGGCGGGGTTTGCCTTTCGTTGTAAAAACTGTATTCAATTGTTATTCCAGAAAGTTCATCGTTTTTGTCTTTTATTGGAACAAGTTGAATGTCTTCAACTTGTTCATTGGGGTTCATTTCTACATAGTAGCTGTTAATTTCACTCGAAAACATTGTCAAGAAGCCTTCTAATGCTTCCTCTTGTCTTTTTATAAAGTCAGTGTATAATGCTTCGAATGTTATTTGCTGTTTCGTTAGAATTTCTTCTTCCCTTTCAAGTTTCTTATGAGCCATGTAAGCGTCTAATGCTCTTGAAAGTTTTGTGTGTATTTGTAACTTAATATTCCCTTTAATGCTATCAGCAAGTGCTTTCGATTTTACTTTTGCATTTTCAACTATTCCTTTTATTTCTTTTTTATCTATTTGAATAACTGCAAATTCTTTTAAAGGCTCAGTTGAAAAAATGTCTTTCTTCAGGTCTTCCCCTATTATTGTTATGCTTTTTTGAATTGCTTCAATTTTATTTTTTGTTTCCTCATTTTCTTTTCCGGAAAGATGTTTTTCTTTTAGTAAACCTCCAATTACGGTGTAGTTGTTACGAAGTAACTTTTTTAGTTCTTCACATTCTTCATTAAGCTTGTCTTGTTCAGCTTTAATTTCTTTCAAATCTTCAACTCGTTGATTTAATTCTTGAGTAAGTTTTAATTTATCCTTTTCTTGTTGGCATAAGGGACAAAAATTGTCTTTGAAAATATCTTTTTTAAGAACTTGCAAGCCTTCAGAAAGCAATGCTAATAATTGCAGTTTATTTATTTTTTCAGCATCCTTTCTTAAAGTTGTGTATGATTTATAATAGTCCTTGAACAGTGTATGAATGTTCATAATTTCTATTTCTACTTCAGTCAGCGTATCGGCTATTTTGTTGTGGACGGCTATTTGCTCAACAATTTTGGTTTCTTCATTTGTTTCAATTGACTTTAAAGCGGCTTTCACATCTTTAAATGACTTGATTTCTTTTTCAAGTTTTAGTGGCGTGATTGTCTTTAAGGCAGTTTCAAAGAATTGCCTTGATGAAGTAATATTTTGCCCTAAACTTTCTAATAGTATTGCTTGTTGGGCACTTCTCTTATTGCTAAAACCACCTGCTTTAATTCCTCTTGCAATTCTTCCGCTAACAAGTTTCAATAAACTTCTCATCTCTTGAACTTCGCTAAAGCCGATAATTTTTTGAAGGTGTTTAAGTTTGTCTCCTTTTGTTGCAATTATAAACTGCACCAAATCTCGATAACGAAGAATTAAGTTTTCTGATTGTGATTGACAAAAGTAGTTGGAGAAAGCTTTGGAACTATTAGAATTAAATGGTTTAAGCAAATTGTTTATTGACTTTTCATTATCCAGTAGTTGGTTTGAATATTGAATTTCAATCTTTGCATCATCAGAGTGGGTTAAAAAAATATTCCGAAGAGCATTTTTACCCTTTCCGCCAACTTCTTCGCCAGCTAAATACTCTATGCTATCATTGTAAAACCATTCCAAAGCATCTGCAATAGAACTTTTTCCAGTTCCGTTGTCGCCATAAATAAGCATTGATTTTTTATCAAGAGTAAGATTTAGACCTTCTCTTACACCCCTGATACCCGTGATATTTATGGACTTAAGTTTACTCATCTTCTTTTTCTGTTTGTTTTAATTCTTTCTGAACTATTTCATCCATAGTATTCTGAACATTTTTGTCAGATAGTTTACCCTGGCTGTATAGTTCAACTAATGCGTCAACAGTCTATTTATCGGCGTTAGGAATATTATAGATTTCAGCAAAAAAATCATCTATGACATCCTTGCCGCTTTTTATTTTATTGTCCATATCATTTGATTTATTCAAAGTATTTCCAGTCAATTACAAAATTTGCTTTTATCTTTTTTTCCAAAATTTCAAACCCAGATTTATTGTTGCAAATTGGATACACTCCATAGTTTTCAACAAAGTCAAGAATGAAATAGCTTTCCAAGTCTTCAATTCTGTATTCCCAAAAATTCTTAAGCATTTCAAAATTGATGATTGTGAATTTTAATTGCCCCACTTTGCGATAATTTACAAGCCCTAAGTTTTTGCTCTTTCCTTCAAAGTGTCCAGTAAGCCTACTGCCAATACTATTAGTCTTCTTTTCGCTCATTCCAATGTAAAGTAACTTTGATTTTTTAAAAGGGTATTGAATGTCATACTCAGGTGTAAAAATGAAGTACAGCCCAACTAAGCCATATAAAGGTTTAATATTTTGAATTTCAAAGGTCTTAGGTGTTTCAAAATATAGGTTGAATTCATTTGTCATAATGTTGTTTGTCCTTTGGGCAAAATTAAATCTGCTTCAACTGTGGTTTGTTTTTTGTGCTGTTCTTAAACGTTCTTATAAATGTGATAGAATCTTGTCCAGTACTATATTGGCTCAAAGCCTGAACCCATTATGAGCCAATTGAGCCAATTATGAGCCAATTAAAATATAGTTCGTTCCTGCTCCAATATCACCAGTTCTTTTAAGGATTTTAAACTTTTCAACAAGTTCTGTTAGGTCTCTTGTTGCGGTTGCTTTAGAAACAGCATTTAATGTTTGATAATCACTATTAGTAATTTTTCCCTTCTCTTTCAAGTACAAAACTGCTTTTAATTGCCTGTCGCTAAGGTCAAGCGATTTGAGGTATTGCTCATTATAATTATCTTTTCTAAACTCCACAAAAAAGCCCGACATATCATAAAAGTAAATTGGCTTTGGAAGCCCTGCCAATTCACATTCTCTTATCATTTTTAAAGTTCCTCGTCCCCACGATTCTATGTAGCCGCTTCTAAAAAGTGCATTGGCAATATCAGGATTGTATGCTTTGGATGGGTGTTTGATTAATAGGTTTTCAATTGTCCAGTTTTCAGGAAGTTGTCCTTCATTCCAAAAAATAATTTTGTCGGTATAAACACTTATTTGAATGGGAGTGCCGCCAGAATAATCTTTATGTGCTATGGCGTTCAGCAATGCTTCTCTAACTGCATCTTTGGGATATTCATATTTTTCTATTCTGTTGATGCCTTCGTAACTGATTTCTGCTTTTATGTATTTGGTAAACAACAAATCCATTGTTTTCTCAATCTGCTCAAACAAGTTGCCGTGTATCTCGTCTTGAAATTTCAGGTCATCGTCTGTTTCAAAATAACCGATTTTGATGTATGCACCCGTTACTAATTTTTCTGGTTCAGCATGAAACAAAAGGATAGCTGCCCGTTTTAAAAAATCATTTTCCTTGAGTTGCAGGTTTTCAATAAGATGTTCGTTTGTATCAGTTAAAATATCTTCTTCAATGCGTTGGCTTTTGATTGCCCGTTTACGGAAAAATTCAAATGTTTCTTGCTTTAAATCTGTTACAGCAATATTGGGAATAGGAACACCATCCCAACGCTTGCCTTTTTTCTGTAAAAGAAATTTGTCTAATGCTGCTCCTTTCAATTCCTGTTTGGTGCTGCCACTTCTATAATGATATTGTCCTTTGTAATTAACTGGGTAGGGATAGCCTTCAACTATTATTTCAATAAAATCGTCTTGTGCTATTGTGTGCAAATTCACATCTACCAAAATGCCCAAAGTGTCTCTCACTTTGTTGGGTATGTCTTCCAATAGCTTTTTGGCATCTGTTACGCCAACAACATTTCCTGCATCGTCTTTTCCTATGAAAATGCTGCCGCCATTGGCATTAGCAAAACCGCATATCCATTTTAGGTATTCATCTC
>JANNDY010000097.1:0-3834 GCA_031378345.1 Emticicia sp. | reverse complement strand
TTAATGCTTCAATTACTACTTTTGTTTTGAAATTCTCATCGTAATTTCGCCTTGTTTTCTTTCCCATTTTTGTGTTATTTTAAGATAAAGGTAATAAGTTTTCACTTATAAACCGTGTCCTAAAATTGGGGTACAGTATATACAACCAAGAAACCTGTAGTTGCATCTTGCTTTGTTATTGCAGATTCTTTTTGCATTTCATTAATATTTTTATCTGTGGCTGCAATTCCAGGAATTTTTATCGAAGTATAAACCTTACATATATTTTCCTTATCATCTATTCGATAAGCTAAATAAGAAGCTTTATGAGAAGAAACTGTATCATAATCGGTCATTTGAAATTTAAAATCTTTGATGATTTTTTGTGCAAAATTTGCGGTAGGTGTTAATAAACATAGTACAAGGAGTGTTTTTTTCATTTGTAATTAATGGTTAAATTTAAAAATAATCAATCGAATTTGTATTTTAATGTACCGGTAAAAAATAAAACTGACCAAATTGTAGAACCGATGATAAAGTTTTTGATAACTTTTCTTTTTTTCTTAGCGTAGGCAGTTCTCTGATAAATAGAGATTATAATTATATTTTTTCTTGAAATAATTAAATAATTTATTATAATTTTCAATAATTTTGTCTAAATGCTTATTATTTTGATAGATTTGCAACTCAAATTAACCCAAAATACATGAATTATCAAAAAATACGTCAGAACCATAAGTAATTTTTAAGCATCACTTCCCTTCAATTGGAAAAATTTGATGAACTATTACCCCTATTTAAGCAACATTGGGAAGTGTATATTAATAATTTTACCTTAGATGGCTTACCTCGAGTTCGCCCTTATATTCAATCAGAAAATGAATTTCTTCCTACTATTGAAGAAAAATTATTCTTTATTTTGGCTTATCAAAAGAACGCCTCCTTGCAAGAGTTTTTTGCCGCTTCTTTTGATACAGACCAAGCGATTTGCAATAAATGGGTACACATTTTTTCTCCTATTTTAGATAAATCTTTGTCGGAATATTCCCCCAAACGAAATATCGAAGAAGTAAGTTTTACAGAATCAAGTACCTATTTAGCTGATGCAACCGAACGATATGTTCAAAGAGACACTTATATTCAAAAAGAATACTATTCTGGCAAAAAGAAGCGTCATACCATTAAAAACATGGCAATATGCACAGTTTTAGGGGTTTTATTTTTTTGTCTCCAACTGTTTTTGGGCGAATCCATGATAAAACGTTGATGAATACTTTTGATATTACTCAAAAAAAATATTACTTTTTACGTTGATTTGGCTTTCGTTTCTTGGAATCCTTCTGATGGAATTACAGTAATTTTACCCCATAAAAAACCTAAAAATACAAAAACAGAAAAAAGAGATCTTTCGCAAGAACAAAAAGATTTTAATAGAAAACATGGAGGCATAAGAGTCAAAATTGAAAATCTTTTTGCCCATTTAAAAGTAATGAGGATTTTAAAAGATACAATTCGTAATTACAAAGACGGTTTTAAAGATTTAGTCAAACAGACGGCTGCTGCACTTTATAATTTCAGAAAAGGGTTTAAAATATTAAATTGTACTTTTTAAATATTAAATATAAAAATAATCTCTAATAATTAAATAAGTTTCATCGGAAAATTTGGATTTATCAATATTTAGGTTTTCAAATTTTGGTGCTTTTGAGTAACAGATGCCACCAACCACTAATCCACCGATTGGAGAAAATAATGATGAACTCAATAAAGTTATGACACCAGCACCTTTTCCAGAGTATTGGATTTTAGCATCTCTATAAGCTTCGTCAACCGAAATAGTCATAGAATTTGACCTTGATTTATGGATTTGAGCAATGGAAAAACCATTGTAAAATAAACATAGAGTTAGAAAGACGTAGGCTTTTTTAATCATATTTAGGTTTGTTTTTTTTAAAATTTTCCAACGCTCGCAAGCAAGATGATTTTTGAGCGAATGTTGAGTTAATTAGTTGATTATCAAACTTTTACTTGCTTGCTCACGTTGGAGATAAACCAACTTTGCAAGCTCTTCCTTCCGAGTGTCACCCGACAAATAAGCGACCCAAAGATATAAAAAAAGTAGCCGCTATGGAATAGCATAAACCGCAAAGTTTTCGAGAAAAAAAGCCTTTGCAAACCACGCTAATTTTGTGTCGAAAGTAACGATGGGAACAAAGAATCAAAAAAATAGCGAAGTTTTCGAGAATACACACTTGAAAACTTCGCTAATAAATTGTCGGACGAGGCTAAAACTGGGACATATTACTGAGATGTTTTTGCTAAAATAGTATTGCTAAACTTTTGTAAAATTTCTAATCCCAGACTTACGATACTCTACTTTGAGATGTACTCAAATGTAAATTTACTTGCACTCATTCTAACTGGAGTAAATTTGGTATCTCTATATTCTGCGTCTAATTCGATTGGATAACCTGCCGAATTGTATAAATACTTGTATGTCCATGACATAGTATTGCCTCTCTTTTGATTGAGTGCGTTATTTACAGCTCCAAATGGCTGGGTAAAAAGAAAATTCCATCCGATATTATCAAAAGCATCTATCAAAGTTATGACTTGATAGATGGGGGCATATGGACTTTTCTTATCATCAAATAGAGTAGATTCTGAAACCTTTCCGATATTGGAGTCAGGGCCAATTTCGGTACGATTACCTTTTGAATCGTATTTATAAGTATATTGATTACTTAGCAGAATTCCATCGGGTGAGGTTCTTTTAATATCTAATGGTTTTCCTTGCGTATCCGTCTGGAGTTTCATAGTTATTTTGCTGGTGATGAAAAGAGGTACACCTTCAATTGTTGCTTCGGTGGGGCTACTCCATATAAACTTGTAAGAACCTTTTTGGGCACCGACCACCTCGGTATTGATTAAGTTTAATTTGCCGTCGGGTAAATAACTGATGCTAAAACGATAGCTAACTGGAGTTCCATTGAGCTGCAATTCAATGAGTTTACCTGAATCATCATAAATGAATAGACATTCATTCGTGGGATTTTTTACCTTTGACAGTAAGACCAAAGGCTCTTTAGGTGTTATGGTTTCTTTTGATGGCTTACATGCACCTACGAAAATAATTGAAACTAAAATAGCAATTTGAAGTTGTTTTCTCATTTTTTAAGTTTTGTGTTAAGTATTTCTAAAATTTATTGTGTTTTTATTTTTGATGCAATTATACTTCTAAAAAGTTGAAATTTCTTCGCTAGTGCCTAAAAGTGCGAAAAACATCAATTTATTTATACCTATATCAGAAAAACGATATAATTATTTAGAAAATTTTGAATTGACAAACCAAACTATAATACCAATAATTGATGTTAAAAAAAACATAAAAATTGCGGTTATTATGATATTGGATAATGAAAGTTCAATTTTGACAGAACCAGTATTGGCGTTTAAAATTTGTGAAACAATAAACCCAATTGTGCCGTCAAATACACCCAAACCTCCAGTTAAAAGCGTTGTGATTTTTAATTCTGTAATTTTGGCAATTTTATATGCAATTATAATATAAACCAAAAATGAAAAAATAGAAAGATAGGAATAATTAAAATTCAATTGTTTTGATGCGATTGAACCAATGAAATCAAGTACAAGAATTATAAGGCAACCAATTAATGTAATTTTATACTCTTTTTTCATATTCTATTTTTTTAAATTTTTCCAACGCCCGCAAATATGGTGAGCGAGGAGTGATTTTATTGATAACTAATTGATTATAAGCCTTTTACATATTTGCTTTCGTTGGAGTTTAGTAACTTTTTGCTCCAACGCCTTCAAAATGTCGCCCGACAAAAC
>JANNDY010000049.1:0-23328 GCA_031378345.1 Emticicia sp. | reverse complement strand
GCAATATTGTCTGTTTTATAACACTTAAATAAGCTTCCAAAGCCTTTCAGATACTCATTAATTTTTTTTCATCAAATATTTTCATGCTCAAATTTAGTTATAAATATATTCTAAGTTCAGAGTGCCAAAGTAGAACTAAGTAAACCAAAAATTTTAGAAAGAGATAAAATAGAATCATTTTTAGAGGAAAAGAAGTCGAAAAAAACTAAACATGGGTATGATAGATGGTCAGAACTTTCACTATTTTGGAGAGATGATATACTTAAAATATCATCAAAAAAATATGATAGCTATGAACAATTAAGGACAATTTTGATTGATAGGGTCGAATCCAAAAATATAAATGAAGAAAATGATAAAGAATATAAGAATCGAATTTTCAAAGAACTTCTATATTTATTTGTAGCTCTAACAATAATAATATCATGCCCATTTTTAAATTTTTTCTACAAAAAATATATAAAATCCGACATTATTGATAAAGATTTAATGGAAATAAAAGGTACAATTGCTCGAAAACCTGAAATTATAACAAATGGAAAATCTCGTACTGAAGTAGGTTTTAAAATTGAACTAAAAGAGTTTCCTTATTTTGAATACAGTTTTTATATAGGAAGACTTGAAACAAAAAGTATGTATGAGGATTTTAAAAACATAATGATAAAAGGAAGTCATGTTGGAATTTATATTTCTACTGATGAGTACAAAAAGAAAATCTCAAAAGAAATTCCAATAAAGTTTAATGATAAATATTTTGGCTATAATGATATAAAAACTTTTGGTGCAAAATACCAGCAATTTGACTGGAAAAATGAAGTTTCTTGTGAAGAAGAAGAAGAGAAAAACAAAGGAAATGATACAGATATATTCACACCATCGTACTATATTTTCTTTTATATTTGGATTGGAAGTATTGCTATACTAATGATTTTTATTTCACAAAAGTGGAATGAGTATCGCATTCTGAAAGAATACGAAAATTATTAATTTTTGCTTCACAGAATAAAGCCCAAAGGGCTTTAAAATGAATAGCCCCGAAAGAATTTCGGGGTAAAATATTGCAATTTTTGCTCCCAACCACGAAGTGGTTGAACAAAATTGTCAAAAGTAAGTTCAACCACTTCGTGGTTGGGAATATTTTTGATATTGTGTACCCCGAAATTCTTTCGGGGCTATTCATGTTGAAGTCTTTCAGACTTCATGTAAAATTATGAATTATTATGAAAAATCAATCTCTCATTAAACTATGCAACCAAAACCCATACGCACCACAGTAGTTGGCTCTTATCCTTTCCCAGGATGGCTCGAATTTGCTTCCCAAAATTTGGATAAATTTGGAGCATCTGACATCGAAGAAATGATTGAAGATGCAGTCATTGCGGCCATTCATGACCAAACTACCGCTGGTTTGGATGTGATAACTGATGGCGAACAAACTCGCTTAGATTTCAATTTGTCTTTTTATGGTTTCATAAAAGGACTTGAACCAAATCATTCGGAAACTCGCAAATTTGGTCCACCTGCCCACGACCAACGTGGCAAACATTCAATTGTTGAAGCCCTAACAGCTCCAAAAGGCTTAGGTGCTGTCAAAGAATTTGAAAGATTAAAGCGACTTGCACCTGCGGGATATACTTTAAAAGCGTCTGTGCCAGGCCCTTATACACTTTCGGGAAGAATGTTGCCCGATGGCAAAATCTACAAAGACCGCTTTGATGTTACGGAAGGACTCTTGCCATTTGTCAAGAAAGAATTGGAAGATTTGGTAGCCGCAGGTTGCACCGAAATTACCGTCGATGAACCTTCGATGTCCTGCTATGCTTACAAAGAAGACACCAAACGTTTTGTTGATATTTTTAATCGAACAATTGCTGGAGTGGCAGGTAAAGCACGAATTTCGACGCATTTATGCTTTGGGAACTTCAAAGGTCGACCAGTTGGTTTCAGAAAATTGCATCCAATGTTACCAGATTTTTTGGATATGAACGTTGATGAAATTCATATCGAAATGGCAAATAGAGAGTTTGACGAAGTAGAATTATTAGCAGAATTTGCTCAGAAAATGGATGTTGCGGTAGGAATTATTGATGTAAAAAACTATTACATCGAAAGCGTAAAAGATGTAATTGAACGAATTGAATTATGCCTAAAATACGTCCCTGCTGAAAAACTGGCTGTAGCCCCCGACTGTGGACTTAGCCAAACAGCCCGCTGGGCTTCTCGCCAAAAACTAATCAATATGTGTGCAGGAGCAAAAGCGGTTTTGAATGCTAAATGATTAATGCTAAATGGTGACGGGGTCGCCCGTGCGATGATAAATTACTTTTTCAAATTTTTCTTTTTTGTAAGAATTGAACTTGTAAGTAAACGCATTATTTCTTCGGCATCATTATCTATTGAAGAGTATTCAACCAAATTTAGATAATCTGTAGCACTTAAAAGTTCCAACCAATATTGAGTTTCACTTATTTCTTTTTGTGCAATGCTGAGTTTATGAATGAAATCTATTCCACTTTCTGCATTTGCAGCTTCTCTGACCATAGCACCTGGATTTGTTCCAGAACGAAGCATTTGTTTACTAATCACAAACTCTTTCTTATCTGTGACTAAATATTGATATAATCGAACAATACGAATAGCAAAAGTCTTTTGGCTCAAAATATCATTTCTTTTCATGATTTTTATAGCATTTAGCATCGCACGGGCGACCCCATCACCATTAATCATTCACCATTAAAAGCCTATCTTCCAAAATCATCTTGTACACGCACAATGTCGTCTTCGTCTGAAGGGTTTTGTGGGTCGGTATGTTGCCAAATTTCGGCAATTATTCCCCATTCTCCTAAGCCAATCAAACGGTGTCTTTCGCCTTGTTTTAAGTTGATAATTGTACCCAAAGGCAAAGTTTGAACTTCATTTTGCTCGTCAGTATCACTTGTAACAACGCCTGCAATTCCGCCTACAACTTTCCAGATTTCAGCACGGCGGAAATGGTATTGCCACGACAAACGTTTATTAGGAGCAACAACCAAAATTTTCGGACTCAATTTTCTGCCTACTCCAAAATCACTGACTGAAAGATGAGGGAAATATGTTTCTATAAACTTCGGTGCCTGCGACTCGTCTAATACAAAAAAACCTCCCCACGGACGAGTTTGGTCTTGCTTATCAATATTAAATCCTAAATCGGTGATAACTTTTTCTACTTCGTTAAAAACGACTGTTTTTTCTGTTTCGGCTGAAAAATTCATGTATTGTATGTGAATGAAAGTTTAATGAATTACTTTTGCGAGCAAAAATAGTGTAATTATTGAGATTTGACAAGTTTTGATAGCTAATAGCTAAAAGCCAAGCGGAACGCCGCCCGTAACTATTAGCACAAAAATATGATAAAAGTAGAGAAAATAGATACATTTACGGGGCATCGAGATTGTGTATATGCTTTGGAGAAATCAGGTGAAAAGCATCGTTTTTTTTCGGCAGCAGGAGATGGATTTGTAGTAAGATGGAATTTACAAAAGCCTGATGTAGGTGAATTGATTGCAAAAGTAGGTCATTCGGTTTATGCGATGGCTTACTTACAGCAAGAAAATCACCTATGGATTGCCGAAAATTTTGAAGGAATCCATGTCATTGATATTGAAACAAAGCATGAACTTCGTTCTCTGAAATTAGCTCCAACTAACTATTTTGATATACAAATTGTTGGTAATCAGGCTTTTGTGGCAGGGGGCGATGGCGTAATTTCGGTCATTGATATTGAAAACTTTGTTTTTCGGAAGCATATCAAAGCATCAGAAATGAGTGTACGGTGCTTGGCACTCAACCCTGTTGAGCGAGAATTAGCAGCAGGTTTTAGCGATAATACAATAAAAATATTCGACCTTCAAACCCTCGAATTAAAGAGAGTAATAGATGCTCATACAAATTCGGTTTTTGCCTTGAAATATTCGCCTGATTTTCAGTTTTTGCTTTCAGGAAGTCGTGATGCTCGCTTGAAGATTTGGAATGTGGAGCAAAATTATGTTTTGGAAGAAGAAATTGTAGCACATACTTTTGCCATTAATAACATTTCGTATAGACCTGATAATAAGCAATTTGCTACTTGTAGTATGGATAAATCGGTGAAAATTTGGGATGCCGAAACATTCAAACTTTTGAAAGTAATTGACCGTGCCAGACACGCAGGACACGGCACTTCGGTTAATAAATTACTTTGGACTGAGTTCAACAATCAAATTGTGTCATGTAGCGACGACCGAACAATCTCAGTATGGAAATTATACGATGAAAACTGATTAAGTGGCATCGTTTTTGAAGAAATATTAGCAAAATAAAGTATCATAGATGCTTTTTTTATTATTTTTGCTAAATTTAATAATATTGTAATAAATTTGATTGAAAATATTTGCCTTGACACAGTAAAGAACTTTTTGCTTATTCCCTAAAACATTTTTTAAAATGAAAATTACACCCCTCGAAATACGCCAACATGAATTTGAAAAAACTTTCAGAGGATATAATATTGAAGAAGTAGATAATTTCTTAGCTAATCTCTCGCAAGAATGGGACAGAGTGCTAAACGAAAGTAAAATGCTACGTATGCAACTCGAAATTGCCGAAAAAGAAGCAAATAAGCTACGTGAGATTGAAATGACACTTTTCAAAACCTTGAAAACTGCCGAAGATACAAGTAAAATGATTACTGACCAAGCAAGTCAGCAGGGAGATAAGCATGTGCAAGAAGCAAAATTACATGGTGAAAAGGCAATTATGGATGCTCAACAAAAAGCTGCTGAGATTGTTCGTCAAGCTGAAAACAGAGCAAAATATATTAAGGAAGAAGTATTGGGTGATGTGAAGGTTTTGGAGAGAGATTTTCGTGCGATGGACCATTACAAAACTAATTTGTTGGTACAAATGCGAAGCCTTTCAAATGCTACTCTTGACCATGTGCAACGATTTGAAGATAAATTTGATAAAGAAGGGGTTGATGCCAAATTTAAAGAGGCAACTTCAATGCTTGTTGAAGAAGAAAATATTGTTGCTGCAATAGCCAAAATGCCACAAGCAGAAATTTTAGTAGAAGAAATTGCAGAAGTAGAAACAGATGAAATTGCTGCTGAGATTCCAAGTATTACGCAAGAATCTATTGAAGAAATTGTTGTTGAAGAAGCAATTGTTGCCGAAGTTCCAGCAGTTGAAACATTGGTAGAAGAAACTGTTGCAATTGAAGAAATCGAAGTTGAAATTCCTGAAATTAAAGCACCTGAAATTGAAGGAATTGTTGTACCTCCAGTTGTAAATAATATTTCGGAAGTGATTGATAGTGAGGTAGTTACGGCAGTAGAAAATATTAAACACGAAGATACAAAAACAGACGAACTTGATATAATTGAGGGCATCGGACCAAAAATTGCCATGTTACTTTATGATGCTGGAATCTTTACTTTCCGTGATTTGGCAACTACGCCAATTTATAAAATTGAAGAAATTTTAGAAGCCGCTGGTCCACAATTTGCTCGCCACGATCCAAGCACTTGGACGCAACAAGCCAAACTTGCTGCCGAAGGTCGTTGGGAAGATTTGGAAGCGTTGAAAGGCTTTTTGGTAAGAGGAAAAGAACCAGAGAAAGTAGAAGAAACACCAGCACCAATTGTTGAGCTTCCAAACGAATACATTTCTCATGTTGTTGAAGAAAAAACACCAGAGATTACAACACCTGCTTTTGTTGCTGTTGAAGAACAAGTAGCTGAAGAAATTATAATGCCACCAGTGGCTGTTGCCGAAATTCCAGTTATAGAAAACAACCTTGATTCGATTACAGAAGAGATGTTGGAGAAAGTAAATAAGGTTAAAGCGGCAATCAGAAAAGCGATGGTTGAGAAAAACGACGTAGCTGCAAAAGATAATTCACCACTTCCAACGCTCAATGACGTAATGGGTAAAGCCAACGAAAATACTGGTGGGGGGTCGTTTTTTGATAATATTTGATAGAAATATTAATAAGGATAAGGTTCAGGTTTATGCTTGAACCTTTTTTTGTTTTAAAGTTTTTGAAATAATTATTAATCTTCAACATTAATCATTTAAAATTAATCGTTCATCAATAATCATTTACCATTGTTTTCATGGGTATCGTTTCATTAGAAGGAGTTGAATTTTTTGCTTATCATGGTTATTATGATGAGGAACAAAAAATCGGAAATAAGTTTTCGATTGATATTGCTATCACTGCCGATTTGAGTCGTGCAGCTCAGGAAGATAAGCTAAAATTGACGATAAATTATGAATTAATTTATAAAATAATAGCCGATGTTATGAAAGAAAAACATCGGCTATTGGAGCATATTGCTTATAAAATTATTGAATCAGTAAATACGCAATTTCCTGATATTCAAGGAGTTACGGTGAGTGTTTCAAAGTTTAATCCTCCGATTGGTGGCGTTTGCGAACGCTCAAAAGTTACGATTGCTGTACCGTGATAAGCAATTCAACGCTGGCAGCGGTTTTGAACCCTGCCAGCGTTTGTTTTTTTGTAGTGAACCCTGCCAGCGTTAAAAACGTTAAAAATCTAACATAATTTTCTTCCAATCTATGTTATCTAATTCTGACTCGTGAGATTTCTTGTAGGCTTCTTCATCTCCAAAGAGTTTGATTACTTCAGTTCTTGCCAATCTTGTTTGTGCGTTTGAAAGGAATGATTTGTAGGAAGAATGTTCGTAAACTCGAAAATCTTTCACAAACCCATGTTCCTGTGGGTTTCGGTGAATATAAACAATCAAATTCTTCAAATATTCGTCATTTTCAATCCAAATTCTAAGAAAAGGCTCTTCAAAAAGTCCACCTGTACGATTATTTGCTTTATTGATGGCTTGTGCGTAGCTTTTGAAAAAGCTTGAAAAGGCGTTGCTAATAATCCATGAAATAGATTTATTAGCGTGTTTTTTAAGGAAGGCTTCGCTTTGAGCGAAGCCTTCCTTCGTTTCCAGTATTTCCAAATTATTCCTAATTTCTTCCTCTGTTTTTGTCTGAATTGCTACATGAAAATGATTTTTGAGCAAACAATAAGCATGAGTTTGGGCGATGGGTTCAATATATTGGGCATATTTTTCTAAAAAGTACCTGTAATTTCGATATTCTTTGAAAATGTCTTCGCTATTGATACCTCGATTGTAAATGTGATAGAAGGAGTTCGGAGATAATGGTTCTGCGTTTTTCTTCATTATTAGTATTGTTTTTTTTTATGTTTGATAACTAAGGCTCGACTTACGCTGGCAGACTAACGTTGGCAGACTAATGCTGGCACTAATGCTGGCAGGGCTTCAAGCCCCTGCCAGCGTTGAACAACTCTGTCAGTGTTGAACAACTCTGTCAGTGTTGAACAACTCCCTGCCAGCGTTAGTTTCCCTTCACAATCGCCCTTTCTTCTGCCGTCAGTTCGTATAATTCAAAAACCATTTCGTCGAGTTCGGCTTCTATTTGCTTCACCAGAAGAACGCTGTCAGGGAGAACGCTGGCAGGGTTCAAAACCCTGCCAGCGTTGAAAGCTAAAATCTTATCTACTTTTTCAATGAATGGTTGTTGGAGGTCTGGGGAAATGTCTTTGATTGGCAATTGTTCAATTTTGTATTTCTTCCAAAGATTTGTACCCATACCCGATGTAACAGAAATTTGATTAAAATACCACTCAGAAACTTTTGAATTTAAAATTGCAAGTAAATATTTTAAGTTTTTTCCTGTCATAATAAAGCATTTATCATTTGTATAAAAACCTTCTTCATCAAAAATAAACTTTGCCGTATTTGAGATTTCACCCCAAATAATTTTGACCTTCTCAAAATCTTCAATGTAAGCACAGTTTCTTAAATTTGTCCAGTCATTTCCCTTATCTGAACGTTTTTTAAGTTCATTTTCAAATCTTAATAAATGTTTTAGAATAGCTGGATAGGTTGAATGCACATCAACCGCATTAATATTTTTACTTTTGATACCATTGTGTACATTAATTAACCATTCGTTATCATAATTATAAAAATACTTTTTTAAACTTTTTCCTCTTAAAACAGGTTTAATAATTTCATGACTTTTTGGGTCTTCTGTAATTATTTTATTTTTTGTTTGTTCATCAATAATATAAGCATCATTTAGCCCTGTTTTAATCCCATAATTAATTACTATTTCCCAATCTTTCAAAAATTTAGAGCCAGTTTCTATTTTTCGTTTCAAATCACTCTCCATTTGGTTGCCAATATTCCATCCTTTTTTATCTAACTCATTGATAATCAATTTATTGTCAGTAAAATATTTCTCAATAGACGCATTTTTATTGAAATCTTTTTTGAGCGAAACTGCCTCTAAATTTCCTATAAATTCGCCTTGTTGAAGCATCAAAATATTGGATTCTACGGTAGCCTCTTCAAAAACTTGGGCATCTTCAATATTTATTAAAATCTTTGGATTTGTTTTACTTTCAAAGAAAATCCTTAACGATTCTCCATATTGAGTTTTTAACCAAGAATTAGAGGTAATGTACGTTACAAAACCTTGGTTTTTGAGCAATTGAATACCTTTTTCGTAGAACAAACAATAAATATCAGATGATTTTGAATAAGTAGCATAATTATTTTCAAAGATTTTGCCGTACTCTTTCATTCGAGATAAAGCAATATACGGTGGATTTCCGATCACGACATCAAAGCCCACAAAGTTGCCATTTTCGTCAAACACTTCGGGAAATTCAAAACGCCATTCAAAGGAGTTTCTATAAATTTTGCTATTGCTTATGTCAGTTATTTCGCTTTCAAGTTCATCAATTTGTTTTTCTAATTTTCGTTTTTGTAGTTCCAATTGGTCGTCGGCAAGGTTTTTATTGCCAAACAAATCAATGTTATTGTCGAGCAAAACCCGCTTGCCGAGTAGTTCTTTTAGTTTTTTACGGCGAGGGTCAGTATTTTTTACAGTTTCCTTAAACTGCTCTTTTATTTCGTTGATAAACCTTTGTAGCTCTGCTTTTGCAGTCTTGTTTTTGGCTTCTTTGTAGGCAGCCACGGCATCTTGGTAAAGTTTCAAGCCAAATTTTTGTTTTCTAAAAACCTCGCTCAAATCTTCATTCAAGGCATATTTACTCACTAAACTATTGCCACATTTGATATTTATGTCAATATTGGGCAAAGTTTCGAGTTGACTAACGCTGGCAGGGGCTTGAAGCCCTGCCAGCGTTGAACTACCCCATGCCAGCGTTGATTTGTAGTAAGCATTTTTCAATAATTCAATCCACAGGCGAAGTTGGCATATTTTTACTGATTTGGGGTTGATGTCCACGCCAAACAAGCAGTTTTCGATAATGGTACGTTTTTCTTCAAAAAGTGTTTCTTGAATCAACTGTTTTTCGGCAATCAAGTTGCCATTTTTGCCCACTCGGTACTCAAAATCTTTGCCTTCGTTTTCATCAAAAACAATCAATTCGTCATTTTCGATGCTAATTTTCAATCCTGACAATGTTTTGCCGTCGGGGTGTTGCAAAATATTCAAATCAGCTTTTATCGAAATGAGTTCGTTGAGTGCCGACACCAAGAAGTGTCCACTGCCCACCGCAGGGTCGCAAATCTTGATAGAATTGACGAGTTCGTTATAATTTTTTCGGTCTTCTTTTTTGGTAAAATTGCCAATTCTGTCTTTTAATTCTTCAAAATTGGTAAAATTCCAAGTGTATTTTTCGTTAAATTTCTGTACCACCGCTCGCCTGATAGTTTCTCGACACATATACATTGTAATGAAGGCGGGCGTATAAAACGAGCCATCTTTGTAGCCGTTGAGTTTCTCGAAAATCAAGCCAAGCACGGCAGAATTAATGAGTTTGTCATGCTTTGGCGAAGTGTTTTCTCCTTCCTTTTCTTCGTCCGAACCAAAATTATAGGCATCTAAAAACGCAAAAAGATATTTCAAGATTTTCACTTCACCTTTTTGTTGTTTTCCTGTATTTTCGACCAAAACCGTCTTATCGAAATATTTGATTTGGAGGCGGTCTTTTAGGCTTTCGATGCTAAAGGTGGCTTTTTCTACCTCCGAAACCTCAAAAAGACTACTATTGAGATAAGGAATATTGCCAAATTTTTGATTGACAGATTGGCTTCTTTCGGCCATTGGTTTTGCCAAAACCTCAAAGAAAAGTTCAGATAATTCGTCAAAATCGTTTATTTTTTCATAACTCAAAAATTTGTAGTTTTTATCGCCTCCATGATAGGTAACCAACTGTGCTTCGAGGAGTTTCAAAAACAAAATTCTATTCAGCCAAGTAATGCACAACTCCAACGCCACGCTGTATAATTGTTCATCTTCGGTTTCGCCAAAAGCGTCAAGATTCGGAATTCTGGAAAGACAATCGGACACCTTCAATTTATTGATGGCATTTTCGAGAAGCGAGCCATCTTGCCTTGCATTTTCGGCAATTCGGTCAATGATTTTTTTGTTAGAATCACTCGCTTTTCGCTCCTCAATGCCCAATAAATAGAGTAATTCCCTATAAAATGGCTCGTTGAGCTTGTTGGCATCGTTGTCAATTTCTTTTTTGAGCAAATGCTCAGGCGAAAGCATTTGGTAGAGTTCTTTTAGCTTTTTATCGGTAGTTTTGGCATATTCTCGAATATCAATTTTACAAAATTCGATGTCATTTTCAAGGTTTTCGATGTGCGATTTGGCATGAAGTTTATAGAAATCGTCGGTATTATGCCCCGAGCGTTTCCAGTCTTTGTACGTGTTTTTGAAGACTGTTGTATAAATATTTTGGTTGAACCAAAGCTCATCAAAAATATACCATTCATGGCAATTGGTAGCTATCAAATGTTTGATTTCGTGGTTATTATTGTCTAATCTTTCATGCAAATAGTACCTCACCAACTCGTGCAGAGCCTTCACGTTTGGCTCAGTGTCGGTTATCATTTCAGTTTTTGCCGATGTGCTTTTTACTTCGATAATTACCGCTACTTTTCCTTTGCCGTGGGCATCGTTATAAATCACCCAATCGGCATTTTCTTTTTTGTTAATATAGTGTTTTTCCTTGTAAAAAGCATCATTCAGGAAATCTCGAAGGTCTGTTTCTTGTTTGTTTTCCCGATTTGGGTCTTTGATTTTCTCTAAAAATGTTTGAAGATTTTTCTTGAAATTGCTCAGATTTTCCTCAGAAATGCTTTGTTTTTTGTGTAGTTTTCTTAAAACTTTTTCAGGAATTAGAATAGTTATTGGCATAGTTTGGCAGCATTTTTTTTAGAAATTTAGTGGTTTTTATTGTTTTTTGCAAGAAATGGGGTTCTCTATTGAAAAGAATCAGAAACAAGTCGAATAAAGAGTTTTAAGATTTATATAAACCAAGGGCTAATGCTGGGAGCAATTCCATTGGGGGGTTAAACCCTGCCAGTGTTAAAAAAATAAAGGCGAGAAATTACATTCTCGCCTTTTGAAAAATAAAACCTTTAACCACTTAATTCGCCTGTGGATTACCAAATTTAGTTGGTTTCCACATATTATTTTTAGTGTTTGTATCTGGCAATTTATTATCAGGGTCAATCACGATTGACTCAAGAGCTGAGGAAGAATTGTGTCTGAAACTCCAAGTGCTGCCACGCTGCCAAATCTCATAAGGTAGTTGCACACGCTTTGTAGTGCCGTTGGCTTCTTTGATGTCTATTGTAACAGGCATTGGCATTTTTTCTAAATTTTCAATCGTAATCACTGAGCCTTTGGTTGCATCTTGCTGCACATAAGTAACATCTTTTACGCCTTGGTCAATTTTCCAATCGTTCAAATACCAACCTTTCCAGAACCAACCCAAGTCTTCACCAGCTGCATCTTCCATTGTGCGGAAAAAATCAAGTGGGGTAGGGTGCTTAAATGCCCAACGACTAACATATTCTTTGAAAGCATAATCGAAGCGTTTTTCGCCTAAAACTAACTCACGCAACATTGTTAAGCCATAACCAGGCTTCATGTAGGCAGCAATTCCCAGATTATTATTTTGAATTACGTCAGGAATATTAGCAATTGGGTCACGGTCATAATAATAAGGGGTCATTTGACGTACATTTTCCTTGCTGTAATATTCTCCATTATTAAAATTTTTGGTCGAAAGTGAATTAATAAAAGTATTGAAACCTTCGTCCATCCAAGCATATTTACGCTCGTTGCTACCAACAATCATTGGAAACCAATTATGTCCGAATTCATGGTCGGTTACGCCCCAAAGACTTTCGGTTTTGTCTTGATAACTACAAAAAACAATGCCCGGATATTCCATTCCTGCTACATTTCCTGCAACATTACTTGCCGAAGGATACGAATATTCATACACATATTTTGAGTAAAACTCTATACAACCTTTTACGTATTCAGATGAGCGTTCCCAGCTATCATTTGTGGCACTCTCAGCAGGATAAAATGACTGAGCTAAAGAAGTTTTTCCACTTGGCAAATTGATTTTGCAAGCATCCCACACAAAGGCTTTTGAAGTTGCCCAAGCTACATCACGTGCTTGTTTGCAACGGAATTTCCATGTAAGTGTGCCGTCGGTACGTGGGCGAGATTTATCGTTTACTTCATCTTTTCCTCTAATTATTATAGTTTTGTCGCTATTTTTTGCTTCGTTCATGCGTTTGATTTGTTCTACCGTCAAAACCTCATTGGCATTTATCAACTCGCCTGAGCCAGCTACAATATGGTCATAAGGTACTGTAATATTATATTCAAAATCGCCATATTCTAAGTAAAACTCACCTGCACCCAAGTACGGCAAAGTATTCCAGCCTTCTACATCGTCATAAACTGACATGCGAGGATACCACTGTGCAATTTCATAAATAATACCATCTTTGGTTTCTTGCTTGCCCATTCTGTCCGAACCATAACGAGGGATTTTAAACGAATAAGTCATTTTTATTTTTACTTCTTCTCCACTCGCCATTGGTTCCGACAAACGTATTTGCATACGAGTATCGTCGGTTAAATGTTCGGCGTAAACTGAGGTACGAGTAGTCGTTTTTTTGCCTGTTTTGATTTCTTTATCAACAGTTACAAACTGCACGTTAAATCCACCATCAAAACCTGTATTTCCAAAGCGTCCACCGGCAATTGGGGTAGTTTTTCCACCTCTCGAATTATCATTGAATTGGTTTTGGTCTAACTGCAACCACAAAAAAGGAAGTTTATCGGGACTATTATTTTTGTAGGTTATTTCCACATCTCCCGAAAGTGTATTGGCTGCTTCGTCAAGTTTGATATTTATTTTATAATCGGCACGATTTTGCCAATACATCGGTCCGGGGGCTCCAGTTCCACTGCGGTAAGCTGTGCCGGGCATGAAGTTGAACAAAGGATTGAACGCATCTCGATTGTCGTACTTTGAGGTACTTGGCGTTTGAGCATAAATGCTCTGACAGAAAGCTAAAGTGCTGATTATCAGTAATTTGAAGATTTTCATAAATGAGAAAAATTGATAAAGTAAATTACGAAAAATTGAGAAATGTTTTAACCTAAAAAGGTAATTGCTTTAACTCAACGACAAATTAACGGTTTTCGTTTGGAAAAGGATATGATTTTTTAGGATTTTTTAGACGATTTAGTTTAAAAAAGTTTATTAAAAATAAGTTTTTTGTTCAACTATTAACTGTTTGAAAAACTGCAAACAATATTTTTATCAAGTTTTATCTTGCCAAAAGCTATTTTTTTTCTAAATTGGCACAAAATTTAAATATCTACTATTTCTGTAACCTTATTTCTGAACCTGATTGAAGTATTTTTCAAACAGAAATCTTAACAATTTACCAATATGAAATCAAAATTAATCTCCGTACTAACTTTGGCAGTCCTCGTAACTTTTGCAGGATTTGCCCAGAAGAAAAAATCACCTTGTAGCTTATTACCGTACAAGATTTTCAAAGAAACTGCTGATAAAAAACCAGTTAAACTAAATATTCTTGGTACAAGTCCTCAATTTGGCGAGATTCCTGACCATACGGGCGAGTCGGCATATAATCATCTACAAATGGTTTATGGAAAAAATGTCAAAAACAGTAGAGTTGAAATTGATGGCTTTTTGCGTGCTTTAGGTTTTACAGGTTTAAACGACCCATCTTTTAGTAGCTCGAATCTGATACCCGAAACACTTAAAGCGGAAACCGTTGGCTGGATGGGAGCTTATTCACGTGGACACAAGTATGCTTGGTCGAAATTGGGAAATGATTTCCAGACTTTCAGGGTTTATGCAAAAGGCAGCAGTTGCTTTTTATATATTATGAAAAAATGTGGCAACGCTTTTTATGTGCCAGATGCTGACGGAAATTCGATTACTACTTATAATCCTTTTCCACCAATTACAAAACCAGTTTGCCCTCCTGGAACAAGTGCTTGTCCTTGTGGAGAAGGATTTGTTTGTAATGCAAATGGATGTTGTGTACCCGCACCACCAAAAATATTTTGTAAACCACAAACCATTACTATTTCAGGTAGCGGACAAGTTCAAAGTGGAGATGTGATGAATTCGACCAAAACAATGGAAATTGTTGCAGTAAATTCTAATGGTGGAGCTACCAAAGGTTTGCTTCTTGGTTCGTATCCAGTTCAAGTACGTTCTACTTATGATTTCAATTTGAAAGGTGAAACTCAATATACTAAAACCGTAGAGGTTTGTGTAGAAGGAAATGCAAGCCCTGCACCAATGAATTTGATATTGCCAATGAATTTGAATTATACCATCACTAAAAATGATGTAAATGTAGGCGACGGAGAAAAAATATATTTAAATGTTGATGCAGCTCAGTACAAAGCATTGAGCAAAGCATATAAAGCCGTAAATGTAGCAACAACATCTTCTCCAAATATGGAAGCTGCCGCTAAAAAGGTTGTGGGAAGTACAACAGCAGAAACAACTGCTACGGCATTTGGCTCAGGCGATCCAAAATGTGCTGACCAGAAAATCAACTTTATGGGTAAAACTCAAATTGAAGATGGTAGTGTTAAAAGTACAACTAATGATGTAACAATTATTGGAGTTTATAAGAAAACTGGAAAATTAGCTAAAGGAGAAATGGCTGATAAATATCTTTGTCTTGGTAGTTTCCAAGTTCCAGTAAAATCTGCTTATAATTTTACTACTACTGGAGGAAGTGATGTTTCAAAATTGCTAAGAGTTTGTACCAAAGATGGCATGGCTCCTGGCGATCAAAATATAAATGTTCCTGTAAAAATGACATATAATTTCACCAAACAAGATGTAACGCTTGGTGATTATAATAAAGTGTATGTTAGTTTGACCGAAAGCCAATACAAATCTTTAAGCAAGTCATATAACCGTTGCTGCACAGGTGGTGGTGAAGGAAAAGCTTGTAAATAATGCTGAATTGTGAATGATTAATGTTGAATTTTACTTCAATAATTATTTCAAAAAGCCTTCTGTTTTAGCTAACTGAAGGCTTTTTTTGTGGAGCTATTTTCTAAATAACTTTCTTCTTAAAGAGTAATTCGGAAAAATTGCAAAACATAAATTCCACAAAAAAAGCACTTAACTTACGTCAAGTACTTTTTCAAAATTTTTAAAACAGTCTTTTTTAAGCTGCTGGGCTTTTAAATAATTTTCCAGCTAAAAGACCTACAACAGAACCAACTACTCCCGTACCAATTGTGCTAACTGTATTTGCAGGGTCTGTTAAACCTGCAGCATTCGCAGCAAAATTTCCACCAACACTACCAACTACACCTAAAAGGGCATTGGTAATAGCAGTTTGATTGTTTTTGATAAATGGGATGTTGTTTCCAAGGTAGCCGATAACAGCACCGAGAACAGCTTGAACAGCGTAAGAAGCAATTCCAGTCATAATAATTTAAGGTTTAGGGTTTGGTAATATATAAATATCTCCGAAATGTATAATTTATTATTTGAATAATGAAATAATTTTGGTAATATTTTGAAGCCCTTGTAATTATTTAGCTGTAAGTGTGCCTTCACCACTCATTATATATTCGTTGCTATTTATCATTAATACAACTCTTGCAGGAGAAAAAGACTCGTCGAGTGAAACGATTATTTTTTCTTTTCCGTCAATAAAGCCTCTTTTTTTGTTTATTCTTGCCAAAATAATATTGCTTTCTTCGTCATATTTTGGGTCAATTGTAGAAGTATATACGATATGTCCTTGTAAGTCAATGTAGTGAAAATTGTCATTTATTCTGACAGATGCCATTCCTTGGTCAAAGGCACTTGCTTTGTCGAATGTTGCAGAAATAAATTCTTGCCCTTTGTTATTTACAAATCCGTATTTACCATTCAACTTAAAAACAGCAATTCCATCTTCAAAATCACTTAATAAATCATAGCGAGGAGCAATAATTTCTTGTCCGTTAATGTCAATCAAACCAAATTTTTCTTCTTGCATCATTACTGCAAAGCCATCTGTAAAATTACGGATATTTTGAAAAATTGGCTCAATAACAAATCTCCCTTTTTTGTTGATTACGCCAGAAAGATTGTTGATTTTAACGGTTGCATAGCCTTCATGGAATGAACTTGCTAATTCATATTTAGGGGCAATAACTTCTTTTCCTTTCATATCAATGTATCCAAACTTGCCATCACGCATGAATAGGGCATAATTTTCAGAAAATGGCAAAGAAAACTCGAATTTATAATCAATAACTAATTCACCTTTGCCGTTAATGTATCCATTCCGACCATCGTGTCCAACCAAACCGAGTCCATTGCTGAATCCTATGGCAAATTCATATTTTGGTTGAACAATCATTTTGCCTTCTTTGTCAATAAATCCATATTTTCCTTGATATGAAACCATTGCAAAACCATTCATAAAAGGTTCGCAAGTATCAAAAATCATAGGAGTTAGCAATGAGCCATCTATGCGAATAAAACTGTATTTGTCATTGTTTCTAACCAAAGCCAAACCATCTTGAAAGTTTGTAACCATATCATATCTACAAGGGATTTGTAAATAACCTTGGCGGTCGATAAAACCATACTCACCACCAATATTTACTTTCGCCATGCCATCATAGAAAAATAGTCCTATGCTTTCTCTTTGTGTGGCGATTGGTTCTTCTAACTGTATTTGTGCATATAAATTGCTTGCCCAAAGTATATTTAGGCTACTCAATAGTATAATAAATATTTTTGATCTCATTTCTTTCATTGGAATATACATAGAGCCTATTCCAAACATTATGCCAAACGATTATAGATGTGAAAACAACAAGCAATTCTCACCAGCAAAAGCTTGGGTCAATTAAAAAAATTAATAAATTTTGGAATTGTAATTTCGAGAAAAGGCAATTTTCTAATGCAAAAAGCTCTTCCAGAATCATTCTGAAAGAGCTTTTATTGAAAAAAAACTTAAAAGCATGCCATTTTTGAATATTGCAAATAATCCTATACTCCCTTTTAGGGGCTGGGGGTTTTATTCATATCTCAAAGACTCAATAGGGTCGAGTTTGGATGCTTTATAGGCAGGATAAAAACCCGAAATAATGCCCACAGCTACGCACACAACAATTCCCATCATCATCCAAGCCCAAGGCACAATGAAGCTACTTTTTTCGCTAATGAGATTGGCAATGATATTTCCAACACCAATTCCCATGATAATTCCTGCAATTCCGCCCAAAATACAAATTACAATTGCTTCCATCAAAAACTGTAAACGAATCTTGAAAGGCGTTGCTCCTATAGCTTTTCTGATGCCAATTTCACGAGTTCTCTCTGTAACAGACACCATCATAATATTCATCAAAGCAATGGCAGCTCCTAATAAAGTAATGATTCCAATACCAAAACCACCAATTCTTAAATAACCTGATACTTCTTCAAAATTCTTTGCAAGTGCATCAGAACGTTCAACAGAAAATGATTTGTCGCTGGTAATTGCATCTTTCCGAACCCTACGCATAACAGCCTCAGCCTCGCCAATGATATAATCCATGTCCGAAACATTGGGTACAGAGGTTGTAATATCAAAAGTTAGTTTTCTATTTCCTGCAATATTTCGTCCTGTTTCGAGTGGTACAAGTGCCACACGGTCGTCTCCTCCGCCTGTAATACTTCCTTTTTTCTCCAACACACCAATTACTTTAAATCGGATTCCAAGAAGGGTAATTTCTTTATCAATCGGGCTTTCTTTCGGAAATAGAGTTGTTGCCAATTCATTTGCCAAAATCACGACATTATTCGTGAAATCAATGTCATTTTTGGAAATATCACGCCCAGAAATAATTTTATATCCTTTTAAATTGATATAATCTTCGTCAATGCCACGAATCAGAGTATTAGGGTTGGTCTTTATAGATTGATATTTCAATTGGGCAGCTCCCGACACATTCGCATAAATACTAATTGTAGCTGAGGTTTTTCCTTGAAAAAGCTCTTTGTAGAGTTTTGCCTCACGATATTCGATAGGAGGGTAGTCTTTGTCATTGACTCCGCCATTTCTACGACGAAACATTCGTGGACCTTTGATGTCGAATGAGTTTGCACCGAGTCCTGCAAAACTATTATCAACCGAACTTTGCATGCCGTCGATGGCGGTCAAAATTCCTACCAGCGAAGTAATACCGATGGCAATAATCAATGCTGTAAGCACCGTACGGAGCATATTTCCTTTGATGGAGCGAAGTCCCTCGCTAATGTTTTCTTTGAAATTCATATTAGATGATAGCGGAGTTCCGCCAAGTCAATAGACAATTTATATTTGAGTTATTTCTAAACTATTGAAACCTTTTTACCAGTATTTGCCGCCTTATAAATTGCTTCCAGCACTTTTACGTCTTTCAAACCTTCTTCTCCTGTGATGTGGCTTGGTAGCTTTTGATTTGCCAAAATAACTTTCCCAATTTCATCACATTGCGTAGCTTGTTGGTTGATTTGTGGAAAATCCATTGCTCCATTGCTTGATTTGCCAACAAATGGGCCATAGCTAATAGCAGGACTTAGTTCAAAATGTCCATTTTCGGCAGTTGCATAAACCCTGTCAATGCCACAACTATAAGTCGTAGAATGAGTGCTTACTGCCCCACTTGGAAAATTCATCTGAAAAGTAATTGATTCTTCTACTTCGGCGTACTTGATTTTGTTGTTAATTGCTCCATATTGTGCTGTTACGGAAGTTGGTTCTTCGCCTAAAATATAGCGAGCTGCTTGCACACAATAAACACCCAAATTTGTCAAAGGACCGCCTCCAGAAAGTGCTTTTTTTACGTGCCAGTCAATGCTATCGCCAGTATTATAGCCTAATGATGCTTCCACCAAACGCACTTGACCAAATACTTTTTCTTGTCCAAGTCTTTTCAATTCTTTGTTATAAGGCTCATAATGCAAGCGATAGCCTACAGCCAACTGTACGTTTGCTTTTTGGCAAGCATCAATCATTTCTTGGCAATCTTGGGCAGTAACTGCCATTGGTTTTTCTACAATAACATGCTTTCCTGCTTTCGCTGCACGAATCACGTACTCTTTGTGTAGAGCATTTGGTGTAACAACATAGACCAAATCGATGTCTTTATTTTTGACTATTTCATCAAAATTTTGGTAATTATAAATATTTTTTTCAGGAATATTATACTTTTTTTTCCAAATTTCTGCCTTAGAAGGTGTTCCTGTAACGATTCCTGCAAGATTACAATATTTAGTTTCCTGTAAGCCTTCTGCCAAATATTCAGCATATCGTCCCAAGCCTATCAAAGCAAAATTTAGCTTTTTACCTTCATAAACTTTGTTATTTGCAAAAGCAGGCAATGTTGCTGCAAGGGCAGATACTCCAACTCCAAGACCTACTTTTTCTAAAAATGTACGACGTGATAAGTTTTTCATAATTAAGATTTGCAATTTTATACTAAACTAATAACCACATTTCCTGTTTTCTCACCTGTTTCAACATATTTTGTAGCTTCTACAATTTCCTCTAAGGAGTAAACTCTATCTATCACAGGTTTGAAATGTCCTTTTTCTACTAATTCTTTAAAAAACAGAATGATTTCTTTTGTATCTTTAGGTATAGGAAATATTACTTTTTTGCCGCCAAGAAGTGGCGTGAGTAAGGCTAAAAAAATATTTTGAGATAAATATCCCAATTCTGTTGAATAATAAATGCCGTTAGGTTTTAATAATTTTCTGCATTTAAAGAAAGAACTTTTGCCAACTGCATCAAAAACAAAATCATACGATTCATCTCTTTTGGTAAAATCTTCTTTAGTATAATCAATCAAATTATTTGCTCCCAACGATTTTACTAAATCCATGTTTTTGGTGTTACAAACTGCTGTAATTTCTGCTCCAAAATACTTAGCAAGTTGTACCGCTGCTGAGCCAATCGCTCCAGTTGTACCGTTGATAAGGATTTTGTCTCCTTTTTGAATATTAACTGACCTAAAAAATGTCAAAGCATACCAAGCACTTTCGCAAGTGGCAGCTGCTTCTTGATAAGAAATATTGCTTGGTTTTAAAGCAATTGATTTATTTTCAGCGATGCAAATATACTCGGCATGCGTACCAAAATTGAGCGTGCTTAATCCAAAAACTTGGTCGCCAACTTTAAAAGTTTTAACAGCCTTCCCGATTGCTTCAATTTCTCCAGCTAATTCAGTGCCTAATATTTTTTTTCTTGGTTTAAATAAACCAGCAATTAATCTTACGATAAGATATTCAGGTTTTCTAAATCCACAATCATTTCTGGTTACGGTTGTGGCATGAATTTTTATAAGCACTTCGTTGTCTTTGGGCGTAGGTTTTTCTACTTCCATTATTTGAAGCACTTCGGGTGGACCATATATTGTGTTTACACTTGCTCTCATAATAGTTTTTTCAATATTTGTTAGATTTTGTCGTTATGAAAGTTATTAATAAAATTATAGCCTTTAAATTGCCTTAGAAATAAAACTATTTCATGTTTTTTGCAAAGTCGAAAATTGCACCAACAGTAGCTCCTATGGCTAATCCTATTGCTAAGCTTAAAGAAGTATTTTCCGAATATTTGCCATAGACTACTCCGCATAAGAGTCCAATAGCAGCTCCAATGCCAATTCCGTTCCCTGAGTTTTTGCTTTCTGTCATAATTGAAATTTGCGTTATTACTTATTTTATGTTATCTGTTTGATGATTGCTTTGTTAGTCTTTACAATGACTGCCAACATAGAAAAAGCTACCTAATTTCAACACCACAAAATTGAGTAAGAGTTTCGATAAGCACAAACATCTGAAATCAGTGAATAGCCGTTTATCATTTTTTTGAGCAATAATGGCTCATTACTGGATAAATATGCCCGAAGAAGAGGGGATTTTGTTAATCAAATGTATGAAGAAGACTCGAATAGGCGTTAAAGACGAGATTTTAAACACCATTATATTTTCGTGTTTTTCAACGGTTTGCATCTACAAGAAGTTGGCGATTTCGGAGACGAAAACTGTCTGCCACCAATGAACTTGATACGAAGCACAAAGCTTCATTTAACCACTGAACCGCCAATTTCTTGTAGGTGCTGTTAGCGGTTCGGGCTTCATGTCTATCAAGATTATTTTTCATTTTCTTGCTCTTCAAAATTGTCAAAGTAGGTAAAGTCCTTTGTTATAATTCCGTTTTCAATTGTCAAAATGGTGCAGATTGGTAACTCAAATTTTGAATTGTCAGGTGCTGTTCCGCTTGATATAAATTCCACAATTATATGCTTGTCGCCTGAAGGATAGATTTGAATAACTTGGTCGTGAAGGTCTGGGAAAACTTTGTTTAATTCCGAATACTTGTCAATAATCTGTTGTCTTGTCTGCTTTACAATGCCTTGTCCTAATGAAGGGTCTTTAAATTCAGAAATTACTGAATACATATTCGCCATTTTTGTCCATTCGTGGTTGTTGAAATATTCAAAATACTGTTTTACCAATTTTTTATTGTTTGTAGTTGCAATACTTGTTTTGTTTTGATTGTTACAAGAAATTAATGTGATTGTCGCAAAAAATAAAGTCATTAAATGTTTCATTCTTTTGTCGTTTAGAAATGTTTTATGTCTAATTGTTTGTTGTCTGTTTGTCTTATGCCGTGTCGTCTTAGCCTGACCGCTAACGTAAAAGTATTTATGAAGAAGGGGGAATTTGGAACTCGTCAGCCCGTAACTGGTGCTGGGTTTTATTCCAAAGTTGAGTAACTTTCAATTGCTTCATAGTATTCCGTCCGACGGTGCAAATGTTGGTTAATTTACTGTTGCTCAATTACTTACGTCCAGCCCCACTTGCAGCAAACCCAATGTTGAACTAAACCTTCGGTAGCTATTCCCGTGCAAAACCCTTAATTTTATGGCAATTTATAAATTTTTTAATTAAAACTTACCATGACAAAAAAAGAATGTTGATGAACTACGGTGCAATACGCTCGTAAATCGTGCCAGCCGGGAAGTGCCAGGCTTTGAGGAATTAATCCGTCGCTTTGAGCGGAGTATTTCTGTACTGGGTCGTAGCCCGAGTACCTTCAAAAACTATTCGATGCATATTGCTGCCATCGCTCTTCATTATGGCAAAACTCCCATCGAACTTGACCAAGAGCAGGTGCATGAATACCTTTTCATGTTGCAAA
Source organism: Emticicia sp. (assembly GCA_031378345.1). Taxonomy (GTDB): domain Bacteria; phylum Bacteroidota; class Bacteroidia; order Cytophagales; family Spirosomataceae; genus Emticicia. The sequence goes on along the minus strand of JANNDY010000049.1, from coordinate 721 downwards.
AACGCTCCAAAACACCTTCTCAAACCTATTTCAAGCACACCGTTTATGGACTCAGATTTTTATTGAAATCCGAAGGACTGACGTATAGTTATCTTCATTTGCCAGCGATAAAAAAGGAGAACAAACTGCCTGTGGTATTGAGCAAGCAGGAGGTTTGGGCGATGCTCAAAGCCTGTACATTGCTCAAACACAAGGTGTTAATTGGTCTGTTATATGGTTGTGGACTTCGCTGTTTGGAGGTTCGGAGCCTTCGTTTGTGCGACATAGACTTTGACCGTCGGCAGTTAAAAGTGGTACAAGGTAAGGAAAAAAAAGACCGTTATGTGCCACTGAGTGAACATCTTATTCGGGGGCTGAAAAGTTATATTTCAGCGGAAAGACCCACAGACTACCTCTTTGGGGGTGTAAATATTGTTGACCGTGCAGGTGGCGAGCTTTATAGCCGATACAGTCAAAGAGGTGTTCAGTGACTGGGCGTCCCCGGGCTGTCAAAGAAGCAGCCAAACGAGCTGGTATTTTGAAGGATGTACACGTACACACGCTCAGGCATACCTGTGCAACGCACTTGCTTGAAGATGGTATGGACATTATCAGTGTTAAAAACTTCCTTGGGCATGAAAACATCGAAACCACGATGTTGTACCTTCATGTAGCCCAACTGAATACCAAAGCAGTTTTTAGTCCATTAGATACCCTTTTTGATCAATGTCGGCAAACTTCG
>JANNDY010000048.1:0-70791 GCA_031378345.1 Emticicia sp. | reverse complement strand
AGAACTGTGGCTGGAGCAAATCACTATGCCCGTATTCAAGGTTTTATCTCTACTATCAGAAAACAAAACCAAAATCCTTTCCAAAATCTGAAATCTGTCTTTGAAAAACAGTTTCAATGGGCAGATGCCAAATAATTACCTTAAATTTTTACTAAAACCTCTTATTTTCTTCAAAACATATACTTTTTCTAATAAATCTAAATATTTCTCGACTGTAATTTTGCTTATTTCTAATTGATTGCTCAGTTCTTGCAAAGAAACTTCTTTACCAATTTGGTAAGCAACAAGTTTAATTAAGTCATAGATTTTTGATGAATTTCTTATTCCTTCATAATTGATAATATCTTTCAAAAGGTAGGTTGTAACTAAATTTTTTAGATATTTAGCTTTATCATCAATATTTTCTAAATTATACACCTCTGGATAGCTACCGTAGATTATCCTTTCTTCCATTTTTGAACGTATTTCAAACAAATTTTCATGTTTTTTTAGTTCTGTTTGTGCAAAAGGGAAAAGTTCATGCCAATGTGCTCGCCCAACCAAAGGCTCGCCCAATTTATTACTTAAATCGAATGCCGAAGAGCCACTTGCAATTATTTTTAACTCAGGAATTTCATCAACAATCAATTTTAATATTCTCCCTATATTTGGTATTACCTGTGCTTCATCAATTATTAGCAAATCAATGTGAGAAAATAGCCTTTTATAATTTATCACACTTCTTACTTCCAATTCTTTTTGGTAATAAAGGTCTTCACCGTTTATCCATAAAGTTTTTAAACCTAAATCTTTTTCAATTTTTTTTATCAAGAAAGTTTTCCCAACCCTTCTCGCTCCGTAAAGCACATTCACTTTGCCCGAAACCAAGTATTTTTTGATGTTAGTTTCTAAAATTCGATTTATTTCCATTTTCTTAATTTTTTATCAAAATAAAGAAAAATTGATTAAATATCCAAATTTAGCTAAATTCACAATTTCTCCTCAAAACTCGCACTTGTTTTTGCTCTAACTTCTTCCAAAGTTGCATTGGGCATGAGTTCGATTAAGGTTAATTTTCCTGCGGGAAAAGCAAAAACTGCCAAGTCTGTAATGACCATATCTACAACATCGGAAGCGGTGAGTGGCAAAATACAAGTTGGTACAACTTTCGACGAGCCATCAGGATTTGTGTGAGTCATAGTAATTATTAAGCGTTTTGCTCCTTTTGCCAAGTCCATTGCACCGCCAACGCCCAAAAGAGGTTTTCCCGGAACTGCCCAGTTTGCCAAATTTGCCGCTTCATCAACTTCCAAACCACCCATAATTGCGACATCAATATGCCCGCCACGAATCATTGCAAACGAATCGGCACTATCAAAATAAGAACTTCCTTTGAGGGCAGTTACGGGAATTTTGCCAGCATTTACAGGATAATCCATTGCTCCGCCACCATCTGTTGGCACTGGACCAACGCCCAACATACCGTTTTCGGTATGAAGAATAATTCCGTGTTCTTCGGTAATCAAATCTGCCACCAAAGTCGGAATCCCGATGCCGAGATTTACTACATCTCCTTTTTTTAGTTCTTGCAAAGCTCGGCGTGCCATGTTCATTCTGCTCTCATCAACTTTTTTGGAAGTTGAAACTGAGGCAGACATACCCAAATCGTCAAGTGTTAGTTTTGCTTCTACCAAATAATCTACAAAACAACCTTGTGTATGAATAAATTCTGGGGAAATTTTGCCAACTTCAACAATTTCTTCGACTTCGGCAATGACCAAATCGGCTGCAGTTGCCATTGCTTTATTGAAATTATTTTCGGTCATTCGATATTGTAGATTTCCTGCGGTGTCGGCTCTCCACGCACGAATAAAGGCAACATTTGCACGAATTCCTTTGATAAAAACCTGCTCAACGCCATCAATAATTTTGGTTTCACGGTCTTTTGCAATGAGTGTCCCTGCCGAAGTTGGGGTATAAAAACCGCCGATTCCTGCACCTCCCGCACGAATTGCTTCGGCAAGTGTACCTTGTGGCAAAAGCTCGGACTCAACCAAGCCAGTTTGCACTGCTTTCACGGCATTTGGATTGGAAGTAAAAAATGAACCAATGATTTTTTTCAACTGACCATTTGCCAAAAGTCTATCTCCGCCAAGCCCAGGTTCGCCAGTATTATTGCCAATAAAAGTGAGGTTTTTTGTGCCAATTTCTGCCAAAGCGTGCATGAGGTGAACAGGGTTTCCTGTCATACCAAAACCACCTTGTAGTAATCTATCGCCTTCTTTTACCATTTTGGCGGCGGTATTTAAGTCAATAATAGGAACTTGTTTCATATTTTTGAATGACATATGACGATTTACGAATGTTGAATTACAACAATTAGCACAAAAATCAATCGTGTTTTTTTTATATATTTGTTTATTTCTTGCTGTTTTTATTGATGCAACTGTGATAGAAAGTAGCTCATTTGCTTCTTTATTAGAGTTTTCAAAATCTGATATTAGATTCTAAAATCAGATTTTGAAAATTGTTGGAATTCAACATTCGTACCTCGTCATTAGTTATTCAAATGAGTCAAAAGATAGTCCTACATAATTTTCTGCAATGGTCTTTTGATAAGCTTCTGACATCATTAAATAATCAAATTTGGCTTTTTGCAAATGATTTTCAAAAGTACCTTCTTCCGCTTGTTTATGACATAAATAAGTCATAAAATTTGAAAAATCTTGCACTCGCCAAACCCTTGAAAGGCATTTTTTCGTATAATTCTGCAAACTTTCTTCATTTCCTGATTGATAAAATTCTATTAAAGCATTGGCTAAATTATGAATATCTGCAATGGCAAGATTTAGTCCTTTTGCTCCTGTTGGTGGCACAATATGGGCTGAATCTCCTGCCAAAAACATTCTCCCAAACTGCAAATTATCTATCATAAAACTTCGCATTGGCGTTACACTTTTTTCAAAGATTTCGCCTCTGTTTAGTTCAATTCCTAAGCGATTTTCTAATTCATTCCAAATTTGTTCATCTGACCAATTTTCGATTTTATCATCATTATTTACTTGCAAATAAAGTCGGCAAACTTTTTCGGAACGCATACTCGCCAAAGCAAAACCTTCGGAATGATAGGCGTAAATGAGTTCGTTGTAAGTTGGTTTTGCATAAGCCAAAATTCCGAGCCAAAAAAATGGGTAGTCAATTTTGAACTCATTATAAGATTCTTTGGGCAAAGTTTTGCGTGAAAGTCCATGAAAACCATCGCAACCGCCTACAAAATCGCACGAAAGAGTTTGCATTTCTCCATTTTGAGTAAAATGAATACTCGGATTTGAAGTTTCTAAATTTGTAATTTCAGTAGCGTCTGCTTCAAATAAAATCTCAATATTGCGTTCCAAACAAGCCTTTATCAAGTCTTTTGCGACCTCTTGCTGACCATAAATTGTTACTTGTTTTTGGGTCAATTTTTCAAAATCAATTCGCTGACTAATTCCATTATGGCTAATATAACAACCATGATGCACCAAGCCCTCTTTGTGCAACCTGTCAGATACGTTTAGGCTATCGAAAACTTCAACGGTATTATGTTCTAAAAGCCCCGCACGCACTCGATTTTCGATATATTCTCGGCTACGATTTTCAAGAATAATGCTCTTAATGCCTTGTTTTTGAAGCATTAAAGCCAAAGTTAGCCCTGCTGGTCCAGCTCCGATAATGCCAACCTGGGTATTGATATTTTTCATATTTTAGTATTGAATTCCATTTTCTTTGAAAACCTCTTGAGCCAAATGAAAGGCATCATTTGCAGCTGGGAGTCCACAATAAAGGGCAGATTGCATAATTATTTCTTTGATTTCGGCAACGGTTACGCCATTATTGAATGCTGCTTTTACGTGCATTTTAAATTCTGCAGGTCGGTTTAAAGCAATCAACATCGCCATCGTGATAAGGCTACGGTCGTGCTTTGAGAGATTTGGTCTTGTCCAGATTTCGCCCCAAGCATATCGGGTAATAAAATCCTGAAAATCTGCATTAAAATCATTGATGTTTCCAGTTGCTTTATTGACATGGGCATCGCCCAAAACTGAGCGTCGGACGTGCATTCCATGTTCAAATTTTGAATTTCCAGTGATAAAATCTATCACAATTTCAGCAAACTCTTGAGGCAATTCGGTTGCTGACAAATGTCTTGCAGGAAGTATTTTCAGCGTAGCATTTGGAATATTTTTCACCAAAAACTCAGCTTGCTCAACGTTCGTAACAGGGTCTTCATCGCCTGTGATTACTAAGGTTTCGGTTGAAATATTAGGCAATTTTTCTCGAAAATCAGCATCACGAATGGCAGCACAACAATTGGTGTAACCTTCGAGATTACTTCTCAAAAACATGGCATGAGTTTCGGCAACTCGCTGTGGATTATTTTTTCGGAAATTTTCGGTAAACCATCTTTCCATTGTATCATCAACGATGGCTTGCATTCCATCTTTTTTGATAGTTTCGATGCGACCATTCCAACGTTCATCATTTCCGATTTTTGCTCCTGTATTGCTGATTATGAGCTTTTTAAGTCTTTCTGGGTGGTTTATGCCAAGCCATTGCCCTATCAAACCGCCCATCGAAAGTCCACAAAAATAGAATTGTTTTATTTCGTGAGCATCTAATAAATTGAGTAAATATTTACCTAAATCATCAATCGTTTTAGCTTGAAATTCTCCGTCGGGAGCATCATATCTAAATACTCGAAAATAGGGCAAAAGATATGGAATGAGTTCGTCCCACATCATCATTTCTGAGCCAAGAGAGTTGGAAAAAACCAAAACTGGACTATTTGGCGTGCCTTGAATAACCCCACCTAAATCCTCCCCCAAAGGGAGGACTTTAAAAATATTATTTTTCATACTTTTCTAAGATGTCATCAATGATTTCTAAAGAATTTCCAATTGAATTTTCAGGTTTAAAAAGTTCTGTTAATTCGTTTTCTGTTAAATCAATATTCATTTCTTGCATGACTATTTTCAAATGTTTTTGCTCAAAAATGGCTAATTTACAGGCTTTTTCGATGATTTCGTGAGCATTTGCTTTACCGATTTTTTGAGCTAAAGCCAATGAAACGGTTTCGGCATAAATCAAACCTTTGGTGATTTCGAGGTTTTGCAACATTCGCTTTTCGTCAATTTCTAAACCTTCCAAAAGCTCAATACTACGCTCAATTGTTCCTGCGGTAAGTCTAATAATTTCAGGCAGAACCTCCCACTCTGAGTGCCAAAGTCCAGCCGAACGTTCGTGTTCTTGTGGCATTGCCGAAAGCATGCTTGCCACCAAATGAGGAATTCGATTAGCATTTGCCAAAATTGCCGTTGAGGTAACAGGATTTCGTTTGTGAGGCATCGTGCTTGAACCACCTTTTCCGTCGGCTGCCCCTTCAAACACTTCACCAACTTCGGTTTGCATCAAAAGTATAATGTCTTTGGCGATTTTGGCAAGATTTCCTACTAAAATGCTAAGAATGGAGGAGAATTCGATAGCACCAGCTCCCCCCGATGGGGGAGCTAATTGCAAGTATGTAGCCATACTTTTCTGCACTTTTTTATTAATAAAATCATTGCCACTGCCTACTGCACCGCCTAATTTTAAGATTAAAACTCTTTTTTTAGATTCTTCAATTCTTTGTTTTGAAGCCCTTATACTTTCAAACCATAATGCGGTTTTTAGTCCAAATGTGATTGGTTTTGCTTGTTGCAAAAGCGTTCTGCCAATCATCAAAGTTTGGCGGTGTTTTTTTGTGATTTTTATTAAAATATCTTCAAGAATTGTTAATTTATTTTCTAACCAAACTATAAATTCTTGAATTTGCAAAACCATTGCTGTATCAATTACATCTTGACTTGTAGCTCCCAAATGAACATATTTGGAGGCATTTTCCCCAGTGGCTTCAACGCTGGCAGGGTTTTGAACCCTGCCAGCGTTATTTTTTACAAGTTGCGTAAGTTGTTTTACAAGTGGAATTGCAGCATTTCCACTTAATTTGATGTCTTTTTTGAGTTTTTCGATGTCAATTTTTTCTACATCACAACAGTCCGAAATTAGCTGTGCTGATGAAATAGAAAAAACACCAATTTCAGCTTGAGCAAGTGCTAAATTTGCCTCAAAACGTAGCATTTGAGCAATAGTTTTCTTTTCAGAAAATAGCTCTTCTATTTCGGAAGAATAAAATAATTCAGAATATATTGACATAATAAACCCCCTTTAGGGGTTAGGGGTGGTTTTAAATTTCAAAAAACACTGTTTCTTTTTCGCCTTGCATAAAAATATTAAACTCATAAACAGAGCCTTGTTTTTTTGCAATAAGCGTATTTTTTCTTTCCTCAGAAATCGAATTTAGCACCTCATCTTTATCATTCAAGCTATTTTCATCTGAAAAATAAATACGAGTATATGAATGTATCAATTGTCCACGCATAAAAACAATCACCGACAAATAAGGTGCTTGATTATTGACAGATTTTGGCTTTATTGTATGAAAAACAAAGCGATTTTCGGCATCAGTTCCTGTGCCAAATCTACCAAAAAGTTGTTTTTCGTTATCATTTTGCCAAAGCTCAATCATGGCATCTGGAATGACATTATTTTCGCCATCAAACACTTTTCCGACGATGGTTATTGCCTCAGAATTGTCTATTGGATTAACCATAAGGTTTCCAACCAAACTCTTAAAATTGTATGAATATTGCTCAGGCGATAGCCCATAAGCAAAATAAGGACCTACGGTTTGTGAAGGGGTTTGTAACATTTAGTTATGAATTATGAGTTATAAATTATGGGTTATCAATAAAACTATAAGGGGCAAAAAAAGTATCTCATAATTTAGATTTCATAACTCATATTTTTTCGAACGGTGTTGCATTGTTTCCTCTCAAAACAAAATCAAAACGATAGCCAAGTGCGAAACTTGGCTCGGTCAAAGATAAGTCAAATTTTGAGATTAATAGTTCACGTCCTTTTGGCGGAACACTCAAAAAAACAGGGTCGTATTGTAACAAAGGGTCGCCAGGAAAGTACATTTGAGTTACTAATCTATTAGAAATATTCGCTCCGAAAAGCGAAAAATGTATGTGATTTGGTCGCCACGCATTGAAGTGATTTCCCCAAGGATATGCACCGGGTTTGATGGTATAAAACCTATAATTTCCCTCAGAATCGGTCATACAACGCCCTGCACCAAGGAAATTCGGGTCAAGCGGAGCATCATGTTGGTCCACTTTATGAACATATCTTCCTGTTGAATTTGCTTGCCAAATTTCGATTAAAGTATTTGGAATCGGTCGCCCATTTTCATTCAAAACTTTGCCATGCACCACAATTCTTTCGCCCAAAGGTTCGCCATTTATTCTCGAATTTTTGGTAAGGTCATGGTCGAATTCTCCCAAATTGAAATCTCCAAAAACTGGTCCCGAAAGTTCGGACAAAGATTGTTTCAAAAGCACCAAAGGCTTTGTTGGGCTTCTTAAAATCGTTGATTTATATTCTGGTGCAAGGTAGGATGGCTGAACTTCTCTATCGAAAAGGTTATTGATAATGTTGCTCATTTTTTAATAAAGCGTAAGGTTGAATTATTATACAAAAGTAGTATTTGCAAAAATGAATGTCTTGGATAAAATGAAATGATACTTGCACAAATCAAACATATTTATAATATTTGGTCAAATATTTGTTATTTAATTGTGTTATTCAAACATTCTATGAACAAAAATCTTGTAAATTTCAAAGGGCTTTATGGCGATAATGAACAAGCATCATTGTCAGAATTTGTACATCTTGAATCTTTAGAATTGAGAAGTAAGTTATATAATTGGGAAATTACAGAGCATTTACACACCGATTTGTATCAAGTTTTTATTTTTTCTTCGGGCGAAGGTTTATTGATTTCTGAACAAAAAAAAATTGCATTACAAACTCCTTCAATCTTAATTATTCCAGCAAATACGCTGCATGGATTTGCTTTTCAATCAACTATTTGTGGTGAAGTTTTGACTTTTAGCGAAATTTTTCTTGAAAACATCTTCAAAAATTCACCAAATATTACTCTCGAACTCAACCACTTGAAACAGTTTTCATTTGAAGAAAAAAAAGAGTTTTTTGAAGCAATTTTGAACATAAAAGATAATTTGGTACAAGAATTAGAAGAAGAAAATCTTGAAAAAAAATTGAGCATTCAAGCTATTTTTCAGCTTTTCTTTGTCAATATCTATCGAATGAGTTTGGAAGTTGAAAATCAAATAGCCAAGTCGGATAATCGAACTTTGAATTATTTTCAAGCATTTCAGAAAAACATCAAACAGTCTTTGCATGAGTCAAAATCTATCGAAACCTATGCAAAAGAATTGACGATTACGGCGGTGCATTTGAATCGAATTTGTCAGACTTTGGTGAAAAAATCTGCCCTACAAATCGTGCATGAATATTTGATAAATGAAGCGAAAAAGTACATTTTAAATACTACTTATTCTATTTCCGAAATCTCTTATTTTCTTGACTTCAAAGACCCTGCCTATTTTACACGCCTTTTCAAGAAACAAACGGGTTTTTCGCCAAGTGAATTTCGGAAAAACAAATAACGGTATATTAATACCTTTTTAACGCCTCCATCAAAGCTGAATTTTCCTTTTGTGTCCCAACCGAAATTCGGATACAGTTTTCACACAAAATTACATTTGAACGGTTGCGAGTAATGATTTTTTGCTCAATTAAATAATGAAAAACAGCATTTGCATTGTCAAATTTTACCAATAATTGATTAGAATCTGATGGAAATATATGTTGAACAATAGGCAGTTCAATCAAGTTTTTGAATAACCTAAAACGCTCTTTCAAGATTCGTTTTACATACTCATTTTTCTTTTCTTCTTTTCCTAAAGCATCAAAAAGCAATTCTTGCGTAACTGCATTTAAGTTATAGGGATACTTGATTTTATTCAATATTTTAATAAATTCTTCTGAAGCAAAAGCCATTCCCAAACGCAGTGCCGCCAAACCCCAAGCTTTAGAAAAAGTATGTAAAACCACTAAATTTGGATAGATTTTGAGCAATTTCGTAAAAGATTCTTCTTCTGCAAAATCAATATAAGCTTCATCAACCACCACTAAGCCTGTCTTGAAATTATTCAATATTTGTAAAATAGAACTTCGCTCAATTATATTGCCCGAAGGATTATTTGGCGAACAAATCCAAATGATTTTTGTATGCTCGTCCGCCGTTTCCAATATTTTTTTCGTATCTATCTGAAAGTCTGTTGTGAGCGAAATTTGCCTCACTTCAACATTCTGAACATCGGCACAAACTTTATACATTCCATAAGTTGGTGGCAAAATAATAATATTATCTTGCTGAGGTTCGCAGGTTGCACGAATCACCAAGTCAATGGCTTCGTCTGAGCCATTTCCCAAGAATATTTGAGTAGGATTTACTCCTTTAATTGCCCCTATTTTTTCTTTCACAAGCCATTGATAAGGATCAGGATAACGGTTGTATTTGCCAGAAATTACCGAACCAAAAGGGTTTTCGTTGGCATCTAAAAAAGTACCTTCTTTCCCCGAATACTCATCACGGGCAGAGGCATAAGGTGAAAGTGTAAGAATATGTGGACGAATGACTTTATCTAATGAAAACATGATGCCAATGACGAATTTTGAATGACGAATGACGGATACGGTAACCGAGCGAAGCCGAGTTTAAACCATTCCAAAAAAATTAAAATATAGTTAATCTATTGATAATCAGGTATTTATAAAACTCGTAATTCGTAATTCGTAATTCGTAATTATAATAGTCTTGCAAATCTCCTAAATCTCACCCTAACTTTGACACAAAATTTAAAAAGAATCTCATGTTATCCAAAGAAAACATTGCCGAATACTTCAAAACACTTCAAAATAATATTTGTGATGCCTTAGAAATTGCTGATGGAAAAGCAAAATTTCAGGAAGATAATTGGCAGCACCATAGTGGTGGAGGCGGGCGAACTCGTGTAATGACCAACGGAAATATCATCGAAAAAGGTGGCGTAAATTTCTCAGTCGTTACAGGCGAAACCTCTGATGCTCTACAAAAACAGCTAAATTTGACTGAAAAAGCCGATTATTTCGCCACAGGCGTAAGCATTGTTCAGCATCCTGTGAGCCCAATGATGCCTATTATTCACATGAATGTTAGGTATTTCGAAATGTCAAATGGTATTTCGTGGTTTGGTGGTGGCATTGATTTAACACCACATTATGTCGTTGATGAAGATGCTCATTGGTTTCATCAACAATTAAAAAATGCTTGCGACAAACACGATATTAATGCCTATCCAAAATACAAAGAATGGGCAGACAATTATTTTTATATTCCTCACCGTGAAGAAACTCGTGGCGTGGGAGGAATATTTTTTGATTATTTGAAACCCAATAGTGAAGCCCCTTTAGGGGTTTGGGGTGCAAATTCTCAAAAAGAACAAATTTTTGATTTTGTTAAGTCCATTGGAGAATCATTTGCTCCTATTTACACACATTTTATGGCAAAAAACAGCCAAATTCCTTATGGTGAAAATGAAAAAACATGGCAAATGCTTCGCAGAGGGCGTTATGTTGAATTTAATTTGGCTTGGGACAGAGGTACAAAATTTGGTTTGGAAACCAACGGTCGCACCGAGTCTATTTTGATGAGTTTACCGCCTGTTGCCAATTGGGTTTATGACTACAAAGCCGAAGCTGGAAGCTCCGAAGAACGAACTTTGAACCTATTGAAAAAAGGAATTGAGTGGGTTTAAAACTGCCTCAAAAATCTCACGTCATTTTCAAAGAAAACACGCAAATCATTGATGCCATAGCGAAGCATTGTAATGCGTTCGATGCCCATTCCGAAGGCAAAACCTGTATATTCTTCTGAATTGATGCCACTATTTTCCAAAACATTTGGGTCCACCATACCCGAACCTGCAATTTCGACCCAACCAGAATGTTTGCAAATATTACAACCTGAGCCTTTGCAAATGAAACAAGAAATATCAATTTCGGCACTTGGCTCGGTAAATGGAAAATAACTCGGACGAAGACGAATTTTGGTATCTTTACCAAACATTTCTTTGGCAAAATGATACAAAGTATCTTTCAAATCTTTGAAACTCACATTTTTATCTACATAAAGCCCTTCGATTTGGTGAAATTGGCAATGAGCTCTCGCCGAAATCGCCTCATTTCTATATACTCGACCAATCATCAATGAGCGAATCGGTGGTTTGCTTCGCTCCATCAAACGCACTTGTACATTAGACGTATGCGTGCGAAGCAACACATCATCTTTTTGAATTTCTTTCTTTTCCACAAAAAAAGTATCTTGCATTTCACGTGCAGGATGGTCTTCGGGGAAGTTCAAAGCAGTAAAATTATACCAATCTGTTTCTATTTCCGGACCATCTTCGTGGCTAAAACCCATTCTTGCAAAAATTTCCAAAACTCGCTGACGAGTAAGCGTAAGTGGGTGAATCGTGCCTGCGAAATTGGGCGAAACAGGCAGAGTCAAGTCAAGTCCACCTTGGTTTGCGGACTCATCAACGGTTTGCTCAAGAGTTTCTGTAAAAGTCTTTAGTTGCTCTTCTGCGAGGTTTTTTAGCTTATTGAGTTCTTGTCCAACAGCTCTTTTTTGTTCGTTTGGAACTGACTTAAACTCCTCAAAAAGGTCATTTAAAATTCCTTTTCGGCTAATATATTTTATCCGAAACTTATCTAAGTCGTCTTTATTGCTGACTACTACTGCATTTATTTCCCCCAATAAGGCTTGAATCTTGTCTAACACCTGAGTACCGTTTAATAAAATTTCGCACAAAGATATGAATATTGTCAGAATCTCCCATAAATTTACTTCACAAATCAAAAATCATATACCCAATTCACGGTATATTGAACTGCGTAGTTTTACTCATTTCATTAGGGGTTTTTACGCAAAAATATATTTTATTTTATCATAAACAACTGACTATCAGTTATTTATGTATATTATCAAGAATGCCAGTCGTTTGCATTTTTGCTTTTTATGGTTTATGTTTGAAGTCCAGAAACTACTCAAAAAACCATGAAGCAAATAACTATTACTCCAAACGGCTTGACTTCAAATTCTAAAGAATTGATAAGTGAGGTTAAAAAGAAGAAAATAAAGTTGAAATATAGTAATCATTCTGAGATAATTCCTTTTGAAAAAATTGTTCGTTTAGAAGGTGATTGCAATTATACAATAGTTTATACCGAAAGTAAAAAGTATGTTTCTTCACGAACTTTGAAACATTATGAAGGGATATTAGACAATACTTTTTTTGTAAGAGTGCATAAATCGCACATCGTAAATATGTCTTTCATGAAAAGCATAGGTGTGCAAGAAAGTAGTAGCGAACTTGTTATGGAAGAGGGAAAATCAATTGAAGTTTCTCGTAGAAAGTTAAAAGAAATTGTTGAAAAGTTTGATACTTACAACAATTCTTAAAATAAATTTAAACTTTTCGCTGGTCAAAGGCGTTAATAAAGATAGTGGTATTATATTTTCATAATACTTTTTAGTGGTTAGGTGATAAACAAAGCAACCGTCTTTTAGGTGGTTGCTTTTTGCATTTTTAGGTTTTAGGAAATAGCTAAAAAAGTACATTCAAAAAAGCTAATAGTCAATAGCGTTCTACTGTATAATCTTATAGCGTGCCTTTGCCTGCACACGAGCCATTGAATTGAAATGCCACCATTCACTTTCGATGCGTCCATAGCCGGCGTGTTCCATTGCATTTCTCAAAATTATGCGATTGTTTATTTGTTCTTGACTTAGTTTACCTGTTTTTAGCATTTTAGCTTCCAAACGGGGGTATGCCAAATCTCCAAAAAAATCGTATTTTGTACCCATGTCTAATGGCTTTTTTGTAGAAATATCATAAACCGTCAAATCAACAGCCGAACCAAAATTATGAATCGAACCATCTTTTGGATTTGACACAAAATCTTCACGTTTTCTTGGTGGAATACTATCTAATAAATTCCAAAATATATGCTGAACTGTCAATGGGCGAGATGCGTCATAAACCAAGAGTCGATAATTTGGGTATTTTTCTTTCAAAAACTTGCTTGCTTTTGCCAACATTTCGGCAGGTTTTGCTTGCAAATAGGCTCGTGAAAGCTCGCCATAAACATCGGTATGCACAAAATTATCGGTCGTAGAATATTTCAATTCAACCATAATTGTAGAATCTATTTTTTGAATATTTACCAATCCTTGCGAAATCATTCGTTGTTCAATTTCTGGAATTATTTCTTTTTTAGCTATGCCAATTGTGCCTTTTTTTGCTACCAAACTATCAATTTTTGTAGTTTCCTTCTGTGATTTTGAGCGACAAGACCAAACAAATAATAAAGCTAATAATAGAATTTTTGTCAAGAAAATACCTGATTTTGGCATCATTTTAGGATTTGGTTTGTAGGAAATATACAACAAATTTCGTGCAAAAAACTCGAAAAATCGAAGAAATTTCATAATTTAGCAACAAATCTAACCTTTACCTTTAAAACTCATGGCATTAAATTACATTTGGGTAGCGTTTTTTCTAATTGCATTCGTTGTTGCTTTGTTTAAACTCATTTTTACGGGCGATACCGAAATCTTCAAAATAATTATTGAAGGGATGTTCGATTCCTCAAAAATGGCAGTCATGGATATTGCCTTGCCTTTGGCTGGTGTGATGACTTTTTTTTTGGGAATCTTGAAAATTGGCGAAGAGGCAGGCGTTATCAGGCGTTTGGCAAGAATAATTGCTCCATTTTTTAGTAAATTGTTTCCCGAAGTGCCAAAAGACCACCCAGCAAATGGTGAAATGATTATGAATTTTTCGGCAAATATGCTCGGACTCGATAATGCTGCCACGCCATTTGGCTTGAAAGCAATGCAAAGTTTGCAAACCCTAAACCCAAGTAAAGACACTGCCTCCAATGCCCAAATAATGTTTATGGTGCTGCACAGTGCAGGTCCGGTGCTTATTCCGATAAGTATTATGGCACAACGCTCGCTTTATAATGCCGCCGACCCTGCCGATATTTTTATTCCTGCACTTATTTCGGTCTATGTGGCCACGCTTACAGGAATGTTGTTTGTGGGAATCAAGCAACGCATCAATTTTTTTGACAAAACTTTGTTTTCTTGGCTTGTTGGGCTGACGGCTTTTGTGGGTTTTGTGATTTGGTATTTTGCAGGATTGCCCAAAGAAGAAATCGAAACAACCTCAAAAGTGGTGAGTAATATGATTTTAATGATTTTTATTGTGGGCTTTATTGGAGGTGGTATTTATAAAAAAATTGATGTTTTTCCTGCATTTATTGAAGGGGCAAAACAAGGTTTTGAAACTTCGGTAAGGGTCATGCCTTATTTGGTTGGCTTAATTGTGGCTATTGGTGCGTTCCGAAATTCGGGGGCTTTGACTTATATTGTTGATGCTATGAAATGGTTTTTTAGCTTGACAGGAATGAATACTGCCTTTACTGATGCCTTGCCAACTGCCCTCATGCATCCTTTGAGTGGCAGCGGCTCTCGTGCAATGATGATTGATTCGATGAAAACCTTTGGTGCAGACTCATTTGTTGGGCGACTTTCATGCGTATTTCAGGCTTGCTCAGATACGATTTTGTATATTTTGGCTTTGTATTTTGGTTCGGTAAATATCAAAAATACTCGTTATACGCTTACAGCAGGGCTTTTGGCAGACTTGGCTGGCGTAATTACGGCAATTGTGGTTTCGTATATTTTCTTTTATTGATTGTAAATTAAAAAGAACCAATAAATTTCCCCTCCTTTTTTCAAGGATGGGTCGCCTGATGACAGTCGGCGGGGGTGGTTTTTCAGCGTAGAATAAGTTTTTTAGAACTTCACTGCCCTTGTTTAACCACCTCCCCCCTAAAAATTCAAGAAAAATGATTTTTTAGGGGTACTCCGCCTTGAAAAAAGGAGGAGAAAATATTGAAAAATTTATGTATAAACCCCTCCTTGAAAAAGGAACGGTTCGCCTTTGGGAAGGGAAATTTGTTCGTGCATAACATGAGTTATTCACATGGAAAAATAGCCATGCTAAAAAAATTATTCTTCATAATCACCTTACTATCAAGCTTTTGCCTTGCTGCACAAGATGAAAGCCAAGGAACTATTATAAATTATGATGGCTCATGGAAACGACTTGATACGCCCGAAGGAATTTATTATTTACCTCAACTAACTGAAGAGTTTTCTATTGAGAAATTAGCTGTATTTCCACAGGTTTATAAGTTTCAAAAAGCACGTGGAAGCGTGCCTACTTTTTGGGCGGAAGGACACCCATATTGGTTTAGATTTGAGATAAAAAACTCAACAAATTCATTCCAAAAGCTACTCATTCATTTACATTTATCACTCTATGATGAAATGGAGTTTTATGTGGTTGAAAAAAGGCAAGTACTTGATAAACAGTCACTTAACTGGAAAATTCCACAGCAAAATCGAGCAATTATACACCGAGATTTCATTTTTCCGACTTCGATTCAGCCCGGTCAGCACTTGTTTTTTTATTTAAAAGTTAAGAAAAAATTTGGCTCAATTTCTTTTCCTCTAACAATCTGGGAACGCAATAATTTCGATTATTTTTTTCCTACAACCGACCATTATAATTGGGGATTTATTTCGGGGATTCTCCTTTTTGTGGTTTTTATTTCGGTGCTGCTTGCCTTTGTTTTCAAAGAAAAACTATATATCAATTACGGTATTTATGTTTTGTCGGCTCTTGGTTTTATCTATACTATGCAAGGCTATTTTATTCGGGTTTATGGCGATGGAGCTTTTGGCATTGAGGGCGACAAAGTAAGGTACATTGCAACAATGATATTGATGATTACCATAATTCTTTTCATCAGGAATTATTTACGTTGGGATTTACTCAAAAACGCTATTTTTCAGTGGTACAGCTCATTTTTCGTTATTATTTTTTGCATTTTAATCGTTTTAGCTTTCTTCGACCACTTAGTTTTGAACGATTATCTCTTCAATACTTACACCGTTTCGATTACTTTTCTTGTCAGCTTAGGTTTTTGTGTACCCCCATTTTTTGTTTTTGGCACAACACTTTACTGCATATATATCGACCATTACCGCAAAGATGCCACCTACTATTTATTAGCAAATTTGCCTGTTTTTTTAATTGCATTCTATACGGGGCTTAGTATTTATGAGTTTGTACCGGGTAGTTTTTTGGCAGGAATGGATTATTTTGCAATGGCACTTTTGCTTGAAATATTAGCCCTAAGTGGCTTTTTGGCTTATCGTGTAAAGAATATTCAAGAAACCAGTAAGCACCTTTTAGTAGAAAAAAACCTTGTATTACAGCACCGAACTCAAGCTGTGCTGGAAGCCGAAGAACGAGAGAGAATTCGTATTGCCAGAGATTTGCATGATGGGATTGGGCAAACCTTGGCGGCCGCTCGAATGACACTCAGTAATTATTTATCACAGAAAAAAATTGTTGTTGATGAAATTCAAAATTCGCTTGATTTGTTAGAAGATAGTATTCGGGAGGTGAGAGAAATATCGCACAATATGATGCCTGGTTCACTGACTAAATTTGGTCTTTCGTCTGCCTTGAAGCAATTTGTCAATAAAACCAATGCTTTATGTACTTTTCATATTGATTTACAAATAGTGGCAATTAAGGAACGACTCGACGAAAAAGTTGAAATGATGCTTTATCGAATAGTTCAAGAAATTATCAGTAACATCATTCGCCATGCCGAAGCCACCAAAGTTAGCATCGAATTGGTGAAGCACGACAACGAAGTAATTCTGATGGTGGAAGACAATGGGAAGGGTTTTGATAGCGAAAACTTAAAAAATCAAGGAATTGGACTAAAAAACATTGCAACTCGTGTCGAATATCTAAACGGATTCGTTAATTTTGATTCAACAATCGGGCACGGAACAAGCGTAGTTATCGAAATACCTTTGAATGGCTTTTAGCTATTGGCTGTTAGCAATTAGCTTTTAGCAATTAAATTAAAAAACTTTTCCATAATTAGGTATTAAAAATTACAATAAAAATTCTGAATAGCCAAGCGGAATGCCGCCTAAAGCCAACAGCTAAAAGCTAATCGCTAAAAGCCAATATGTCAAACAGCAAACTGAAAATTTTCATTGTTGATGACCATCAAATTTTGATTGATGGGATAGAGTCTATGCTTAAAGGTGTCGGTGAATTTGAAGTAGTTGGCAAAAGTTTGGATGGCAATTTGGCCTTAGATTTTCTCAGCGAAAATCACGTTGATGTGCTTCTTACAGACCTTTATATGCCAAAAATGACAGGCATTGAGCTAACTAAAATTGCAAAAAGAAGGTTTCCAGATGTAAAAGTTTTAGCTCTTTCTGTTTCTTATGATGTATCAATCGTACATGATTTGATTGATGCAGGCATTGCAGGATTTATTATAAAAACCATTGGTCGAGACGAACTCATAGAAGCCATTCATCAAGTTGCCAAAGGAAATGTTTATTTTAGTCGTGAAGTTTCCAACGAAATTCTGAGAAGTCTTTCTAATCGCAATGAAGTTGAAGAAGAAAATTACCACCTAACCGAACGTGAGATAGAAATTGTAAAACACATTGCTCAAGAGTTTACAAATGGTGAAATTGCAAAAAAACTCGCCATTTCTGAAAGAACAGTAGAAACTCACCGTAAAAATATCTACCGAAAAACCAATACCAAGACCATAATTGGCTTGATGAAGTATGCCGTCGAACATAGAATAATTCAACCTTCTCTTAGATAAACACAAATATCCGTACTGGTACGGATACGCTTCTTCAAAAAAATACCCTAACTTGGGTATTGTCTATTCAAATTCGCCATACGATATTTGTATCAACAAAAAACGTAGTATTTATAGCCATGTAAATCATTATCGTTTGCCTTATACTCATAGAAAAAAACATTATCTAGTAAATAAGTTGGTCGTTGCTTTAATTTATAAAAATAAATTTCAATGTGCTTTCAACCTTTTTATGATAATTAGAATCATAGTATAAAAAGCAAGAAAACAATGAAAAAATTATTCTACGAACACCTTGACGAACTTATAGTTGTGTCAATATTTATTGTGATAGTTGCAATCAATGCGTGTAAAGCGTAGGGAATTGTTTAATGACAATTTCAAAGATTAAAACCATCAATTTCTCAATTGACGAATTGGTGGTTTTAATAATCAACAGCAGTTTGACGAGAGCAAAAGCAAAGGTCTTTGACTTTTGCTTTTCTAATTTTTGGGGTGTGCTAACTATTTTTCAATTCCTCCATCAAATTTTGTCGAGCTTGATTTTCAAATTTATCAAAAAATAGCTTTGTTTTAAAAATACGCTCCATTTTCAAAAAGTGGTTTAACACTTTTTTTCTTCCAGGATTATACATGAAATCTGGATAAATAGCATATTCTCTTCTTACTTGTTTATAATATTCAGAATATGTTTCCCAACTTTGTCCTAAAATAGATAAATCGGCATCTGTAAAGAAGTTTGTATCATTGTCAACGCTTTTTGAATGACCTTTAGTTTCTAAAATTTGAGTTATACATTTGTTTATTTTGTCAGTCGGAAATCCCAATAATTGAAGCCTATTTTTGCCAAATTCAGCACTTTTTTCTTCATTTTCGCTACTTGTTGCTTTGTAAATGACATCGTGATAAAACAATGAAAACAAAATTGTATCCCAATCTTCAATTTGATTCTTAACCAACGTCAATTGGTTGAGTAAATTTTCAAGATGGTTTAGGGTGTGGTAATGCCGTTTTTTGGTATAATAATTAGTTTCTATTTCTTCCCATAATTTTTCAGACAAACGAATGTCGCTTGTGTATCTTTGAGTTAAATCAATGAATATTTGTTGAAGCATTTTGATATAATTTAATAACCTTTCTCAGCAAATTCCACATTCCCACACAATTTTCCAAATATAGCTTTCTAAAAATGATTTATTTGATAAAAAACACTAATTTTAAACCTCATTCAACAAAGCATATAAAAATCATGAAAAAATCAATCGCTTTAGTTAGCATTTTACTGTTTTCTACGGCAATTTTCGCCCAAAAAGAAATTCAAAAAAAGATTCAAACCCAATTCATCATGGCAGAGAACGGCTCGACCATTACGCTCGATGAAGGCTCGTTTACATTTACAGGAAGCCTTTCGATGGAAGGAAAAAAGAACATAACCATCAAAGGACGAGGAAAAGACAAAACCATTTTGTCATTTAAAGGGCAAACCGACGGAGCAGAAGGAATCCGAATTTCAAATGCTGAAAATATTACGCTCGAAGATTTGACGGTACAAGATTCAAAAGGCGATGCCGTGAAAACTATGAACGTAATTGGCATTACTTTCCGCAATGTAAAAACCGAATGGCTCGGCGAACCTAAAGCAACAAATGGCTCGTATGGACTTTACCCTGTACAATGCGAAAAGGTACTTATAGAAGGCTGTGAAGCGATTGGAGCATCGGATGCTGGGATTTATGTTGGACAATCGAAAGACATAATCGTCAGAAAATCAAGGGCTTATCATAATGTAGCTGGCATCGAAATCGAAAATTCGCTCAATGCCGAAGTTTACGAAAACGAAGCCACCGAAAACACTGGAGGCATTTTGGTTTTCGATTTGCCCGATTTGATTTTGAAAAAAGGTGGTTATACGAAAGTTTATAAAAATAATATTCACCATAATAATTTGCCAAATTTTGCCCCAAAAGGAAACATCGTAGCCAGAGTTCCAGACGGCACTGGCGTATTAATTTTAGCAGCCAATCACGTGGAAGTATTTGATAATCAGATAATTAACAACAAATCAGCGAGTGTTTGTGTCATCAGTTATTATACTACCGAAAACCCTATCAAAGACAAAAGTTATTATCCTTATCCAACCGAAATTAAAATTCACGACAATGTTTTTGAGCGTGAAAAAGTGAAAGCAACCCACAAAGGGCGTTTTGGGCAAATATATAAATACAAGCTACGCTTTGGCAAAAATGTCCCTCATATTCAGTGGGACGGCATCGTTGATGATAAAAATCCAACACAAGTGCTTTGCTTTAAAAACAATAAGAATGAATCATTTGTTAACATGGATGTTGAACATAATTTCAAGAATGTTTCTCGTGATGCGAGTTTGTATTTGTGTAAGTGATGAAAAAACTAAGCATATTAATCATTTCTATTAGCATTTTTGCGTTATCGGCTTTTCACCAAAAAAACGACGATGAAGCAAGTATGCCCAAAGAAAAGTTGTCTGATTATCATTTTTTTGAAGGAAATGGTGTCGAGCAGAAACCTACATCTGGCGTACTCCCATATTCATTAAATACACCTTTATTTACTGATTATGCCGAGAAACTTCGCTTCGTGAAACTACCTGATAATCAAACAGTTAGCTATAATGAAAAAGAAGTTTTGGATTTTCCTGTTGGCTCAACTATCATCAAAACTTTTTATTATCCAAACGATTTCCGAAAACCTGAATTGGGTAGAAAATTAATCGAAACTCGCCTTTTGATTCACGAAGAAGATGGTTGGAAAGCATTAGATTATGTGTGGAATGACGAACAAACTGAGGCTTTTTTAGAAGTTGCAGGCGATACAAAAGAAGTAAGTTATATTGATGCCAACGGAAAAAAGAAAAAACACGAATACGTAATTCCGAACTTGAATCAATGCAAAGGTTGTCATAATCGCAATGAAAAAATGTCGCCAATTGGACCCTCGGCAAGACAACTGAATGGGGCTTTGCTGTCGGTAGCGGGCGGCGTTCCGCTTGGCAGTTTACAGTCTTCAACAGAAAATCAATTACTTAACTGGCAAAAATTAGGTATTTTAACAAATCTTCCTGCCATTGAAACCGTGCCAAAAGCACCGATTTGGAACAAACCCGAAAGTGGTAGCCTTGATGCTCGTGCAAGAATTTGGCTTGATATAAATTGTGCCCATTGCCACCGCTTGGGCGGACCAGCCCAAACTTCGGGTTTGAATTTAAGTATTCATGAAACCGAACCAATCGCCTTCGGAATAATGAAAACTCCAGTAGCAGCAGGGCGTGGTTCGGGCAATCTCAAATATGACATCGTACCAAGCAAACCCGACGAATCTATCATCGTTTACCGCATGGCATCTACCGACCCTGGCATAATGATGCCCGAAGTTGGACGAAAAACTACACACAAAGAAGGCGTTGAACTCATCAAAGAATGGATAAAGTCGATGAAATAGATGCGAGATTTTAGATATGAGATATGAGATACAGGATTTGAGAATTTACATTTTCTCGAATCTCACTTCTCGACTCTCATATCTATTCCCCATCATCTCGCCCTATTTTTTCATCTTCCTATCAAAAATATATTACATTGCTTTTTTGTAAACATTAAATTTGTTCAACAATTTTAATTTACAATTATGAAAAAGCTATTTAACTCCTTAATAATCAATCTTTTAGCTACATTTATTGCATTTTCACACCCTGGTATTGGTATTGTCAAAAATTCCAAAGGTGAGATTTTTTACACAGATTTATCTCAAGTTTGGAAGATTTCGGCAAATGGAAAACAAAAGAAAATCGTTGTTCCAAAAATTCATACGCACGAACTTTACATGGATAATAAGGATAATCTTTATGGGGAACATCTATGGTATGAAGGCGAAAAAACCGACAAATGGGGGCATTTTGCTTGGAAATATAGTGCTGATGGCAAATTTTCAAAAGAAATTCCAAATACCGAAGGTTTTCTTAGTAATTATAGTTTCACTCGTGATGCCACTGGCAATATGTTTTGGTTGGAACGAGGAAAAACAGAAAGTATTTTCATGAAAAAAGCCAAAAATGGCGAAATTTCAATTGTCCAAACCATCAAAACCATTGATGTTCGTTGGCAATTTTGTCAGAAAGATGGCACTTTTTACTATGTTGATGACAATGATTTATTCAAAATAAAAGACAAAAAAGTGAGCCTTATTGCCAAAGATTTAGATGATGTAAAAGGTTATGATACCTCTCGAAAGCCAAATCATAACATTTATGGTATTTCCGATGACAAATTGGGCAATATTTATGTAAATGTTCCTGAAAAAAAAGAAATTCGTAAGATTTTACCTGATGGAAAAATGGAAGTTGTCTATAAAAGTACGCTTATTTGGCAACCAACTGGGGGAGTTTTTGATGATAATAACCAGCTTTGGGTACTTGAAAACAATGCCCTAAATCAAGTACGAGTTGTGAAACCTTAACACATTTTAAACAACATTTCTATGAAAAATCAACGTTTGCCAATGCTACTTGGCCTATTCAATTTGGTAATTCTTTTGTTCATTGCTGCCAAACCAAGTCCCGACGTTTTTGAAAAAATTCGTGTGAAAGAATTTGAGTTGGTAGATAATAAAGGCACTGTTCGTGCAGAAATGAAAGTTGAACCTGACGGAGAAGTCATGCTACGTTTACGAGATAAAACACGCACTATCAGAGTAAAACTTGGTGCTACTGAAGATGGTTCGAGCTTAGTTTTGTTGAATAATTCTACTGAAGTAGGTATTCACGCTTTAGTTAAAAAAAGTGTTTCTACGTTTGTGGTAGTGGGAAAAGACGGTAAAAAAAGAGAATTATAAAATCGAAAAATGAAACTCAATCAACTAAAATATTGGCTGATTCCTACTTTTTGGATAATCGTTACTTTCTTGATGGTTGGGCAAGACGTGTTGGTATATCGTTTAGATGGAAAAAACATTGATTGGATTTTTGTTTTTATTATGAAAACCAAGTGGCTTTTGTATATTCCTATCACTTTTATTGTGTTTTGGTTGGGCGAAAAATTGCCATTAGAGCAACCAAATCTTTTTAAAAAGTTGCTATTACACCTATCTATTTCACTGATAGTCAGCCTATTAGCTATTTTTATAAACTCCATAATTGTTGCATTTTTGACAAATTTTTTGTTTGGACAAAATGATGGGTTTTTGTTTTTTATGAAAAGAGTTTTTGCATTATCTTTTTTCAATGAATACATCAATTATTGGTTGATTTTGGCTACTTATAAGGCTATCGATTTTTACCAAGAATATCAAAAATCCATCATCGAAAAAGCTCAACTCGAAAAACAACTTTCTGATACCAAACTCAATGCACTAAAAATGCAATTACAGCCGCATTTTTTGTTCAATACGCATCACAATATCATTGGTTTGATGCAAAAAGGCGATACCGAAAAAGCAACAAAAATGCTGATGAAACTAAGCGATTTGTTGCGACTAAGCCTCAAAGAAAACAACGAAGATTTGGTGCGTTTGAAAAACGAAATTCAACTTTTAGAACTATATTTAGAGATTCTAAAAATTCGTTTTGAAGAAAGATTGGCTTATAAAATACTAATAAACAATGAGTTACAAAATATTTTTGTTCCACCAATGCTTTTGCAACCGATTGTTGAAAACGCCATAAAATATGGCATAGAGCCTTTTGCCAAGCAAGGAAAAATCGAAATTTCTGCCTCAACAAATAATGAAAAACTCACACTTTCGGTGAGAGATAATGGCATCGAAACTTTCACAGATTTTAAATTTGGAATTGGTTTGATGAACACGCAAGAACGCTTAGAAAATCTTTTTGGGCGAGATTCAAGTCTTGAAATTTTTAGCAATTCTCCCGAAAATGGAGTTACAGTAACCATCACTTTACCACTTTTGAAATGACCTACAAAGTTTTGATAGCCGACGATGAATCAATTGCCAGAGAAATCTTACAAAAACAGCTGAAACGCTATCAGCAAGTTGAGATAATTGCGATTTGTAGCAATGGAAAAGAGGCACTTTTGGCTATCGAAAAGTATGAGCCTGATGTTGTTTTTTTAGATATTCAAATGCCCGAATTAAATGGCATTGATTTAGCTAAAAACCTGACTATCAAACATGTACCTCTTATTGTTTTTGTAACGGCGTTCGATAATTATGCAATTCAAGCCTTTGAAGCAAACGCCATTGATTATCTTTTGAAGCCTTTTGATGATGAACGTTTCGACCGAACTTTTGAGAAGGTTTTGAAACAATTAGAGCTAAGTAAAAAGCAAGAATTTAAGGCAGTTTTCGAGAAATATGGTCAGTTTTTTCAGCAATTTTCACAGCCAAATTATGCCGAAATAGTAACTATAAAAGATGGCGGAAGAATTCAATTAGTAAAAACCTCCGACCTCGTTTATATCGAAGCCGACGGCAATTATATTTCGCTCCACACCGAAAAATCAAAGCATTTGCAATTGGAAACTCTCACAAATTTTGAGAAAAAACTCAATCCAAAAACCTTTGCCAGAATCCACCGTTCAACTATTGTAAATATAAATTTCATCAAAGAAATCCAGTCGCATTTCAATGGCGATTATTCGGTCATTCTGAAAAACGAAAAGGTGCTGAGAATGAGCCGAAATTTCAAAGAAAATCTTATTTGAGTACTGAATTCTGAGTTTTCTATCTCGATATAAAACGCACTCAGAACTCAGCATTCAGAACTCACTTCCTATCGCTATGCCCCAATGATTTTTCGGGAGCAACCAAATCTCGAACTAATTGCTTCAATTCTTTTATTTCGGGAAAATGTCCTTCACGTTTTCTATCAAAAATTACTTCTTCATTCAACAAAACCTTGAAACTTCCTGCAATTTCGCTTGGTCGGAGGCTTACTTCGCCGAGTTCTGCCTCAAATGTTGTCAATAATTCTTGTGCCAACCATGCCGAGCGTAGCAACCAATGACATTTTGGGCAATATTCGAGAGTAATTTTTGGTTTCATATTTATAGAAAGATTTTTGGCAAATTACGAAAATTTATTTCTTATTTTTATAAAAATATTCAACCCTTCTAAAACTATGAAACGCCTAATTTTACTTGTCTTTTGTCTAATCTCTCTTATCGCAACAGCACAAATCCAAAAGGATTATCCATATCGTGGCGTGCCATTCACGAAAGTAAAACTCAGTGATAATTTTTGGTTGCCAAAACTCGAAATCAATCGAACTGTTACCATTCCGTGGTCATTTCAAAAATCGAAAGAAACTGGTCGTATCAAAAATTTTGAACAGGCCGTTTCTCATACAGGCAAACTTTGCACAACCTATCCTTTCGACGACTCTGATGTTTATAAAATCATCGAAGGAGCAGCCTATTCGCTACATGTAAAGTACGACGCAAAGCTCGATACCTACTTAGATTCGCTCATTACGCTTATTGGAAAGGCACAAGAGCCTGACGGTTACTTATATACGACTCGCACAATGGGCGACACAACTCACCCTTGGATTGGCAAAGTTCGCTACGAAAAAGAGCATGAATTAAGCCATGAACTCTACAATATGGGGCATTTTTATGAAGCAGCCACAGCACATTATTTGGCAACAAACAAGCAAAATATGCTTGATATTGCCATCAAAAATGCCGACCATTTATTGACAGTTTTTGGAGAAGGAAAAAAGTCAGTTGCACCTGGGCATCAAGTAATTGAGATTGGTTTAGTGAAACTTTACAGAGTTACAGGCAATCAAAAATATTTCGACTTATCAAAGTTTTTCATTGATTGTAGAGGGCAACGAAAATATGACAAAAAAACTGGTGAAAAAGATGCAACTGTTTGGCAGACAGGGGCTTACTGGCAAGATAATATTCCAGTAACACAACAAACCGAAGCTCTCGGACACTCAGTAAGGGCAGGTTATTTGTATGCAGGAATGGCAGACGTTGCTTCTATGACTAATGATTTGGCCTATTTGACAGCTCTCAACAAAATTTGGGACAATGCTTTTTCAAAGAAAACTTACATCACAGGCGGGCTCGGACAAGCAGGAAATTGGGAAGGTTTTGGTCCCGATTATGAACTCTCAAATCATTCAGCTTATTGCGAAACTTGTGCCGCAATTTCAAGTGTTTATTGGAATCATAGAATGTTTATGATGTATGGCGATTCTAAGTACATTGATATTTTGGAACGCACACTTTATAATGGACTTATCAGTGGAATTGGCTTAGATGGAAAAACATTCAATTATGAAAATCCGATGGAATATAATTTTCAGAAAGGCAAATTGAGTGGCGAAAACAAGCGTTCACCATGGTTTGGATGTTCGTGTTGTCCGACTAATATTTGCCGTTTTATGCCTTCGATTCCGAGTTATGTTTATGCACAAAAAGACAGCCGAGTTTATGTAAATCTTTTTATGTCGAACACAACTTCGTTGGAAGTTTTGCCGAAAGAAAATGTAACTATTACGCAAAACACTGATTATCCTTGGTATGGAAATATACAAATTTCTGTTGAGCCTGAAAACAAAAACGGCGTGCAGTTTCCACTTTATATTCGTATTCCGGGTTTTGCCAGAAATCAAGCATTTCCAACAGATTTGTATAAATTTAAAGAAACTAAAGATGTTGTTCTTGGCCCTATTTTTAATGAAATTAACGGTAAAAATGTGCAAGAGATAGCATTTAAAGAAGAAAATGGCTACGCAATCATTGACCGAGTTTGGAAAAAAGGTGATAAAATTATGATTTCTTTTCCAATGAATATTCGTCAAGTAGTAGCTAACGAGAAAGTAAAAGACAACATTGGCAAGATGGCAATTCAACGTGGACCAATTGTCTATTGTGCGGAATTTGCAGACAATAATGGAGCAACTTCAAACCTCGTAGTGCCTGACGACCAGCATTTTTTAGAAGAATTTAAACCAAATCTTCTAAATGGTGTAATGACCCTAAAAGGTGCAGCTCACGCCATCAATATCGAAAATAATTTGACGGTAAGCACCAAAGCCCAACCTTTAATATTAATTCCATATTACGCCCGCTCGAATCGTGGGCAAGGCGAAATGAGAGTTTGGTTTCCTACAAAGGTGAAGAGTTTGGAGATACTTGCGGAATGAAATTAACGCTGGCAGGGTTTTGAACCCTGCCAGCGTTCGTTCAAAATTAGTATTTATACTCCTTCAAGCTATCCATTACACGTCTTACGCCGCCAAAATGGGTTGCGTAATATTTTTCATGCAAATAATTTATTCCAACACCTTTACCACGAGAAGAATGAATAAATTTCACACCACATTCGTTAGATTCTAAGACAATACCAACGTGCGAAATATCACTTCTTTTGTCGGTGCTTCTTCTGAAAAAAATCAAATCGCCTGGCAATGCTGCCGCAGGAGGCATATCGTAGCCAAGTTTGAAAAGTTCGGCACTTGGCAACTGAATTTTCATTCCGAATTGCGAAAAAACATAGCTCACTAAACCTGAGCAATCAAATCCTTGGGTAACTTTTCCACCCCATACGTAGTGGATGCCCATAAACTTTTTGGAATATCGCTGAATGTCGTCGGCTAATCTTAAATAAGGGTCTTTAATCGAAACTTCATTAGATGAAGCGGATTTCTTTTTAATGGGAGCATCGTCGCTGGCTAAAGACAGCAATGATGAAACGACAAACAACGAACCAAGCAAAAACTTTTTTAACATGTAAACATAAATTTGGTTCGAGGTGCAAAGTTAGATAAATACAAATTAAAATAATATTAAAACATTGATAATAAGCGTTTTAATTAAAATTGTTCTTTAAATAATACAAAATTTAACTAAAATAAATATTTTTTCCTGAACATTTTAGAGCC
The DNA here is from genome assembly GCA_031378345.1 of Emticicia sp. Lineage (GTDB taxonomy): Bacteria > Bacteroidota > Bacteroidia > Cytophagales > Spirosomataceae > Emticicia. The sequence continues at coordinate 43,082 of JANNDY010000048.1, read as the reverse complement.
TTTTTTTCTAAATTCGACAAGTATTTTCATAGATTTGTGTCTAAATTATTGCAGGAATTTCTTGAAAAGTATGATTAAAATTTTTGTTTTTTGTTTTAACTTTTTGGTTTTCCAGAAAGATAGTTCGGGTATTTCTTTTTCAAAATACCAAGATGCGATCAATAATTACAAGCAAGTATTGATTGATATTCGTGAATACAGGCTCACACCCGAAGATGCTCGTGAACGTTTTCAAGACATTATGTTTGTCATGAAAAAGGCATTTCCGAATACCCGTTTTGACTCTACGCAAGTAAATATTGCGTTCCCGCTTTTGGGTTTTGATTTTCGGGCAGTGGGTGGTCATGGAAGAGGTTATATTCCAAAAGGTTATGATTTGTTTGACCAAACCAAAAAAGGTAGCCATCCTGCCCATGATATTTTTATGAAAGACAAAAATCAAGACTGTCGAGACGACCGAACTGGCGATTATATTGAGGTACTTTCAGTAAGCGATGGTGTAGTGATTGCTACCGAAAATAACTGGCAAACAGGAAGCGATTATCGAGGAGGAAATTACATTTGGATTTATGATACTACGACTGGTGGACTGTGGTATTATGCCCATCAAAGAGAGATTTTTGTAAAAACTGGACAAATTGTGAGGGCTGGACAAAAAATAGCTTTAGTTGGCAGAACGGGCTTCAATGCTGCCATGCCTCGCTCTGACACACATTTACACCTAACTTATTTGAGAATTGACGAAGAAGGAAACCCTTTTCCTGTAAATACTTATGGCTGGCTACAAAATGCAACAACCTTACTCGACCCTCGCATTGCGATAGATTTAGAGCCTTTAACTGCCAATTTGAAAATTCAAAAACTGAATGTAAACACTAAGAAATTGCCAAGAATTAAATTCTAATCACAAATTAAAATAACTCAGAACTCTAAACTCAGCATTCAGAACTCTTTACCTCCATCAAATCTCGGAGTGTAGTATGCTCATAAACCGCTAAGTTTGCATCTCTTACTTTTTCCATAATTGGGCGAATAGTACAAGTTTTTTCATCAGCACAATCGTCGCATTTGCCATAAAAATGTAGCGAAACACACAACATCGGTGCTATTGGTCCATCAACAATTCGAACGATTTTTGCAATAGTAACATCTTCGGGCGGCATTCTGAGTTGATATCCTCCGCCCTTTCCTTTTTGGCTATGAAGAATACCATTATTGCGGAGTTCAAGCAAAATTGCTTCTAAAAATTTCTTCGGAATCTGTTGCTGTTCAGCAATATCAGCAATCAACATTGGCTGTTTCGATTCGAATCTTTCCGAAAGCACTTTTAAGGCTTTAAGAGCGTATTTTGCTTTTTTAGAAATCATTTTACTTTGCTATTCGTGATAAAGTATTTAAACAAAAGTACAGTTTTTCCTTCATTTTACAATAATTACTTTACTACTGAATAATTGCTTTTTGCCACAATCGGTACACCTTTTGAAGATAAACCTTCTAAATTAATATTTACTTTAGTTTCGGCATCAGAATTGAAGAAAGTTATTTGTGCCTTACCATTAGCATCTGTTTTTACTTTTGGCGACCAATAAATTGTCGATCGATAGTCTGGGCGAATATGTTCGGGAAGTTTTTCATCATACTTTGGTGCATAAAACTCCTTCAAAGGTGCATATCCTGCCATGTTCACAATCTCAATTCCAAGTGCTATATCGTTGCTATAATCATAGTCAGAGTTACCTCGCTTTGTCAAAACAGAAATCACTCCTGCTGCTGCACCCATGCCATAAATAGCCGATTCTGCACCTGTCAACACATCAATTTTTTCAACATCAGAAACAGGTATCATCAAAATCGCCGACTTATCAGTTCTCATGCCATCCAACAAAAACAAAGGCTCAGATGAACCAGACAAAGAGCTAAAACCTCGAATAACAACACTTGGATTCATGGCATCGCCCGACACCTGCACACCAGCCAAACGCCCACGAAGTAAGTCAAGTACATTCATATAGCCAATCATGCTCTGGTCTATTTTCATTGATTTACTGGCATTTCCATAAAGTACACGAGAATCTCTTTCAACAGGCTTTTTCTTGGCTTTTACTACTACTTCTTTCAGCATTTGAGTTTTGTTGAAGCGTAATAATTTTTCTAATTCCAAGGCATCTTTTGTTCGTTTGAGATAATCAGCAAGGTCGTGTTCATCAAAAGTAACAGCATTATAAGGAATCGCAATGACTTGAATTTTAGGAAAAAACTGCTTATTAATAAATATTTTAGTGTTTCTATTACTGCTTCCTGCAATGGCTTGAACAATTACCTTTGCCGAATCAATAAAACTCAAATCGTTCAATTCAAATAGCCCATTTTTTCCTGCTTCTCCCATTCCGAAAAGCCGTGTGCTGTCTTTCAGAGAAAAAATGAAAGTCATATTTACTGGTTTTTCAAAAATCTTTCCATTAGGACGGCTAATTTCTCCTGAAAGGCTCATCCCTCGTTCCAAAGCAAATTTTGGTAGGGGCAATTCGGGTTTCATCACCTCGCTCCACTTGAAACGTCGCCAACCTTGCGTCATCATCAATATATCGAGGTGGCGATTTATGTCTGTATTATTTTGTGAAAAATAGTAAGCAGGTTGCTCAATTATGCCTTTCAAGTCTGAACTCAATTGCAAATAAGTTGAGATATTTTCTTCAAAAGGAGCATGTAAAACTTGATTTCCATCAGAAACTGACACCGAAAAATCGCCTTCAATTGGCTTGCCTTCCTCGTCTTTTGCATCAATATCTATCGTAACTTTTTCTCTTGACAAATATTTGTTTTTATTAGGTAAAATACTGATATTCAACTCTTTACCTTTATTAAAAAACACTACTCGCTCACATTGCGGCACACCTTTGTCATCAAAAACTGTAAACTGAGTAACACCTTGAGGGAATTTATTTTTAGGAATTTTCATCAATAAAACTTTCTTTGTAGAAACCGTTTTAGCAGCATAACAAATCTTTCCACGTGCTTGCCCAATAATGGTAATCTGACCAGTCAGGTTTGATAAATTATGCCCAACAAACAAGCGAATATTATCTTTATCGGCAACAGACTCAACGCCCATCACAAATCCTTCCTTCTGAGCATCGGGCAAGGCAATTTCTTTTTCATAGATATTTCGATACTTGATTTTTGCAATATATTTTTCACCAATTTGAGGTTTAAAAGTAAAAATACCCATACCTAAGTGTTCACTTTCAAAGTTAATCACAGTATCACCTTTATCGCTTAAAACCATGCCCGAAACATCAAGTCCATTGCCCAAAACATCAACGGCCTTGTAAGCAATTCTGTTTTCAAGACCTTCCACCAAATTGCCCCCTTCAGGAAAAAAACGAAAGTCAATTTCTTGTGAATTTAACTTCATTGGTGCATTATCTTCAGTACCGGGTTTGAATACTTTGAAGTCTTTGGTAAAGAGTAAATTTTCATCCGAATTGAGCATCCAATTGGTATAGGCACGCAAACGATAATAACCAGCTTTTAGCGAATCGGGCAATACAAAATCGGAGTAGGCACTACCTCCTTCCATCTTCAAAATCTTTTTACCAATGAGCTTACCTGCCTGATTATCAATGAGTTCCACATACAAAGGAATACTTACGGTATCGGGAAACAAGTTTGTAGCTTCAGTCAAATACGCCTTAAACCAAATGGTTTCACCTGCTGTATAATAAGGTTTGTCGAGGTGAAAATAGGCTTTTTCTTGAGGCAATTCAGCATGATATTTATCAAATTGAGCAACAATTTTTTCAATCAAATCATTTTCAAAAGTAAAGGCAAAAATTAGCGTAGAGATTGCGAGAAGTAGGGCGTTTTTTTCATGAAAATTTTGTTGATTATGGAAGTAACGATGACAAAAATAGAATGTTTTTGTAAGTTTGCAAAAGTATTCTCACAATTTATTCAAAACAAATTCGCAGTTGCGAATCGCTTTTGTTCAAATGTTTTCTAAAAAAAAATTAAACAAATAAATGACAAATTTACAAAAAGCATTTTCGCCCGAAACCTTTCGCCAAAATGCCCATACTTTGGTTGATTTATTGGCAGATTATTTGGAATCGGCTGAAAATCAAGCACTTACGACGGTAATTCCTTACCAAGAACCTGACGACGCGTTGGCTTTTTGGCAAGCCGATTATGAGCAGGATGACAGAAATGTGATAGATTTTTTCAAGAAAACAATTGAAAAATCTACACATTTGCATCACCCACGCTACATGGGACATCAGGTTACTCCTCCCCTGCCCATTACAGCAATGGCTGGGATGCTTACTGGAATGTTGAATAATGGCATGGCGGTTTATGAAATGGGTTTGGTATCGAATCCTTTGGAGAGAATTTTGTCAGAAATATTAGCTAAACGCATTGGTTTTGATATGAATGCAAGTGGTTTGCTTACTTCGGGCGGAACGTTGGCAAATCTCACGGCTTTGTTGGCAGCTCGTGCTTACAAAACTGAGGTTTGGGAAGAAGGAAATGTAGGAAAATTAGGCGTGATGGTTTCGGAAGAGGCACATTATTGCATTGACCGTGCCGCACGAATTATGGGAATGGGGAGCGATGGAATTATTAAAATACCGACTAATGACAGGCTACAAATCAGAACTGATTTGTTAGAAAAATACTATATTGATGCGACCGAAAAAGGCATTAGAATTATTGCAATTGTAGGAAGTGCTTGCTCAACTTCGACTGGAAGCTATGACAATTTAGAAGAAATCGGAGTTTTTGCACAAAAACATAGCATTTGGTTTCATGTCGATGCTGCTCATGGTGGAGCGGTGATTTTCTCGGAAAAATACAAACACAAAGTCAAAGGAATTGAGCAAGCCGATTCAGTAATTATTGATTGGCACAAAATGCTAATGACACCAGCCTTGGCAACGGCTTTGATTTTTCGACGAGATGAAGATGCCTTTAAAACTTTCCAACAAAAAGCTCAATATTTGTGGGCAAATCAAGATTCGAAAGATTGGTTTAATTCAGGAAAACGAACTTTTGAATGTACAAAATTGATGATGAGCGTAAAAATCTATGCGATTTTGAAGGCTCATGGTGAAGCTATTTTCACCGAAAATGTAGAATATTTATATGATTTAGGTCAAAAATTTGCTGAAATGGTCAAATCTCGACCAAATTTTGAGTTGGCAATTGAGCCTGAAAGTAATATTGTTTGTTTTAGAAGAACCCCACCCCCGACCCCTCCCCAAAAGGGAGGGGCGTTTTCTCCCTCCCTTTTGGGGAGGGGCGGGGCGACCGACGCTTCGGAGGGGTTTTTAAACAATTTTAATTCTTCAATCAGAAAACAGCTTTTGCACGATGGGAAATTCTATATTGTGCAAACAAGTTTGAAGGAAAACGTCTATCTTCGTGTTTCGTTGATGAATCCACTGACAACAGAAAATGACTTAAATGCACTTTTAGATGAAGTTGAAAACATTGGCAATACGCTTGCTGGAAAGTAAATATTTGGCACTTGCCATTACACTTATCATCTTTATTTTGTGTACGATGCCGAGTGCAAATTTACCCAAAACTAATGATAAAACTGCCCATTTTGTAGCTTTTGCAGGATGGGCATTTTGTTGGCAGTTTTCCTTTAAAAACCATGCAAAAACCTTATTTTTTGGGATTTTTTATGGGATTTTGATTGAATTTTGGCAAGGAATTTTACCCGAATCTTTTCATCGCGGCTTTGATTGGTACGATGCCTTAGCTGATGGAATTGGCGTGGTGATTGGTTTGATTTTCTATTATTTTAGAAGATTATTTTGGCTTTAGAGGTTATTGAAATTAAGAGTTTTAAGACCACAAAGTGATCAAACATGAATAGCCCAAAATGTAATTCTGGGGCAAAAATGAAAGGTTTGGTTACGACACCAAAGGTGTCGAACTTCTCTTTTTCCTTAACTTGACGACATTGGCTTTAGATGTTATTTAATTTTTCTTCAAATACATTTCGTAATTTTGCTTCATGCAAATTTCTCTTCGCCAAAAATATGCTCAACTCATCAAAGCCAAAGCAACTGAATTGGGCTTTGATGCTTGTGGCATTTCAAAAGCTGATTTTTTGGAAGAAGAAGCTCCAAGATTAGATGCTTGGCTCAACCAAAATTATCATGGAAAAATGGGCTATATGGCAAACCATTTTGATAAACGCCTCGACCCCAGAAAATTGGTTGATGGAGCGAAATCGGTCATTACGGTTATTCTGAACTACTTTCCTGAGAAAACTTTGATGCAAAACGATGATAATTACAAAATCTCAAAGTATGCTTACGGCACAGATTATCATTTTGTATTGAAAGACAAACTGAAAGATTTGATGGCATTTATTTCAGAAGAAATTGGCGAAGTAAATGGGCGAGTTTTTGTAGATTCGGCTCCAGTGATGGACAAAGTTTGGGCAAAAAAAAGCGGCATTGGTTGGGTCGGAAAACATACAAATCTCATTACAAGAGAAATAGGAAGTTTCTTTTTTATAGGTGAAATCATCTGTGATTTAGAACTCGAACCCGACGGAGCAATAAAAGATTATTGCGGCACCTGCACTCGTTGCGTAGATGCTTGCCCGACCGATGCAATTACTGAACCTTACGTAGTTGATGGCTCGAAATGTATTTCTTATTTTACAATTGAACTCAAAGAAGCCATTCCCGAAGAAGTAAAAGGCAAATTTGAAAACTGGATTTTTGGTTGTGATATTTGCCAAGATGTTTGTCCTTGGAATAGCTTTTCTCGACCGCATTCTACACCAGAATTAACGCAATCACCTCATTTGCAAGGCTTTACAAAAAAAGACTGGGAAGAAATTTCGGAAGAAATTTTTCTGGAAATATTTAAACGCAGTGCCGTAAAACGAACTAAATTGGAAGGTTTACGTAGAAATATTGCGTTTATAAAATCTTAAAAGATGTCTATTTTTTACCACTAAATATCTTGAAATAAGCCCAACCTTTGCATCAGAAATTTATTTATTACTTTAAAATAAACAAAAAGATGCAACGTAGAAAATTTGTTCAATCAGCAATTGTAGGGGTTTCTGCAATGGTTGTTTCAGAAAGTTTTGGGAAAACACGCTCCAAAAAAGGTTTTAAAGTTGGTTCGGGAAAAGATAGATTTAACGAGCCTATCAAATACAGAGGTGTAAACCCGAATGATGTCAAAATTTCGGCAAAAGACACTGACGGACAACTTTCGGTTTTTGAATATGTCGGTTTTCAGAAAATTGGTCCTCCACTTCACATACATTTCAACCAAGATGAGATTTTTTATGTAGTCGAAGGCGAGTTTTTGTTTCAATTAGACTCCGAAAAGATGACTTTGAAAGCAGGCGATACCATCTTTTTGCCTCAAAATGTTCCTCATACTTGGCTTCAACTTTCCGATAAAGGCAAATTGGTTTATTTGATGCAGCCAGCGGGTCAGATGGAAGAATTTTTCAAGAAAATGAATGAATTGAAAGGACCTCCGACCGAAGAACTCGTTCAACAGATTCATCAAGCCTATGGAATGAAAATTGTTGGCCCTCCAATTTCTTTATAAAAATCATTATATTTGTTTACCAACATATAATAAAATGCCATTCTTTCATAGCTTACAGCCTACCGACGCTTTGCGAGATTATGTAAAAATGTACAGGTTTTTGTATTTTTCTTTTACAGAATCTACATTGCCGCCCGCAAAAGCATACCCGCCTCGACCAGAAGTTACCTTGAGTTTTTATCCTCGTGATACCGAAACTACAAAGTACGATGACGGTCGAGTGATAGCTCCTGTGCGTTCGGCCTTGATTGGTCAGCAAAGTATTGTCAGCCAGCGGCACGTTGGAAAAGAATTTGTGTTGTTTCAAGTAGTTTTTCAGCCAGGAGGCTTATTCCGAATGACTGGTATTCCAAATCATGAACTCACCAATCAATATTTTGATGCTGAATCGGTTTTTGGGAATGAAATTATTTTGGTCAATCAACGCCTAAATAGTACGGCAAATTTTGATGAGATGAAGCAAATAATTGAAGGTTTTTTGTTGGAATTAGCCTCAAAATCAAAATACGAATCTCGCCCAATTGATAAAGTTGGAATGGTTATGCTTGATGGAATAAATAATTTTTCGCTTGATTGGCTCGCCAAAGAATCTTGTTTGAGTAATAAGCAATTTGAACGAAATTTCAATGAACGCATCGGTATAAATCCTAAGTATTTTGCTCGAATTATAAGATTTGATAAGGCTTTTCGACTAAAAAATGCTTTTCCTAATAACGATTGGCTAAGTATTGCCTTAGAATGTGGCTATTACGACTACCAGCATTTGGTCAGAGATTATAAAGAATTTACTGGCATGACTCCTGCCAATTTTTATTCGCAAGACATCAAAGCTCCCGAAAGAAAATTCGGAATTGTGGAAGTGTAGGTTTTTAATTTTTCTTTAATTTTCCATCCTTTTTTTCGTCCAATTCCAAAATTGGAATGAAGCACTTTTTTTGCCCAATTTTTTACCAAAACGTTTATGAAAATGAAAAATATCAAGCCAATTTTACTATTTTTTATCTTATTTACTTCAATAAATGACACTTTCGCTCAATCAATTATTGGTAAATGGGAATGTCAAACTATTACGTATAATATTACAAAACAAGATGGCACGACAAAAACCAACCCAAATAAAGTCAAAGAAAAAGGAATGATAATGACTTGGGAGTTTCTAAGTAACGGAAAACTTATCGCCACCGAAAGTGGACAAAGCCAAGAAGCGAAATGGGAATTGAAAGGAAATCAGCTCACTGTAAAAGGTGATTTTACAAAAGCCTTAGCGATGAGTTTGGGAACTACCGACCTTCTCTATGTTGTAGAAATAACAGGAAATGTCTTGAATTTGAGCGTAGATGCCACAAAAATCGGACCTTACAAGAAGAATATTCTGACATACTCTTATCTGAAAATTTAATTTCATAGCCATGAAAACATACTTTTTAATTATCCTTTTTCTGTTTTTTTGTGAAGAAACATTTGCTCAAAGTGGGCTAATTTCGCCCAATGGAGTAAGTTTTCCAACTTATAATTCTGGCACCCGACCTGCAGCAAACAGTGTCGGAACGGGGACTGTTTTGTATAATTCTACCGACAATATTCATCAATTTAGTAATGGAAGTACATGGTTGAATTTATTAGGAACAACATCCGTGCCAAGTGGCATAGCCAACCAAACGCTTCGAAATAATGGAAGTGGCTGGGTGGCAGATGGTTTGATGCAGAATACTGCAACTAAGATTCTGATTGGACAAAATTTCCTTTACCATAATGTATTACTTGATATTTTTGGTACATATCAAAAAGGTATTCAAGCAGAATCGTCTTCTGAAGTAGGAATTGAAGGAACTTCAAATACTAACGCAGGATTAGCAGGATATTCCAATACTTTTCATGGAGTTTATGCACGGTCAGTATCTGGTATAGGAGTTTACAGTGAATCATCAACTTCTTATGGCGGAAAATTTAAAGGAAGAATTCGATGCCAAAAAGGAGGAAATGGCGATGCTGGAATTGAATTTGAAAATAGTTCATTGTCACAAGCGGGATATATAGGGATGAACGGAAATACAGAAATGGGCATTTATGGCTTTGGATTGGGTACATGGGTTGAACGTTGGAATATAAATACTAGTACAATTTGCTATGCAAGTACGCCAACTATTTGCTCAGATATTCGTCTGAAAAAAGATTTTAGTAATTTATCAAATTCCTTATCGTCTATTTCTCAACTAAAAGGCTATAATTATTACCTCCGTAATGAGAAAAACCCAAATCTTCAAACGGGTTTTATTGCCCAAGAAATTCAGAAAATCTTTCCAGAATTAGTTCAAACAGGCTCAGATGGCTATTTATCAGTTGATTATGTGGGGCTTATTCCGCATTTAGTGGAAAGTGTGAAAACCTTGAAAAACGAGAATGAAGATTTGAAAGAAAGGATATTAAAAATAGAGGGATTTTTGAGCATGAATGAGTCAAAAACAGAAGTGAAAAATTCAAAAAAATGAAAAAGTATTTTAAAACATAGCATTTATTCCTTCTTCTTCAATCAGATTTTGAATATTCAAAACAACCCCTTCCATCAAATAAATATCTTTGTCCCAATCTAAAACCTGTGTGGTTTCGTTTTTTGAAAACAACATGATTTTTTTATGCTTGGTAAGCACCCAAAGTATTTTTTGCGTGCCAAAGTTCATCATTTCAGCAGATTTTGTGAAAACATATTCTATATCATTGGCATCAATTTTTACATCAACTTCAATGGCAATTTCGGGAGCAATCTCAAAATATTTATCATTTAGCACAACATTTTCTTTTAAAAAAATGCCAATATCGGTCGAAAGATTATTTTTATTTCCTAAATGAAGACCTGTTTCATTAGTTGTTAGCGAATATTTTTTTCTATTTATTTTAGAAAATAGAATTCCGTAAATAAAACCAACCAAAAATGATTGCAAAGAGCTACTTCCCATAATTTCTTCGATTTGTTTAGTGCCGTTCATTACACTTTTATAGCCTTTATAGTAGTAAAGTTTGCCATTGACCTCTTCTCTGATGAACCTTGCAGGTATTTTGCGGCTACTGGCTTTTGGTTTTTCGAGGACTTGCGTTATCATAATTTTATTTTTTTACGAAAGTAAACCATTTTACTGAAAATTAACAAACTTTTCCTTTATTGGTATCCAAATTTCTTCTTCCGAGTTTGGGTCATTATTCTTATATTTTTCGCCCAAAAGTTCAAAATGCTCTCGATTATCTAATTCATAATCAGAATTGGGTAACCAAGTGCCAAAAATATATTGAAAAACATCAGTCGAATGACCTTTTTGTTGAAAAACTGCATATTTTCCACCAGCCAAAATATATGATTCCATGCCTTCTGGAATATGCTCAAAGTCTGAAACTTCAACGGCAGCCCATTTTTCAAAAATGGCATTTAGATTAAAACTTTGGAAATATGCAGTATTTTCATAAGCCTGCATCGAAAACAAATCAGTAGTCAGATTATTCTTGATTTCTTTTCTTCGTGGCATAAAACTACGCCACAATTCAAAAGTTTTATTATCAGCTAAGGACATTTTAAGCCTTTTTCCAACTAATTTCTTTGCTGATAAAATTTCGATTCGGGGTTGCATAAATTCCTTTTTTTACGAAAATAAACATATTTTTTTGATAAATTGCAAGTCTAATAAAGTTATTTAAAAATGGCAAAAGACAATTTTTCTACCCAAGCAAGCACGTATGCGAAGTTTCGGCCGACTTATCCAAAGGAGGTTTTTGAGTATTTAAACTCGGTCGTGAAAAACAAAAATACAGTTTGGGACTGTGCCACAGGAAATGGTCAAATGGCTCGTGAATTAGCAAAAAATTTTGAGCAAGTTTATGCAACCGACATTAGCCAAAAGCAATTAGATAATGCTTTTCAAGCTGAAAATATTCATTATTCCATCGCAAAAGCAGAAGAAACTCATTTTGCAGACAATACTTTCAATTTGATAACAGTCGCTCAAGCGATTCATTGGTTCGATTTCAATAAATTTTACGACGAAGTAAATCGTGTAGCAAAAAAAGGAGCAATATTATTTGTAATTGGCTATGGAATGCCACGTTTTGAAGGAAAAATTGATGAAATTTTACAAGATTTTTATTGGAATATAACTGGGCCATATTGGGATGCTGAGCGAAAACATTTAGATAACAAACTCGAAAGTATTCCTTTTCCTTTTGAGCAAATCGAATGTCCGACTTTCAAGAATGAATACTTTTGGAAGATTGAAATGATTGAAGGCTACTTAAATTCTTGGTCGGCGATTCAGCATTATATAAAAAAAAATGGAGAAAACCCTGTAAATCAGGTGATTAGCGAACTTCATGAAGTTTGGAAAAGCACGGAGAAAGTCGTGTTTCCGATGTTTACGATAGTTGGGATTATTCAAAACGGCTAATTGAATGCGAACGTCGCCCGATTCGGTACATTACTTTAAATCTCTCACATCAATAATATTTTTGCAGAAAGTATATTCAGCAGGCTGGTTGGAACAAATAATGAGTAGTCGGTCGGTAGTATGTTTTTCGATTTGTTGCAAATACCATTCTACGCCTTGAGCATCAAGATTAGAAGTTGGTTCGTCGAGTAAAATAATGGGAGATTCAGAATAAAAAGCCAGACCTAATTTTAGTCTTTGCTTCATTCCTGACGAAAAATTCTTGACGGTTTTATCTTTGTGTGGAGAAAGTTGCAATAAATCAATCAATTCAATTGCAGAAATATTATCTTTAAAAGTCTTGAATTTTTGATGAAACTCCACAGATTCGAGCAAAGTAAACTCTTCTATCAATTCAAGATAAGGAGCTGCAACAACAATTTTCTTGAAAATATCATCTATGCTAATTACTTGATTATGCGGTTCGCCCGCTGCGGTGTACCGACCCGCAACATTATATGAAATTTCTCCCTCAGTATGTGGCATTATACCTGCCAAAACTTGCAAAATTGTAGATTTTCCACTACCATTTGGACCAACAAAAGTATAGCTATTGCCCGCCTCGAATGTCAGATTTACTTTTCTAAAAATCCATTCGTTGCGAAATTTTTTACCAAGATTTTCTAACAAAATTTTCATCAAAAAAAACATATCCCTTTTGGGATGGTCGTCGTTACAGTTTGGAGTAAAAAAAGTCCCCCTTTAGGGGTTAGGGGTGCTGGTGGTTACTCCTCACTTCCTTTCTTCACAGGGCTTTTGATAATTCCACGCTCCGAATTTGAAATAAAATTCAAGATTTCATCTCTTTCTGGCGTTGCTGGAAACTCTAATTCCACTTGAGTAATTGCATCTGAATTATTAAGTCCACGAAGATAAATATAACGATAAATATCTTGAATTTCGGCAATTTTTTCATCAGAATAACCTCTTCTACGAAGTCCCACAGAGTTGATTCCTGCATAAGAAAGTGGCTCTCGTGCGGCTTTGATATAAGGTGGCACATCTTTTCTGATTTGCGAACAACCACCGATATAAGTATGTTTTCCAATCTTGACAAATTGCTGCACTGCCGACATTCCACCAATATTTGCAAAATCTCCAATAGTAATATGCCCTGCTAATTGTACACAGTTTGCCAATATTACATTATTTCCAATGATGCAATCATGGGCAATGTGTGTATATGCCATAACCAAGCAATTTGAACCAATTTCGGTTCTATATTTATCTGTTGTGCCACGGTTGACGGTTACACATTCTCGGATAGTCGTATTATCTCCGATAATGGTTTTGGTATCTTCGCCTTTAAATTTCAAATCTTGTGGAACAGCCGAAATAACTGCTCCTGGAAATATCTTGCAGTTTTTGCCAATTCTGGCACCTTCCATGATGATTGCGTGAGAGCCTATCCAAGTTCCTTCGCCTATTTCAACATCTTTGTTGATTACCGCAAATGGCTCGATTACAACATTTTGTGCAACTTTTGCATCGGGGTGTATGTATGCTAACGGTTGATTCATTCTTTATTAATGGTGAATGTTTAATGATGAATGATGAATGATTTTTTCTTTGAAAATAAGGTATTGCTTGCTGAAAACCAGACCAATTCAACATTTATCATTCAACATTCATCATTAAGTTTTGTGTGTTATTTTGCTTTTCTAACTAATCGGGCGGTCATATCCACATCACAAACGAGGTTTTTGCCTACCCATGCTTCACCGTGCATTTTTGCCACGCCAAGTCTGATTGCCGCAAGAAGATGGCATCTAATAATCAACGTATCGCCGGGTAAAACATTGCGATAAAAACGGCAATTATCAATACCTACCAAATAGGGCCAAAATGCCTCCGGGTCGCCTGTTGAGGTCAAAACCAAAACGCCACCCGTCTGAGCAATCGCTTCGATTTGAAGTACACCGGGCATCACTGGGTTTTCAGGAAAGTGTCCAGTAAACTGAGGCTCATTCATTGTGATATTCTTGATACCCACTACTGCCTGCCCATCAAGATAGACAATCTTATCTACGAGAGCAAATGGATAACGGTGGGGTAAGAGTCTTGCAATATCTGCAACATTAAAAACAGGCGGTACATTTGGGTCATATTGTGGAGCCCCTTTTGCAGCATCTGTCATTTGTTTTTTAATCTTTTTTGCTAAAGCAACGTTTGGTGTATGCCCTGGTCGTGCTGCCAAAATATGTGCTTTCAGTGGGCGACCAATCAATGCCAAATCGCCCATTACATCTAATAATTTATGTCGAGCTGGCTCATTGGCAAATCGAAGTGGCATATCATTCAAAATGCCAGTTTTGCCTATTTCTATTTTTTCTTTATTGAGTAATTTCGATAAATCATCAACTTCTTCTTCCGAAACTTCTCTATCAACAATCACGACTGCATTATCAATATTGCCACCTTTGATTAGTCCTGCTTTGAAAAGAGCTTCTAATTCGTGAAGAAATACGAAGGTTCGACAAGAGGCAATTTGTTGTTTGAATAAACTGATATCATGCAATTGAGCATGTTGGCTATGCAAAACCGTCGAATTATAATCAACCATTACAGTGAGACGGTAGTCATTGAGAGGCAAAGCTGCCAATTCGATGCTTTGGTCGTCGTTACGAAAATGAATGGCTTCGGTTATTTCGTAGTAATTTCTCAAAGAATGTTGTTCTTCCAAACCTGCCTCTTCAATAATTTCAACAAATTTGATAGCACTTCCGTCCAAAATTGGTACTTCTGAACCATCCAACTGAATCATTACATTATCTACTTCCAAACCTACCAATGCGGCTAATATATGCTCGGTTGTATGAATTCTTACTCCTTCTTTTTCTAAAACAGTTCCTCTTGAAGTATCAACTACATAGTCCACATCGGCCTCTACAACAGGTTTTCCAGGCAAATCAATTCGTTGGAATTTATATCCATGATTGATAGCTGCTGGTTGCAGCAACATGGTTACTTTTTCGCCTGTGTGCAAACCAACGCCAGTAATCGAAACTGTTTTTTGAATAGTATGTTGTTTAACGTTCATTGTAATATAATGTTACTTGTTCTTTGGTAAGTGTATATGTTTGAATAGAGGAATTTACTAATGTTGAATTTTAAAATCAACTGTCTTACTATCAATTGTTTATACTAAAAACTCCTTGACTGACAAGCTCTTCAATTTGTTCTTCTAATGCCCGTATTTGTTTTTCTAAGGCTGGAAGTTTTCGTAAAACTGACATCGAACGAAGGTAATCATTCAACTCAAAAGCAGGAGTTCCGTTGATAGAAACACCTTCTTTTTTGACACTTCGTGTAACGCCAGCTTGTCCACCAACCTTTGTGCCATCGGCAATTGTGATGTGTCCATTTACGCCAACTTGCCCAGCAATGACACAATTTTTTCCAATTTTGGTCGAACCTGCAACGCCAGTTTGTGCCGCAATTACAGTGTTTTCTCCAATCTCAACATTATGTGCAATTTGAACTAAATTATCAATTTTTGCTCCTTTTCTAATAATCGTTGAACCCATTGTGGCACAATCAATTGTTGAATTTGAGCCAATACTCACGTTGTCTTCCAAAATAACATTTCCTAATTGTGGAATAGTTTTATAAGTACCATCGGCTTGCGGAGCAAAACCAAAGCCATCACTTCCAATTATTGCTCCTGAATGAATGACACAATTGCTACCAATGATACAATTTTCGTAAACTTTTACGCCTGCATATACTATTGTATTATCGCCGATGCTTACATTATCACTAATATAAACTTGTGGGTAAATTTTTACGTTTTTTCCAATTTTACAATTTTTACCAATATAAGAAAATGCTCCTTGATAAATTTCTTCGCCAATTATGGTATTTTCTCCTACAAAAACTGGTTGTTCGATGCCTTTCTTGGAAAAATCTAAAATCTTTTGATATTCTTCAAGTAGTTGTGTGAATGCCAAATAAGCATTTTCAACAATAATTAAGGTTGCTGAAAAATCTTTTTTTGGTTCAAAATCTTGACTAACAATTACAGCACTTGCATTGGTTGAGTAGAGAAAAGGTTCGTATTTAGCATTGGCAAGAAAAGAAATATCGCCTTGCGAACCTTCTTCGATTTTTGATAAAGACTTGATTATCAAGGAATCATCTCCTCGAACTTCGCCATTTAGTAGGTGTGCTATTTGCTTAACCGTAAATTTCATAAATTATCGTAGCCTTACTTGGTTAGCGATTTTTGCTTTAATTTTTAACTATTTGCCCCAACATTATTTTGATATTGAAAGAAAGAGAAGTTTTGTAAAGAAAATTCTTGAAATAATACAAAAACGACGTTCTTTTTCGCAAAATCATTACAAAGATACGTTTTTGCCCCAACATACATAGTATTTTTTCACGATGTTGCTTAATGCCTTGATAGTCGGCAAATCGGAGGCATCGGCAATGTCAATTACATTTTTGTTTTTTGTCAAAATATTAATGGTTTCATCGCCCGAAACGTAACCTTTATTACTTACATCGCCTTCGATGAGAAAATAACTTAAATCTTTTTCTTGAATCCCTTTTTCTTTGAGGGATTCGGTAATTGACTGAATGAGTGAATCTTCAATTGGGAAATTAGAAATTCTTATTTTGTATAAATTTCGATTCAGTAAATCGGCACAAATAGTTGAAAGAATTTTATCTGAATGATATTCCCAGATTTTTACGCACGCCCAAATATCATAGTCATCTAATCGGGTAAATGCTTCTAAATATTTATCGTCAGTTTGGAAGGCTTCCAAACTGATATTTTCCTTCAAAAAAATTGAAAAAGGTGGCGTTACGAACAAATTATCTCCATTTTTAATCAATTCTCTTGCTCTACTAATAATCTGAATGAGCATTGCTTCGGTGCAAATTGAAGTTTTGTGGAGATAAACCTGCCAATACATTAACCGTCGAGCATTCAAAAAGTTTTCGACACTTAGTACGCCTTTTTCTTCTACAACTAATTGATTATCAACAACATTGAGCATTTTTATGATTCTATCAACGCCAATTGTTCCTTCGGCAACGCCTGTAAAAAAACAATCACGGTTGAGATAATCCATTCTGTCCATGTCCAACTGACTCGAAATCAATTGGTGAAAAAACTCTCGGTGATAAGTTCCATTAAACATTTCAATCGCCAAATCAAGCTGTCCACCCAATTCTTGGTTGAGTTTTCCCATCAAAAGTGCCGAAATATACTCGTGATTTACCTCATTCAAGATAGTATATTCGAGTACGTGCGAAAATGGTCCATGCCCAATATCATGCAATAAAATGGCAATTTGGGCAGCTTCCCACTCAATATCTAATATATAATGTCCTTTTGCTTGTAAAACCTGCAAAGCTTCTCCCATAAGGTGCATTGCTCCGAGGGCATGATGAAAACGAGTGTGCAAAGCTCCGGGATAAACATACTCTGCCATGCCCAATTGCTTAATACGACGTAAACGTTGGAAATAAGGATGCTCAATCAAATCATAAATTAAGTCTGACGGCACATTTACAAATCCATAAACGGGGTCGTTGAATATCTTGCGTTTATTGGTCATTACTCAAAATTGCTTTTAGTGAGTTTGCAAAATTACTTTTTTATTTATTATGCGTATTGTACAACAACGCAAAGAAGAAATTTTTAGTTGTGAAGTAGAGAAAAATGAGGATAAAATTTTGAAGCAAGAGAAGAAATGCCTAATTTTGCGTCAAGAAACCAATAAAATGGTTTTAGGGCCTATAGCTCATTCGGTTAGAGCAACTGACTCATAATCAGTAGGTGCTTGGTTCGATTCCAAGTGGGCCCACTTCTTAAATGCCTGATAATCAATTAGTTATCAGGCATTTTTGTTTTTTATACTTGTTCTGTTTTGACTATATGCAATACAATATGCAATACATAATTGAGATTGAAAACAAAAGGTCCTATAAAATAGTGCTAAAAAGAAAGCCTGACAATCGAAGATGCGATTTTCAGGCTTTTTATTCGATGGATATGAAATTTAGAACTTTAAAACGTGAATGTTTCTTTTTAGTATTTGAGTTTTTCATCAAAACTTTTACCTTATTAGGTTAATTGCAAATTGTTTCCTATCAACAATTTGGTTCTTATATTTTATTTTTATCGTTAAAAGATAGCTATCTTGTTTTGCTGGATTATTCAAATCATTATTAATTCCACCATTCCAAATTTCAGTAATACTTTCAGATTTGAATACACCATTACCATTTCTATCAAAAATTTCCTGAGTTATTTCTATAATATTTTCTCCGAAAATGGTCAATTTGTCATTAATATTATCATTATTGGGCGAAAAGGCATTTGGTACATACACTTGAAATCTTGGCTTGGTTTCAATAATATTTGACAAACTTTGATAACCTTTTACAGAAATGGCTTTGATTTGGTATTTGAAATTATTATTCAAATCGGTTGGATTTAATGAGTATTCTAAACTTGTAGCGAGTTTAGTTTCTGATAATAAATTGCCATTTTCATCTTTTTTTATCAATGAAAAATTACTCAATTTATCAAAAAATGGATTGTTAAAATTCCAAACTAATTTTTCGTTAGTGAGTTGCAGGAAAATAGAGCAAAGATTTTGTGTAAAATCAGATTTTCTATTGCATTGGTCGAAGGCACTTACTTTAAAGCAAACTGATTTAGTAATGATGTCAGAATTTTGGGTTTTGAAGTTGTATTCTGGTGTTTTGCTTATTACATTATTAGATGTTTGAACAATCTCAAATTCCTTTTTGAGTTGTTTGTCTAAAATATTTATTTGGATAGAATCATTTGAAATTGTACTAATCAACAAGTCAGATAAGTTGCTTGTTTTGTCATTATTCAAATCTAAATTCAATGCTGTTGATTCTGTGCAACCAGGTGTATTTACTATTGTTCCATAAATATTGGGGCGTTTTCGGTAGCCATAAACCAATACATTATACACTTTTTTTGTTGGATAAATTTTAGTTATTTTAGTTTCGCCAATCGGCACACTACTTTGAGTGGTAAAGGGTGTACCATCGCCCCACGAAATAATAAAGTCATCAAATTTATTATTTGCTTCATTCTTGATAAGCAATTCAGCTTTCTGTCCATCACAAGAATATAAGTCTATTGGAGGTAGTTTTTTATCAAAAATTTCTACTTTTTGGCAAGCAAAAATTTCTTTTCCATTGACAACCGTATATTGCAAAATAGTATAATTACCAGCCTTAGTAAATGTAAAGTCTGCCTGATTTTGCCAGTTGACTTTATTAATATCACTTTCACCCTTGTAGTCAAAAGAGTATTTTGTACTATTTGGTATAGCAGCTAATTCTACTTTATAAGGCAAACCACAAAAAGTAGTAAAGAACGCATTTTTGATTTGGATTCCCGAGGTTGCTTTATCGCATAATCCTTGTGAAAATCCATAAGAGGAGATAAGAAATAAAAACAACAAAGTTTGGGTAAAATTTACCCAAACTTTGTTAGCACTAAATATGTAATTCTTGTATTTCATTGAAAACCTATTGCTTTGTCCGAATCTCAATTGAGCCTGTATCAGTTGCCTCAGCTCCGAATCCTTCTTCTAAAATTACTTGCTCACAGGCTTCGGTAAGTTGGTAATTTGTAGGTTTTATAAAGTTTCCTAATAAAATCCACGCCAAGCCTTTACAAATAGAAATGGTCGGGTTAGGAATAACAAGCGTAACTGAACTAAAATCGCTGATTGTACCATCTTTGTAAGCGGCACGAATCATATATTTTAACTTTTTTCCGTAAGCAAACCTGTCGTCAATTGTATTTCTGTCATTGAGGTTTGCTAATTTCCAAAGACTTGGGTTTGTGGTTAAGGTATTTACTGCGGTAGTATCTTCGGTACGATAGAGCTCAAAATTCTCTAATTCTGGGTTTGCTAAATAATCCCATGATAAAACTATTGAATTTGAAGCCGAATCTAATTTTGCACTAAAATTATTGACAACTGGTTTTTTAATGTTTTTTAACGAAACCAAAATCAATTGGTAACAATCTTCGGGTAATTGTGTAGAAGGATTGAAACACGATTTGTTTCCGCTACTATCAACTGCAAATATAGTATAAACATAGGTATTCCCACCAATGGCAGTATTATCAAGATACGATGTAGATTTATCTGTATTAGGAATCACGGTAACAATATCCCAATTGGTTGAGGTTACATTAATGTCTTTTCGCAAAATCGTATGCTCTTTTACATCACTATCAACACTTTGTTGAATTTGTAAATTTACATTTGTTCCTTGAACCGAGTACCCAGTTATTATTGGAGTAATCGGACCTCTTTTATCTGGTTTTTTATATTTTATTGTCGCAGTAGCTGATTGGTTATAATTTTTATCAAAGGCTATTACATAATAGGTGAGTTCGGGAATTGACATATTCCTGTTTAATGAATCATTTACAAAAGCGGCCATCTTAATTCCCCCCGAAATCTCAATCATTTCAGTTGCACCAGTAACTTTTCTAAAAACCTTATACCCAAGCAAATCAGGTTCTGTATTTGGTGTCCATGAAACCTTTGTAATGCAAATTGGTGATGTTTGTGATGTTGAAACATCTACCGCAACTAAGTTGGTTGGAGTCGCAGGAGGTGTTTTATCCATTGGAATCATTAAGTACGGAATCGAACTTAATTGTTCACCATCAATTGTTATAGCCGTCAGTTTAAAGTAATAATTTCGACTGGAATCTACTTTTGATAGTAATATTGAATGTGGAATATCATACGTAGTTGCTGTTTTTAATAAATTACTTGGATTTAACTTTATATAAGCACTATCACTGTAATTTGAAACATAAATATTATAATGGCTCAATGAATCTTGTGGGAAAATCGAATTATCTGAAGGGAATTTCCAAATTACCTCATGCGAAGTTGCTGTTTTCTTTTTTAGAGATTGAATTAGAGGAGTTACTCTATATGACTTTCTGATAACAATACTTTCCTCGGGCGAATAAACCAATTCATCAAAATATGTTTTTCCAACAATTCTATAATAATACCTTTTCTTTATATTTGATACAGCATCTAAATAATATAATGAATCCGAAGTTTTACTTAATTTTGAAATTAGTTGAGGTGTTAGCCTTGTATAAGCTACGACTCCGCTATCTCGACGTTCGACATAGTAACTGCCATAGTAGTCTTTTTGAGCCTCAAAATTCCAACTTAATTCATTTTTTACAGACTTAAATTTTATTACAGGCTTGGGTATAATTGGTAGTGCTGAAAAATTTGTAACAATATCAATTGAATCTTGCCCGATAACGATTGGATCTGTTGGAGCGGATATTCTAAGTCCAGTTGGCGTATTTACTTTGATAATGTATCTATATTTTTGACCCGATACGGCTGTAATATCATCATACCCAAGTCCTGCCAATTTGGCAGCGTTGTATTTCAAATCTGCAGAAAATAAAGCAAACGCATACCTAATATCTAAATCCGAACTTTGTGTACTAAATCCATAGATTTTACCATATAGGTCATCAAGGCTACTCCTATAATTAATAATTTTTGTTTGAAAAGTAGTATTGTTATTAGTTTGAAGAAATTGAATTAAACTATTTAATCGGGTTTCGGTGGTGGTATGATTATTTTTTAACTTATCTAAAAAATTGGTTAAAACATTGGTTGATAATGTATCTAATGGCAAATTGGTAATGTTTCCCAAACTTACCCAGTCTTGGTTAATATTTCTCTCAACCGTTGCTAACTGAAAATTATATGGCTTTAATACATTAATTAGAGAATCTTGTTTATTGGTTAATGTAGCATCAAAAATAGCATCATAAACAAAATCATAATAAGAACTATCTTTATATGCTTGCCAACTCGTAGAAGGAGCAACATTTATAACAAAAGTGGATGTTCCGATAACTTGGTTGCTCGCATTGAGAGTTTTACGAGTTATTTTATATCCATTAGTATTTCCTTGCTCCCACATTTGTGGATTTAGGGGAGCCCACCTTAACATTATCTTGTTATTGTATGATCGTCCTCTAATACCAACGCTATTTTGATAATCCTGAGAAAATCCTATAACAGGTGTCAATATTGTAAATAATAATAAAATTTTAAGGTATTTCATTTGAATATTTTTTTTCAATTCTTAAATCAATTACAAACGTCTCCTAAGTTTCCTGTACCTATACGTATTCTTCCAGTTATCCATCCAATGATTGGAGGATAAATACAGATATCACCAGCAACACCTAATGGTTTTAGTCCATTTCCTCGAATCCAAAGTCCAAAATCAGTCCCAATTTTTCTGCTATCGTTTTTATATAGCCCCGCTTCAGCCCATCCATATACTTGACCCCTTGCAAGCCATCCACCATCAGGTTTGCAAGAATCATTATTAGATAATAATACATCAAATCCTCCTTCAGCACCGCCTCTAATATTCCATTTGCCTATTACTTTGATTGGTTCAAATTTAAAAACTATACCAGCTCCTAAAGCAAAGGCAGTTCCAGTTTTAATTCTACCATACTCTGCTGGACTTTTGATATAGCTTGATGTATTAACTCCACAATCTTTTAGATAATTCATTACTCTTGTAGGTGGCAAGGGGAATGTTAGCACACCATATCCAATCATCAGATAGGCATTGATGCCAATGACACTTGTTGCACTAATATTATACTTAATACCCATTCTACTTGTTTCTGGCGAAGGATACCCTGCATGAATATAAAATAGAGTATTACTTGTACCCAACAAATCATCTTTACCCCAATGCAAAACTGCTCTACCAACTCGCCCATTTAAGCCAATACCAACTAATTTGTCTTTGTTAATAAATACTTCCGCTTCTGCGTGTAGCGTTTTTTGTGGAACATTTATCATCATACCAATCGCAACTGCAATATCACCTTCTTTTGTAAAATCCCAGCTTTTTTGGGAATTGAGTACCGTAGCTTTAGCAACCAGCTCATTTTGTCCATCATTACCAGCTCCAATATTTGCTAATTCATCTGCTGACTTTCCAGTTACTGAATTACCTAATGATGATTTGAATTGGTCTTTCTCAGAACCTCCAACAGCGGGGTCAAACTTACCTCCAAATACACCAGAACCATACAATGAAATACTATTAATTCCGTATTGTCTATCGAGAGCAAAATCGAGATTTAGTCGTCCTCTAAATGATTCAGATAAAGTTTTTAAGCCTAATGCTACCTTAAAACCAAATGGAATTTGTTTATCGGGGCAGTAAGTTAAGATTTGACTATTGTTTGAGAAATTGCAACCACTTGTTGTAGTCGTTGTACTCTTAAACGAAGGCCTCATATTGAAGTAAATCCCTAAACCTGCTCCATTGATTGCTAAATCACCAATGCCAGTAGGTATTGCCATACCTGGGGCATCTAATGCAGCATAAACATCTACGTATCCATATCGATAATTTTCAACTTTCTGATAGCCAAAATTTGCATTTGCTTCAAATTCTGCCACAAACGGCGTTTTCAATTTCGCTTTGATAGCTCCTCTAAAGCCTTTCACATCGGTATCTTCATAAATTTCTATTCCGCCAGCCAAATCAAATGCGGTAGTGCTACCAGAGATGTAGAGGCTCGTAAGACTTAAGCCTTTAAATTTAAGTCTGCCATCTTCATAACGTGTTTTGATTACCATTGTCGAGCTTCCTGAAAACTTATTTTCAGCAACTCCAACCATCAAACCAAAGTCTATCCACAAATCGTTATTAGGGTCTGGCGAAGCTCCAAACAATGGGTCTGTTCTCTTTTTTAATTTGACATCAACAGGGAAACCTGCAATTTTTGTATCGGCTGCGAAAGAGAAATCCTTCACCGATACATAAGGTGTTTGTCTTGTTTGAAAAGCTAAATTATAGAACTTTAAACCCTTGAAACTTGCCGTCTGATTGTCAGGGTCAATTTCTGTATTCTCTATATCAGTCTGACTGCCAGTAACTTTAGTCCCAACACTAAACTCTCCACTCAAATCACAACTTGGATAAAACTTATCATTTAGGTACTCAAATTTCACCCATGAGCCAGCCAATAGTTTACCTTTCGACCGCAAGGCTTTTATCGTAATTGGTAAATCTGTACCTAAGTCTAATATCAGTGTATATTTATCGCCTTTTTCTATTGTACCAAGATAATTGATTAAGGCACTTGATTGATTGGCAGAAGGCTCGTGTATCGGAATACTTACGCCACCACCGAAAGTGCCTTTTATGAAGTCGTTTTGAAGAAACTCTAATTCAACTTTTGATACTGTGAAATTCCACTTTTGGGCTGAATAATTAGAATCTACTTTACATGAATTATCATAATAAACCAAGCCAGTAAAGCCTGTGCGGTCTATCAAAATACCTTTACCGCCAATTGATTTCAGACAAGTGATTTGACCTGATTCGGCTTCGTTGGCTTGTTTAGTAAATGCTTTGGGAAGAAATACCTCAAAGTTTTCGATAAAAATACCACTCCATGTAAGCCCTTTATCTCCTTGATAGTTTTCAGGAAAAACCATCGGTACATTATTGACTTTTGGGTTATCAGTATCATGCTGGTCGTACCAAGCGTTATTGATTTTGAAGCCAAATTTCTCAAACCCTGGCACACAAAACGGACCACCATCTTGCCCAACGACACTAATGCCCGCAATGATACCTCTCGTACCCGATGTTTTGGTAAATTTGGCTTGCTCTAACTTAAATACAACTCTACCATCGGGCTTTGCTTGGCGAAGCGTAGCATCATAAGGCAATAGTACGCTTCTTGGAAAAATAATATCTGCTGCAAGACTTGCTTCTTGGAAGTCATTGCAATCAAAATCTACATAGGTTTTTGTATTGTCGAAAGTTCGGTCGCCAATACCAGAACCACCTTTTAAAACAAGTGTCCATTTTTTGCCAGGAATTACATAATTACCTAATAAAACAGCACGAAATCCACCACCATTTACAAAACCTTTTCTTGTGAATTTTAATTGGTCAATACCAAAAAACAAATCCCGTTCAACACCATCAATTGTAAACTTTATGCGTGCAAAAACAGTCAGTTCAGCATAGTTTTCTTTAAATACTGCCTGTAAAATACCTAAATATATTTGATTATTTTGACCTGCTTTAAACTTTAATCCAACAGGAAGAGTCGTGAGATCCTCAAAACTGAAATCTGTAATGCTTTTTACTTTGTCTGGGTTAGCATCTAAATATGTCATTAGTTTAGATGCAGTTGAACGGTCATCTTCTACAATTGAAGAATTAGATTCTACAACATCAGACATATTATCGTAATGTTTCCCAATTTCGATAGAACTATTTGCTAATTGTTGTTCCAGCCGACTTAATGCCGAGTTGAGTTGAAGTTGAATAGAAGAATTAGTGCTTTGATTATTGATATTCGTTTTATCATCTATCTCTTTTGCAAATAATATATTTTGAAAAGATAAAACAATACATATGTAAACAAATAATTTTATCTTTTTCATCTTTGCAATATTAAATTTTATATGTATTCTCATTTGAATAAACTGTCAAAAAAATTATAAAGTATTTACATATTTTGAATTAGTGTTTTATATTTTTTGACATTTGCAATCTCTACTGTTTCTAAGCATTCAATAGCTTCTTCTTCAAGAATTAAATCATAGATTTTATTTACAAAATCTATACAATTATTTTTCTTTGAAATTTCGATAAAAAAGTGAGACTTTTTTTCATCTAAGTTCCATAAACTAAATAAAGATCTACACCAATTTAAAGCATGTGGGAAAAGAAGAAAAATATTTTGAGTAAAGGAATTAAAAAACTCAAATTCATTGTTTGTCTTATAAATATCCGCAATAACATGTGTTAGACCATACATATAGGTACTGTCTTCAGTATTATCATCAAAACCTAATAATGCAGCTTTAAGAATTAAAATATCAGTATTTGTATTTGTCAATTCAAAAAACTTCTCAAAAACTTCGTAACAACTATCATCATTTAGTTTTCGTGCAATTATTAAATTCTTTTCGTAGTAATTTAATGTATTCTTATCCATATCTAATCAAGTAAGGGTGAGAAGTAGTTTTTTGTTTTTTTTGCAAAATCATCAATTTGTTTTGATTTTACCTCATCGTACATTGAATATTTTCTATAGATATCCCTTAAGTTTTCCATTTCTGTGTCAAAGGCTTCCTTTGGCGAATATGCTCTATATTCAGGAGTAACTTGATTCGCATATGTAATTGTTTCACCATGTCTCGAATTCCCTAAGCCTCTTTTTGTTTCTTCCATCATAATACATGGAGCATCTAACCCGTCATTTTTTATATATTCATCTATTAAATTTTTGAGTTTAGGGTCAGCATTAGTATAAAAATCAGTGTTTTTTAAATTTTTAACAAAACTTCGTGAAGGAACATGATGAGGTGTCAAATTATCTCCAACGACTTTCCTTGATTCTCGCCAAGTTACAATTTCAAGTTCGTTATATTTGGGACTTGATGGATTAAATGGTTCGTTGGCGGGTCTGTTAACGACAAAGTCTTTCCCATTGCAAATACCATTGTGAACTAAAACTTCCGATAATCCAACAAAATAGGTATGAAAATCTTGAACTTCGAAATTATAAACTTCTACTAAAGAATCAACGTAACTAACATCATCAACTTCTATATTTGAACGAGCAAGATATGGGGCATTTGATGCTACAATATTCGATTGATTTGACTGCGAAAGTATATCTCCTTTCTTCAATTTTCCTGCATCTATCCAGACATTGTTTACCCAAAAAGGATGGTCTGATGTAGCTTTTATTGTATCTTTTCCAACTTTTATTTCAACATAAGAATTTGATTTTTTCTGAGATATTCGTGTAACTGCTTTATATCCTTCTTCGTTTGTTATAACGTCTTTTGACCAAACAAAATCGCCTGTATTTATATTCTCAATATTTTTATACCCCTCTTTTACTTTGATTTTTGTTCCAGCAAGAAAGCACTTGCCTGTTATAGTACACTCATATTCTCCATTAGGTTTTTGATGAACTTCTACTTTACCTTTAATTACAGGTTCACGTTGACCAGGTGTCAAATCCACTAAATCAACCTCATCTATAACTGCTACAACTGGATTCTGGCTTGATGGAACATAATTATTTAAAGCTAAACCTTTGTCGGTTCGAAAGCCTATTGGTTTTCCATCAATAATTAATTCTACAACATTCGCAACACCACTTGCCAAGGTTTTTGTAACTGTTCTCGTTGTTGAATTAGTAATAGTTCGTCGTATATTTGAAACTGCTTTAGTTACAAAAGTTGCTGTTTTTTGAACTGCTTTTATTCCAGCAACAGCTAAGCCATATCCATCAAGAGCAATAAATGCGGCATCAATTGCCGTTTTTCCAAGCCTATATCGAATACAGTTATTTTGCTGTACATTTTGTATAGTTGGACTACAAGACATATAGTTGACGAAATTATCAATAACATTTCCCTGAAAAGGTTTTGTAATACCATCCTTTATCATTGAACCAAAAGAAGGAAATTGTTTTCTTAAATTTACACATTTTGGTGTATAGTAATTTACATTCTCCAGTCTATGAATTTGTCCACCCATATCTCCATACACAATTGGGTTTGCATCATAACACCCATAAAGATCTATTATTTTAAACACTCCAATTATTCCGCCAATTGTATTATCCCAAAGTCCATCAATTACACCTGAACTTAATGAAGCATCAAAAACACCAGGCAGAGATGGTACGTTGCCCCAAAGACATCTTGGAACAATTCCTTCATCCTGATTTAGATAATCTGTAAAACAAGTTCCAACAAATGCTTTAAAACTTTCCCATGGTGACATTTCAGCTTTATTGATAGAATTAAGAACTTTGGATTTTTTATCTGTCAAATCTTGTACCTGAGCCTCTGATAATTCGCTCATCTTAACCCGCAAATTTTGATTAGCACTGACTGTTTGATTTAAAGTAGTGATTAAGTCTTGCATATCAGTAATAGCAATGGCATACTTCGAAACAATATCAGCCTTCATTCCTGATTCCATTTCAGTAGTATTTTCAAATGCACTCTTTGCTTCAATCAATTCATCTAAAATCCTTTGACCTTCATTTTTATAATCATCATCAACATAATCTATATTTGCCCAAGTAACTGTTTTTTCTAAAATAGCACCAAAAAGTTCTAATATTTTCTTTATAGCTTTATTTACATCTACAAAATTTTTCCATTCAGGGTCATATTTAGTTCTAATTCCTTTAAATTCAGTTGGTGTTGGTAATGATGCCGTGCCTACATATCTATAGCAATCATCTAAAGAAATATTTGTAAATTCAACTCTAATTATTTTTACTTCAAATCCATTAATGACGCGTAAAGTTCCTACTGCTTCACCCGACCAACCATCAGAAAGTGAGCCATTGTCCACTCTTATAATTTCAAATTTATAATCAGCAGCATAAAATTCATCGCCCACGGCTAAATTTGAAATTTGATTGGGTGTTGCTATTGGAGGAGCGAAAGCATTTGAACAACTAAATGCTCCTGTATTTATTTCATTACAAGGTTTTCCAGAAATATCTACAAAGAAATCACAGCTATTTGCACCATTTGAAATAGTAAGTTTGTATTCACCGATCTTGTTTGCAGTAACTATTGATGCAGTATTATTAGGGCTTATTGTCAATCCAGAAGCTGGTAGCCATAGATAAGTTAAACCAGTTGTAGAGGCACTATCAGAGGTTTGTAGAGTCAAACTTATTGGCTCGAATGTATTTGTTACACCAATACGTCTAAGTTTAGTAGTTTCTTCGTCAGGTAATGGTGTGTTATAATAACTTTTTATATAGTAACTCTCACACAATAAAGAATCAACTTTTAATTTTACCACAGTCGTAGCCGTCCCAACACACCCAGCCGTATTAGTGGCCGTAACGGTATAAGTGCCATTAATATCAACCGTAGCCGAGCTAATAATTGGGTTGGCAAGGGCAGAGGTAAAGTTATTTGGTCCTGCCCAAGCATAAGTCAAGCCAGTGGCGGTAGAGCTTGCACTAAGGTTTACGGTACCACCTGCGGCTATTTCGCCATTTTTGCTATTATTGTCAGCTGTGAGTGTAACAGATTTTCTGGTAACAGTAATGTAAATATTAGCATTTGGCGATGGGCAAAAATCGGCAGGGCAAGAAACACTATACGTAACCTCATCTGTTTGCATCGCACTTGCCTGTACCGTTCGGCTCGTTCCACCTGCTGGATAGCTTGTCGTTACAGCAGAAAATCCGCCCCAAGCAACAGTTCCAGTACACCCTGTAGCAGTTAAAGTATAACTTTCATTAGGGCAAACCTCAATCTTTATTTCTTTCCATTTTTGATTAGAACCGCCATTTATAATACTTTCAGTCCTGTTGCTTCCCCCAATCACTTCAAAGTTATCAGGTGGCAAGCATGGGAAATCTGTTAATTGAATGACCACTTGTGATTGTGTAGTAGAGTCAGACAAACAACCATTTACCAAACATTGGGCAGTGTAAACCACACTTGGAGCGTGGTCTGAGAGTGCGTTTCCTGGAGGATTTACAGTTACTAAACTTACGCCATTGACAGGATTTGATGTAAATGTTGATTTCTGAACTCGAGGAATATTATTTGGATCATCATAGGCATTAGCAGTCCAAAGGACTGTTCCTGCACAAGACTGTGCCGTAAGTGTAACTGCTCCACCAAAAGGAATGACACTTTTGTTTGCACTTACTGTTAGTGTAGGAGGCTTAACTGGGCAACTGGTATTTAAAACGACAACATTTGTAGTTGCGGTGGCAGTGCAGCCACCAGCATTTGCAATGGTAACTGTATAAACACCACTTGAAAGCAGGTTGGCAGAGAAAATATTTGGTTCGGCAATGGTCGCTGTAAAATTATTAGGTCCAGTCCAAGTATATCCAATATTGGTATTAGTGCTGTTTGCACTTAAACTGAGTAATTGCCCAACAGTTACAGTACTATTACTACTTGCAGTAACATTTAAAGCTGGGGCAGAAGTAAGGGTAATTGCATTAGAAGGATTACTATCTCCACAAGGTGTTGAACAAATTGCCGAATAATTACCTGCAATGGTAGCCAGATAAGTCAAGCCAGTGGTTGATGCCGTAATGCCTGTTCCAGACCAGTTTACAGTTCCTGTGCAATTCGTTGTTGTAAGTGTTACAGGGCTATTGCCACATATTGCAGTTTTATTGGCATTAACTATTGGTGCAGTTGGTGCTTGGATGCTGACTGTTGAACTTGAAGATTGTAAAACAGGGCAAGTACCATTTTTACATTGGAAAGTATAGGTTCCAGGTTGGCTAACAGTATATGTTGAAGATAATGGTCCATTTGTCCACTGTGGTATTCCAGGCAAACAAGTTGCCGCCATAGTAACTGTGCCGTTACAAGGCATAAAATAATTTTGTGATCCAATCGTACTTGCGTTTGGTGTAAGCGTGATACTTGTATTAGGTGATTGGCAAGTTCTATCTACACACTTGGCAGTATAAGTTGTAACTACGGCGGGCATTGTAACTTGAAGAACACTTCCTGTTTGTCCACCTCCCCAAACAATAGTAAAAGCACAGCCTGTGGCGGTCATTTCTATTGTATCTCCTGCTTCGAGTGGGTTACAATTAGTTTTATTAATGGTTTTTGCATAAATACTCGGTATAGGAGGATTTGTACATGGTAATTGGCTTAGAATTACATTTGTAGTGGCTGAAACAGAACAACCTTCGGCACAACCAATCAAAATTGTATATACACCACTTGCTAAATAGCTTACGTTTGATAAGCTTGGATTTTGTTGCGTCGAACTAAAATTATTAGGCCCTGTCCATCTGTAAGTAATGATGGAAGCCGTTGAGCCAAAATTCGGGTTTGTAATTGTTACACTCGAAGATAAATTTAGCGTTCCACCATCACTTACTTCATTGTTTTTACTATTATTATCTGCAATAACACTTATAGGGGCAATCGGATATAAATATATGACATTTGATGATGGGCTATTGCCACAAGTTGTTGAACAAATGGCGGAATAGTTACCTTGTGCGGAAGGGGCGTTGTCTTGCGAGCGAGTAGTCAATGAAAAGCCAGTATAGCCATTTATTGTACCAGAACCTGACCAAATGACAGTTCCAGTACAACCACTTGCAGTAATTGTAACTGGCTCTGTACCACCATTACAAAAAACAGTTTTGTCTGCTTTCAGTGTTGGGGCTGTATTACTAACTATCACATCAACATAATATGCACCCCAAGGTGTACAAGTAGAATTTTTGCATTGAAAATTGTATCTACCTGGTTGTTTTGCCAAATATGTAGTTGATTCTGTCCCATCTGACCATACTGCAACACCTGGAAGGCAAGTTGCCGCAATCAAAAGTGAATTCCCATTACATGGGATTGTTTGAGCGAAAGAAATTATATCAACACTGTTCGGGGTAATTGTATATGCAAATCCTAAAGACTCACAAGTTCTATCAACACATTTTGCTGTGTAAGTTGTTGCACTTGTACCAAGTATGGAAGTTCGTACATTTCCAGTTTGACCATTGTCCCAATGTACAGTAAAATCACATCCGACTGCTGTTAATTCAATAGTATCGCCTGTTTTTAAATTATCACAGGTTGTTTTATTTATTGTACGAAAATAGATTTTTGGTGCCGGAGGGGTGGTACAAGGTATTACCTTTAAAAAGACAGAAGTAGTAGCAATACTTACACAACCAGTCGAATTAGTAACAGTTACAGTATAAATACCATTCATCGCACTTGTCGTATTGATGCGAATAGGGTTTTGAGAGTTGCTGTAAAAATTATTTGGACCTGTCCAAATAAAAGTAGCTAATGGGTCGGCTGTGGTTACCGAAAGGTTTAGATTAGCAGTAGGTGTTACTTCTTGATTTGGGCTATTATTTGAGGCGTTCACCGCAAATGGGGTACAACCATTTCCGCCAGAGCAATTTTCAATAATTACGTATTGGTAGTAAGTAGGTGCAGAAGGATTAGCTGTACAGGCACTTCTTGTGCATGTATAAGAATAGGTAGTTGGTGTTGCACTTGTTATTGTGATTGTATTGGCAGTGCTGCCATTACTCCAAAGAGGAAGACCTGGCACGCACGATGCTGTAAGTATTTGTGGTGTTGGTGAGGTAGGGCAATAAAATCTTTGTTCAGTGATTGTACTTGGATATCCGTTTGGAGAAATATATTCTCTAAAAACAAAGTTAATTTCATTCGTTATTTTTGTGCATACTCCGTCAGAGCATTTTGCAAAGTATATTTGCTTTGTTGGGTCAAAAGCATTTTGAAAAGTTAATCCACCACCAATGGATGCTACTTGTGAAGCGATATCATTATCTCCTCTCTTATACCATGTAATGGTCGCTGGAGAAGGGCATGATACACCAACAAATTTTAGTTGTTCTCCATTTGCAAGTTGGCAATTGCCACTGGCACTTGTGCTAACAGCAATTTTAAAATCTCCGAAACAATCTTGAATATTTTGAGTTTCAGCAATTCGATTATTGCTCTTATCTATATCATTTGGATTTTCTAATAAGAAAATCTCTTTGTTTTTAACCTGTTTGAAATTTACAACCGATTTTACAACAAAATAATCATTAGAAGTTGCCTCATTATGACTTCTAAGGAGTCTGAATTCTGCATTTGGCGTAACTATTCCAAAATACCCTTTGACAGTGAATGTTTGTGTTGGGCTTTCTTTTGAAACCTTTCCTCTAATGAAATCATAGTAAGAGCCTCCTGTTACAACAAATTCTTTTGGAAAAAGCATTTTGAGGGTAAACTCATTTGAACCCTCATCAGTAAACATTAACTGAGGATGTACGTCCAAAAACTCAGCTTTTATTGTTAATTCTATTTCTTTTCCAAGTAAAATTGAATCAGATTTTGCTCGAATAGAAAATCTTACGGGGTCGAAAGATATTATTTGATTTGTTTTTACATTGAGTTTTGAGTTTTTTACTAACTCAAATACATCGGTAGTTTGGTTTTTTTGATATACTTCTCCTTCGGGAGATTTCAAAGGTATTTTGGGAAATACCTTTGTTGGTAACAATTTTAGAAAAGGAGATGGAAATATTGAAAATGGGTCGTCCCCACCGCCTGTTGGAGCAGCCCAAAGCGTATTTCCCGCAAGTAAGGAAACCAAAAATAACAACAAATATATCTTTCTGACGTAAAGGTATTTCATAACAATGCAAAGCGTTTAAAGTGATGCCTGTGCGTAAAGAAATTAGGGTAAATTTAGTTTTTAGGCTGAGATGTATTGATTTGTTTTTTCAAACCATCTACTTCCTTTTTCAAATCAATGATGTAGAGTGTCATTTCTTCGAGTTTTTGTAGGAGTTTTGCATTCATATCGCCCAAATCGTGTCCATTGGCTTCTACTTCTTTTGCCGAAGGGATATTTGGTAAATGCTTGTTTTCTTTGATGAATGCCTCCACACTTTGGAGTGATGGAAGCTCGTAGTTTTTCTCAAAAACAAAGTCTGGCCAATTGGCTTGTTTTTTCACGAAAACTTTTTCGGTAACCATATTTCCTGCCACAGCAAATTTATAGCCTTTTGTATCTGTAGTTCCGATGCCTATATTTCCTGTAAAATAAACATTTCCATTGTTTTTGAAGGTGGTTTGAGCAGTCGTACTAAATGCCGCACCGATTTTAGGTGTAATGATTAAATCAGTTTCCGAAGGTCCATCAGGTGTTTGTAATGCCCAACTATTTGTGCCATCTAATGTCAAATCGCTCGTTGATGCAGAGCTACTCGTAGCTGTAACCAATATAACATCACCATTTGCATCAATACTTAGCGTTTTGCCATTGCTTGCTGTAGGAGTAGTTGTTTTCAAATTAGTAATTCTTAAACCACTAAGATTGGCAGCAGAAGAAACAATTTCTAAGTTATTTTGAGGAGAATCTGTGCCAATACCCATTTTTCCATTGTCAGTAATAGAAACCAATTGACCTGTTACACCAGTGTTGATAGCTCCAGCGGCAGACTCTTTCAATCTACCTATGAGTAATTTTTTGCCAGTATTATCACCAAAACGTAAAAAACTTGAATAAGCAGGATTAGTAGAGTTTTCGATTCTTAGATTTGTAACTCCAAAATTTAGTTGTGTAAATGTTGCAGAATCTTTCGGAACAGTGTTATCATTAACCAAAACTACATCACCATTTGCATCAACTGTTAAGACTTTACCATTAGTTAGTCCAGCTGTAGAAGTAGATTTAAGTTTATTGAATCTTAGTCCACTGGCATTTGCAGTAGGGGATACAATTTCTAAGTTATTTTGAGGTGAGTCTGTACCAAGACCCATTTTTCCATTGTCAGTAATAGAAATCAACTGACCAGTTGCACCTGTATTCAAAGCACCAGCAGCAGATTCTTTTAAACGACCAATCAATAATTTCTTTCCTGTATTATCTCCGAAACGTAGGAAACTTGAATAAACAGGGTCAGCAGAGTTGTCAATTCTGAAATTTGTATTTCCAAAATTTAATCTTGAAAGTGTAATTGAATCACTTGGTGCTGAGCTTCCAGGAACTAAAATTACATCACCATTAGTAGCTACACTCAAAACTTTTCCATTAGCTGCAACTGTTGGAGAAGTCGATGTCAGGTTTTTTAATCTTAAACCACTGGTATTAATCGCACTGGAAACAATTTCTAATCTATTTTGGGGAGTTGAAGTACCAATACCTACATTGATTGTATTATCTCCTAAAACTATGGCATTGTTTTGTCCTACTTTTGCATTAAATCCGATAGCAGTTGCATTGAAAAGAGTAGCTGCTGAGGCACCAGTTCCGTCAGCTTGATAACCTATAAATGTATTACTACCTCCAGTTGTGAGAGCAGATTGCCCTGCATTCACGCCAATAATTACGTTATTTGGAGAAGTTGTAATATTTAGTCCAGCATTTGCTCCAAGCAAAGTATTGTTTTGTCCAGTTGTGATTGCTTGACCAGAAGCCTGCCCTACAAATGTATTGTAAGAAGCAGTTGTATTTCCAAAACCAGCAGCATTTCCCAAGAAGGTATTGAAGCCACCTGTAGTATTTCCTTGACCTGAATTTTGCCCCAAAAACGTATTGAAAGTACCTGTTGTATTTGCTTGACCCGATAAATTACCAACAAAAGTATTCACACTTGCGGTTGTATTATTAAAACCAGCATATCGACCAATAAATGTATTTTGACTACCAGTAGTATTAAATCGCCCTGAATTTAATCCTAAGAATGCGTTGTGAAAGCCTATTGTATTTGCCATTCCAGAACCTGAGCCGATAAAAGTATTTTCACTGGCAGTTGTATTTTCGCTTCCTGCAAAATTACCCAAAAATGTATTGAAAGTACCTGAAGTATTCTTAGTTCCTGCAAAATTTCCAAAAAATGAGTTGTTTTCACCAGTTGTATTAGCCCTACCAGCAGTATTTCCAAAAAAAGCATTAAATCTGGCAGTTGTATTAAATAATCCAGACTCATTTCCTAAGAAAGTGTTAAATGTACCTGTAGTATTAGCCTTACCCGACTGGTTTCCAATAAATACATTTATTTCGCCAGTAGTATTTCCATAGCCAGCCTCGTTTCCAATAAATACATTATAAGAAGCGGTACTTGTTGCTAAACCTGCAGTTGCTCCAATATGTACGTTTCTTTGTCCTGTTGTTACACCACTACCTGCAGACCAACCTAAAAAAGTATTTGCTCCACCTGTAGTAGTTGCAGAACCTGCCGAATAGCCAATCATGGTATTATTAATTGGATTGGTTATATTTGCACCTGCCGCTACACCAATGGCTACATTTCGACCACCTGTGTTAATCTTTGCACCAGTAGTAACTGAGCCTATAATAATATTTTCATAACCTGTAGTATTAAGTAAACCCGTTTGAGCTCCAACAAACACATTTGAATAACCTGTAGTATTCACTGGACCAGTCGAGCGACCAAACATGGTGTTATTTGCACCGGTCATTGTAGTATTTCCAGCACCAACACCTACCAATGTATTATTGGATGCAGGAGTTGCTGTAACAGGGGTGATTATTCTTAAATTATTTTGAGAAAAAGAAAGGTAAGGACATAGTAGTGCTAACAAGCCTACAAAGTAGATTTTTTTCATTCTTTAAATATTGTTTTGGGGTAATTTAGGTAATGGTATTGCTGACTTCTTAAAATTCTAAATAATTGCAAGTCTTTACTTTTTACTGCACGAATTACCGTTAAAATAATTGTCAAAACAACGATAAAATGACTACCTCTTAATAATTATGTTATAACTCCATTTTTAATGACGAAAGTCTTTTATTTTTGACTAACCATTTTATACTTTTGCGAATTACCTTTAACCCCATAAACTTCATGAATCTCCTCAACGAGTGGTTTAAACCACGCATTTTATATTATTCTGCTCACTTAGTATGCTATTTCGCTCTTTTTATTATTACTGGCTGGAACTTATACCCCAATAACGACTTTCTTTTACATTCTCTCGCCCATATAATATTCATCATACCCTCTTTATTTATTTTTTCTTTTTATCCAATAAGATTGTTGCTTTATAAGCAAATGTATGCCTTATTTATATTGAGTGGAGTTGGATTTATTTTGTTAAGTTGGCTTATTGCCTATTATGTTTATCCACAAGCTGGTAGTGAAAGAATCAATTTGCCGTTTTTTATTACAAATAGGTTTATCCTTTTCTTTGTACCAACTGTAATTGAAATTATCATTCAAAATAGTGAACTTAGAAATAAATTTGAAAAAATACAGCTTATGGAACAAATTTTGCAGTTAAATCTACAAATAAATCCCCATTTGCTATTCAATACCCTTACTACCCTACACCACCAAATCCTTATAAAATCCCCCAAAGCCGAACAATTGACTATTAAATTGAGAGATTTGATGGAATATTCTTTGAATCAGTCTATCAATGTTTGGGCTACTTTAGAAAGCGAAGTTAATTTTTTAAAAAGTTATATTGATGTTGAAAAGATTATTTTGGAAAAAGAAAATCAATTGTTTTTTTATGAACAATGTGTAGATTTGAGTACGAAAGTTCCCGCAATGATTTTTATAGTTTTTCTTGAAAATGCTTTCAAGCATAGTGATATAGGTGAAAATAGTCGTGGATTTATTGAAGCTATTATCCATTCAGAAGAAGATCAAACTTTATTTCAAATCGTAAATACGAAAACGAATTTAACCATACCCAAAAGAAAAAGTAAAAAAATTGGATTAAATAATATTAGAAAAAGGCTTGATATTTTGTATCCGAAACAATATGAATTAGTTATTTCTGATGAAGAGAAATTATTTAAAGTAAATTTAAAATTGAACAACATGAAAACTGCTTTTCCATGAAAACCTACAAATGTATAATCATCGATGACCATCATGCATCACAAGAAATATTGAAAGAGTATATTTCTCATTTGCCATATTTGAAGATAACATATACTTTTCAGAATGCCATTGATTCTTTAGAAATAATACAAAAACAGCTTCCTGATATACTTTTTATTGATGTAGAAATGCCATCTTTGACAGGTATTGAGTTTCTAAAAACTTTAAAATTAATTCCTTCGGTCATCATTACAACTGCTCATACAAGTTATGCCAAAGATAGTTTTGATGTTGGAGCAACTGACTTTTTGCACAAACCTTATTCTTTTGAGCGATTTTTGACGGCAGTAAATAGAGTAATTGACTCAAAAAATCATAGACCTGAAAAAATAGAAGAAAAAGCAAAATTTATTTTCTTGAAAAGCGGGATTCAGCTCAATAAAATATTGTTTGATGATATTATTTACATAGAGGCTTATGGAAACTATACCAAATTTTATCTTTCATCAAATAAAGTTGAGATGATTACAGAGCCTTTATCAACCGTTGAAAAGAAAATACCATTAAATGATTTTTGTAGGATACATAAATCCTACATCGTTTCAAGAAAACACATTAGTATCATAAAAAACAAAAGTGTGATAGTAGAAGATATTGAATTGCCAATTGGTGATATCTATAAAGGGAATTTGTTGTAATTATTTAAGTCAAGGAAATATGGCTTAATATTGAATTTGAATATTAACAATATTGATATTCTTATATCATTATTAGGAGAAAATAGCATGATATATAGGGGATATACTCAACAACAAGAAAGCCTGACAATCAACGATGCGATTATCAGGCATTTTATTTGATGGGATATCCAATTTAGAACTTCAAAACATCAATGATTCGTCGAACTTCCGAAACATTCCATGCTGCAATTGACCTATTTCTGACTTGATACTGCCCTACTGTAAGACCTGCTTTCACAAAAACAAATCCAAAACGAATACCATTTTCTTGAATAATTGGTAAAATGTCATTTACAATTAGCATATAGTTTTTAACTACTTCTTTTTGGGTTTCTGTGCCAAGTAACGAAATCAGATTTTCAACTTCTTCATATTTCCAATCTCTACGCCCATGTTTTTTGTTACTCAAAGCTGAATAAGATATTTCTATTTTTTGAGCAATTTCATAAATGGTATCTGGACTATTATCCAACATATCAGGCAAATCTGCTATGATTTGTGCACATTTATCAATCGTTTCTAAATAGGCTGCTTTATCTCGCTTCATAATTTAAGGGCATTTATTTGTAGCATTATAATCGCCTATGCGATATTTTCAATAGTACAAATTTATCACTTAATTTGAAAATATACGTAAAATATACAACGTAATTTTTATCGGGCGGCGTTCCGCTTGCTTTTCATCAATAAACTACGTTCTTTTTTCCATTTTAATCGCCAAATTT
The DNA here is from genome assembly GCA_031378345.1 of Emticicia sp. Taxonomy (GTDB): domain Bacteria; phylum Bacteroidota; class Bacteroidia; order Cytophagales; family Spirosomataceae; genus Emticicia. Next base: position 4,105 of record JANNDY010000048.1, on the reverse strand, counting down.
TATTTTCAAGGACAAGTCTGGTTGCAACGGTATCAATCGAACCATCTTCATAAGTAAAGAGTATAGTTTCTTCAACTTCGTAATATTGTGCGAAGGAATCTCTTTTAATGACTTTTTCTCTCAGATTTTTAAACTCTTTTACCGTTCCTTTATGAGTAGTTTTGGCTGTTTCATAAATCAATAACCCTCCGAAAATATTTTTATCAGTGATTGAATCTTGCAAATACCCTTGTCGATACAAACGATATTTTGCGGTATCGCCTTTCATGCCCTCATTTGCCAATTGCCAATAATATATGGTAGCATCTTTGGGATTATTTGGTAATATACTTTTGGAATCTTTACATGACAAAAAAGCTCCTAAAATACCTATAATGATGTATTTTTTCATTAGATTTTAATTTTAGAAAGTGTATTCCTCCATAATTGGGCTGACCAAATACCATCTATTTTCTTCTGTGTTTCGGTGCGGTCTAAGGCTTCCAACATTAATTTATCTCCCTTTTCTCGCAATTCTTGGGCGTGTGTTAATAAATCAATGCTTGCTTTGTTTAGCAATATCCGTTCACCTGTACCCATTCTTAAACCTGCCGACATTCCTGATAAATTCCCTATTGTAGAGGCATCGAAACTATTTGCCACTTCAGAATAATTTTCATTTTTGCCCGACAAAGCATTCTTCAAAATATTACTATATATCTCATATTGAATAGTATTGGCTTCGTTTTGCTTCAAAGTTGCGAATCTTTGTTTCATAACTTCGTCCAAATAATCTTGTGGCGTTTTTGGACCTCCTTTAAATATCGCACCGATTGCACCAAATGGATTAGACATGAATTCATTGAACGCATTGCCCAAAGTAGTTTTTAAGTCGGGATTATCTTTTAAAAATGCTGCCAATGCTTGTTCTTTTGCTCCAAACGATAAATCTTGGGTGATAAAATTGCCATTTGCATCATAAACCTTTCCTGTGGCATCAATGACAAAGTTTTTTCCATTGATGGTAATTGTTCCAGAGGTTGAAAAAGAGGGTAATTCCACAGCACTTGAAGAAAATAAATCACCGAATAAATCCCCTCCTAAATCTCCGCCAATATCGCCAAAAACGCCTTGATTACTCAATTGAAAGGCAGTTCCATTGCTTCTACTCTTTACTCCATCATTAATCGCCATTGCCTTTTTCTCTAATTCATCAGCCATTTTATAATAGGTCATGGCTTGTTGCATCTTCTTTTTCTGCAAAGCCGTTTGCAAGGCATATTGACGGCTAATAAAATAATTGTCTATAATTTTACTAAAAAATAAACGAACTGGCAATGAAAAAAAAACTCCTTTTATTTATTCTAATTTCATCACGTTCTTTTGCTCAAGAAGTTGGGTTTACAGAACCCGAAATTAAAGTGATGAGAAAAACAAAAGAACAAAATATTCCTATTAAAATTCAATTAAAAGATAGTGAAAAATTAAAAACCACCATTAATATCACAGTATCTCAATCTGAGGGGAAAGAGATTAAATTAAATCCTGAAACAATTACTTACAATTTTACTCCCACTAAAACAGAGTATGTGTTCAATTTGCAGGTTAGTAATTTTTCTGAAAGTGAGTTGAAGAATGATGAAAGTCGAGTAATTCTAAAATTATTGTATGATTTTGACAGCGATAAAGATGGACATGATGAAAAATTCGAGAAAACTTTAGTTATTAAAGTTATTCCATTCTCCGAAAGTAAAGAAGAGCTTCCAGATGATTTCCCTAAATTGATAATATTTGGTGGCACCAATATTGACCCACTTGGAGAGAATGTTGTGACAAGTGGCTCTTTTAATTTTGAATATAATTTTAACCTGAGTAAAAAGCATAGGACAGGAATACAATTTGGATTATTTAGTAATAAAAATTTTACCAAAGATTCATTAACTAAAACCTTCAATTATTATGCACCCGATATATTGACAGAGAAAGGTTTGACTGAGGATAAAAGTTATGTTTATACTCAGTTGGTAGAGCCAAGAATCAGAACTAAAACTCGCTCAAACGGAGGTTATTTTAATTTTACAAAACAATTTGATACGGACACTGATACTAAAATCTATTTGATTGTTGGAGGGGAATTTATTTTCAGAAAGTTTACTTCAAGTGCTGACCCTAAATCAACTATAATTGATTCTACTAAATACAAAAAAACAGATAATAGAGTATTGACATCAAGGCTGTAATCGAAAGAACGTATTATTATTCCAGTAAGAAGTCTGAACCAAGTATTTATCAATGTTGGCGTGCGAATTGAGAATAGTTCAGAAAAAGTTTATGTTATATTACAGCCTATGGTGAGTTGGGGTGTTTCTTTTGAAAAAATTACACTTCCTAATAGACAAATAGATGCAAGAACTAATACATTGTACGGTGGACTCAGAACCTTTATTGTTTATAAACCAGTTAATATTTCCTTACTTTTAGATATAAAAATTCGTGGATTAGAGAGTAATTTTATAAATTTTTCAATTGGAGTACCTATTGATATTAAGGGGGTTTTTACAAAAAAATGAAATGGTTTTAGTATTTACTCTAAATATAAACGAACCTCTTGTGCTAGTTAAAATACAAACCCTTTAACCTGCAGCAAAGGTAGTTGAGCTATATAATTAATATAAATGGCTAATGTAAGTGATGTTGTTTTGGCGATTACTCGATTGGAAAGTCCCCAAGTACTTTTAGCTCTTGTAAACTGTAAATTGAATTGACCTGCCAAAATAGCATTCGTTGTTTCAATTGTTTTACGAAAAACACCTAAAAAAGCCTTTTCAATTGGTGAATTGGGTTCTTGATTTTCTCGTTTTTGAATTATCAAGTGGTGTTCATAAGGATTTGTTAATTTTTTGGACAGTCCAACATAGCCTTTATCACATAAAGTTAAAATATTTGTACGATATGTTTCTAACAATTCAGGTGCAATATTAACATCGTGGTGTGATGCGGCAGCTAATACATAATGGGTAGGTATGCCTTGTGTAGAAGTCATCAAGTGGAGTTTAAATCCATAGATATCTTCTTTTTTTGAGGCACAATGTCCATAAAGTTCACTGTTATCAATGCCAAAATCTGTGGCAAACCTTAAATTACGAGAAGCTCTAACATAGACACAAACAGGTACAGGTAGGCTATCCATAATAAACCATTTTTGTAAGTGATTATCCATAAAATACAGAAATTTACATCGAATTACCTCTGTAATTTGTTGTAAATCTTTACACCGACGATGATAACGACTTCTTTCCAAAAGTTTAGGGAAGAGTTTTAGATAGTTCTTTTTAACCATTTTAAACCATGAATTTTCTGAATCAGTAACCATTTGACCTACTAAATTAAGGCAAATGACCTCGCTGTCTGAGAAATAGGGCGTGGGTCCTGAACGACTCACTAAATGTTTAATGTTTTGATAAATTTCGTCAACAATGAAAAAAGAAACTGTTAAAAAATCGCCTAAATCTAAATCTTTGAGTTTATCTTTGGTAACTGGGTCTAATTCGACTCGGTTCATGGGGTTTGCTCGTTTGGTTGTTATCTTACGAGTTAAACCCTTTTTTTCAATTTTGCAAAATCATATCAACTAGTACAAGAGGTATTAGAATCAGAAAGTTCATAGCTAACCTGCGACGATTTATGTACTTTCTTTTAATTTTACTCAGCATTGCCCGATAATCTGAAACCTTCATTACCAAGTATTGAAGATATTGAGCAAGAACTATCTAAGGAATAAATTCGGAAAGAAAACCTACTTTTAAACATATTCAATTTCGGGTTCTCTGACTGAATCAACGAACGATGCTATTTCTTTTTCTAAATTATCCGCATTTTGTAAAACTCGTATGAACTGGCTTCCTATGATTGCTCCATTGGCAAAATGGCTCGCACGAGTAAATGTTTGATTGTTAAAGACACCAAAACCAATTAAACTTGGATTTTTAATTCTACTTTGGCACTCTGAACTTAGAATATATTTATAACTAAATTTGAGCATGAAAATATTTGATGAAAAAAAATTAATGAGTATCTGAAAGGCTTTGGAAGCTTATTTAAGTGTTATAAAACAGACAATATTGCC
>JANNDY010000047.1:0-23058 GCA_031378345.1 Emticicia sp. | reverse complement strand
ATGAAGGCTCAGTGGCGACACAAAATAATTTTTGTCGGCTTTTTCTTCGGCATTGTGTTTTTTCAGAAAATCGAAAGCAAATTCACTTGTTTGGTCTGAAAATGTAGCAGGAATGGCTTTTAATTGCGTATTTGGACTCACAGAATTACTGTCTTTGCAACTTACCACTATCAAAAAACAGGCAGTTGCTAATGATAAAAATTTGATTGTTTTCATTTGTTTGGATTAGTTTTGAGAGGAGCTTGTTTTACTATTTTCTTTCAAAATACATGATTTCATTTGTCGGATTTACTAAATGAAGCAGCAGCAAATTATTGTTTTTGAATTCATATCGTCCGATATTCCTAAAACGCTCGTAATAAATCATCTCAAATTGATTGGCTTCGGGCGAACCCGCAATTTTTGTACTTCCCAGTACGCCGATTTTCATGGTTTTTGTTACATCGTTTGCTTCGAATTCTGCAAAGTAAAAATTCACTGAGGAGCGACCATTGAGCGTATTTTTTCCCTCTTCATTTTTAAATTCAAGCGTTACATCATAGTCAGGCGTTTTTCCATCGGTATAACCTTTGAATTTCCATTGCCCCAAAAGGCTCGAAACGCTTAATGATTTTAGTGCTACATCAGCACTTTCAATGGCTTTTTCGGCACACGCCGCAACAAGTAAAGTGCTGATAATCAATGAGATAAATACAGTTTTCATTATTTTTATTCGTTTTAAACTCAGACTATCGGGGAGAAGAAAAAAGTGGTAACCACAAAGGATTCATTTCGACTCATTTCCCCTCCCACGACGAAACAAGGTATTTCTGTCTGAGCTATCTACCCTTTTCAACTATAATGATGCTGGTTTTGGGGAAATGGTTGGAAAGGTTTCAAAAAAATGCTTATTTTTTTTTACATTTGTTTTAAATCACGTAAAAATTGATTTTATAAAACAGATTTTTATGAAAAAACTCTTTACCCTAATCACCTTACTATCAATTACTTATCTTTGTGAAGCTCAAAAAGTAAAACCTCAAATAACCGTACAAAGCCTCAAAGATTCGATAAAGAAAATCATGCAAACTCAACACATTACGGGTTTGATGGTTGGTATTACAAAAGCTGATTCGGTTATTCTTTCAGAAGGTTTTGGCTTTGCCGACCTCGAAACCAAACGAAAAGTTGATAGTAAAACACTTTTCAGAATGGGGTCAAATACTAAAATGTTTGTGTCTTTAGGTATCTTGAAACTTCAAAAAGAAGGAAAAATCAATATCAACGATGAAATCAAAAAAATTGCTCCCGAAATAAAATTCACAAATGATTGGGAAGCAAAATACCCTCTCCGAGTAGTGCATTTGCTCGAACATACTTCGGGTTTTGACGATATGAAAATCAATGCGATGTATTCGTTGGATGCCCATGAACGTGATAATTTGCTGACAGTCAATCAAAACTCTTTGGTGTGCCGTTGGAAACCTGGCGAGCGTCATGCCTACTCAAATCCGAACTATAATTTACTCGGTTATTTGATAGAAAAAATAACCCAAAAGCCTTTTAATCAATATCTTACTGAAGAAATTTTGAGTCCATTGGGCATGAAAACCTCTAATTTTAATCTACGCAGTAAAACACCACTTGACACAAAAGAATATGTTTTTCGAGATGGAAAAACCCAGTTAGTGCCATCGGTTACGGTCTTAGGTGGCCCACAAGGTTCTTTATGGTCGAATGCCGATGATATGATAAAACTTTTACAAATGTACTTGAAAAATGGTCAGTCGATTTTTGATGAAACAATCATCAATGAAATGGAAACGCCACATAGTGGACTGGGAGCAAAAGCAGGTCTGCAAAGTGGCTATGCTTTAGGTAATTATTACACACATTTTTACAATAAATATGGTTTCAGAGGGCATAATGGCTTGACAGGAACGTGCTTTTCGACTTGTATTTATAATCGAAAAATGGGTGTAGGTTTTGTTATTGCCTCGAATAGCAATTATAATAATGGAAAAATTGAGGAGCTTGTTAGTGCTTTTTTAGAGCAAAATTTGCCAAAAATCCCTATTAAAACGCAAGTTTTAGATGTAAAAGCGATAGAATCCTACTTAGGTTTTTATCAATTTGATAGTCCAAGAAATGAAATTGGACGTTTGATGGATAAATTTTCAATAGCTCCGAGCATTGCCCTTGAAAATGGCAATTTATACTTGGTAGAATTGACGGGAAACAAAACGAAATTATTACAAACCTCCCCGCTGACTTTCATGCGTGAAGGAATGAATATCGCTACCATTGCTTTTACCAAAAACGACGAAGGCAAAAACGTTATGATGATGGGCGGAACATATTTTGAACAAAGTTCTTATGCTTGGGGTTTGTTTTGGCGTGGAGCAATGATTTTAATGATTGCCTTGATTTTGATTTCAGGAATCGTAGCCATCGGAACATTGATTGGTGCTTTTATGGACAAAATTGCTTGGAAACAAGTTTTTAGAAAATTTCTGCCAATTTTGTCTATCATAATATTAGGTTTTTCAATGACAAAATTGATTGAAAAGCAACAATTTAGCTATGCTCTTTATAAGTTTAGAGAAATAAATGCCGAAACATTGTTGATTTTTGGCGGAACATTCTTTTTTGGCGTTGCAGGTTTGATATGTCTTTATTGGGCAATACAAAGCTTTTTTAGAAACAAAAATCGTTGGTTTGCATGGTATTGGTTGCTAACTTACAGCTCGGTTTTTCTTTTAGCTGCAATTCTTTTTTACTATGGTTTTATTGGAATAAGGGTTTGGGCTTTATGACATTCGTTTTAATTATAAAATACACTTACATCAAACATGAAAAATTTTCTATCCCTAATCACCTTACTATCAATTACTTACTTATCAAATGCCCAAGACCGAATGTATGGAAAACCGTGGGCTGGTCGCTCCGAAGTCATTGCCCAAAATGGCATGGCTTGCACTTCACACCCACTTTCTACGCAAGCTGCTATCGAAATTCTTCGTTCGGGCGGAAGTGCAGTTGATGCTGCCATTGCTGCCAATGCTATGGAAGGACTGGTCGAACCGCACGTAAATGGCATCGGTGGAGATATTTTTGCCATTGTGTGGGATGCCAAAACTCAGAAACTTTACGGACTAAATGGTTCAGGTCGCTCGCCTTATACTTTAACTTTGGAAGAATTCAAAAAGCGTGGTTTGACGCATATTCCTGCAACTGGACCTTTGCCTATCAGCGTGCCAGGTTGTGTGGATGGTTGGTTTGAGTTGCACAAGAAATTTGGCAAATTGCCTATGGAAAAAATCCTTTCGCATGCTATTAGTTATGGTCGAAATGGCTTTCCTGTGCATGATGAGTTGGCGATGAGTTTAAAAAATGTTCCACGTTTGTACGGAAGTTTTCCAAATATCAAAGAACACTATTATCCTGATGGAGAAGTGCCGAAAAAAGGCGATATTTTCAAGAATCCAAACTTGGCAAATACGCTGGAGAAAATTGCCAAAGGCGGTCGAGATGCTTTCTACAAAGGAGAAGTTGCTCAAACAATTGATGCTTTTATGAAGAAAAATGGTGGTTTTTTGAGTGCAAAAGACCTTGCCGACCATACTTCAACTTGGATTGAGCCAGTTTCTACCAATTATCGTGGCTACGATGTTTGGGAATTGCCACCAAACGGACAAGGAATTGCCGCTTTGCAGATGCTCAATATTTTGGAAGGATACGATTTCTCGAAAATTCCTTATGGAAGCACCGAACACGTGCATTTGTTTACAGAAGCAAAAAAGTTAGCTTTCGAAGACCGTGCAAAATTTTATGCCGACCCCGAATTTGTTAAAATCCCTGTAAAATCATTGATATCGAAAGAATATGCTGCCGAAAGACGCAAGTTAATTGACCCAAACAAAGCCGCCGCTCACTACGATGCAGGAAATCCAGCCTTACGAGAAGGTGATACTATTTATTTGACCGTTGCAGACAAAGAAGGAAACATGGTTTCGTTGATTCAGAGTAATTATCGAGGTTTTGGTTCGGGAATGATGCCTGATGGTTTAGGTTTTATTTTTCAAGATAGGGGCGAATTATATAATCTGAAAGAAGGAGAAAATAATTCGTATGCTCCTCACAAACGCCCTTTTCAGACAATTATTCCTGCATTTGTAACCAAAGAAGGCAAGCCATTTATGAGTTTTGGCGTAATGGGCGGAGCATTTCAGCCAATGGGTCACGTACAAATCGTCATGGACGTAGTAGATTTTGGTATGAATCTACAAGAAGCAGGCGATGCCCCAAGACTCAACCACGATGGTTCGTCAGAGCCAACGGGCGAGCCAATGGAAGGAGTAGGCATGATTACGATGGAGTCGGGCATTCCCTACGAAACGACAAGAGGTTTGATGCAAAAAGGGCATAAAGTTGGCTATACTTTGGGGCAATATGGTGGTTATCAAGCGATTCGCTATGACCCTGTGCATAAAGTATATTTCGGTGCATCAGAATCTCGCAAAGATGGTCATGCTGCTGGGTTTTGAGAAGTTTCAGTTTTTGTCTTAACTTCACATAAAAATTAGAAAAAAATGAGAATTACACACCTCGAAGCAAAAGGTATCGGACCATTTGAAGACTTAGATATTAAATTTAAGCCAAAACCTGCGGGCATGGAAAATAAAGCTGAAATTCATATTTTGACAGGCGAAAATGGGTCTGGAAAAAGTACGATTTTGATGATGTTGGCGAGTTGTTGGGACAAAACGAATGATAAATTGGTTGAAAATAGATTTTGGAATAAAAATTCTGGTTTCTTTTATGAATCTTCTGAAATACCAACAAAATATGAAATAGAATTTGATGAAACTAAGTTTACTTCTTTTTCGGGGGTTTTAATGAATGGTAAAAGTGCTTATTATTCACAAATTTCACAAAATGATTTTCGCTTCAAAGATGATATAAAAATCAGAAACAACTCTCCTTTTTTTGCTTATTCTGGTAATAGAAATCTGACAACCTCTAACAATATTTCTATTTCAGAACCTAATATAGATTCAATTAAAGATTCAATTACTTTTGATAAAAAGATAGATTTTGATTCTATTCTTAATTGGATTGCTGTAAGTAAGGCAAAGAATGCGTTTGCATTATTAAGAAATGATAATAATTCAGCAAAAAAACATGAAGGGGTAATTAGAAAAATAGAAGAATCAATTTCAGAAATTCTACAAAAGCAAGCATCATTTATTATTGAAGAACAACCTTTCCAAGTTTTTTTTAAAATAAATGATTTTAATTATGATTTTAATATCCTCCCCGATGGCCTAAAATCTATAATCTCTTGGCTATCAGACCTTTTAATGCGTTTAGATAGAATTAATTGGGCAGATAAAACTCGCAGCATTCTCGACCAAAACTTCATACTTTTCTTAGACGAAATCGAAGTACATCTTCACCCCTCTTGGCAACGAAAAATTCTGCCTGTTTTGCAAGATTTATTCCCTAATGCCCAAATTTTTATTTCTACACATTCGCCTTTTGTGGTTGGTTCGGTTGATGGAGCAAGAGTTTATAAATTCAAATTAGATGAGAATAATAATAGTGTTTTAGATAGCGAGTATTTGACGGAAGACGGTAATAGTTATGACCGAATTTTGGAAGAAATTTTCGATATAAAAGAGCGTTTTGGAGTGGGTGTTCAAACGCAATTAGAGGAGTTTAAGGTGTATAAAAATAAAATTTTATTAGGCGAAACTATTGATAATGAAGCATTTGGAGAATTAATTAGTGATTTATCTAACCAAAGTATTGAGTTAAGTAATTTAATGGGTTTTGAAATTCGTCAAATAGAAAGAATCACTAAAAAGAGTCTTGAAACTGTCTGAAAATGAGAAAATTACAAAAAGGTAATGCTCCCGATTTTCTAACAGAAGAGTTGCAAAATAAATTAGGTGAGCTTTACAAAAATAATAGAGAGTCCAAAGGGAAAAGTCATAAGTTTAATTATTGGCATTTAGTAGAATATGAGATAAACGACCAAACTTTATATCAAAAAATACTTGAAACTTTCAGAATAATGTCAAAAAGGCATTGTTTCTATTGTGATGGATTTCCCCCAAAACGTGGCGACGAAACAATAGACCACTTTAAACCCAAATCTAAATCAGCATTTTATTTGGATGTTTGTCGTTGGGAAAACCTTTATTATGCTTGTAATCACTGTCAAATTTCTAAACGAACGCAGTATAATCAACTACTACTTAGACCTGATGAGATAGAATACGATTTCTTGAAATATTTTGAGTATGATTATATTGAAAATGAAATTTTAGTAAGCCGTACTGCCGATGAATTATCAAAACAAAGAGCAAAAGAAACTATTAGAATATTTGACTTCAATAACTTTGGACAAAAAATCAGTCGAAATAATTACAGAATAATTCATGACAAAAACCCCGACCATCCAATTGATGATTTGGGGTTTAGATATTTATTTGAATAACCCTTTAACAAACAATATGAAAAAACAACTAACCCTAATCACCTTACTATCAGTCGTTTGCCTTGCAGGTTTTTCTCAAAAAAAGAAAAATAAAACTGTTGATGTTATTACTCCAATTGTAGTAAATACCGATGCAATTTCAGCAACATCTGCCACAGAAAGAATGGCAGGTTTTGACCAAAGAAAAAAACTCACTGAGAGTTCTTTAGTAAAAAATCTAAAATTCAGAAACGTTGGTCCGACTGTCATGTCTGGGCGTGTCGTTGATATTGATGCAAATCCTGATAAGCCTTCGGAGTTTTATGTTGCCTATGCTTCGGGCGGACTTTGGTTTACAGATAATAATGGACAATCTTTCACATCGTTGTTTGATAATGAGGCAGTTATGACAATTGGCGATATTGCTGTTGATTGGAAAAGTGGCACGATTTGGGTCGGAACAGGCGAAAATAATTCGAGTCGTTCGTCGTATTCAGGCATAGGAATGTATAAATCTACAGACAAAGGCAAAACTTGGCAACACCTCGGTTTGCCAGATTCGCACCACATTGGTCGAATTGCATTGCACCCAACTGACCTAAATATTGCGTGGGTGGCAGCTTTGGGACATTTGTATTCATTCAATGCCGAAAGAGGTATCTATAAAACAATTGACGGAGGCAAGACTTGGAAAAAAACACTTTATATCAATGAAAAAACTGGTGGAATTGATGTCAGAATTGACCCAAATAATGCCAATGTTTTGTATGCGGCAATGTGGCATAAAGAGCGTTCTGCTTCAAATTTTGTTGAAAGTGGCAAAGAATCAGGCATTTATAAAAGTACCGATGCTGGTGAAAGTTGGAAGCTAATTACTGGCGAAAATAGCGGTTTTGCACAAGGTGAAGGCAATGGAAGAATTGGCATGGCAATTTACCCAAAAAACAGTAATATTCTCTATGCAATCATTGATAATCAAGCTCAAAAACCTAAGAAAATAGATAAAAATGAGGCTGATAAATTAACCCCAAAACAAGTAAAAGACATTACAAAAGAAGCATTTTTAGCATTAAATGATAGTCAAATTGATGATTATTTAGCAGAGAATGGTTTCCCCGAAAAATATTCTGCAAAGTCTTTAAAAGAAGATTTGAAAGCTGATAAAATTAAGGTACAGGATATTTATTTATACACAAAAAATGGCAATGACGACCTTTTTGACACCACCGTAAGAGGTGCAGAAATTTATAGAAGTGAAGATGCTGGAAGCACATGGAAACGCACCCACGAAGACGATATTGATGACTTATATTATACGTATGGCTACTATTTTGGGCAAATTTGGGTTGCACCTGACGATGATAAAAAGTTAGTTATCGTAGGCGTACCCATCATTCGCTCGGAAGATGGCGGTAAAAGTTGGAAAAGTATTGACCGCTCCAATGTACATTCTGACCATCACGCACTTTGGTTTAATCCGAAGGATTCTAAGCATTATATCAATGGAAATGATGGCGGAATAAACATCACTTATGACGACGGGAAGACTTGGTTTAAGGCAAATTCTATTCCAGTTGGGCAGTTTGTGGCGGTGGCAGTTGATATGGCAAAGCCCTATAATATTTATGGTGGCTTGCAAGACAATGGCGTTTGGTATGGTTCATCGGCAAATAATGTTGGCTTTAATTTTGGCATTTTTGATGGTGGTGATGGCTTTAAATTCTTAGGAGGAGGCGACGGAATGCAAGTGCAGGTGGACTGGCGAGATAATAATACAGTGTATTTGGGAAGTCAATTTGGCTTTTATTCAAGAGTAAATAAAGCTACTGGTGAAAGAAAATCGCTGCAAGTTCCACGTGATTTGGGCGAAACGCCTTTTCGATTTAATTGGGAAGCTCCGATTACGATTTCTCGCCACAACCAAGACATTATTTATTGGGCTTCTAATAAATTTCATAGAAGTTTGGATAAAGGCGATAATTTCAAAACCCTTTCGGGAGATTTGACGAGAGGAGCAAAAACGGGCGATGTGCCTTTCGGAACAATTACAACCATTGAAGAATCACCCTTGCATTTTGGCTTAATTTATCTTGGCACTGATGATGGTTTGATGCACATTTCAAAAGATGGGGGTTATACTTGGTCAAAAATCATGGATAAAAACCTTTGGGTAAGTGGCATTTCCGCATCAACTCACTCAGAATCAACGGTTTATGCTTGCCTAAATGCTTATCGAGAAGATAATTTTAAGCCTTATTTATTTGCCTCAAATGATTTTGGCACAACTTGGCAAGCGATAGGAACGAATCTTCCTACCGAGCCAATAAATGTGGTGCGAGAAGATTTGAAAAATGCCAATATTCTCTATGTTGGCACTGACAATGGTTTGTATATTTCGTTCGACAAAGGGCTTACTTTTATGAATGCTAATGGCAACGGTTTGCCAGCAGTTTCGGTGAATGATTTGCAGATTCACCCACGAGAAAATGAGTTGATTATAGGCACACACGGACGCTCCATTTATGTAGCAGATTTGAAGCCAATTCAAGCATGGAAAAGTGAAATTTTGGCGAAAGATTTACATATAAATGACTTACCATCAATGACTTACAGTCAAAATTGGGGAAGCGTACGAAACAAATATGTAGAGCCAATAGAAAGAAAATATGACATAGTTTTCTATGCAAAAACGGCTGGAAAGGCAATCATAAAAATCCAAACTGAGAGCAAGACGTTGCCCGAGGGTTTAATTTTAAAAACAATTTTTGATGATGCCGAATCAGGACTAAATTACATAAATTTTGACCAATCAATTGATGCAAACATTAAGACAGATTACGAGAAATTTTTAAATGATTCAAAGAAAAAAGAAGAAAAAACTGTCATTTTAGAACCAGCCGATGACAAGAAAATCTATTTCAGAGCAGGAAAATACAAGGTTATTATAGAACAAAATGGAGCAAAGGCAGAGAAAGATTTGGAGATAAAAGCACCTGAAAGGCGTACTCGCCGAGCAGGAATGCCGAAGGCTTCGCCTGATGAAGAAATGGAATTTGAGGATAGAGAGTAAGCTAAAAATCTTAGATTTGGTGGTTCGTATTTTGTATTGTTGCATTTGAATTTATATAATTTTAGACAGTGCGTTTCTTGTTTTGTTATGGTTTATATTTTCTTTATTTATATCCATAATCACCTCATTATCAATTATTTACAAATCACTTTGGGTTCTATTTGTAGATAATATTGAAATTATTTATTTTTGGAAAATCATCGCAGAATTGCGTCAATTATGACGTTGGGGGTCATTGTAACGAACTGCTCCGATAACAGAATGAACAATAGATGGAAGCAAAAAAGACATTAAAGACTTGTATAAATGGACATCAGTTCTATAAAAGTTCTGACTGTCCAACTTGCCCAATTTGTGAAGAAGAACGCAAACCCACAGACGATTTTCTCTCATTACTTGGAGCACCAGCAAGACGAGCATTGGAAAATAACGGAATTGCCACTTTGGAAGAACTTTCAAAATTCAGTGAAAAAGAAGTCCTAAACTTTCACGGAATGGGCAAAAGCACTGTTCCGAAACTAATTGATTTATTAACAAAAGTAGGACTTTCATTCAATAAGTTCTAATAAACGACAATATGACGAAATCAGAAATATCACAGGCATTCTCAGGCGGACAATTTGAAAAGTGTTTGGACTACTTGACAGACCAAACTATTTGGAATACACCAGGTGAGCAATTCTTGACAGGCAGACAAGAAATAGAACCTTTCTGTAAAAAAATTGCAGCCTACTTTAGTAGCGTAAATACAAATTTCGAACAACTCAATCTGATAGAAAATGACCGTTGTGTAGCTATCAATGGGACAGCAGAATTTATTCGTGAAGGTAAAAGAGTTTCATTTGTTTCTTCGTGTGACGTTTACGAATTTGACCTAGATAACAAATTTTTGAGTATCAATTCATATTGTATAACAGAGCGACAGGAAAAGGAATAAAGAACAACGAACCGCTAACAAGTGGCTTTATGCAAGTGGTGCTGGACGGAAGTACAATCATCATTTTTTCACAACTGGGCTGTGGTTCGGGCAGGACTATCAACGCTGAACTTTAGTTCTTAACTTCAACAAAATAATTTCAATCAACTGTGGCTGTCGGCAGTCGGAATTCTAATTCCCCAATAACGCCAAGCCTTTTTAGTTAGTGGCAAGTTTAGAGAACACCCTAAAATAGTTTAAACATTGAAACCACAAGATATATTTATTGAAACTGTAAAAACGCTTTGTCCTGAAATTTCGGACAATGAATTGGAGGAATTTAAATATGGACTATTCGTTAAAAATTTTAAAAGCAAGGAATTAATCTTTGACCCCATAAAGCCTCAAAATAGTATTGCTTATACCATTACAGGTTTGGTTAGAAGTTATTATATTAACGAAAAGAGTGCAGAAATTACGGCTTGGTTTGTTCCTGAACTAGACTTTGTATCTGATTATCCAGCTTTTTTAAACGATGCTAAAAGTAACTATACTTTTCAAGCACTTGAAAATACAACAGTTGTAATTATACCTAAAAAATTGATAGAGAGAGCATATAATGCATCTCCAAAGTTTGAAAAATTTGGACGCCTAATTGCAGAAGAAGCTGTAAAGTTTTTGCAGGGTCGTATCGAAAGTTTTATTTTTAAAACTGCTACAGAGCGTTACATTGAATTCATGAACAATGAAAACAAGATTTTTAAAAGAGTATCAGTTGAACAAATTGCAACTTATCTTGGTATAGAACGTCAGTCATTAACTCGAATTAGAAAACAACTTGTTTTACAAGGCTTTAAAAAATTATGACACTTTTGTGCCATAATATCTCTATTAATGAAGTTTAAATTTGCAAATACTTTAAGATGTTTAACATTTATCTAAATACAAAATTTAAACTTTAAAGAAATAATGAAACCTAAAACGAAAGAGAATATTAAATCAATAAATATTTCTATTAAAAAAATAATTATCTTCTGTATATTTCTAATCATTTTATTAAGTATTTATTTGATTTGTGGAAAATTAACAAGTCCATATGGAGTTCAAAAAGTAAATTTTATACCGTCTAAATCAGAAAAATTTACAAAAGGAAAATTGAGTTTTGTAATATACAGAGCAAGCACTGGAGTTAATGAAGATATCATTTACCATTTTCATGGAAGAAATTTAGATAATACTATCTGGAATGATGACACCTATTTTACATCATTGATTCAATCACATTGGCAAAAATCAAATATAAAGCCTCCAACAGTAGTATTAATTTCGTATGGGCCTGAATGGTTATTAATACCAAAAAACTCAAAGGTTGAAAGTGGGTTAATGGATGACTTTATATCCAATTTGCCGCTAATTGAATCCAGAATAGGCAAACCCAAAAATAGAATTTTACTTGGGGAATCCATGGGCGGTCTAAATGTTTTAATCTTAGGACTTAGTCATCCTGAATTGTTTTCACGGGTTGCATCATTGTGTCCTGGTGTGTATTTGGATTCTCCGTTTTCAGATTTCAATGAAATAAAAACTGCGATGAAACGAACTGGGGCAGACCCTAAAATAGCACTTGGAATATACTTAATGGCAAAAAAATACGTCTCAAATGTGGAAGAATGGAAAGAAATTTCTCCTATAGATTTAATAAAGAAAGCCAATATTCATTATCCAGAATTGTATCTATCTTGTGGCTTATATGATAAATATGGCAGTTATGAAGGTACTGAAGCTCTTGCTAATATTGCCAATTTAAAAGGAGTAAAAACGCATTGGCACCCATTATATGGTGGTCATTGTGCCATAGATATTGCTTCATTAGCAGATTTCCTTGTAATTAAATAATCAAGCCTTAGCAATTGTATTATGATAGATCGAGAAAAAATAATCAAAAACTATATTGAAGGATATAATCAGCTTGACATTGACAAAATGGTTACCAACTTTGATGAAAGTATAGTTTTTGAAAATATTCAAGATGGTGAGAAAAATATGTCTTTGATTGGGTTGAAAGAATTTAGAGAGCAAGCCGAACAAGCAAAAGCATATTTTACCGAAAGGACACAGACAATCAAATCATTTGTTCACTCTGAAACCACGACTGAAATAGAAATTGATTATAATGCAATTTTAAATATGGATTTTCCAAATGGACTAAAAAAAGGTCAAGAGTTAAATTTAGTAGGAAAGTCAATTTTTAAATTTAACAAAGATAAAATTACTCGACTTACCGACATTAGCTGAAAGTACTCCGAAACCAAAGTCCGAAAACAGTTATTATGAGTTTAGCAGAAATCAATAGCAGAATGACCGATACAATTACTTTACAATGGAAGATATGCAAATCATAACCCAAATTATGGCCTTAGCCAGAGATTTAGCAAAGGGTTTAGATTTAACCGAAGGAGAAAAAGTATTAACTAATCTTGGCAAATTTCAAGACACCCCACACGTACATTTTCATTTAGCTCAAGGAAAAGAAATTAGATAATTAAAATGAAAAGTATAATCTTAATATTTACAGTAACACTCTTTTGCACTTCTTGTTCTTCAAAAAAGATAAGTGAAAAATCTTTCAATACTAAGAGTAGTAATTATAAAATTCATAATGACTTCAAAAAATACTTTGATAATTGTGGTGTTGAAGGCACAATTGTAATTTTTGATAAAAATAATCAAGAATGGATTTTATCAGACACACTAAATATTAAGACTGAAAGTTTACCAGCTTCAACTTTCAAAATCATCAATTTATTAATTGCGTTAGAAACTAAAACCATAAAAGACGAAAATGAAATTGTGAAATGGGTTGGTAAAACAGACACCATAAAATATGGTTATCGGCCAGAAATTTATCACGATATGTCGGTTAAAGAAGCATTTGAGGTTTCGGCAGGCTGGGTATTCATTGAGTTGGCAAAAAAAATAGGCAAAGAAAAATATAGAAAATATTTATCAGCTTGTAAATATGGAAACCTAAACCTTACTGAAAAAAATGATGACTTTTGGAACTTTGGCAACTTTGCCATTTCGCCAGTTAATCAAGTTGAGTTTATCAAAAATTTATATGAAGAAAAATTGCCTTTTTCAAAGCGAAATATAGAAATTGTAAAAAAAGTGATGATTACCGAACAAAAGGACAATTACACAATAAGAGCAAAAACAGGATGGACAAGAGAAAACCACACTAATACAGGTTGGTGGGTTGGCTATTTAGAAGCCAACAATAATACTTATTTCTTTGCTACTCGATTATTACAAGATAGAAATATCAACAGAGATGATTTTGGAAGTTGTAGAAAGGAAATTACTAAAAAAGTATTCCAAGATTTAGGATTTTTAAACCTATCTAATGAGCAACCAAAAATCAGCAGTTCACTTCTCAATGCGATTGACCATGTTCCTATTGTTGTAAACAATTTAGAAAGAGTTAAAGATATATTTAAGAACCAATTGCATTTTACAATAAAAGAAGGAAAAACCCATGAAGGTATAAAAAACTGTTTTGTGAAATTTCAAGATAGAACTTACCTTGAATTTATAGAACCAATAGACAGCACACAAACTATTGGGAAGTATTATGCTGATTTTCTAAAAACAAGACAAGGCGGGACTTCTTTGGCTATTTCTGTTACAAATGCTGAATTAGTAAAAAAAATGTTGAACGAAAAAAACATCCAATATAATGTTGATAGAAATAGAGTTTGGCAGACAATTGAACCAAAAGACTTTGAATTATTTTGTATAGATTATTCGGACAAAAATTGGAAAGAAAGTGTAACAAATACAACACATTCAAATACTGCAAATTCACTTAATACAGCCTATATTGTGACAGATAATTTTGAGGCTGAAATCAAAAAATACGAAACTTTGGGTTTTAATGAAGCAGGAATCGGAATATATTTTGAAACACCTTACAAACATTTTAAAATTGGACACACAAATTTGTATATATTAGACGGAACAAAATCAAACAAAATCAATCAACTTCTTAACAATGAAAATTTACAAGGAATTTGTGGATTTGAAATCAAAGTAAGTTCCTTAAAAGCATTTAACAGTTTGACGAATCAAAAACTAAATATAAAATACGAAAGTAACAGAACAACAATCTATTTTAAAGAATACAATCTGATTTTAACATTTATAGAATAGACAAGCATGGAAAGAAGAAGAAAACCTGCCACTAATAGCAGTTTTGCAAAAGTGGGGCATTAGTACTAAATTTGAACATTGGAATTCTAATGAACATTTGTGATAAAATGAACATTTGTACTTCGATTTCCCCACCGTCGCCAAGCCTTTTTCGTTGGTGGTCATTGCAACAGATAACCTAACACACACGAAACACACTCAAAAAAAATTTAACGACAATGATAACAAACAGTAATGGGGACAAGTCAATAGACCTATCACAAACATTTTATCACGGTACGAAAGTCAATCTGAATACATTAGTGCTTTAGTAATGTGTATTATTTCTTCAGCATTGTTATTTGCAATAAATAAGAGAAAATAATATTTGAGTATGACCCTCAACATTTTTCGCAAAACAATCCGATTATAGAAACTGGTTAGAAAAAGACCATAAAAAAGAATCACAATGAAACATACGACATTGACAATAGCACTAATCGCAACTTCATTTCTATTAGGTTTCACTTTTAAAACAATAATCTCTAACAAAATGAAAAAAGTAACAGGAATAGGGGGTATTTTCTTCAAATGTAAAGACCCAAAAGCAATTAACGAATGGTATAAAACACATCTTGGGTTTGACACAAGCCAATATGGAACAAGCTTCGAATGGCGTGAAGCTGATAACAGCACAAAAAAGGGACTTACCCAGTGGAATCCTTTTGCAGAAAACACAAAATATTTTGAGCCTTCAACAAAAGACTTTATGATAAACTATAGAGTAGAGAATTTAGAAGCATTGATTGAAGAATTAAGAAAGGAAAACGTAACTATCGTAGACAAAATTGAAACATATGATTATGGAAAATTTGTTCATATTTTAGACATTGAAGGAAATAAAATTCAATTGTGGGAGCCTAAAGATTAGAATATGATTAATTGTTGTTGGACAAACGAAATAGAAATGCCTAACGCATAACATTGGGTTTTGTGTCGGGAAGGCAGACGGAATTCTCTCCAACAACACCAACCCCAGCTCGTTAAGGGCAAACCAGCGACAGCTTTATGAAACTTAACAATAAAATATCTAAAAAATTATCAAATGGCTAATAAAAAACAAAATTTTAAATGTTGTATTTCGAGGCTATTTTTTTAAACTATGTCATGTAAAATTTTAACAAAAGAGGTAATTTTACTTAAAACATAGTTTTTTATGAGCAAGCACGAACCATTTGATTTCGCATCTTTTCAGGAAGAGGCAATAAAGGGCTTTTCCACCAATAATAGTCCATAAAAGTGATGAACTTG
This sequence comes from Emticicia sp., assembly GCA_031378345.1. Classification (GTDB taxonomy): domain Bacteria; phylum Bacteroidota; class Bacteroidia; order Cytophagales; family Spirosomataceae; genus Emticicia. The sequence goes on along the minus strand of JANNDY010000047.1, from coordinate 7,110 downwards.
GAGCAAAATTAATGTTTACTTTTCAAGCAACACCATAAATTTTTAACAAAATATTTCTTCTTTTTAGGGAATTTATTTTATATTTATGGATATAATAAAGATACAATATGGATATATCTTATCAATTTTTGAGCGATACTTAGCCGTTTGGTATTAGTATATTAAGCCGTTCTTCAATGAGTGTTTGATATTGAACTTTCATTTCTTCACACAAAAAACTTTCAGTAATCATCTTTTTTATAGGTATTAAAGTCTTCCGAAATTTAATGTAAACTCGTTCAGAAGTTACATGGTTAATACCTAAAGATTCGGCTAACTTATCGAAGTCTATTTTTTTTAATCGGTTCTTCTTACCATTGATTGTCAAAGCCATTTGCTCATTATCCTCAGGCATAGCAAGTTTTGTTGAAAGTAAATCGTATGCTGGAGCAAAAGAAACATCCCCATTTTCGTTTTTTATTAATGAGAAATTTTTGAGGTGCATATCGGCATTGCCTGTCAAAAAGCAAAAGATAGTTAGTTCAAAAAAAGTCAAAGCATCGAAACCTGAATTAGTAGAAAATTTGCGGATAGCTTTACCTACTTTTTCCATTGAAGAACGATACTTATGCTCGGTCATAGTTTCAGTCAGTTGGCAAAGGTCTTCTACATGAATTTTGCTATTTTTGGTTCTATCAAATCTTTTTGTTAGATAAGCCAATTCCCCCGATTGCAAGCGAATAAGTGTATGCTCTGCTGTACGAATACCGCAAATACTTGCTAATTTCATTGTCAAATCTTCATTTTCGGGTAAATTAGAGAATTGCTCAGTAGAAGGTTTCAATATAAAATTCCCCCAAAGTCCAACAATTGTCAAGCGACTGTTTTGAGCATCAATTTTCTCAATAGCCAACGATAGTTTTGGCTGAACACCCGTTACAGTTACACTTCTGATAATGAATTGTTTGGCAATTGCCTTTAGCTCATTTTTGCCAAAATTTAATAGGGGCGGCTTACTGAGTCCAAATATCTTTTTAGAACATTTTGGATGAAAATCAACGTCATTAGGCGACAGTTCTTGATAACAATATAAACAACGGCTCATATAGATGCTGGGTTTTCGGTAATGATACTTACTGCTCCTATACAATCGTTACATGCTGCTAACAATAAGCCCATACGGTCACGAGGATTGAGTTTCCAGTTTTGAATGGCAATATCCATCAGCCAGCCTTCGGGAATTAGACCATCAAAAAACGGAAAGAGAATATTACTATGCAATGGCTTGTTTTGTAGTGGTATTGTTAAACTTATGGCTTGTGCATTTGCCATGTTTAGATATTGGGCATCATATTGAAAATGATAACCTTCTTCATCTTCTGAAATAATTCCAGCAAAGTCTGTCTGATAAAAGACTTTTCCAATCCTACTCATCGGCTACCTCCTTTCTGATTACGCCTACTTCACTACCAAATAAATCAAGCACTTGGTTCACTTTATCAAGTTTCAAAGTAGTCTTACCTTGTTCTAATTCACGCACAAAACGAAGCCCAACTCCTGCTTTAAAAGCAAGTTCCTCTTGCGTAATTTTCAAATTCTTACGCTTTTCTTTGATGAATTGAGCAATTGATGATGTGTATTTCATACCTTATCGGGTATAATTATTGATGAACATGTAAATTTATACCTTTTTGGGTATAAAAACAAATACATTTTATACTCAAAATAGTAAAGCACTAAAGGTTGCTTTGAAGAAAAACCTTAAGGCGAAAGTTTACTATAAATATTGGAACAAAAGGTAGCTCTTTTCAAGAAAATATAAAGTATGCAAATAAGGGGTTAAAATCGCTAAAAAAAAACTTAGTACACTATAATTTATATTAGTATGGTTTTCCTGTAGAACAATTTTGTAATTGGCTCTTAAAAATATATACTAATTTAAATTACAACGTACTTAGCAAGTAGAATAGAATATTCTGATAATAGAAATACTTGGAAGAAGGTAATTATAGCCACCAGAGCCAAGAAGAGTACTCGATGGGTGTAAGCGGCCGACGCTCGGTTATTCTGTAAGTTAAACAAAAAACTATTCGATAACTTGCTTATTATCAAATAGTTAAACTTTATTTTGGTGGTCTCGTCGGGAATCGAACCCGAATCTAACGTTTAGGAAACGTCTATTCTATCCGTTGAACTACGAAACCTGAATTTGTGTTGCAAATTTAGCAAGAAAAAGCGTTTTATACTATTTTAAGCTTTGATTCTTCTTTTAACAATGACTTACTGTGATTGACATAATTACAGTATGTCAAGTATTTATTATAATTCTGTTCTTCTATCTTGTGTTTTTTATTTCATGACCATAACCAACATTTTTCACGTCCCATTTAATTACCTCATTTTTATCTTTTATTGTCTCGACTTATCAACAAAAATCGACTATTTATTGTGCAGAAATACTGAAAAATGTACTGATAAATAGACCGACAAAAAATATTTTTTTCATTGCTACAAGAAAGAAGGTTAATTTTGAGGCAAAGTTAAAAAAGAAACAAATAATTTACATGAAATACCACCGAGTTTTAGTCGAAGCCATTGTTTTTGCCTTGCAACAGATTTTTAACGAAAATCGCCAAGCCGATAAGGTTATTGAGCAGGTTTTGAAGTCAAATAAAAAATGGGGAAGCCGAGATAGAGCATTTATTGCCGAAAATACTTATGAGATTGTTCGTTGGTGGCGATTGCTAAAATTTGTTTCAAATATCAATTGTGTGAAAGTAGAGGAAGAAGCTCTCTTTTGGCAACTTTTTGGTTCGTGGCGAGTGCTGCAAGGCGATAAATTGCCCGAATGGAATGAATTTTCTAAACTCAATCCAAAAGAAATTTTAGCTCGCAAAGAAGAAGCAAAGGAAATTCGTAAAGTCAGAGAGTCTATTCCAGACTGGTTAGATACCATTGGCGAGCAAGAATTAGGCGAAAAATGGGAGGCAGAATTGCACGCCATGAACCACCAGGCCAATGTAGTTCTGAGAGTTAATACGCTGAAAATCAATACGTTAGATTTAAAAAAGGCTTTCCGTGAAATTGGCATTGACACCGAAACATTGCCAAATGTGGCAGATGCTTTGGTGCTTCCTAAACGTGCCAATGTTTTTGCCACCGAACTTTTCAAGAAAGGTTACTTTGAAGTGCAAGATGCTGGTAGTCAATTGATTGCATCTTTTTTAGATGTAAAAGCAGGAATGCGAGTAATTGATGCTTGTGCGGGAGCAGGTGGAAAAACGCTACATTTAGCGACTTTGATGGAAAACAAAGGCAGAATAATTGCGATGGACATAGAAGATTATAAACTCCAAGAACTCCAACGCCGAGCCAAACGCAACGGAATTGGCAACGTAGAAACCAAACTCATTGAGGCAAAAACCATCAAAAGGCTACGAGAAAGTGCCGACCGACTTTTGCTCGATGTGCCATGCTCAGGTTTAGGAGTTTTGAGAAGAAATCCCGATGCAAAATGGAAACTCAAAAGCGATTTTCTCGAAAAAATAAAAGCTACACAAGCCGAAATCATAACAAATTATTCAAAAATGCTCAAACACGGCGGCAAAATGGTTTATGCCACGTGTAGCATTTTACCTTCCGAAAGTGAAGAGCAAGTACAAAAATTCATCGCACAAAACGCTGACTATCAATTACTTAACGAGAAACGCACTTCGCCAGCCAATGATGGTTTCGATGGTTTTTATATGGCTTTGATTGAGAGGAAGTAGTTGCTTTTTTTAAATTCCAAAATGTCTTTGCCGAATTTATTCGGGTACTTGAAATGAACAATCCTTTGATTATTATAGTAACCGAATTTATTCGGTTTAGGTGAAAACAAAATATTCCATACTTCTTCATATATTTGAACATCAATTCAACCATAAAACCAAACAATGAAATACATCGCATCAATCGACCAAGGCACAACCAGCACTCGCTGCATTATTTTCGACAAAAAAGGTAACATATTTTCTGTTGCACAAAAAGAACATGAACAGATTTATCCAAAACCAGGTTGGGTCGAGCATAATTCAGAAGAAATCTGGAAAAACACCCTCGAAGTTATCGCTTTGGCTCGTATCGACAAAAACATAAAATTAGAAGAAATTGCCGCTTGTGGCATAACTAACCAAAGAGAAACCGCCGTAGTTTGGAACAAACGCACAGGAAAAGCCTATTATAATGCCCTCGTGTGGCAAGATACTCGTGTGGGCGACACCGTAAATGCTTTAACAAAAAGCCACGGTTCACAATTTTTTCAAGACCGTACAGGCTTGCCTTTGGCTACATATTTTAGTGGTTTGAAAATAAAATGGGTGCTTGATAATGTTGCAGGCGTGCGTGAGGATGCTGAAAAAGGCGATGCTATTTTTGGCAATATGGATACTTTTTTAATGTGGAATCTGACGGGCGGAGTGAATGGTGGCTTGCACATTACGGATGTAACAAATGCAAGTCGCACGCAATTAATGAACCTCAAAACTGTTCAATGGGATGCAGAATTGGCTCAAATAATGACAATTCCGTTAAAAATGTTGCCTAAAATTGAGCCAAGTAGTAAAGTTTACGGACATATTACTTCCGATGCTATGAAGGGAATTCCGTTGGCAGGAATCTTGGGCGACCAACAAGCCGCCCTCGTCGGACAAACTTGTTATCAACCTGGCGAAGCAAAAAATACTTACGGCACAGGTTGCTTTATGTTGATGAATACTGGCACCGAAATCGTGCCATCGAAAGCTGGTTTGCTTACTACGGTTGCTTATCAATTTGAAAATCAACCAGTTCACTACGCACTCGAAGGCTCGGTAGCAATTTCGGGAGCGTTGGTACAATGGCTGCGTGATAATATGGGTATGATAGAAAAAAGTTCTGATGTAGAGGCTTTGGCAAAAACTGTTGAAGACAATGGCGGAGCATATTTTGTTCCTGCATTTTCGGGGCTTTACGCACCTTATTGGAAATCATCGGCACGTGGCGTAATTGCAGGTTTGACTCGCTATGTTAATAAAGGACACATTGCTCGTGCGGTTTTGGAAGCAACAGCTTACCAAACAAGAGATGTATTGGAAGCAATGGAAAAAGATTCGGGCATTGAAGTTACGTCGTTAAGAGTTGATGGTGGAATGGTGGTAAACGAATTATTGATGCAATTCCAGTCAGATATGCTAAAAGTGCCAGTTATTCGCCCAAAAATGATTGAAACTACTGCATTGGGTGCAGCTTATGCGGCAGGTTTGGCAGTTGGATTTTGGGCAAATTTAGATGATTTGCTACAAAACTGGGGAAAAGACAAAACATGGAAACCAAAAATGAAAGCTGCCGAACGCAAAAAACTATATTTGGGTTGGAAAAAAGCAATCAAGCGGTCGTTTGATTGGGAGAAGTAGATTTCATCAAAGATTTTTTACACCATAGTTTTAAAAAAGTTTATACGGAGTAAATTGTAAAACTGTATTAATATTAGCCTGCATCGAAAGTTTTTCAGTGCAGGTTTTTTTTGTTTTCTAAAAAAATACACAATCCTGATGTTTTAATCAAAATATAATTTATTTTTATCTTTATTTTCTTAAAAAAATTCTTGAATAAGTATAATAATAAATTAAAATTGCTGAATTAACTAATCTGCTGAAATATATGACTATTGATATTGGCGTAAGACTTACATCTTCAAATTTTGATGAATTCATACAAACTAACTGGCAAAAAACTCTCTCTGCTTCTATAATAACATTTAATTTTAAAGAAACTGAATGGGTAGCTGTTGTAGAAATGACTTTTTTATTAAGTTGGATTTATAAATTGAAAGATTCTAAAACTATAGAAATAGAACTACCTACAGTCAGTACATCTACCTCGAAAGAATCGGAAGATAATAAAAAAACATGGTTAAACATTATGACTTATGACTGGAAAATCACAGCTTTTGAAAAAATCGGTATTAGAATTTTAAGAGGTAATTTGACTCCAAATAGAAAAAATATAAATGAAGATTTACCTTTCTGTCCAATAGAAACAATTAATTATAATTTAGAATCTTTTGATAATGATTTTGATAATATTCACAATAATCAATTGAAAATCTTTACTGACTATGTTCATAAAAAACTTAAAACTAATACTGAATTAACATATTTTGATAATCATTTTTTACATTATTCAATACTTAAAGAACTTTACTCTAACGTCTGTCTACATGCTTACCCTGAATCTGAAAAAAACAAAAACTGTTATATTTCTCTAAAAATAGACTCTAAAAAGTCAATTTACATTCAAGAAAAAAATTCAGAACGTCCAAAAGAAGAACAAGAATACTTTAGTAAACATCAGGAGGATAATAATTTGCCTTATATTGAATTTTCTTTTTTGGATTTCGGAGAGGGAATTGTAGCTAAGATGAAAGAAAAATATGAAAGGGAATTAATTAAAAACCCTGAAATTATCGAATACTTAGGAAAAAAACATTTAGAAAAAAACATTGAAACAAGAATTTTAGAATATGCTTTTTTACTTTTTACTTCTCGATATGAACTTGAAGAGGACAACTTGATACACGATTATGTTCCAAGAGGGTTATTTGTAATAAAAAATATTGTAAAACGATATGGCGGTCTAATAATTACCCGTAGTAATCTTGGAAAAGTAGTTTTTGACTATAGTAATGTAAATTCAAAGTCTGATGTTGATTGTGTCGTTTATAGAGAAAATGATCTAAGTCATGAGGTAAGTTTTCCGGGTACAATTATTACTATAATATTACCCTCTAAAACTAATAAAAAGTCAAATATTAAATATACTACAAAGCGAGAGAAAGGAAATCCCCCGCCTTTAAAATTTATTCAACTTATAGATATTCACGCGAAAACAAATAATGAACTTTTTAGGCAAAAAATTCTCAACGTTTTAGAGAAAAGGAAGAAATATTATGAATTTTTCTTTAGAGAATTGTTTAATTCTACTTTGGCACTCTGAACTTAGAATATATTTATAACTAAATTTGAGCATGAAAATATTTGATGAAAAAAAATTAATGAGTATCTGAAAGGCTTTGGAAGCTTATTTAAGTGTTATAAAACAGACAATATTGCC
>JANNDY010000045.1:0-48663 GCA_031378345.1 Emticicia sp. | reverse complement strand
GATACATTTCGTACCTTAGTGCTGCAATTTCAGCTTTGTTGATTTGTAAAGTGAGCATTTTTTTGATTGTTTTGTCGCATCAAAGTTGCTCACTTTTTTACTCAAATAAAATGTGTGTTTTTACCCTGTTTAAAGTATATTCATAATGTCGCAAATATCGCAATTTTTATCCCCTTTGTCTAACAGCCATACTTGTGGGTACACAGTAGTTTAGGGGCTGGGGGTGTTTTGTCAGTTAAGATTCCTTCTTCTTTAATAAAATCTTATCAATACGATTTTTATCTTTGTCAATTATTTCAAATTCGTAGTCTTCCCATTCAAAAGTATCTCCAGTATCTGGAATTTCTTGCAAAATATGTAAAGCAAAACCTCCCAAAGTATCAAAACCTGTATACTCTTTTCGGTTATTGATTTGAATGTCGAAATGATTCAAAAAATCATCAAATGGGAGTGAAGCATCAACCAAAAAGCTGCCATCTTCACGCTCATGAATATCATATTCAAATTCATCATCAACCGAAATATCGCCCACCAAGGCATCAAGAATGTCATTTAGTGTAATAATTCCGCCGACACTTCCATACTCGTCCACAATAATTCCCATGTGGATTCGCTCTTCCCTAAATTTTTCTAATGCTTGATAAGCCTGATTGTTTTCGGGAATAAATAATGGCTCTTTTCCAAATTTTTCGAGGGTTTCGAGTTCAACATTCAAATCTTTCCCGAGCAAATCTTTGATATAAAGCAAACCAATAATGTTATCAATATCACCTTTACAAATAGGGTAAACCGAATGTTTTGATTCAATGATTTTGTCTTTGTTTTCTTTTACCGAATCTTCAATATCCAAAAACATTACATCACTTCTATTGGTCATTAACGAAGTGATTTTTCTATCGCCCAAATGAAAAACATTCTGCACAATTTCTTGTTCAATTTCATCAATCGCTCCCCCCGTAGTTCCTTCCTGAATCATTGATTTTATTTCTTCTTCCGTTACCGAACTATCAGAAACACCAATTCCTAACACCTTGATAATTAGGTCGCTACACTTTGTCAAGAGCCAAATAAAAGGTGAAGTTATCCTCGAAAGGACGTTCATTGGTGCGGCCATAAACTTTGCAATCGCTTCGGGATTTGACATTCCGATGCGTTTTGGAACTAATTCGCCCAACACTAATTGTACAAAACCAATCATTAAAACAACCAAGCCAACTGCCAAATTATCGGCATATTTTATGTCAAGACCTAAGTCAATCAAAAAAGTTTGAATATTAGTGGTGATTTTATCGCCTGAGAAAATACCAGTTAAAATACTGATAAGTGTAATGCCGATTTGTACTGTGGAGAGAAATCTATTGGGAGAATTAGCAAGTTCGAGAGCTGCTGAAGCTCGGCGGTCGCCATTTTTACTTGCAATTTCAAGTTTTGTTTTTCGGGAGGAGATTAAGGCAATCTCCGACATGGAGAAAACACCGTTGATTATTACTAAAATAAGTATTATTAAAAGTTCCATTTAAAGTTTTAAACCCTCAATTAGAAGGTTTGATGATTAATAAGATGCAAAATAAAATATTTTATGCGTAATTTATGCAAAATCTGTATTATAATTTTTTTAAGTCTTCAATTTATCCTAAATTTTTTCCGAACTTTGTCCCATATTTAAACCTTCTAAGCAAACCTTATGGTTATTTTTATTGACGACAAATTAGTTAAAATCGTAGGCAAAAAAGATTTTAAAGATTTACATGAATATGATTTTGATTCGATTTTAGATGCTCGTTTGGAGCAATTAAATATCAAAAAACTTCGTGGTCATTCGGTAGTTTTGAATGCATCTGATTCGACCGTGGATAAATTTTTTAAATTGATTCAAAACACTAAAACCCTTGATTATCAGTCAGTTACGATAGTTGTAGAAAGCGTAGGTGCTACCGAAACTCAGATTAGGAATCTTTATAAAGTCATAAAGGCGGCGGGCGGAGTGGTTTATAATGCTGAAGGGAAAATACTTTTGATGCATCGTTTGGGTAAATGGGATTTGCCAAAAGGCAAGCGTGATGAAGGCGAAAAATCAAAACAAACTGCCGTACGTGAAGTGGGGGAGGAGTGTAATATAAAAGTGAAATTGGGCGAAAAACTTTGCACAACTTGGCATACGTACTCGATGGGTAACAACAAAATCTTGAAACGGACCAAATGGTATCACATGGATTGTATTGATGATTCAGAAATGAAGCCAGAATTGGAGGAAGATATTAGCGAGTTACGTTGGATGGATGAAAAAGAAATTCAAAAAGCAATGCTAAATTCGTACAGTTCGATAAGATATGTATTTGACCAACTTGAGAAAGTAAATAAAATTGATGAAAAATAATGCTATTTTACTTTTTTTTCTAATTGGTTTTTGGCAGGAAACCAATGCCCAATCTTCATGCCAACAAAGCACTTTTCAACTGACTCCAACAACAAAAAACCGCATAATAGACTGGCAGAAATTCCCTGATTTTATGCTCCCTTTTTCTATAGTTTATGGTGGCCCGAGATTTGGAGATTCTCAAAAATTACCTTTGAAACATGGTTTTTCTCACTTAGCAACTTCCGATGGAAGTGATGGAGATTTACCAAGAAATCAACGAGCTTTGGTCTGGTATGGCGTTGGATATGCAGGTGCAAATCAACCTTGGGAAACTATAAAAAGCCCTTGGGGGAATAATATTGAATTGTATAAAACCAAGTGGAGAAATGATTTGACTGGCGGAAATGCAAGCAACAAAGCCGATTATGATTTGTTTGTGCCTGATATCGAATTGCAAATAAAATCAAATGATTCGATTTTGATTCTGAAAAACCACCCAACTACGCCAATTGGTTACAGAAGTCTTGATAATCAGTCGTTTATCACTCAATACAAAAAAGATATTCAATTATTATATGGTTTAGCTTTTGCCGAAACAAAGTTAAATTCTACACAAAATACAAAAATTGGAGGTTATTCTGATTCACCGATTTTGAATACTTATATAAATATTGCAGGAAATTCTTGGCAAAAATGGACGACCGATGTCTCTTTGTTGAATTATATAAATTATGATTATTCTAAGAATACTATCGGTGGACAGGCATTTAATAATCAAGACTTTTTTAGTCCTTCAGCTTATTATTATTATGATTATCCGAGTCCGCTTGCTCCAGATTATTTGGCGTACTTGCTCTTTCAAATCGAAGTAAATCGAGCTTGGACAAACAAGCCGATTATTCCATTTATTTGGCTTCGGTATAGTTATACAACAGCGATTGCCAAGAAATTTATCAAGTCATTTATGGCAGAAGCTACGGCGATTTTTCCTTTCTTTTCGGGAGCAAATGGGCTGTGGCTTTGGGACGATCCAAGTACTTTTAAGAACGATGAAAACTATGCTACTTACGAACATTTCATCAATGGACTTTACCGACTTTCGCAATACAAAGATATGTTTTCGGGAAATTATGAGTTGGTCATTCCAACGCCCGCACGAGAATATGTTGATTCTCGAAAACCCATTTGGCGAGCTGTAGCAAAAGGAAATAATTTGCTAATCGCTGCACATAATCCCTACGCAAAAGATGAAAATGTAGTAGTAAATGTGGAAGTTGCCTACAAAAATTACCGACAAATTGTTACATTAAAAGGTTACGAAGTTTTTCTTTGCAAGTTTGATATGACACTTCAAAGCAACGAAGAAAGCTCTATTTCGGCTTTTGAAGTTTTCCCAAATCCGACATCTGATCAAATTTTTATCAAAATAAATAGCCTTAAAGAGCAAGAAATTTCACTCGAAGTTTTTGATATTCTTGGCAGAAAAATTATGCAAGAGAACCTTGTTTTGTTGCAAGGTGAAAATGTTAAAGTGTTGAATATCAGTGGTTTATGGACAGGAATGTACTTTGTGAAGGTTTTAGGTTTTAGTGAAAAAGTTGTTGTTTATAAGTGATAATGGACTTTGAGTATCTTGATAAATGGAAACCCCCGATAGGCGGAAAGTTTCTGTTCCCTCAGAGTCTCCGATAGGCAGAAAGTTCAGTAAGTTAGGCTGATTTTTAAATCAGTCTTTGTGTCAGCCGTTTTTAAAACGGCAGCTTAGAATTGGTTTTAGTTTGTTGCGTTCTAAGAACGCTATACACACCGGCTAAATTAAAATTTAGCCGAACAGGAAATCCAAGATTTTTTTGTAATATTTGCAATTAACTTTTTATATTTGCCTCAATAAATATGAAAACAACAATAAAAAAAGCAATCGAAACACCTAAAATGACAGGCGAACAGGTAGTACGAAAAAAGCTAAATGAAGTAAATGAAATGTTGAAAACCTTTGATTTTGCAAAATTGCAAAAATCATAAGAAGGTATTGCAAAATTTATTCTTCAATTTTATAGAATTACTACGTTAGCCTTAGAGAAATCTAAGGCTTTTTTTAGAATTACTCCATATAGTCTTGCCCCAAAATGGATTTATACAAACAAAAAAAACAAAAATGCCTAATAACCTCATCAACGAAACAAGTCCTTATTTACTACAACACGCCTATAATCCTGTCGATTGGCACGCTTGGGGCGAAGAAGCTCTGCAAAAAGCCAAGACAGAAAACAAGCCAATTTTGGTCAGTATTGGCTATTCTGCATGCCATTGGTGTCATGTCATGGAGCGAGAATCGTTTGAAAACGAGCAAATTGCAAAGATAATGAACGAGCATCTTATCTGCATAAAAGTTGATAGAGAAGAACGCCCCGATGTTGATGCAATTTATATGGATTCGCTGCAAGCGATGGGTTTGCGTGGCGGCTGGCCACTCAATGTTTTTTTGATGCCCGATGCCAAACCTTTTTATGGCGGTACCTATTTTCCACCTCAAAATTGGGTAAATTTGGTCGAAAGTATTAGTAATGCTTTTCATTGCGACCGTGAGAAATTGCAAAAATCTGCCGAAGGATTCACCCAAAATATGCTTGCAAAAGAGTCAGAAAAGTATCAATTACGCATTACTGATGACAAATTAAGCATTTCTGAGGACGAATTGAAGACTATTTTTAATGGTTTGAGAAAAGATTTTGATTTCGAGAAAGGTGGAATGAATCGCAGTCCAAAGTTTCCAATGCCGAGTATTTGGAAATTTGTTTTGAGATATTATTCAATCACTAATGATGAACGGGCATTGAAACATTTGAAGCATACACTTGACCGAATTGCTTTGGGCGGAATCTATGATACAATCGGTGGCGGTTGGACTCGCTACTCAACCGATGAAGATTGGAAAGTACCGCATTTTGAGAAAATGTTGTACGATAATGGACAGCTAACTTCCTTATACTCAGAGGCTTACGCATTAACAAAAGCGGGAGGCCGCCCCGATAATCTTTATAAAGAAAAAGTAACAGAAACCATTGATTGGCTTGAGCGTGAAATGACTAGCCCCGAAGGTGGGTTTTACTCGGCACTCGATGCTGATAGTGAAGGAGAAGAAGGAAAGTTTTATGTATGGACAAAAGCTGAAATTGAAGAGGTTTTGGGTGAAAATGCGAAAGATTTTTGTGAAAGATTTGAATTTTCAAAGCAAGGAAATTGGGAGCATGGAAACAATGTGGTACATTTGGAAAGTCGGAATTTTATGGAAGGTGGTTTTCCTTTGACGAAAGAAATTCAAGAAAAATTATTAAATTACAGAAGCAAAAGAGTTCGACCGGGACTTGATGATAAAATTCTTTGTTCGTGGAATGGCTTGATGCTCAAAGGTTTGGTTAATGCTTACCGATATATTGGCACACAAAAATTCTTGGATTTAGCTTTGCGAAATGCCAATTTTATACTTGAAAAAATGACCATTAAAGTTACTACCGAAGATGGAAAAGAGGGTAGGGGACTTTGGCATAATTACAAAAATGGCAAGGCAAATCTGGTGGCGTATTTGGAAGACTATGCAAGCGTAATTGACTCATACATAGCACTTTATCAAGTAACTTTCGACGAAAAATGGTTGCAAGAAGCCGCAATGCTCACGGATTATGTGAAAGCAAATTTCTATGATACCGAAGATGAATTTTTCTATTTTACTGATATTCAAGGAGAAAAATTAATTGCTCGAAAAAAGGAGATTTTTGATAACGTAATTCCTGCCTCAAATTCGATGATGGCAAGCAATTTATTTAATTTAGGAACAATTCTTGGCAGACAAGATTTTATAGAAATTAGTAATTTGATGTTGGCAAAAATGAAACGTATCATTTTAGCCGATCCACAGTGGGTTACGCAATGGGCTTGCTTGGCAACACAACATGTGAATCCAACTGCTGAAATTGCCATTGTTGGAGATAATAGTTTGACTATCAGGGCTTTACTTGATAAAGATTTTTCACTAAATAAGATTTTTGTTGGAACAAAAACAGCTTCAACCTTGCCCTTATTACAAAACAGAATTGCTTTAAATGGCGAAACAATCATTTATGTTTGTTTCAATAAAACATGTCAATTACCAACTTCTAATGTTGAAAAAGCGTTGGAATTAATCCAAAATATTAACAATTAAACAAACCTTAAAATGAAAAAAACACTATTACTATTTGCCATTGCATTCATTTCTTTTGGAACATTTGCTCAAAAAAAAGGTCGAAAATCTAACGAAAATCCACCAGAGTACAATTTATCAAAAAATGAAATTGAAGCACACATTCGTTTCATTGCATCTGACGAAATGTTGGGTCGCAGGACAGGCGAAATAACTAATAATGTTGCAGCTCGCTATGTTGCTGAACAGTTTCGTTTGCATGGTTTAAAAACTGCCGACGGACAAAAAGATTATCTTCAACCTGTTCCTTTTGAAATTGTAAAACCTATCAAGAAAGGTGAAGTTTATGTTGGTTCTGATACCCTCAAATGGACGAAAGATTTTATCATGTTGTCAGGAAAAGCAAACAAATTAGAAAACTTGCCAGTCGTTTTTGTAGGCTATGGTTGGGTTGATGATAAACAAGACGATTACAAAGGAATTGATGTAAAAGGCAAAATTGTGGTTGCACAATTAGGTGTGCCGTATAGCGATGACCCTTTTGAAAATATTACTGGTTCTGTAAAAAAAGGGGAGTTTGCGGCAAAAAATGGAGCTGCAGCTTTCATTCAAATATATAATTTAAAATACCCTTGGGCAGCAATTGCTAATTTTAAAGGAGGCGAAAATATGAGTTTGGCAACTGATAATGCCATAAATACAGATCGGGAGGCGTCCCTCATTCCTCACATTTGGGTTAGTAATACGCATTTGAAAAAATTTAGTAAGGAAACACTTTCAACTTTGAGTTTGAATGTAAGTGAAGTTTCTAAAAAACCTGTCATGTCTTATAATGTTGTTGGTGTTTTAGAAGGAACTGACCCTGTTTTGAAAAATGAATATTTGGTTTTGACGGCTCACTTCGACCACGTTGGCACAGGAAAAAATGGTGGAAGAGTTACAGCAACTGATACGATTTTTAATGGTGCAAGAGATAATGCTTTTGGAACTACGGCAATTTTGTCGGCAGTTAAATCTTTTACTCAAAAACGGACAAAACGTTCAATACTTTTTATAGGCTATACTGGTGAAGAAATTGGACTTTTAGGAAGTAAATATTATGTCGAACACCCACTTTTGCCTTTAAAACAATGTATTTTCAACCTTGATTGCGACGGTGCTGGTTATAACGACACTACAAAAGTAACCGTTATTGGACTTGACCGAACTGATGCAGAAGCTGAAATAATTGCAGGTTCAAAAGCCTTTGGTTTGACTGCAATCAATGACCCAGTTCCAGAACAAAATCTTTTCGACCGTTCGGATAATGTAAATATGGCTGCAAAAGGAATTCCTGCACCAGATTTTGCTCCGGGATTTACAGCTTTTGATGCCGAAATCAATAAATTTTACCATCAAGTTGCCGATAGTCCCGAAACGGTTAATTATAATTATCTCTTGAAATATTGTCAAGCCTATATTTATTCAGCCCGATTGATTGCCGATCGACCAATCGCCCCAAAATGGAAAGCTGGCGATAAATATGAGAAGGCATTTAATACTCTTTATGGGAAGTAGAATGGTGCCAAAATGCAAAATATTTCCACTCAGCGACTCCGCTATTACCATTGATTTTGGAAATGTAATTGACGAAAAAATCAATGATTTTGTAATGAAACTTTTCAAATCATGCCTTCAAAATCCCTTTGAAGGCATGATTGAAGCCATGCCAGCATACTCTTCTTTGACTATTTTTTATGATGTTTGGAAGGTGAGAAATGCAAATAAATCTTTTAAAACTGCTTTCAATTTCGTTGAAAATTATTTTAAAAAAATACTGCAAGATACTGATAGTCAGATAGTTAATGATTTTAATTTAGTAGAAATCCCTGTGATTTATGAAGGTGAAGATTTAGCTTTCGTAGCTGAGTACAACCATTTGAGTATTGAGGAAGTTATTGAAATCCATACTACTCCAATTTACAAAGTTTATATGATGGGATTTTTGCCAGGCTTTGCATATTTGGGCGGTTTAGATGCTCAAATTGCTACTCCTCGTAAAGATTCGCCACGAACAAAAGTTCCTGCTGGAAGTGTCGGGATTGCAGGAAATCAAACAGGAATTTATCCTTCTGAAAGTCCAGGTGGCTGGCAATTGATTGGTCGAACAGAACTGCAACTTTATACGCCAAATTCTTCACAAATTACATTACTAAAAGCTGGAGATTATGTCAAATTTGAACAGGTTTTATGAAATAGCTCATTCTTCATTTTCTTTGAACCAACCTGCATACATCACATAATTATTGGCAGTTCGCATAAAAACTTCGCCTAATTCTGGACTAACATTTTTCAAAAATTTTGCTGGATTTCCTGCGTAAATGCTATTGGGAGGCACTATTGTATTTTGTGTAATGATTGCTCCTGCTGCAATTATTGAATTTTTGCCAATCACTGCACCGTCCATTATTATTGCTCCCATTCCTACCAAAACTTCATCTTCGATAGTGCAACCATGCACCACGGCATTATGTGCAATGCTCACATTATTTCCAATGATAGTTTTCGATTTTTGATAAGTACAATGTATTACTGCCCCGTCTTGAATATTTACTCGGTCGCCTATAACGATTGAATTTACATCGCCCCGAATTACTGCATTGAACCAAATCGTGCAATCTTTTCCCATTGAAACATCTCCGACGATTGTAGCGTTTGGTGCAAACCAACAGTTTTCACCATTTTTCGGTAAAATACCCTTTACTGGTAATATTAGAGGCATAAGTTTTTTTATTTAGTGATTGTGTGATTGGTGAATGAGTGATTTTTAAGAATCATAACTAACACACTTTTGCAAATTTATTCAATATTGACAAACGCCAACTTTTGCTTCAAAAACTACCCCAGAGTTTAGAATAGACAGGTTTTCTAACAAAATTGATGTTTGCGAATTTAATTTAATATTTGAAATTGAAGAAATATTTCCTTTTAATTTCAGTTGTCCAGAACTTTGATACGTGGCATCAATAATGTTTCCCGACAAAGTTAAAGTTGCTGGACAAACTTCATTTTTGTTGCTCGGAGTTTCTTTTTGAGTTAAAAAAGAAGAGGAATTTGTATTTTGTCCTGAAGCATAATTTACTGCAGGATTTAATGAATATGAGTTAGTCGTGACATTTATTGTTGGTAAAAAAGCATTTGCCCCGTCCCAAACTTGGGCAGTTACAGCAGCTGCAGCTTTTGATTGATTTCCTGCACCATATTGTACATAATCTTTCAAAATGGCTGTATTATCGCTCGGAATTTTGTTGAAAAGTGCAATTTCTCCAGTATTTTGACCAATATTTGACCAGCTAACTACTAAGTATTTCCCAGCTTCTAAAAGTAAATTTCCATTCAAAACATTCACATTCATACTACCAATATTTTCAGAAAATGCTCCATTAACGAGCCAATAATTTGCCAAATTTACAGCATTTGCCGAAGGATTATAAAATTCTACCCATTTTTTTGATGGATTTACTTCATTAATTAAAATTTTGTCAACAACAGGAAGGCTATAAGTGATAGTGAGTTTTGGGCGATATGCCATAATTTGTTCACGAGAACCAAATCCTCTTGCAGAGAATGCCGTAGTTTCGTTTCCAATAATTATCCAACCAAAATTAGTTGTAGGATTTGCAACCCAACTTGACACATCATTATTAACTGCTGTGCTTGACCAAACTCCAAAATTTACAGGAAACTCCGAAAAACTAACTGTGGCATTTGCAGAAGCTGTTGCTACAAAATTGCCACCAAAGTTTGTCCATTGAGTTGAAGAATTATAAAGTGAATAAAGCCAAGTTGCATCAGTTCCTTGTGCTTGGGCTCCATTACCTAATGAGATTGAAGTGCCTTCACCCCAATTTTGTAAGACTTTATGAATTGTAAAATTGAATGGTGTTGCTGAGTTCATAGGAGCTCTCATCATTGCCATTTGTAGCGAAGAGTTGGTAATTTGGGCAGTTGTTGGAATACTTGAAGTATTAAATTTGACTAAACCTCGCCTCAACTGAAAACTTGCATTACTTCCGGTTTTTCCTGCAAAAAGATATAAACCTGCACCATCGCTAAAATTATTATTTTCAGAAAACATCGAATTATCCTTTTCAGGATAAAAATCTATGGTGAAAGTTTGGGAGAAGGATATTTTTGGAAAAATAAAAAGGATTAAGAATACTATTTTTTTCATCAATATTTTATTTTCTTTTCTTCAAAAAAGGTCATTCCATCTTTATCCGTGTCACGCAATTCCATTGGGGCAGAAAAAGCGTTCCACGGGGTTTTTGGAGGGGTTTGTGGCATTATTCAACTAATATTTGTTCTCGTAAAACCTTTTTATCAAGCTCCAGTTCTACGTAATATGTGCCTTTTTGAAGTTTATTTGTTGGCAAAAATTTGATTTGAGTACCAATATTTTCTGAATAATAATCTACAAGCAATACAATTGTTTTGTCGTTTGAATCTTTCAATGACAACTTGACTTTTCCGGGTTTTGACAACCTATAAATTATTTCTTTTGTTTTTGTTAGTAGCGTGTTTTTTGCAGCCAAAACAGTCGAATCTATACCTGCTTCTTCTTGTTTTTGGTTATGTGCAAAAGCCGCTTGCAAACAATTTGCAATATCTGCCGTAAAAATCGCTTCATTTTTTACTTCAAAACCGGGCAATAAAACAATGCTATTGCCTGCCGTAAAGCTTATATCTTTGGTGATTGGTACTAAACTTTGTGCCTCAATTCGCTTTTTGGCTTTGAAAACCCCATCTGCCAAAGTAGTTTTGTCTAATCTCAAAGTATCGTTTGCACAATTAATATCGACACCTTTGCAATTGCAATTTGAATCAAATTTATCATACGAAGTAAGCGGGTCTTTGTCGTCGCAAGGTGTGCCACTTGGGTTGCAAAGTGTGGCATCGAAAGTGATTTTGCTTAAACCAGAGCAAGCATTCCCCCAATTATCAATGGCGGAAACCAAAATATAACGGGCTTTTACGTCATTAAAATTCGGCCCTAAAAAACCTGCATAGTCGGCAGCACCGGGAGCTTGTTGCCACAAATAACTTGTGCCGAGAGCCGTCCAAGTTGTGCCGTCCAACGAATAATCAACATTTACATTTTTGAAACCTTTATTTGTTTCGTTTGTAACATTAAAATTCCAAACTCTTGACGTGTTAAATTTATATCTGTCAGTAAAATCGTAGAGCAACCAGCTCGAATTGGCACTTCTGGAAGCATTCGGATTAGGATTTGTATTGGTACAAGTTTGCCAAACACCTTCGCTCGATGTAGTAATATTATCTGTCGGACTGCAAGAATCATAAGTTTTATAGCTCGCTGCCGAATCATCACAATCTGGTCCTGAGCAAGGTGTGCCTACACATTCGCATTGCCCATTTATTTTGTCATTATTTGTAAAAGGGTTTCCGTCGTCGCAAATTGTGTTTTCAGCAATGCACGAAATCTCACATTTATAGTCGAATAAATAAAAACTTGGCACTCTTTTCCAATCTTTTATTTCATGAAAAGGTGTTTTCCAATATAAATTAAAATGGTCACGCCAACTACTTTCTTTGTGTCGAAATTCAAAATAATAATACTTGCCTTTTTCCATAAAAAGAGGTGAAATGTTCTGAAAAACTGAGTTTTTATGGTCGGTTTCATCTATTCCTGACAAAACAATCGCTTGATGATATTGCTTAAATTCTATCGAATCGTTTTTGCTCAAAAAGAAAAATGTTTGGTTATCACCAGTAATATTAAATTCGTAAGTTCCAGATACGGGAACAGTCAAAAAACCTTGAACCAAAGTTCCATAATTGTCATTCGAGTAGGGGACGAGTGGTCCATAAGCTCCATTCAATTTTTGTTTTCTGTCAGGAATCAAGGGGAATTTTGGGGCATTTATTAAGTCATTTTCAACATAACTTCCTGTAATATTGTCATAATAATAGGCTTCTACAACACCTTTATCACCAACACAAGCATTGGCTGTTGGCTGAGTACCGACACAATTACAAAAACCATCTTGTTCATCATTTGTCGTTTGGGCATTTCCGTCATTGCAAGCTGTTCCTCTTGTGGGACAAACTTGTCCGCAAGCATATTCATAGATATAATTGAAATCAATAATTGACCAAACTATGGTTGGTTCGGAGGCTTTTCGCCATTGCAAATTTATAAAATCACCGCCTCCACCTTCAAAATTTAGCAATTCGAAATAATAATATTGCCCACCAATCAATTGAATTGTGGTAGAAGTTTGACCCGGTTCTTTGTCATATTGAGTTTGACCAGTATAAGTCAAAACCTCTGCCCGTTTGACCTTATTTGCAGGAAGTTGAGTTGAACTTAAAAGAAAAATTGATTTATCATCTCCCGTAACATTGAAAATATAATTATCTGTAACAGGAACTTTGATAAAACCTCTAATCATAGAAGCAAAATTGTCAGCAAAATTTACAGGAGATTTCAATGAACCTAAGGTCTGAGAACCATTTGGGATACTCGGGAAATTCTCCAATGCCTTCAAATCTGTACTGTCGGGTGTACTTGTAAAACCTGTCCAATAGTTCCATTTTACTTGTCCAGCAGTACCTACGCAACTTTGGGCTTGGGCGAAGTTGGTGATTAAGAGAAGGAATAATATTTTGAATATGAAATTTTTCATGATGTTTTTATTTGATAATTTTAACCGAATAAATTCGGTTTCTATAATAATCAAAGGATTTTGGATATTAGTATCCGAATAAATTCGGAATGCAATTTCAAAAATTAATAAACCAAGCAATTCTGCGGTAAATTCACATTTGAAATAGGCGTTCCTGCAAAATTCATAAAGCCAACTGGGTAATTATTGGGCGAATAAGAATAAAAATTACTTAAATTTGGCAAAACATAGCATAAATCATAAGGACTTACGCCATACCAAAGTGCTAATTCGGCATACATTTCGTCGGTTGAAACCGATGGTATAAAGTTTCCTCTGAATGAAATATTCTGTGTATTTGTTACTACATCCATCTTTGGAAATGCTCCATAAACTTTTCCGCCATTTACTGCACCGCCCATAACCATGGTGTTTCCTCCCCAAGCGTGGTCAGCACCTAATCCATTTGAAGTAATTGTTCGAGCAAAATCTGAAATGGTGAAAGTTGTTACATTTTCAGCAATTCCCAACTCAACAGTTGTATCATAAAAAGATTTCATGGCTTGACTGACTACGGTTAGTTGGTTTGTCATGCCATTTACGAGGTTGTCGTGCATATCCCAACCACCATAATTTACAAAGAAAATCTGCCTTTTTGCCCCCAATGGACTACGTACACTCATTACTTTGGCAACTGCTTGTAAATCTTTTGCTAAGTTGGTGTTAGGAATTGCCGTCGAAATACTTGGCACTCGTCTAAGTGCTTCTTTGAAAATATCGAATGAAGCTATTGAGTTTTTGGCTGTTGTACTATATGTTTTTTGTAGCAAATTGGCATAAACCTTTGAAACCAAGCTATCAATTGCGTTGTTTCGTGTTTCTGTCAAAAAGCCCGAATTGCTCCACCAAGTTGGGAGCGTTGTGATACCTACATTATTTGGATCCACATTATTACTTATGGCATATTCCGAAACATCTTTACCTCTTTGAAAGGTATTTTTGCCATTTAAAGAAATATTCATCGAAATTTCTTGATGGCTATTTCCTGCACTAAGCAAATCTGCTAATCTTCCGCCTACGCCCAAAGCATCTCTACTTTGAGGCACTGAAGTTTGCCATTGCATCATTTGGTCGGAATGAGAATAAATGCCCAAAGGAAGTTTTTTTAAGCCTCCTCGATATTCATTATAATTCATTACTGGCTCAACCAAAGTACCAATATTTGCCATAAATGCCAATTTTCCAGCATTAAATAATTGACTTACGCCTTGCATCGAAGGGTGAACGCCAAAAGCACCATAATTGCAAGGCAAACCTCGAAAACTTGAACATTGAGGATTATTGAGTTGCCACAAACTACTCGATAATGGCACGGCAAGGTCAGACCTAACAGCCTTATATTCGTTGAAACCATTATCTCCGCCAACGGTTGTGCCAGAAGGAATCAACATGTTATAAGAGTCCATTCCTCCCGAAAACAAAATACAAACCAAGGCTTTGTAGTCTTCGTTGCTTTTTACATTCGACAAATTGCCACTCATTGCACCATTTACAGCACCCAAACTGGTCAAAGTACTTAGCAAAGTTGTAGTACCCATGGCAGCACAACCTGATTGTTTTATAAAATCTCTTCTATTCATGGCTTATTTGTTTATTAGGTAGTCAGGAGAGGACATTATTAAGAAAATTGCCATTCGAGTTCGGCGAAAGGCTTCTGTTGTTGCTGGCACGCCATTGGCATCTTGTACATAAGGCATACTTTTTATAGCTGTACCGATGATTGCTAAACTCTCAGCTGATAGCTTTCCGTGAGTCAAAATGAGGTTATATTTATCCAAAAGTTGTGGTACTTTGTCATTACGAGTGAGGGGATAATCAAGCGTAATATTAAATCGAGGTTCTTGATTTGGCTTGTAGGTTTCCCCAGAAAACAAACCATAATATTCAATCGGGTCATCATCAATAAGCCAACTGTTTAGTGCATTAAAATAGCCTGTAAGTGTCTGTGAGCTTAATAATTGAAATTCTGGAGCAACTTTTCCTGCATCTTTCAATACGCCATCAGGCATATAATCAGGCGTAAAAAAGTTGAAAACGGTGTTGGCATACATTGGTTTTTGCTCGGTTTTGTCATAAACTCTGTTCATTACATTCCGATAAATTCCGCCCGGAGCTTCAAGATTTAAGCCTTTTACTAAATTCATATATCTCACAAAAGGCTCTCTCAACATTCCATAAGTTTCGGTGTCATCTCCGCAGCAATTTCGAGCATCGGGGTCTAAAAGAATTGCTCGAATGACAGCTTTCAAATCTCCTCTTACATTGTTTCCATTATTATTAAAAACTGTGGCAATTCGTTGAATATAGGCAGAACTTGGGTTTGATGTTACTAATCTTTGAATAAGTCTTCGTGCCAAAAACGGTCCGACATTTGGATGATTGAAAATAATATTCAAAGCATCTTGAATATCTTGTTCTCCTTGTGCAACTGGACGAACTGGTACGGTAGCATTCAAGAAAGTTTTTGCTCCGTATTCATGTGCATTTACAATTCTTGGCGTAGTTTTCCAAGGGTTTTTCTTGGCATCACTCGAATCAAGCCCGTAGAATTTCAAGCGTTTGGTATAGCTCCAATTATTTTTTGAATTGAGACCAATATAATTGCCATCGCCCCAAGATAAACCTGTAAATACCTTTGCCAAAGCAGCAATATCTGCATTTGAATAAGTTGGAATCGACTTTCCAAGAGCATCTTTTTTCTCCGTTCCGTCAATGTTTAGTTCATAAAGTCCAATCGAAAAAAGTTGCATTATTTCCCTTGCATAATTTTCATCGGGAAAAATCTGTCTGCCGTTATTTACATCAGTTGCATGATTATTCATGAAAGACAAATAAACTGCCATCGTTGGATGATAAGTAATTTTATCAATTAAAGTTCGGTAATTTCCAAACGAATTGTCCATCAACAAATCATAATAACTGGCAAGTGCATAAGGATTACCGTCAAAAGTAGAAATCCTTGAAGTAACAAAGATTTCGCTTAAAGCTAAGCCAACACGCCATCTGAGCAAGTCTGGGGAGGTCATACTGCCTTGAAACCACGAAATATCAAAATGCCAATCATCAACTCCAACCGAAATTGTGTCATTAGTAGAAACACCATTTTTTATATTGAGTGAGTCGGCAATTGATTTGTGTAAAGCACTCAAATAAGGTCTTAATCTAAATGAATTTGGTAATGCCAATTGGTCATCCAACCATTTTTCGATGCCTTGTGTTGCCACTTTTTGTATTTCGGGAAGGGCTGTACCGAGAGTAGCTTGTGAAAGAAATCTTGACGAAGCGGCAGCGTTTGGCAAAAAACCAATGCCAGATAATGTTGAGGCACCAGAAGATACGGCTGTGCTTGAAGTCACATTTACACCTTTTGAAATTCCTTTACCAAACTTGATGGTTTGTTGCTGGGAAAAAGTGCAAAAAGTAGTAAAATTCAAGAGCAAAAGTAAAATGTAGGAAAGTCTTTTTGTTTTCATTAGTTTATAGGTTATTGAGTGATTTATTTTTGAGTGTATTGTGATATAGTGATTGATTTGTATTTATGTGATTTTATTATTAAATTTTTATGAAACTTAATTCACTCAATCGCAACTCACTCAATCACTCATTTTTAGCCATTTCTGCAAGCATTTGGCAATCATGGCAGTTGTATAAGCGTCTGATTTCCAGACCATTATGCCTCTTACGAAAGTTCCTCCAGAAAAATAAACGCCCCCATTCCAATTTACTTTGTCGCTATTAATTGTTGCTTTTGATATTAAATACTTAACCGCATTATCAATATTTTGTTTTGGAACAGTAATTCCTTTTTCTTTCAAATCTAACAAAGCATGAAGCCCATAAGTTGTAGATTGAATAATATCTTTGTTATTTAGCCAAGTACCACTTTCAAAACGTCCATCAGCCTTTTGTGAGTTGATAAGTTGTGCCAAAATAATTTCGCAAGAATGATGCAATTCATTAAATCCAGAGGCATAAGTTCTTGCCACAGCATAATGTATATGATAGAAATTTGGGTAATAAATAGCGGTATTTTGCCAATGTTCTTCCTTCAATAAATGATTAATCATTGCCAAAGCACCCTTTTTGCCAATGCTATTTTCCACTTGATTTGTGTTTGATAAATAAGTCAAAACATTTGCATTTACTACAATATCAACATCATTTGCCATAAAAGGCATCCAAGGTTTATAGGCTTTCGGAAAAGATGGACTTATTGGAACAAAAACAAAAGCACCATTTAGGGCACTTCTTAGCTTATTCCAATACTTAAATTCATGTTCTTGTGTGTGCCAAGTCAAAAAAGCACCAGAATTTGGCAAGCCATGAAAAAGCACATTAAACCAATTACTATTTTTTCTATTTAAGTCGATATATTTATCGAAAGCAGTTGAGGAGGCGATTTTTAGGGTATCAGCAAAAATTTTGTTGTGGTAAAAGGTTGCTAAATTCCCCAAAGAGGTATCATCGGCATCGTTAGGAACATTTGATGAATTATTAACAAATCTGGTTTTTAGTTTAAAATTTGTTGGTCTTCTAACCAACGGAATCGGCTTTGGTTCTTTGCCTATTTTCAAATCTCTTTGAGGCGGCAAAGCTTTCCAAAAATTAAATCTTTCACCAGTCCTAAAAGTCTGAATTTCACTAAAAGCCTTCAAAAGTGTTGGTTTGAGTAAAAATAGGCTTGTATCAGTTAAATAAATTTCAGATAAAAAATTATGAATTGCCGACACTGTAAAACAATTTGAATCTCTTTTTTTTTGTCTTTTTCCAAGAAAAAAAAATGGTTCTGTCAATTCCATCGAAACTTTCCACTCACCTTTATATTGTTTTTCAGGAATCGTACTATCGCACTGAGTTTGAACTAAATAATTGATTGATGCTTCAAAATAGCTCTTTACATTTTCAATATTAAGGCTGTCTGTTTTTTGACAAAAACACTGTTTTGACATGAATATTGACAAACAAATAATATAAATTCGCAAATTCATCAATTGGAATTTAGAAATTTTCTGGTTTTTTGAACAAAAAAAGCCCCTCAGAGTAAAATTTGAGAGACTTGCAGCAGTTTTAGGTTTTTTATCAAACATTCGGGAGTAAAAATCTCCTTATTAATTCAATTATTCCATAGGTACAAAGGTATATGTTTTTTGTAATCAGAACAAAAAAAGTTAGAAAAACTTCTTTCATTTTTTTTATAAAATTAAAAGAAATTACCGCAAAACCTCCACCAAACCTTTATAAATTTTAAATTTGGTTCGTATAATGTATGAATAGGTAGCGTTTTCGGCATTTTGCCCATCCCAAGCTGCATTATAGCCTTCCGAAAAGAAAATAATATTTCCCCAACGATTATAAATCTCAACTGTTGATTCAGGGTAAAAACGTACGTTTTCAATCTTGAAATCATCGTTGAGCCCATCATTATTTGGTGAAAAAGCAGTCGGAATATAAAGCAATGGCATGACATTGATTGTTACCGATGCCGTGGTTGGGCAGCCACTTTCGTTGCTTGCCGTCAGGGTATATTTTGTTGTTTCTTGTGGTCGAGCAATGGGTTGGGCAATATTTGGGTTTGATAAACTTTGGGTGGGAGTCCAACTAAAATCAATGGCTTTGTCGCTACTTCCTTTGAGTACGACGCTTTGTCCTGCCAAAATCGTGGTATCTTTTCCTGCATCAACTTTGATTATGTCTGCGGCAGCTACTCCCACAATTTTCAAAGGGTCGGAAGTATTCAAGCAACTATTTTTTATGGTTTTTACGCTATAATTTCCACTTTTTTTCACTTGAAGAGTATTTGTTTTTTCCCCAGCAATATTTTGTCCATTTTCTTGCCATTGATACTGTGTCAATGGGTCGGACTTTACTGAAATTATTGTAGGCAAAACCATACAATTATAACCACCAAAGTTAATTTTTGCTTCGAAAATACCTTTTATTGGCACATTTAGGTTTTTTCGTGCTGAATAAGCATCACATGGATTTGAGGTTGATTCAATTAATTTTACTGAAATTTTTGACAAAATACTAACTTCACTCTTTTGTGAATTATACTTAAAAACTGGATTTGAAGTTGGCGTTCCTTGAACTTTGTCATCAACATACCATTGATAGGCATAATTGCCACTTTGGCTCGGAATAGCGGTAAAAACAACTTCACTTCCTGCACATGGATTTGTTATATTGGCAGATATTATGACAGTAATTGGAAGGTCGATATTACCTCTGTAAGCATCTCCGCCTGCTCCAAAAACTGTAAAATTATTGCCAGTATTTACACCAAGTGAGTTTGGAGAGATAAAAGGGTCGAGTTGATTATCGAAAGTATAAACCTTGCCGATACATTTGCTGGAACGCTTGAAAGAAAACAACAAAATATCTTGATTTGCAATCATGTCGAACCTCACGACAGGCGAATTATTATTGAGAAAATTAAAGAACAAATAATCTTTGTCTGGTTCTTCTATGGGAGCATCAACTCTTCCCGAAAATACCCATTTCATATTTGAAATAGGCGAAGTTGGATTAGAGAATTGGAAATAATCTCCACCACTGCCGTGTGGAACTACAACCGTGATTTGCGATGAACTAATGAGCGAACTATTTCCTGTAAAAGTTTGCTTTGAAACCATGTAAACTTTGTAGGTAATCCCGTCGTTATCCAAGACTGTTTTTATGCTTACTTGTGCGTAAGAAATTTTTGAGCAAAGCAAAAAAACAGCTATTATCAAAAAAATACGCAAAGACTTCATAGTACAAATTTGTTTGTTTTTGTCGAAAATATGAGTGAACGGTATCATTCATGCAACGACAAATATTTTAAGGAAAGTTATTGATAATCAAGCGATTATACAAAATATTTATAGCAAAAATCTAACCAACGGGCAGCATTCTGCAAAAAATAAAAGGCATTCGTCGAGCTAAGCCTACGAACACCTTTTTACACTTTCACTTTTCTAAATTACGCTTGTCTGCGTTTTCCAATCGAACATTTAAAACTATTACTTCACCACCATCAATTTTTGAGCTGTACCAATACGTACACCATCTTTTTCGATATGTACCAAATAACTTCCTTCGGTCAAGTCTTCTAAAGATAATTCAATGCTGAATTGTCCTGCTCCCATCGAAACTTTTTTGCGAACTACTTCACGAGTGCTTCTCGAATCAAGTATTGTTACAAACAAATCGCCTGTTGTTTCGTCCAAAAGATTTTCGTAAACCACTGTCGTTTTTTCAACTGCTGGGTTGGGAAATAATTTCTGAATACGAAGCTTCTTTGAGATATCTTCCGCATTAAATGAGCTTCCTGCATTGCCTGTGTAAGCATTTCGCTGACCATAACCCAAAACACTGATTTGGTTACGAACATTGAATTCGGTGCGAGGATTTGTTACCAATACATCGTTTTCATTGTCAATAATTTCGACTGCAGCATCCAATTGCTCACCTGCATTTTGAAATGTAAAGAGTTCGATTTCTTTTCCTTCAGTATAATTGAAAGCTCTCGTACCCATGTTTTTGAGGTTGAAAGAAAGATAATCATAATCTCTCGCACCATCTGGCGATTTAAGCGTTGCACCATTCGACCACTCAGCATCTTCGTTGGCCGATTTTAGGTTGTTCAATACAAATGCTTTTTCGTTTTTTACTCGAAGCGTAATTTGTGCTGTACCTGTGATACTTTTTGAGCCTTTCAATGTTTGCTCGGGTAACATACTTACCACATACGTTTTGAGGTCGTCTTTGCGAGTGATTTTAAACTTCACTTGAGCTTCCGCATTTATTGCTGCCCCTACCAATAAACCAATTACTGCTAATTTCGTTATTTTTTTCATTTTAGTATTTATTTTTAATGATAAAATTTTAATATTGAATGATGTTTTTTTGAATGATGAATATTGAATGATGTTTTCAATGAAAGAAATAAGCTTACTACGATTCTGTAATTTATCTTTTTTCATTAATCATTAACCATTCAACATTCATCATTTTTTTTATTACTGTGGCAAATGTTGTCTGATGATGAAGTTCGATAACAAACCTGTATTTTCTGGATGTAAGATTACATTGAAGAAAATAATATCTGGCTCATTGTTTGGTCCTTGGAAAATTGTTTTTCCGTCCATATTTACATCTGACATTCTGTAACCTGAATTGATAAAGTTAGTTACCAAACCAGTATTATTTACATCGGTGATGATGGTAAAGAATGAACCATCAACGTCAGTATTAGGTCCTTGAAAAATTACATTTGCATCTCCACTGGTATTTCCTGCCCACATCAAGGCTTTTGTGCCTGAAACAATTGCAGGATAATTGCCATAAGATGATACTTTATAAAGATTGGCCATTGCAGTGAGGTCTGTTGTAACTGCAGTAGATGAAAGTGCAATTGGTGTTGCAGACATCACTCCTAAGTGATTACGATGACGAGCCACTACATAATATGAACCAGCCGAAATTCCTGTGAACGAAACTGGCGAAGTTCCATCTACATTACTTACAATATCACCATCACGCTGAATCAATGCAGGTTTCGATGCCAGTATTTGTGCTGGGTTCGACGAGCTTCTCAATTCGACCATTACCCAATCAACGATAGCATTGTTTCCTGTTACTGCTAAAATCGTAGAAGAAACAGTTTCTGTGCCACTATTGATAAATGTATAAGCTGGTACACCTGGCGTTGAAGTATATGGTTGCAATGAAGGAATCAAGTTTTTGCTTCTTAAATCATCACGCATCAAACCAGAAGTTGCATCATAAGAACCTTGCAAAATTGCTTTTACATTCAATAATAAATTTCCCGCTTGTACTGTACCACTGTAATTGATTGTTGCAGTATTGTTTGCCAACACTGTTTCGCCTGATGCAGCAATCACATTGATAACAAAACTTGGATTTACTAAACCCGCAGCTGCACTCAATGGTTGAACTGGTATTACTAACGATGTAGTAGCTCCAACTGCCATACTGCTTGATGACGAACAAGTTACTACCGAACCGTTTGTGCTACATGACCATCCATTTGTTGTAAACGTAGAAGGACTTGTTCCGAAATTGGCTGGCATAGTAAAGCTCAATGAAAGTGGAGCTGTTGCTGTTGCGGTTCCGATATTCGACACATTGAAGGTTACATTGGCAGTTTGACCTGCAATCAATGACCAACTTTGCGATGGTAAACTTACAGCCAAATCAGGCACAAGTGATTGTACTGTTCCTACATAATTGATGATACCAGTATTATTCACAAGGCTAACTTCGCCGCTTGCCTGAGCTACGTTGATTACAAAACTTGGATTCACCATGTTTGCCGCACTTGACATTGGCATTACAGGAATGACCAACGTTGCTTGACTTCCTACATTCAAACCACCAGCAATATTACACGAAACTTGTGTACCGCTTGTTGAACATGACCAACCATTTGTACTAAATGAAGTTGGGTTTGTAGTAAAGTTTGCAGGTAAAGTAAATGTTACTGCCAATGGCGAACCAGCACTTTGCGAACCAATATTAATAACATTGAATGTTACATTTGTTGTTTGACCTGTTTGCAATGTCCATGATTGAGCAGGAATAACAATTGCTAAATCTGGAGCAGAAGGTGGCGACTGCACAGAAATATTTACAGTAACCGAACCAGTATTATTGTTTATCACAACTTCTCCCGAAACAGGTACAACACTTACAGAAATCGTAGGATTTGTATTAATTGTTGAACTATTTGGTGTTACTGGCACATTAAAGTTGATAGACTGACCGGCAGGAATATTTACAGAAGAATTCTGTAATGTATAAGTAATTGAGCCATTTCCATTAGTAGTCTGAGTTTGTAAAATCCAACCTACAGGCAACTGAGAAGGACTCAAAGCAACACCTGATGGCAATGTAATCTGTACAGATAAAGCACCTGATACTGCCAAATTACCTACATTTGAAATTAATACTCCCACATTTGAAGTTTGACCTGCAACCAATGATGGTGAAGGCTGACTCAGCACTACTGTCAAATCAGGTGCAGGTGTTTGAACTGCCATATTTACAGTCATTGTCTGTGAAATTGGATTCGTAAATCCACCAAAAGGAGCTACTACAACACTAAATGTTGGCGTAGTATTTAAAGTGCTGCTTCCTGGTGTAATTGCAAGATTGGCAGTAATTGAAGCATTTGGAGCTAAACCACTTAAATTTGGATTGGTGATGGTGATTGTAGTTGTTCCATTTAGATTCGTTACTGAGCTTGCCAATGTCCAACCCGAAGGCATTGTACCCAAAGTTACACCTACTGGTAAAGTTACTTGTGCAGAAATTGGACCATATCCAGTACCATTACCTGTATTGCTAACAGTGATAGGAATAATAGAAGTTTGACCTACTACTAAATTTGGTGATGGCTGACCTATATTTACAACAATATTTGGTGCAGTAATAGGTTGTTGGGTCACATAGGTTACACTACCTCCTGTTGGCTGCCCAGTAACATTAACAATAATACTTGGTGTTGTTCCTGTTGCACCTTGATTTACAAACACTGGCACATTCAAGATTAACTGTCCACCATTTGGCGAGATAGTAGAAGAATTATTAGTTAATGTATAAACTGTGCTTCCATTTGGACCTGATGCTGAACTCGACACAAACCAACCTGCTGGCAATTGCGATTGATTCAAAACAACGCCTGCTGGCAATGTAAGTTGTACATTCAAAGGAGCTAATGAAGTTATATTTCCAATATTTGTGAATGTGATTGGAATAATCGAATTCTGTCCTACTGTCAACGTTGGAGTAGGGTTTCCTACCGCAATTGTGATATAAGGCGAACTTGGAGCAATAACAGTCAATGTACTCGTTTGCGTAGTAGTTGGTGTGCTATATCCTGGAATTGTAGGAGTAACAACAACAATACTAATGTTTTGACCATTTAGCGTTGTGCTTGGTGTGAAAGGTATTACTAAACCTATACTTCCGCCTACTGGCAAACTTACACTTGGATTTCCAAATACATAAGTAATATTTCCATTAGGGTTTGTAGTTTGAGATTGAATTACCCAACCTGATGGCAATGGCCCTAATGTTACTCCCGAAGGAATAGTTACTTGTGTTGTAATTGGCCCTGTGTAAGGTGCATTACCAGTATTTGTGAAATTAATAGTATAGTTTGAAGGCTGTCCCCCTGTTACAGACACTGGCGGAGTAACCACTACCGAAATCTGTGGAGCAGTCGGTGTCAAGCTTACATTCGTTTGGTTATTCGATGTGTTTGTTTCACCTGCTACTTGCAAGACATTCAACACAATGTTTGTTACTTGGTTAGCATTGCTTGCACCCAATACAACTGGCAAATTGAATGTAACTTGTCCTGTTGGTTGTAGTGTAGTAGAATTATTGACTACTACAATTGTTGTCGAACCATTCAAGTTTGTTGTTGAAGACTGTAAAACCCAACCCGATAGCAATGCTGCCGAATTAAGCGTTACGCCCGATGGTAAAGTTGCTTGTACTGATAATGAACCAGTAGTTGCTGCTGTACCAACATTTGAAACAGTTACAGCCAAATTTGTTGTTTGACCAACAACCGAGCTACTTGGTGCAGTTACTGAAATTGCCAAATCCGTAGCTCCAACAGTTCCCGAAACACTTGTTGAATTATTCAAGGTATTTGATTCTGATGAAATCGGATTTACAGCTACTCCGAATGTTACCGAACCAGAAGTATTACTTGCTGGAATAATTGGTAAATTCATAGTCAATGAGCCACTACTTGCAATGCCACTAACATTTGAATTTGTCAATGATACAATCGTTGTTCCATTTGGTCCAGCCACACTATTTGACAAAGTCCAACCCGATGGTAATTGTGAATTATTCAACGCCACACCAGCAGGTAATGTTACTTGAATTGTAACTGGACCAGTAGCTGAGGCTTGTCCGATATTATTAATTGTAATTGGCAATAAACTTGTCTGATTTGGTAATAAAGCTGGAACTGGCCCTGCTGTTACTGTCAAATCTGATGCACGAACTAATGAATTTGTAAAGATAAATGCAGAGTTATTACTCAAATTACTCTCTCCAACTACACTTGCAACATTTGCTAATAATAGTAATGATTGACCTGCATTTGATACTGTCGGTGTTATCGGAATCGAGATTACTGAATTCTGATTTCCACCCAAAGCACTTGGATTAGTACATGTTACTTGATTCAAGACCGTAGTACAAGTCCAGTTATTTCCGCCATTAAAGCTTGCTGGTGCGGTTACACCATTTGAAAACGAAAGACTTGCTGATACAGAACCAGGTGTTGTTCCCGAACTAATATTCGATACCGTTACATTTACAGTAGTTGCTTGACCAACTGTCAGCGAACCTGGCTGTGCAATTGCAATTGTCAAATCAACTGGATTTGTCAAAATTGTTGAAATTGTTGCTCCAATCGGACAAGTTGCACATGGTGCAGAAGAAACCGTTCCAACTGCCCCACCACCAGAAACTGAAGCTGAGTTGCTAATTGCTCCTAATTGTGTAGGATTAACCTTGATACTCAATGTTTTGCTATTGGCCGATCCTACTGAAATTGCCGTAGTACAAGTACAAGTTACTGTTTGACCAACTGCACTACAACTCCAACCTGCACCTGCCGATGATACATATTGTAAGCCAGCAGGCAAAACGTCTGTAACTGTTACTGTTCCTACTGTTGCTGAAGTACCAGTATTAGTTATTGTGAAATTATAATCAAAAGGTGTATTTTGATATATTGTAGAAGTGCTACTTGTTTTAACGATACTTAAAATAGATGTCGGACAAGCTACTGGACAAGTATAATTACATTGCCAAGCATTTGTAATACCATTCCCTACAACTGTTACTTGGTTTCCAGGATTGGTACTTGTTGATACTCCCTGAAATAATTCAGCTGTATCCATCAATTTCAAATTACCTATACATGGACCAGTACGTTGGAAACTAAATAAAGGAATTTCAGTTTCTGCTGGAATATTAAATACAGCAGGACTCGCACTTTGGCTAAAACCAAAAGATACATAATCAGCTGCTGTATTTTCAGAAGGATGGTCAATACGAGTATTAGCTACCCAAACCATACCTGCTTGTAATCCAGTTGGATTTGAAATTTGTGTTCCTGTTGGTAACACAACAGTAGCTTGTGCAGTAGAAATCATTGCAAAATTACCACTATAAGCAGTTGCCGATTTCATATATACTGTGTAAGTCATTCCATCACTACCAAGTTTCAAACCATAACGAATACCCTGTCCACAATCAATAGCATTAGTACAAGTAGTACTTGATGCTGCCACTTGTGTTGTTGCTGAATTTGCTCCCCCATTATTTGAAGTTACAACTTCGCCACTAACAGGTGTAGTATTTGCACTTACAGACGGCAATGAGCCAACTACGGCATTTGTTGGTGTAATTGGTACATTAAATAAACTACTTGCTCCATTCGTAATTGCATTTGGATTTGTGCAAGTAACATTTTGTCCAGATGTAGTACAACTCCAACCATTGCTTGTAAATGGTGCAGATGGTGGTGTAATTCCTGCTGGAATCGCAACCGTTGTTGTGATAGGTCCACTTGCAGGTGCAGTTCCAATATTACTTACTGTTACTGGAATGTTTGATGTAACACCTGCTGTCAATGCTGGAATTGGACCAACTGTTGTAACCAAATCTGGTGCTGTTCCTGCCTGGACTGGTACAGTAGGCGACCCCGTACTTCCGTTATTTGAAGTTATAACTTCGCCACTTACAGGTGTAGTAGTTACAACCAAAGAAGGTATTGTTCCAATTGATGCGTTAGTTGGCGTAATTGGCACATTAAATATACTACTTGCTCCATTCGTGAGAGAATTTGGATTTGTACACGTAACTGTTTGTCCAGAAGTAGTACAACTCCAACCATTACTTGTAAAAGGTGCAAATGGTGGAGTAATGCTTGTTGGAATAGTAAGCGTAGTCATAATTGGTCCACTTGCTGGAGCTGTTCCAATATTACTTACCGTTACAGGAATATTCGATGTTACTCCTGCTACTAATGTTGGTACAGGCCCAACGGCAGTTACTAAATCTGGTGCTGTTCCTGCTTGAATAGGAGTTGTTGCAGATGCATTTCCTGTATTATTATTTGTAACCGTTTCACCCGAAACAGGTGTAGTTGTTGCCGTAAATTGTGGCGTTGTTCCTACCGAACTATTGGTTGGCGTAACAGGAACATTGAAAACTGAACTACTTCCATTTGTAATTGGATTGGGGTTCGTACACGTTACAGTCTGTCCAGAAGTTGAACAACTCCAACCATTGCTTGTAAATGGTGCAGATGGTGGCGTAATTCCTGATGGAATCGTAACCGTTGTTGAAATTGGTCCTGATGCTGGTGCTGTTCCAATATTACTTACAGTTACTGGAATATTTGAAGTTAAACCTGCTGTCAAGGTTGGTATTGCACCAACAGTTGTTGTCAAATCGGGTGCTGGGGCTGCCGCTACTGGTGCAACAGGTGAAGCAGGTGGCGACGTATTATTAGGTATAATCGTTTCTCCTGAAACAGGAGTAGTAATTGCAGTAAACACTGGGCTTGTTCCTACTGAACTTCCTGTTGGCGTAATCGGTACATTGAAAATAGAACTTGTTCCATTTGTTATTGGACCGGGGTTCGTACAAGTTACATTTTGTCCCAAAGTTGCACAACTCCAACCATTACTTGTAAATGGTGCAGATGGTGGCGTAATTCCTGTTGGAATAGTAACTGTTGTCGAAATAGGGCCAGGTGCTGGTGCAGTTCCAATATTTGCTACCGTAACAGGAATATTTGAAGTAACGCCTACTGTAAGTGGTGGAATAGCACCAAGCATTGTTGTCAAATCAGGTGAAGTTGCCACAACACAAGTTGTTGCTCCACCATAATTTGTGCTGTACGCATCTCC
The DNA here is from genome assembly GCA_031378345.1 of Emticicia sp. Classification (GTDB taxonomy): domain Bacteria; phylum Bacteroidota; class Bacteroidia; order Cytophagales; family Spirosomataceae; genus Emticicia. The sequence goes on along the minus strand of JANNDY010000045.1, from coordinate 20,442 downwards.
GCCATTACCCAAAATAGTGATGCTATTTCCTGGATTTGCATTTTCTGCATTCGGTACTTGCAAAGGGTCTGTCGTAATATCGTATAATGCTACACTGCTTATACAATTAGTACTTGAAAAGCTAAAAAGTGGAATGTCAGTATTGGCTGGCATTGCAAATTTTGGACTTGACGAATAGGCAAAAAACAAATAATCTTTGCTTATGCTACTCGGTTGGTCTAATCTGGTATTTAATGACCAAGTACCATTAATAGAAGTAACTCCTCCACCCGAAACTGTTAAATTTGGAAACATTCCATGAGGCACTACCACAGAAACCTGTGAGGTACTTATTTGAGATGAAGGACTTCCACTTGCAACAAAAGCTGTGGTTGTTTTCATATACACGGTATATTTTGCCGTGCTTTGGTCGTAAGCTATTTTGTAGCTTACTGGTGTGTTTTGTGCTAAACCTACTAAGGTATAAAAGCACATTAAAAACACAATAAAAAAGCGTAGATGTAAAGTCTTCATATTGTTTTCTATTTTACTTAATAGTTAAATTCCTTATTTCCATGTTTACTATTAAGCAAAGTCCATAAATGTTTATATGAACTTTGCTTTTTTTAGACTATGGCAATTGTTGCCAAATAATGAAGTTGATAATCTGATTAGTGTTATCAGGATGACCAAATACTTCGAAGAAGATTATATCAACTTCATTAGTAGGACCTTGGAAGATAACTTTTCCATTCATATCTATATCACTTCTCGAATAGACATTGTTTCGAATAAAGTTTACAATCTGACCTGTATTATTTATATCATTCAACACATCAAAGAAGATAGCATCTGGGTCGTTGTTTGGTCCTTGGAAGATAACTTTGTTATCTCCTGTTGAGTTACCAGCCCACATTGCTTGCAATCCACTTTGTGTTACTTGCGGAGCAGAACTTCTCTTCAAATCACCAGTTGGGTACTGATAATTTCCTTGAGTAGTTGTCGTAAAGTCAACGATTGGCGTTGTTGAAGTAACTGTTATTGGAGCAGATGTCATTACCCCTAAGTGGTTACGATGACGTACCGCTACATAATATTGGCTTCCCCATGTTACCGCTGTTGTATTAAATGTTACTGGCGAAACGCCATCTACATCTACAATATCACCATCACGTTGAATCAAAGCTGAACGTGTAGCAACTACCGTTGAAGGTGTTGTTGCATTTCTCAACTCAACCATTACCCAGTCCACAATGGCATTATTGCCTGCCGTTGTCAATATATTGGCTGCAACTGTTTCAGTACCACCACCATTCAATTGTGTAAATCCACTTGCCAAAGTATAAGGCTGTACTGCTGGAATCAAGCTCTTGGTACGTAAATCATCACGCATCAAACCACCTGTTGAATTTACCAAAGCACCTTGTAGCATTGCCTTGATTGACAAAACTACTGTACCTCCACTAATTGGCAATGGCACTACTACAACACTTGTATTATTTGGGAATACTGTTTCGCTACTTACTGGTGAAACGGTTCCATTTAATATCACCGACTGACCTGCTGTATTAGCATTTGGAGTCAATTGAATATTTAGTGTAGAAGTTCCTGTTGGTGCTAAACCTGTTGCATTTGGATTTGCACAAGTCAATATTGCTCCCGAAGCATTACAAGTCCAACCAGTTCCTGCACTATACGACAACGGACTTGTTGTATTATTTGGAATATTGAAAGTCAATACCAATTGTCCTGTTGCAGGTGCAGTTCCTATATTTGTAATAGTTACTGGTACGATTGAAGGAATATTTACCGTAAAAGCTGGTGTTGGTGTTCCAAAACTTAATGCTAAATCTGGGCTTGTTCCTGCTGCAATTGGTGCAGTTGGTATCATTGATCCAGTATTATTCGGTAAAGTTGTTTCGTTTGGTGCTGGTGCAACTGTTCCTGAAATCGTAGGAGTTGTTCCTGCTGTACCAATCGCTGGTGTTACTGGAATATTAAAAGCTGTAACTGCTGTTGGTGCTAAACCTGCTGCATTTAGTGTTGTACAACTAACTGTTTGAACTGAGGTTGTACAAACCCATCCACCATTCGAGAATGATGCTGGTGCAGTCAAGCCATTAGACAATGTCGTTGTAAATGTCAATGGACCAGTTGCTGGTGCTGTACCTATGCTCGTTACTGTTACTGGAATCAGTGAAGTTACACCTACTGTCAACACTGGCGATGGTTGACCTATTGTAATTACCAAATCAGGACGTGGCATCGGTGCAATCAATACAATTGGCGTCATTGTACCCGTATTATTTGGCAATACTGTTTCATTAGGTGCTGGAGCAACTGTACCTGTAAAAGTCGGTGCTGTTCCTACTGTGCCAACTGCTGGTGTTACAGGAATATCAAAAGCCGTAACAATCGTAGGTGCTAAACCCGCAGTATTTGGAGTAGAACAACTTACAACCTGACCAGAAGTCGAGCAAGTCCAACCACCATTTGAGAATGATGCAGGAGCTGTCAAGCCATTTGCCAATGTAGTTGAAAATGTCAATGGTCCAGTTGCTGGTGCAGTGCCGATACTTGCTACCCTTACTGGAATCAATGAAGTTACGCCTTCTGTCAATGCTGGTGATGGTTGACCAATCGTTGTTACCAAGTCTGGGCGTAGCATCGGTGCAATTGGTGCAGTCGGTGTCATCGAGCCACTATTGTTTGGAGTTACTGCTTCGGTTGGTACTGGTGTTACAGTTCCCGAAATCGTTGGCGTTGTTCCTGCGGTTCCTACTGCTGGTGTAACTGGGATGTTAAACATCGTTGTTGCACTTGGAGCTAAACCTGCTGCATTTGGTGTTGAACAAGTTACTGTTTGACCCGAAGTTGTACAAGTCCAAGTACCATCTGTAAATGATGCTGGGGCTATCAAACCATTTGCCAATGTTATAGTAAATGTCAATGGGCCTGTTGCAGGAGCTGTTCCTATACTTGCAACCGTTACTGGAATCAAAGAAGTTACACCTTCTGTCAATGCTGGTGATGGTTGACCTATTGTTGTTACCAAATCAGGACGTGGCATCGGTGCAATCAATACAATTGGTGTCATTGTACCCGTATTATTCGGCAATACTGTTTCATTAGGTGCTGGTGCAACTGTACCTGTAAAAATCGGTGCTGTTCCTGCTGTGCCAACTGCTGGTGTTACAGGAATATCAAAAGCCGTAACAATCGTAGGTGCTAAACCCGCAGTATTTGGAGTAGAACAACTAACAACCAGACCAGAAGTCGAACAAGTCCAACCACCATTCGAGAATGATGCTGGGGCTATCAAACCATTTGCCAATGTTGTAGTAAATGTCAATGGACCTGTTGCTGGTGCAGTGCCGATACTTGTTACCCTTACTGGAATCAATGAAGTTACGCCTTCTGTCAATGCTGGTGATGGTTGACCAATCGTTGTAACCAAGTCAGGGCGTAGCATCGGTGCAATTGGTGCAGTCGGTGTCATTGTTCCTGTATTGTTCGGCGTTGTAGTTTCTGTTGGAATTGGAACTACCGTTCCTGAAATCGTTGGAGTTGTACCTGCAGTGCCTACAGCTGGTGTTACTGGAATATTAAATGCCGTAACCGCTGTTGGAGCTAAACCTGCTGCATTTGGCGTAGAGCAAGATACTACTTGACCAGAAGTTGAACAAGTCCATGCTCCATCTGTGAATGATGCTGGGGCTGTCAAGCCATTTGCCAATGTTGTAGTAAATGTCAATGGGCCAGTTGCTGGTGCAGTACCAATACTTGTTACCGTTACTGGAATCAAAGAAGTTACGCCTTCTTGCAATGCTGGCGATGGTTGACCAATAGTTGTTACTAAATCTGGTCTGAGCATCGGAGCTACTGGCAACGTCGGTGTCATTGTTCCTGTATTGTTTGCCAAACTTGTTTCGTTTGGAACTGGTGCAGTTGTACCTGTAATTGTTGGTGTTGTTCCAACTGTACTTGCTGCAGGTGTAATCGGAATATTAAACGTTGTACTACCTGTTGGAACGATTCCCGCAGTGTTTGGGTCTGAGCATGTTACTACCTGACCAGAAGTTGTACAAGTCCAAGGGCCATCAACGAATGAGGCAGGGGCAGTATATCCATTTGGTAAAGTTGTAGTAAATGTCAATGGCCCAGTGCCTGGGGCTGAACCAATATTAGTAACAGTTACAGGAATGTTTGAAGGCGAACCTTCTTTCAATGCTGGTGATGGTTGACCTATTGTTGTTACCAAGTCAGGTCTTGCCATTGGAGCAATTGGTCCTGCTGTTACGGTTGCAGTATTGTTTCCAAAAACTGTTTCGTTCAACAATGGTGTGCTTGTACCATTTACTGATGGTGTCTGACCAGCAGAACCAACAATTGGTGTTACAGGTATATTAAACGTTGTTAAAGCTGTTGGCACTAAACCACTTGCGTTTGGTGTAGTACAGCTTACTGTTTGTCCTGATGTTGTACAAGTCCAGCCATTATTTGAGAATGACGACGGAGCTGTCAAGTTATTTGGCAATGTTGTAGTAAAGGTCAATGGACCAGTACCTGTTGCATTACCTTGATTTGTCAACGTTACTGGAATCATTGAAGTAACGCCTTCTGTCAATGTTGGTGATGGCTGACCAATTGAAGCTACGATGTCTGGTCTTGCGGCAGGCAAAATCGCTTGTGTTGGCGTCATTACACCAATATTGTTAGGATACGTATTTTCGTTTGGAACTGGTGCAGTCGAACCAATCAATGTTGGCAATGTACCTGCTGTTCCGCCTTGTGGTGTTACAGGAATATTGAAAGTTGTAAGTCCAACTGGTGCTAAATCGCCCGTGTTTGGATTCGTACAACTTACTGTTTGTCCTGACGTAATACAATTCCAACCATTCTGACCAAATGTTGCTGGTGCAGTTAAACCATTTGGCAAATTAGTTGTAAATGTCAATGGCCCTGTTGCTGGAGCATTGCCCACATTTGTTACCGTAACGGGGATATTCGATGTTACTCCTTCTTGCAATACTGGTGATGGCTGACCGATAGTTGTTACCAAATCTGGTCTTGCACCCATTTGAATTGCTGGCGAAATCGTAATCGAAGCCGTATTATTTGGCGTTACATTTTCGTTTGGCACTACATTTACCGAACCTACAATCGAAGGTGAAGTTCCTGCTGTACCCGTTGCTGGCGTAATCGGAATATTAAAGCTACTAATTGCCGTTGGAGCTAATCCCGCAGCATTAGGATTCGTACATGTTACCAATTGACCAGAAGTTGTACAAGCCCAAGTTCCATTCGTAAATGATGCTGGTGCTGTAATTCCATTTGGTAAATTTGTAGTAAATGTCAAAATACCTGTTGCTGGTGCTGTTCCTTGATTCGTAATCGTGATAGGCAAGTTAGATTGAATTCCTTCAATCATATTTGGTGTAGCTTGACCTAAAGTTGTTACTAAATCAGGGCGTAATCCCATTGCGATTGGTGCAGTAGGAGTGATTGCAGCAATATTATTCGGGAATGTTGTTTCATTCGGAACTGGTGAAACCGAACCTACAATTGTAGGAGTTGTGCCACCTGTACCCAATGCTGGCGTAATTGGAATATTAAATGTAGTAGTTGCCGTAGGAGCTAAATAGCCTGTGTTAGGATTGCTACAAGTTACTGTCTGAATTGACGTGCTACACGACCAACCATTAATTCCAAAAGTTGCTGGTGCTGTCAAGCCAGTTGGCAATGTAGTGGTAAATGTCAAAGGTCCAGTGGCTGGTGCATTGCCTTGATTGGTCAATGTTACTGGAATATTTGATGTTACTCCTTCTGTCAATGATGGTGATGGCTGACCGAGTGTTGTTACAACATCAGGTCTTGCACCGATTGAAACTGGTCCAGTTTGAACGCTTGCTGTATTATTTGGAAATATAATTTCATTTGGAACTGGTGCTGTTGTACCTGAAATAATTGGCATATTTCCCGAAGTTCCAATGGCAGGTGTAACAGGAATATTAAACGCCGTTGTGGCAGCAGGAGCTAATCCTGTGGCATTTGGCGTAGTACAACTTACATTTTGACCGAGCGTTGAACAAGTCCAGCCACCATTTGTAAAGGTTGCAGGAGAAGTCAAACCTACTGGCAATGTTGTTGTAAATGTCAACGGCCCAGTGCCTGGTGCTGTACCTTGATTGGTAACAGTTACGGGGATATTTGATACTACACCTTCAATCAATGCAGGTGATGCTTGTCCGATAGTTGTTACTAAATCAGGACGTGGCATTGGCAAAATACTCGCCGCTGGCAACATCGTTGCAGTATTATTCGGAATAACATTCTCTGTCGGAACTGGTGCAACTGTACCCGAAATAGGTAATGATGTACCTGCTGTTCCAATTGCTGGTGTAATCGGAATATTAAACGTTGTATTAATCGTTGGAGCTAAACCTGCTGTATTTGGATTGCTACAAGTTACAGTTTGTGCCGAAGTCAAACACGTCCAACCATTTTGTGTAAATAAGGCTGGTGCAGTATAACCATTTGGCAAGCTGGTTGAGAATGTCAGTGGGCCTGTACCTGTTGCATTTCCAATATTTTCAACTGTTACTGGAATGTTACTTGGCTGACCTTCCACAAACGGTGTTGCTGGTTGTCCGATTGTTGTAACCAAATCTGGTCTTGGCAATGGAGCAACTACTACTGTTGGTGTTACTGTTGCTGTATTGTTTGGCGTTACGTTTTCATTTGGTACTGGCGAAACTGTACCCGAAATCGGAGTAATTGTTCCCGCAGTTCCAACTGATGGTGTAATCGGAATATTAAATGTAGTATTTGCTAATGGAGCAATGGCTGCCGTATTCGGATTTGAACATGAAACTGTTTGTCCAGAAGTTAAACAAGTCCAACCATTTTGTGTGAAAATCGCTGGTGCTGTATAACCATTTGGCAAAGCCGACGTAAATGTCAAAGGACCAGTTGCGTTAGCATTTCCAATATTTGTAATAGTTATTGGAATGTTTGAAGGTGAACCTTCTTGCAATGATGGACTTGGTTGACCTAATGTTGTTACCAAATCTGGACGTGGCATTGCCGCAATTGGTGTAGCAATAGTTACCAAAGAAGTATTATTTGGTGTAACTTGCTCATTAAGCACAGGTGTTACCGTACCAACTACTGGTGGCGTTTGACCTGCCGAACCTATCACTGGTGTAATCGGAATATTGAAATTACGATTTGCCAAAGGTGCTAAACCTCCTGTATTTGGATTTGTACAAGAAACTGTCTGTAAAACCGTAATACAAGTCCAACCATTGTCTAAGAACGTTGCTGGTGCTGAAAGGCTATTTGGCAACGTTGCTGTAAATGATAATTGACCAGTTGCATCAGAAAGCCCTTGATTCACAACTGAAACAGGTAATTGTGATACTGCATTTTCAATCAAAGAAGTTGGTGGTTGACTGAGTGTAACCACAAGGTCTGGGAAACCTTGTCTTAGACAGAATTTAGGAGCAGATGCTGGTGTTATGATACTTCCACCTGTAACCTCAACTGTGTAAGAAGCAACTCCAACTGTCCAAGTTGAATGTAAAATTGATGTTGTTGCCGTTGAACTGTTGGCAATTACCATATCAAAAGTGCCATCTGAAATACCTGAAAGAATATAACTACCATCAGCTTGTACAGGGGCAGATTTTACTACTGTAAGACTTTGTATTAAATTGATATATAAACCACTCGGAATTGGCGAAGTAATTTCTGTACCATTCTGAATACAGTCATTGGCTGTTCCGCCACCTGCACCATTGTCATTATAGACACTTCCTGCAACAGCAGCAAGGCTCGAACCACAAACTGTGAAGTTGATTGGTGGAGAAATTCCCACGCAAGCACTTGTCGAAACACTTGAAATATTTGCACCTACAATATAAGGCTTAATATCATAAATAATTGCCACAACATTGTAGTTACCTGCTGGCAAACCTACGAATGTTGGAACGTTACTTTCTTGCAAAATAACTCCCAGTGGTGTCAATAACAAGTATTTTTGAGTCATACCTGCACCTACTAAGCCACCTGTTGGTGTTACCGAAATCGTACCATTTATACTATCACAAGTAGGATTTTGACGCACACAGAAAGCTGGTAATGCTGCTGGCGAAGCCAAGGCACTATTAGTTACTGTGATTATTGCACTTCCAGTACCACTACTTAAACTATAATTTGCTGGCATAGCCGAAGTTGAAGCAGTAGCAGAATTAGTTATGACAAGTGAATATGTACCATCAAGCACACCAGATAAAGTATAACTTCCATCAACATTAACAGCCGTTGAGAATTTTACTAAACCAGCTTGAACTAAATTAACATATAAGCCACCTGGCAAACCTGTTGCACTTTCTGTACCATCTTTGGCACAGTTTCCTGCAAAACCTCCACCTGCACCGTTGTCGTTATAGACAGTATTGGCAGGTGCTGATAATGTTGCAGTACAAACTGTGATTGTTACAGTTACTGGTGAGCCTGAGCTATAACATCCACTTGCATTACTTTTGGCAAATACATAATATGTACCCGAAGTAGTAACAGCCGTTGGTGCAGCTACCAAACTTCCAACCAATGTATTATTTGCATTGTGCCATTCGTGTGTACGACCGTTTGGAGGCGTACCCGAAATTATGGACAGATTTACTGATGTTGTAGGGCAAGCGTTAGAAATTGTATTTACCCCTAATATTGGTGCAGCTGGAGCTGTTGGCCCTACTAAAGTTACATCAACCGTAGCTGATGCACAACCATTAAGCGAAACAGAAATATTGCTATAAACTCCTGCTATAAGATTAGTAATAAGAATATTTCCTGAACCATCAGTAGTAAATGTTCCGGTTGTTTCGGTCAAATTCGCATCTTTATAGTACCCAACTGTATAGATAGTATTTGGTGTAAGTCCTTGTAAAGTAATATTCCCAAATGCTCCTGCACCTGCACAACTGGTTGGGTCATTTTTCAATGTACCAGAAATATTTGGACCCGCAGGGTCGTTTACTGTTGCCGAAACAGGAGGTGAGGCACAACCACCTTCAGTAGCTGTTATCCCTGAATATATTGCAGCTTCTAAATTTGAAATAATTACTTCACCAGAGGCATTAGCAATAATTGTTGCTGCTGATGATGAACCACCATCTTTTGCATACAATAGTGAATAACTCACACCTGGACGTAGTCCTCCCAAAGTTATTGAACCATTAGAAAGTCCACAAATAGTTGGTGATGCAGTAACAATTGTAGAAATTACTGGACAATATTTTAGACAGAAACTTGGTGCTGTGGCTGGTGTAATAAGGTTACCTCCAGACACAACTACAGGAATTGAACCAGAACCACTACTCAATGACCAACCCGAAGGTAATATTACACTTGTTGAAGTGGCACTATTAGCAATTATTAATGTATAATTACCATTAGCAACACTCGGAAGTGTATAACTTCCATTAACTTGTATGGCTGCTGTATAAGCGACTGCTCCATTCAATATTAGATTTACATGAAGTCCCGTAACTAAGCCATTTGAACTTTCTGAGCCGTCACGTACGCAGTTTCCAGCTGTACCTCCTCCAACGCCATTATCAACATATACACTATTGGCATTTGCTAATATATTTGTTGAACAACCTGCTGCCCCTACATATAAAGTAATAGAAGCAGATGTTGGACTAAAGCAAGAACTTAAAGCATCGAAGTAAAAAGCATAATAAGTTCCTGAAGTTGCAGATGTTGGCGTAGCATAAGCTGTCCCAGTATGGGCATTATTTGTGTACCACACTAAAGCTGCTCCAAAAGGTGTACTGCTCGACACTAAGGTGTTCAAATTTATATTTGTTGAAGAACAAATATTGGCATTTGAAGTCAAAGTTGGAGCAACCGTACCTGCAAGACATCCTGCTGGATTTACAACAATTTGATATGTTGCAATAGTACAAGTTGGTGTAGGTGATGTATTATCACAAACTTTTATACAAAAATAATATGTACCTGCTACAAGAGGAGCAATATAAGTGTATGCACCGTTGGCATTTACAACTAAATTACTTGTTCCTGGCAATGGTGATGCACTTGGAGGAGCAACACAAAGCGGGTCGGAACTTCCATCAGTGTAAACATAACCTGGTGTTCCTCCTGTTGGGGTTAATTCAGTAGCTGCATTTCCCGATTTAGCTTGTAAAGGTGTAGCAGTTTGACTAACCGAAGTATTCGTAAGACCAATTCCTGCACAAGCAGTAATCGAAACGGTAATAGGCGAGCCTATATTTCCATAACAATTATTTGTTGCATCATAATAGACAGGGTAATATGTTCCTGCCGTGGCATGGGCTGGGTCAGCTACATCAACTAATGCCGCTGTTCGCCATTTCAAGACAGTATTTGCAGGAGGTGGGCTTGTTAGTACAGTAGTCAAGTCAAAAGTTGTAGCTGCACAAACATTTGCACGGGCAGATGCCGTACATGAAATATTTGTAACATTGACTGCCGCTGTGGCTGGACTATAGCAAGTCGAACCACTATTGAAATATGCTGCATAATAAGGCCCGCCTGTTGTGCTTGCAATCGTTGGGTCGGCTACTTTATTTCCCGCTGTTGGCGTTGAAGATGTATGCCATGTAATGACAGAACCCGCTGGACTTCCACCGATTTGAAGCGTTGTAAGGTTTACAGTTGTCGTTGGGCAAGCATTACTGATTTTATTTGCCAATAAAGGCGGAGCAAATTTTCCTGCCGGACAACAAGTTACAATATTGACTGTAATTGTCGCAGTTGCTGCACCTCCATTTCCATAACAACCATTACCTGCATCATAAAAGACTGCATAAAAAGTTCCTGCACCAACTTGTGTGGCATCGGCAACTTTATTACCCATTGTAGCTGGTGTAGCAGTATGCCATTCGAGTACAGCATTTGCAGGTTTGTTCGATGCAACAACATTTGTTAAATCTGCTGTTGAGGCAGGGCAATCATTCGTTATAGTTGTTGCACTTAATGTTGGATTTGCTGTTCCTGCATTACAAACCAAGTTTGGAATACAAGTTTTTGAACAACTCACTGACACATCGGCAAACGTAACACGCTCAGCACTTGGGTAGTAAGTAAACATTCCAGGCTTAGATTGCCCAGCACAAGTTACCCCTGCTGTATTACTAAATCGGTGTATGGTCTGAAAATCATTTCCATTTGGTCTGACCTTAAAAATCGTCCCTACTTTTCCTAAACCACCATAAACCAATGTTGTACCATATAAAAACTCTCCATCATAAGACAAATCGGCCCAAGGTTCTGCACCTTCTGGAAGACCTATTCCATCAAAAGTTTTTAGTTTCTTATGGTCAGTTCCATCTAAATTCATTGAGAATACTGTACCATAACTCACGCCATTTGCCAAAGTTGAACCACCGCCATAACGAGTAGTGCCATACATTTTATTATCAACTATTATAGCTCCACGATAAGGATAATGCCCATCGCTATAACTTCCTGAATGTAATAATTGATAATTGCTACCATCGGGGTCCATTCTTGCCCATCCACCTTGGTCAATTGCACCACCATAATAACCAGTAACATAAACTTTACCAGCTTGGTCAATAGCAACGTTTCCCCAAGGAAAAGCTACGTTTAAAGCACTTGGAATATTACCATTTCTGCCATTTACATAAGCTTTATAGCCCGCTGCACCAATATTGATGATTTCATAGCCTGTACCATCTTTGTTACAGCGATAAAAAGCTCCTCTTCCATGCGAACCTCCATCATAACAGCTACCATAAATTTTTCCATCAGCACCTTCTACCACAAATCCGTATGGATGAGCTCCATCATAATGAGGCAAGATTGTTTGAGCCGCCGCCGCTGTTGTATAAGTAACCAAATTTAAAGCACTAAAACTAAAACTATGAACTAATGTAAGATTTGAACCGTCTTTATTCATACTGTAAAGACCACCTAAATAATATTGTCCACCAAAAGTTTGAATCGAATAAATTTTTCCATCGCTCAATTCATTAATGTTGGCATAATTGGCGGGGCTACCCGAACCTGGCGATGAGTTATAAATGACACTTTCGGTACAAGCACCAAAATCATATTTATAAACTGCTCCCCAGTTTGATGAACCGCCAATAAAAGATGAACCATATAATTTGCCATCTGAGGCTTGGTGAGGCGTTGTATAAAATGGATATGAACCATCTGACGCACTCGGATTTGAGCCATTATAGCCTGTAAACTCATGAAAAGTTGAGGCATTTGTACCATCCTTATTGACGGACATAATTGTCCCTTGAGCTAATAAATTGCCCGCATTACCAAAATAGGTACTTGTTACAACTTGCTTGCCTTTTCCTGGACCTGTGTCGCCACCTTTCCGTCCAGCTTGATTGGGGTGAACATATTGCCCAAAAGCAGTGATGCTTGATATAATTATTGCAAAAATCATTTGCAATAAAAAATATTTCTTTATGTGAAATTTCATATTTTCTTATATTTTTATTGTCAAAAATTAATTTTGCGGTACAGTACCTCTTGCATCACAATTAGCTGGTGTAACAGTTACAGAATAGGTTACTTTTTTGCAAAGCTGAGGTGTGTTTCCATCACAAATTTTTACACAAAAAGAATCTAAGCCTGTATAACCAGTAGGTGGTGTATATGTATATGCACCTGTGGTGCTACTTACCGAAACGGTTCCTCCTTGTGCTGTTGCTATACTCGTATTGCTTGTAGTACAATCAACGGAAGTATAAGAAAAAGGACTTAAACCTTGCGGACTTAAATCTGTTGCTGCGTTGCCTGTCTTGGCAATATCAACAGGTGTAGTAATTGCCTTAGAAGATGCACTTAGTCCCAATATGGTAGAGCATTGATTGATTGTTACGGTAACAGCAGCAGAAGCGGCGGTAGAATAACAATCATTTGTGGCATCATAAAAAGAAGCGTAGTATGTTCCAGCTGAAACCGCTGTTACGTTCAAAACTCTATTGGCATACGTTGCAGGAAAAGCAGTGTGCCATGTTACTGTACCTGCATTTCCTGAACTCAATGAAGTCAAGTTGGCAGTTGTAGCCGAGCAAACATTTGATAATGTTGTTGCCAACAAAGTAGGTGGCACATTATTAGCAGTACATGGTGCGGGGTTTACTATGCAAGTTTTGTTACAATTCAAACTCACATTTGCAAATGTTACACGCTCTGCCGAAGGGTAGTATGTCCATAAACCACCTTTACTACCTCCACAATTTGGTGTGGCTTGTGTATTACTAAATCTATGTAATGTTTGAAAATCAGTACCATCAGGTTTTATTTTGAAAATAGTCCCTATTTTACCAATACCACCACCTACAAGGGTAGTTCCGAAAAGGTGTGTTCCGTCATACGATACTCCAGCCCAAGGATAACCGCCCTCAGCAGTTGAGATTGGAAAAGAATATATTTTTGTGAATGAAGTTCCATCTAAATTGGCAGACCAAACATCGCCATAAAGTCCTGTACCGCCATATCTATAGGTTCCATAAACTTTATTGTCAATAATTGTAACGCCACGGTAAGGATAATAGCCATCGGCAGCACTTCCTTGATGAATGATTTGATAATTGCTTCCATCTGCGTCCATTCTGGCTACGCCACCTAAAGCTGCCAAACCTCCAATAGTAGCAACCATATAGATTTTGCCAGCTTGGTCTTGGGCAACATTTCCCCAAGAAAATGACATATTATATGCTGTTATTGTAGCATTTGATCCATTTTTGTAATCAGACCTTAAAAAAGGTGAGCCAACATTGATGACCTCATAGTTTGAACCATCTTTATTGCATCTATATACAGCTCCTCTGGCATAAGCACCTCCATCGTAGCATGTTCCATAAATCTTACCATCTGCTCCCTCTACGGCAAAACCATAAGGATGAGCTCCATCATATTTTGGATACGTTACTGCTAAGTAAGTTGCTTGGGCAGATGCCGCTGTCGAATAATTAACCAGAGTAGATAAACTAAAACTAAAACTGTGAATCAATTCTTGATTAGAGCCATCTTTGTCCATTCTATAAATTGCACCCAAAGCATAAGCTCCGCCATATGTTTGAACTGAGTAGATTTTGCCATCACTCAATTCATTTACATTGGCATAGTTTAATACACCTCCAGAAGGTGTCAATGAGCCTGGAGTTTGACCATTATTAAAGATAACATTTTCAGAGCAAGTAGAAAAATCATAATCATAAACAGCTCCCCAATTTGAAGTGCCACCAAAGAGCGTTGAGCCATACAGTTTGCCATTAGATGCTTGGTGAGGTGTTGTATAAAAAGGATATGAACCATCGCCAGGGTAGCCATCAAAATCATGGAAAGAGGCAGCATTTGTGCCATCTTTATTGACTGACATAATAACACCTTGTGCCAAGATATTACCTGCATTACCCAAATATGTAGAAGTTACTACTTGATTCCCAATACCAGGACCAGTGTCGCCACCTTTTCGACCAGCTTGGTTTGGGTGAACATATTGTGCAAAAGTGCTTGATGAAATTGGCAAAATAAAGCACAAAAACATCAATGATTTTTCAATATCTCGGTAGCTACTTCGAGAGAAAAATCTCGAAAAAGTACGAAGCAAAAGATTATCAAAGCCTTGACTTTCTTTAAAATTCGTTGGTGAATTAGCCAATTTCGAGAATGTTATTTCTCGGAAAATGCTTTCTGATTTCTCACTAATTTTTTCATAAAAATTAGCAATGATAGACTTTATCAACAAGTACATTTTTACAAAAAATGCCTTTACCGATAAGCTAAAGTTTGTTTTGGTATAATTTAAATTCATCGCATTAATTTGATTAATACAGCCTTTCCGACTGTGTTTTCATTGCTTTGCTTGGGACACCGCAATGGTTCAATCAAACTTTACTTTTAAGTTTTTTATGAAGGGGGCTTTCGCTTTCTACCTTCAAAACTGAAATTCCACTGAATATTCATCGTTTTATATTTTTTAAACGCCAATATCATTTTTATAGATATTTTTGTTGTGTTCTTACTTATTTATTCAAAATCGGCAAAGTAAATACACAATTTTTCAAGCAGAAACTTGTTGGTGTATTTGGTGCAATGATGCCATTTGTAATTACTATTGTGGCAGAACCTGTGCCACTGCTCAACACCCAAGTGGTTGGCATTGCCGAACCGACTGCCGTTGGGCTTGTCGTAATCACGACTGTGTATGTGCCGTCAAAAATCCCTGACATGGCATAGCTACCATCAGTAGCAACTACTGAAGATTTTTTCACGATACCACCTTGAACCAAGTTTACCCAGAATGTATTAGCTGGAAGCGGTGTTGTGCCTTCGTTGCCATCTTTTATACAGTTGAAGGCTGTTCCACCACTTACGCCATTGTCCACAAAAGCTGTTCCTGCTGGTGCTGCTATATTGGCAACTTGACGAATACAATAGCTTGGTGCTGAACCAACTAATGCACCGTTTGTTACCGTTACGGCAACCGAACCAACGCCCGAACTCATCAACCAACCTGCTGGAAGCATTGGCGTTGTACCTATATTACTTGTAGTCAAAACCGCTGTATATGAGCCATTTCCGATACCTGTCAATGAATAAGAGCCATCGGCAGCTACTGGCGAAGATTTTACTACAGTGCTTCCTGACAATAGATTTACGAATAAACCTGTCGGTATTACGAGTGTTCCTTCGTTGCCATCTTTGATACAGTTTCCTGCAATACCGCCTGTGCCGCCATTATCATTGAATACTGCACCTGCTGCACCTGCAATTGTTACAATTTGTTTCAAACAGAATGTTGCTGCCGTTGCTGGCTGAACAGTTCCCGATACAACTTGGTAAGAATTTGCACCTGTGCCACTTACCAAAGCCCAACCAGTAGGCATGGTTACGGTAGTTGCTGTTGCCGAATTGGCTATGATTAAGAAATAACCAGTACCATCAGGAATATTTGTTAGTGAATAACTACCATCTGCCGCAATCGGTGAAGATTTTAGCACCGTTGTACCCGAAACCAAATTGGCGTAGAATGTATTGGTTGGCAAAATATTGGATGCTTCTGTACCATTGGTAATACAGTCATTGGCAATGCCACCACCTGCACCATTATCATGGAAAGCAGAACCTGCCACACCAATGATATTTGGCATCGGTGGCGTAGCCGAGGTTCTCCAATATACTTGCGTAGCATTGGCAGGATATTGTGTCAATAAACTACCTGTTGGAATCGTTGTCGTAACATTTGAGTTGGCAGGACCTTGCGTAGCATTGTCAGTGTCAACGGCATCGTCCAAACCGTCATTATCAGTATCTACACCATCGAGTGTAAGACCTGCTTCTACCATATCTACACCTTGTGCATTGTCAGAATCTAAATCCAAATAATCAGGATTATCAAAACCTTCGGTGTTTACAGGCGTAAGACCTGCATTTCCTGCACCTTCGTAGGCATCGTCTAAGCCATCGCCGTCTGTATCATTGCCACTTGGAGCAACATAAGATGGTGTTGCTTGTGCTTCTATGTTATCTGGAATACCATCATTGTCAGCGTCGAGGTCGAGACGGTTAATAATACCATCATTATCTGAATCTAAACTTCCTTCAACTACATCCAAAATTCCATCATTATCATCATCAATGTCCACGCTATCAATGATACCGTCATTGTCTTTGTCGTTTGTTTGTAAACAGAATATCAAAGCAGGAGAAGGCACACCGTTGGTGATAGTACCTGTCCAAGTTTTTGTACCCAAAATATCGGTTGGAAGCGTTGCGGTAATATCAGTAAAACTATTATTATCATCTAAAATGATAGTATAAGTGCCATTGGCTAAAACTGAGAATGCAAAACCACCTGTCATTACCTGACGAACATCAATGGCCGAAGTGCCACCTGATGCAATGAGTTTGGCATAAAGTGTAGCAGGAATATTGGTATTTACTTCCAAACCATCTTTTATACAGTTGTTTGCTGCACCACCTGCACCGATACCATTATCTATAAATACAGAGCCAGAAGCAGCCGTAAGTATAGAACCCAATGGAGCATTGGCACATCTTGCACCATCGTGAAGTGTTGCTGTGCCATCGGTAGAAATCAAGCCTGCTGCCAAATTCCCTGAGTTTACGCCTGTAATTCTGTATATTTTGCCCGAGCTTGCTCCTTGAATAAACATATTGCAGAGATTATCCATGTAGGTAGTCCAACCCAATGCCTCGGTAGCCAAGCCACCTGTAAGCGTTCCAATGATGGTTCTTGTACCTGTCGTTCTGTCAAATTTGTATAAAATATTGGTAGCATCAACGGCATACAAGAAATTATCAACAGGACACGCCGCCCAATCTTGAATATTGGTAGCTGTTGTAGTCAGATTGGCTAATTTGGTCAGATACGTAGGCGAAGAAGGATTCAAATCTACTCTCACGATGGTTGTCGTGCTGGTATTATATAAATACATAATACCATCTTTGTCAATATCTGCTACTGTATAATCGCCAGTAAGTCCTGCGATCGGGTGCGAAGTAAAACCCCAGTTGCTACCAATACGAGCTACTGAGCCAGCAGTTCTCTGATACGCCCATAAGAAATTGTCTTTGGGGTTATAACCCGCCGACGAGCTTTGTGCATAAATAGCTGTGGCTACGTTTGTACTTACACCAGTTATTAAATCTACTTCTGTAATATTTGTTGGAGCATCTTTAAAAACATACGCTTTTGGCGAACAAGTAAAGACTGTTGGACAGCCATTTATGGTATTCAAAAGAGCCTTTGCATTATATGTTGAGGTATAATTGATAACACCATTATCGGCAACAGTTTCTTTGGCATTTGCCAAACCATTCGTGCCATAAGGTGCTGGAAAAGCAAAATTTGCTGTTAAATCATTGCTTGCACCTGCTTCTACGGCATCTGAGCAACCGTCATTATCTGAATCAAGGTCATGGTAGTTCGGGATTCCGTCATTATCAGTATCCAAAATTACTGACGAATAATTATTACTTCCTGTGATACAAATATCAAGCATTGAGTTTGTTCCAGACAAACCGATTGGAGCATATACAAGTTTAAAATTATTAAATCCAGCAGGATTACTGATTTGAATAGCTGAGAAGTTGGCAGGAACAGAGTTTAGGTCATCACCAGTACCTGATAATGTATTAGTTCCTGCATTCCAAGCATCAGTTGGTCCAGTAGTGATTATTGAAAAAGTTGTACCTGGTGATGTTGAGCTAAAAGTTACAGCCTCATTAAAGTCCATATCTCCCAATGGAATCACTATTGAAGTTGCCGCAGATGTCCATGACATCGTAAGCGTATGCGAGTGATTATTGAAAAGTAAATATGTACCACTGTTATTAGTACTACCTTTTCTGATATTACCACTTCCTATCACTGACACTGTTCCCAATACTGGATTTGGGAAAGACCCGCCCCCTGTCAATGTGCCACTTACAGCTTCCCAATCAATTGAGCCAATGCTACTGCAATTTGGATATGTTGTCGGAGTTACAGTTGTAGGGCATCCACCTTCATCACAGTCAGGAATACCATCATTGTCATCATCAATATCAACTGAATCAGAAATGCCATCGCCGTCAAAATCAGCACCACCTGCTACCGTTACGGCTTTGGTACAAGTACCAGCTGTGCGGTTCGAGCTAATTGTTAAAGTTCGGCTTCCTGCAATACCAGCACCACTATAAGCAATAGGAATAGTTACCGAAGTTTGTCCGAGGGTAACTGATGTAGTTAATGTTCCTGTAAAGTTTGTACCTGCCACTGTAAAAGTAGTTGAGCCAGGTGAAGTTACGGTAATAGGTACTACAATTGTGCCAGTTGAAGGAATTGCTTCTTTGAAAGTGCCAGTAACTGTTGTGGTTGTACAGTTTCCAAATGCCATCGCAGGAGTAGTTGCAAAACCACCATAATATTTTACAGCTGAATTTAGAAGGTTTATGGCATTCGCTGCAACTGTTGTTTGTATTACAAGAATGTAATCAGTATTAGGCAACAAACCTTCATACTCAGGGTTGAATGTACTACTGTAATTGGCCTTACGCAAAGCCTGAATTTCTGGCCCTATACAGTTCATGGTTGCACCATCTCTCAAATATAAACTCCCTTTTCTTGATGCTACTGTTGTAGTTATAGCCGAGGAATTATTGACAGGAAAAGTTTGAAACTGAACAGTTACAATATTAATAATACCTACCGAACCATTAGCATCAGTACGTACGACTGCCTTTTGTAAAAAAGTTTGATTTGGCAAAAAGTTGTACGTTGTTACTGCATACCCCGTTCCTGCCGAAGCTAATGACCCTGTTGCATAGCCTGTAGAGGCTGTAATGTTGGTTGTAGTACACGAAAGGTTTTGGAGTGCCAGTTGGGCTTTTGCATCATTCATCGAATTGATTACTAAGCAAAATGTCCAAAACATCAGACTTAGATGAGTCCAATATTTCTGTACAAAGAAATTTTGTTTGTAAAACTTGTTCATGTCAGTTTTATTTTATTTGTGAATAGTTTATCATTTCAATTGATAAACCGATGTAATAAATTGTAAAGTTTTATAATAGGCTGATAGTCAGCTATTTAGGTTTTAGTAAAAATGGGAAAAGCCCTTTTGAAAAGAGCCAAATTGGGGTCGTTCAAGTAAGTGTTTAGACCTAAAAAAGTATAAAGTTTTTTGATTTCTTGGTTTTTTAAAAATGAAGTATTAATCTTTCTATTAATAAATTCTACACCTTTTTTCAAGAATGCTCTTTGGAGATTGTAAAATATTAGCATAAAAAAAACATGAGTTAAGGTTAAAAAACCTATATTCTTCATTGTTGTGGTTGATGCTTTATTTATAGTAGAATCGTTTTCCATTTCCCTTTTTAAATTAAAAATTACCGCTAAAATGCTTTTCTTTGTAAAGACTTTATCGGAAAAATCATGCCAGTAGCAACTACTAAAAAAGAAGAAAAAACACATAAATAGTACTATTTTTAGTAACACATCCGCTTAATAATAAGATTAATTGATTTTTCTAATAATCTTTTTTTTTATTAGTTTGTGATGAAGATTTGTAGATGTTTTGATGCTACCGACTAATAAGAAGTTCTTTTTTAATAATCTTATGGCATAGACTTTGTGGCAAGCGAAGTAGATGTTTTGAAGGGGATACCAATATTTCAGAGGGGAAAATACAAACAAAAAAGCCGTCTAAAACAAGACGGCTTTTTGAATTTCAACCCTAACCACTATATATAAAAAATTATTTTAATGCTATTAATTCTACTTTGGCACTCTGAACTTAGAATATATTTATAACTAAATTTGAGCATGAAAATATTTGATGAAAAAAAATTAATGAGTATCTGAAAGGCTTTGGAAGCTTATTTAAGTGTTATAAAACAGACAATATTGCC
>JANNDY010000043.1:0-54083 GCA_031378345.1 Emticicia sp. | reverse complement strand
GGCAATATTGTCTGTTTTATAACACTTAAATAAGCTTCCAAAGCCTTTCAGATACTCATTAATTTTTTTTCATCAAATATTTTCATGCTCAAATTTAGTTATAAATATATTCTAAGTTCAGAGTGCCAAAGTAGAATTAATTTCCATTCCTAAATTATTTAAAAGCAAAAAAACAATGAAAGAACTAAAAAAATATTTGACCATCAATAGCCTATTTTCAGGCGTGAGTAGCTTGATAATGCTGTTATTTTCAAGCAAACTAAACAAGTATTTCAACATTGATAATCCTTATGTTTTTCCAATAATCGGAGCAAATTTGTTGATTTTTTCGGCTTTTGCTTGGTACGTTTCCAGCCAAAAATTGTCTAATAAAATTTTAGTAAATACAATTTCTATACTCGATTTACTTTGGGTTTTAGGCAGTTTTGTAATTGTCATTTTTAATTTTTTCGATTTATCAAAAAATAGCTATCCACTTATCGTTATTATTGCAATTTGGATAGCATTTTTGGCATACAAACAATTTAAAAACAACAAAACATGAATTGGATAGACTTTATAATTGGTGCAACATTGATGAACGCAATGCCTCACTTAGTTCTCGGAATCTGGAAAGGGCGAATGTTTTCTGCCTTCGGCTTTGGCAACAAACAAAATATCGCTTATGGCATTTTGTGTTTGGCAATTTCGGTCGGGCTTTATATTTATGAATATGGAACTGACAAAATATTAGACAACGGAATTTATTCGGGAGCATTGACATTACTACTTATTTACTTTGTAACAGGGCAGTTTTGGTATAAACTTTTCAACAAAAAATAATGCACCATTGATAGAAAAGAGAAAAAGAGCTTGAAACTAAAGGAATTTTGTTTGAAAAAAAAATAATTGCCAAAATCCTTGAAACATTTCTGAGTAAGTGAAAGATTGCTACAAAAGGCAGGCAGAACTTCTATTTTGTACTTCCTTTTGCTTTTGCTCAGGTCAGTTCATCAACCAATTGGCTTGAAATTTCTTTAATAACACCTTCTCTATCTCTTTTTATACTTTCGACAAACTCTTCATCAGCCGCTGAACTTTTATCATACTTAGCTGACCACATTATTAAATCAACCAAAATTGGTAGCAAGTCAATTCCTTTTTGACTTAACCTATAAATTATTTTTTGTTTGTGGCTTTGGTCGCTACCTTTTACTACAATCGCTGATTTTTCGAGCAAAGCCAATCTGTCTGCAAGAATATTTGTAGCAATCTTTTCTTCCGACAACAGAAATTCCCCATAATAATGTTTGCCTTTAAACATCAAATCACGAACAATTAAAAATGTCCATCTATCACCAAAAAGTTCTAAGGCAAAATTTATCGGACAATCTGATTTTTTTTTCTGATTTGCCATTAAATATATTAAAAATTTCTATTTAAACTACTTGTAAAACAAAAGTAGTTAATTATATTTGTAACGCAAAATAACATTAAAAAAATAAAAAAATGGCAACAATTAAAAATGAAATCACTGTAAATGCAAGTCCTGAAAGAGTTTGGAGCATTTTGACTGACCTTGAACTTTTAGAAAAGTACGACCCAACAGTTAAAAAATCAACTTTAATTTCGACAGAAAAAACAGGTATCGGTTCAAAAAGAAAAGTGCTTATGCTTGACGGAAAAAATTGGTTTGACGAAAAAGTAACAGTTTTTGAGCCAAATAAAGCATTAACTTATGAGCTTACTGACTGCACATTTCCAATGAAAGACCTAAAACACAGTTACAGTTTTGAAAAAATAGGTGCCCAAACAAAAGTAAAACAAGTTATGGAATATACAGTTAAGTTTGGTTTTTTTGGAAAACTCCTCGACGTTTTGATGATTCGCAAACAATCTGACGCTGGTATTAAAAAATTCTTTGCAGGACTTAAAAATTATGTAGAAAATTATTGAATTGAGAACACAGAAATATTAATCAATATTTTTAATCAATCCTAAAGAAAAAAGGACAGAAAACTCTGTCCTTTTTTGCTATTTGTGCTATTGAGTGAAATAAAATCTTAAATATTTTGTGTGTTGATTTAATGTTATATTAGGAAAGTTTTGAGCTTTTCAGCTTCAATAATAACTAAAGAAATAACCATGCCAAAACATTGACTATCAACACTTTACGTTTTTTTTAAGAATTAAAAAATATCACTTTTACAACAACACATATAATATTACTAATATATTTAAACAATTTACTACCGTTAAATAATTTTGTATCCGTTTGATAATTTTATTAAATATTTTCAAAATACTTCAAAGTTTTTATTTTTTCTACCAAAACCTGATTAATTCTAATATAAGATTCAAAAGTCCAACCTGCAATATGTGGAGTAAGAATCACACGGTTAGATTTGGTGAGTTTATCAAAAGTTTCATTTTGTTCAAGTGTAAGTTTTTGCAGTTTTTCATTTTCTAAAACATCTAAACAAGCTCCCAAAACTTTGCCATTTTCGAGAGCTTCAACCACATCGTGCAAAACAACGATTTCGCCACGAGAAGCATTAAGTAAGTAAATATTGTGCTTAAAACGATTCAAAAAATCGGCATTTACCATTTTTGAAGATTCTTCTGACAAAGGCAAATGCAAGCTCAAAATATCAGTATTTTCAAAAATCTCTTCCATCGAAGATTCAGAAACATATTCATCACTGAAATTTGTCTTAAATTTATCAAAAGCCAAAATTTTACAGCCAAAAGCCCTCAATCGCTTGGCAGTTTCCGAACCATTATTTCCATAACCGATTAGTCCAATTGTTTTTCCCATTAACTCATAACCACGATTTTCTTCTCTGTGCCAAATCCCATTTCTAACTTCATTATCAGCAATATTAATTTTATTCAACAAACTCAAAAGCATACCAATAATATGCTCCGCCACAGCCACTCTATTGCCTTCATTTGCTGCAAAAACTTGAATGTTTTTTTTCGTAACTACTTGATTATCAATCAAATCAAGCCCCGCCCCTGCCCTACCTATAAATTTAAGTTTGTTGGCGTTTTGCAATAATTCTTCATCTACAAAAGTCTTACTTCTAATAATTAAACCATCATAATTTCCCAAATTTTCGATAATTTCTTTCCGATTTATCAAAGGTTTGTAGTCAGATTCATAGCCAATTTCTTCAAGCATTGGCATAATACTGAGGTGCATTTCGTCGGCAATTAACACTTTCATACTATTTTCAATATTGTTTGTATTCACAAGATTTTTTTTATAAATTGATTGTCAGTAACTTGCAACAAAATTACGGTGCTGTATTTATATCTGTACCATTCTAATAGATTTTCTACAAAAAAATATCATCGTGAGCGAAATAAATAAACCAATTATAGGAATTAGTATAGGAGATTTCAATGGCATTGGACCGGAAGTTATTTTGAAAGCAGTTGCAAACAACCGTTTGAGTAAAATTTGCACACCTGTTATTTATGGTTCTGGAAAAGTTATCAACCGCTACCGCCAATTAATGGATATAAAAGATTGGCAGTTTTTTACAATACAAAAAATCGAACAACTCAATCCAAAACAAGTCAATGTAATCAATTGCATGAATGACCAAAACCTGGAAGTTCAACCTGGCATGATAGTTCCAGAGGCAGGAAAATTAGCTTTAGAAGCCTTGAAACGTGCCGTTGAAGATTTGAAAGCAGGTAAAATTGATGCTTTAGTAACAGCACCAATCAACAAGCATAATATCCAAAGTGATGAGTTCAAATTCCCAGGACATACAGAATATTTAGCCGAGGCGTTTGGCGTAAAAGATGTACTAATGTTTATGGTCAGTGAAGATTTGAAAATTGGTGTAGCCACTGGACATTTACCATTAGAGCAAGTTAAGAAAAATATCAATAAAGAACTGATAATCAAGAAGTTAGAGCAAATAAAAACTTCTTTGAAACGAGACTTTGGTGTTCAAAAACCTCGCATTGCGGTCTTAGGTTTGAACCCACATGCAGGCGAAAATGGTTTGCTTGGAAACGAGGAAAAAGAGATAATAAATCCTGCAATTATAGAATTTAAAAAGAAAGGAAATATCGTTTTTGGACCTTTTCCAGCCGATGGTTTTTTTGGAACAATGGCGTGGAAAAACTATGATGCAGTTTTGGCAATGTACCACGACCAAGGCTTAATGCCATTCAAAATGATTGCCTTTGAAAACGGCGTAAACTACACCGCTGGTTTGCCAAAAGTTCGTACTTCTCCAGACCATGGAACAGCTTATGACATTGCTGGAAAAAACATTGCAGACGAAACTTCAATGTTGCAAGCAATCTATTCAGCGATTGATATTGCCAAAAACCGCCAAGAATTAGGCGATTTGGAAGCAGGTGCAATGAAAAAGAAGGCAATTGTGCTAAAAGAAGCAAGCATGGAAGACTGAAATAGGTATGATGTATGAGATATGATGTATTTCATCTTACCATTTCAAAACATACATCATATCTCATACATCATACCTAAATTTCCAGGTCTTCAAATGGACTTCTAATATTTACAATTTCAACTTGGGCAATTTGATTATAAATTGACGTAGTTTGTAAATAACGATGCCCCAAAATATCTTGTAATAAATGAATATCCATGCCACGCTCCAAACAATGTACAGCATAGCTATGTCTGAGCGTATGAACCGAAGCATCTTTATTAACCTTTGCTTTTGCCAATGCTTGTTGAAAAACCAACTGAACACTCCTTGGACTATACGATTTTCCATTATCACCTCCAAAAAGTAACTCTTGAGGTTGGTGTTTTTCAAGATATGATTTAATAATTGGCACTAAATTTCTTGGAAGTTTTAATTTTCGACCTTTTTCCTCTTTTGAAGGCGAAACTAAAATTTCATTTGTATCAAAATTTACTTCCTCAACTTTCATTTTCAACACATCACTTAATTTCAAACCCGCAGCATAAATAATTGATAACAAAGCTTTATGTTTTGGATTATCAAGTACTTTAATAATCTTTGTAACTTCATTTTCAGTTAAAATCTCAGGTAAACTATCTGTTTTTGATTCGCCAGATGCTTTTATTCCAAGTTTGCGATTAAAAATGGTTTCATAAAACAACTTAATTGCTTTTCCAGATTGGATAGCTGCTGCATCGGTCGTACCACCTTTTTTTTCTGCCAAATCCTTGAGGTATTCGGAAATTAACTCATCAGTGATTTTGCTTTGTGGCAAATCACGGAAATGATTGTAAAATACAAAAATCGCATTTCTATAGGCAGCAATTGTTTGGGAATTATATTTCCCTTTTCGTAATACTTCGGTAAATCTTTCTATTAAGTGAGTCACGGTTACGCAAAAGTTTAAGTTAAAGTGTTTATAGCGAAAAATATAAATATTGACTGACAAATAAAAATAAAGTCACCTGTTTTTCGTTTTTTTTTATTTTTTTTGTAGAAACTTGACAATATTTAACAAAATCAACCCAATAATGCTAATTATCTTTATTTTTGCATATCTCGCACTCACAATTTTTGTTGGTTGGTATGCCTCCCGATTTGTAAAAACAACTAACGATTTTGCTATTGCTGGAAGAAAAATGCCCACTTATGTAGTAGCTTCTGGACTTTTTGCCACTTGGTTTGGCTCAGAAACTGTCATGGGAGCATCTTCAGAATTTGTCGAAAAAGGGCTTTTGGGCGTAATTGAAGACCCATTCGGTGCTTCACTATGTTTGCTTTTAATCGGGCTATTTTTTGCACGACCACTTTACAAACTCAATATATTAACATTTAGCGATTATTTTAGAATAAGATACGACAAAAGAGTAGAATGGATTTCTGCAATTTTCATTATTCCTTCTTATTTTAGTTGGATTGCTGCCCAGTTGGTTGCATTAGCATTTATTTTACAATCCATTGCAAATATACCATTCGTATGGGGTGTAATTATTTGTTCTTCTATTGTGCTATTTTATACATATATTGGAGGAATGTGGTCGGTTGCAGTAACCGATACTATTCAATCTGCCATCATTATTATAGGAATGTTGTTTTTAATGTTAGTTATTTTAGACGAAATCGGAGGGTGGCGGGAAATGGTTTCAAAAACACCAACAGGGTTCTTCAGATTTACGCCTAAAGAAAACAATTTCACGAGTTGGATTACCTATTTTGGAGCTTGGATTACCATAGGTTTTGGCTCGATTCCACAGCAAGATGTGTTTCAAAGAACACTTTCTGCCAAGTCCGAAAAGGTAGCTGTAGAGAGTGCCTATTGGTCGGCATTTATGTACCTCACGGTTGCTTTCATGCCATTGGTAATTGCCCTGTGTGGCACACTTTTGTACCCCGATTTAAAGGAAGGGGATACCCAAATGACAATACCTTTTTTGGTCTTGAAACATTCAACTTTGGGAATGCAAATTATCTTTTTTGGAGCATTACTTTCGGCGATTCTAAGCACTTGCAGTGGAGCAATATTGGCCCCAGCTACTGTTTTGGGCGAAAACTTAATAAAACCACTATACGGAGAAAAAATTTCGGATGAAAAATTATTAAAAATAATGCGGCTTTCAACCATAGGAATTACGCTCATTGCAGTCGGATTATCGCTTTATAAATCTGAAATATATGAGTTAGTTGGCGAGTCTTCTGCTCTAAGTTTGGTTGCATTATTTGTTCCTTTAGTGGCTGGGCTTTATTGGAAAAAAGCAACAGCTTTGGGAGTAATTTTATCGATGATTTTGGGTACAGGAACTTGGCTGATTTTAGAATTTATTCCAACAGAAATTACAGGAATGATATGGGGCTTTTTGGCAAGTATTTTGGGAATGGTTCTTGGAACTTTTATATCAAAAAAATGAAAAAATACATCTCAACCGAAGATTTTATCGAAAGTCAAGACGCAGAAATCAGAACATTATTATGGACAATTAGGCAAACAATTCTAAACGCTCACCCAAGAATGAGAGAACGAATTTTGTTTGGCGTTCCGATGTTTGCTGTGAAGAAAGAACTTTGCTATTTTGGTGTAATGAAAAAAAATAATGGCATCGAAATTGGTTTTCACAGAGGTTTTCAAATGTCGAACGAACATGGTTTATTAGATGCAAAAAAACGAACAACTATCACAGGAATTACCTTTAAAAATGTGGATGATTTTCATAAAAAAGCCTTAATTTTCAACGAAATCTTGCAAGAAGCCATCATTTTAGATGAAATTAACGAAAAATCTATCTTTTCAGAAATACTTCAAAAAGGGCGAAAGAAAAAATTATAGATTTTGCCCAATTAGCCAACCACCCGTCCAAGCAGCTTGAAAATTAAAGCCGCCAGTAATAGCATCAATATTAAGCACTTCGCCAGCCATAAAAAGCGATGGGAATTTTTTAGAACTGAATGAACTCATGTCAATTTCAGACAAATCAACGCCGCCAGCTGTAACAAATTCCTCTTTGAAAGTACTTTTCCCATTCACTTCAAATTTACAAGCCGTCAATTGTTCAGCTAATCGTTGAATGTGTTTTTTACCAGTTTCTGCCCATTTCTGAAACTCGCCAATTTCTACTGCTTTACAAAGACTTTTCCAAAGCCTAATCGGGATTCCAAGTTCAGAATTAAGCATAACATTTTTCTTAGATTGTTCTGATATTTGCTTGTGCAAATGCAATTTCACTTCCTCTAAACTACTGATATTCAACCAATTAACTTCAATTTTGAATTTATAATTCAAGTCATTTAGTTCTCGTGCTGCCCATGCCGAAAGTTTCAAAATTGCTGGTGCTGAAAGCCCCCAATGTGTAATCAAAAGTGGACCTTCACTCTCAAATTTAGTACCGATAATTTTTACTTTTGCTTTCGGAACTGACAAACCCATGAGGTCAGAAATTCGTTCGTCTTTAATATTAAATGTAAAAAGTGAAGGTACAGCAGGAATAATTTTCAAGTCTAATTTTTCGAGTAAACGCCAAATAGCTGTATCGCTTCCAGTGCCGATCATGAGTTTTTTTGCGTGAAAAATCCTTTCGCCTAAAACCTTTATTTTCCACTTAAACTCTTGACTATCAATATATTCAAAATCTTCTACGCGAGCATTTCGTATTATTTCTATACCATTTTTTCTTGCTTCATACATCAAACAATCAATAATCGTTTGGGAAGAATCGCTGGAAGGAAACATTCGTCCATCCGCTTCTTTTTTGATTTTTACACCTCGACTTTCAAACCATTCAATTGTGTGAGTTGGGTTAAATTTCTTAAAGGGTTCTAACAAATCACTTTCGCCACGAGGATAAAATTTCACTAATTTTTCAGGTTCAAAACAAGCATGCGTAACATTACAACGCCCTCCACCCGAAACTTTTACTTTTTGCAAAACCTCTTTTCCTCGCTCTAAAATGGCAATTTTGAGTCCAACATTTTTTTTGGCAGCGTTGATTGCCGCAAAAAAACCAGCCGCACCGCCACCAACTACTATTAAATCGTACATCTACTTCAAATATTTTTGTTCAAAGTAAACCTTTTTTTCTCGTAAAATTGTTACTAATTTTTCAATTTCTTTCGGTGCTTTACCATATTCAAAAGTAACTTTATGCTTAATGTTATAGCTTATAAGTTCGACAAATTCAGCTCCGCCATCAGCACAATCAGGGCAACCTATTGAATTATTCAGTTTTTTAAATGCCTCATAATCAATACTTTGAGACAAAGACTTTTGCAAATCTGAATCTGATTTCTCTTTATATATTTTCGGAGTACCTCCTATTGCTCCTCTACCTTCGGTATAAAAAACAGTAAAATTCAAATCACCATTCACAAGATTTATTTCTTTTCGACAAGGACCAACACACATTCCGAAACTTGTTCCATAATTAATTTCATAATCAAGCAAATTTACTGGTATATCATCTTTTCTATATTCTTTTTCACAATTAATAAATAGCATTGTGGAAAGAATCATAGCAATTATTAATGGCTTTTTCATTTTTAAAGTCGATTTTTGTGAACAAATAACTTTCATACACTATTGACCCAAATTTACCCAAAAAGGTTGGAACGATGACTCAAAAACAGATACAAATTATTGCACAAACCGTTGGCGTGCCAGAAAAATCAATTCAAAATACCATCACTTTACTTGAAGAAGGTGCTACAGTACCATTTATTTCTCGATACCGAAAAGAAATGACCGACAGCATGGACGAGGTGCAAGTTGCTGATACAAAAGATTTATTCAACAAATTTATTGAAGCTGACAAACGCCGTGAAGCAATCATAAAATCGATTGAGGAGCAAGATAAAATGACTCCAGAATTATTAAAAAAACTTCATAATGCACTATATATCAATGAGTTAGAAGATTTATATTTACCATACAAACAAAAACGTAAAACCCGTGCAAGTATAGCAATTGAGAAAGGCTTAGAGCCATTAGCAAAAATTATTTTTGCCCAAAGTGAAAGAAATATTGATGCAATTGCAAATAAATATCTCAATGAAAAAGTGGCCACAATTGAAGAAGCATTTCAAGGTGCGAGAGATATTATGGCAGAGTGGGTCAATGAAGATATTCAAGCTCGAAATGCTGTTCGAAAACTTTTTGAGCGAGAAGCAATCATTACCTCGAAAGTAAAAAAAGGCAAGAATGAGGCAGGAATTAAGTTTCAAGACTATTTTGAGTTTTCTGAACCACTTTCACGCATACCTTCGCACCGACTTTTGGCTTTGCGAAGAGGCGAAGAAGAAGGGTTTTTATCTATTGATGTTTCGATTGAGGCTGAACGTGGAACTGATGCCCTCGACCGCATTTATTTGCGTGGTTTGCCCGACGCCAAAGAGCAAGTTGCAATGGCAATTGACGATTCGTATAGCCGACTTTTGAAGCCAAGTATCGAGACAGAATTTGCTAATATTTCAAAGCAAAAGGCTGATAGTGAAGCGATTAAGATTTTTGCAACGAATCTCAGACAATTACTTTTAGCTTCGCCACTGGGTCAAAAAAGAGTGATGGGAATAGACCCCGGTTTCAGAACAGGTTGTAAAATTGTCTGCCTAAATGAGCGAGGGGATTTACTTCACGACACAGTAATTTACCCTTTAACAAAGCAACAAGAAGCTGAAGCAATCTTAAAAAAACTACTCCAAGAATACAAAATCGAAGCCATAGCCATAGGCAACGGCACAGCAAGCCGAGAAACGGAAACCTTAGTTAAAAAAGTCCTAAAAAACTCCCCTCCCAATTGGGGAGTGGTCGGGGCGACCGACGCTTCGGTTGGGGTTGTTATCCATGTCGTTTCCGAGCAGGGAGCATCAATTTACTCAGCCTCCCCTATCGCTCGAGAAGAATTTCCAAACAAAGATGTAACGGTTCGTGGAGCAATTTCAATTGGCAGAAGATTGATGGACCCTTTGGCGGAATTAGTTAAAATTGATGCAAAATCTATCGGTGTTGGTCAATATCAGCATGATGTAGAGCAAAAAACATTGAAAGAAAGCCTTGATTCGGTTGTAGAAAGTTGCGTTAATTTGGTTGGTGTTGAACTCAATACTGCCAGCAAACATTTACTGAGTTATGTGTCGGGTTTAGGGCCTGTTTTGGCTCAAAATATTGTTGATTATCGAGCAAAAAATGGTGCTTTTAAATCTCGAAATGAACTTAAAACAATTCCAAGATTAGGAGCAAAAGCATTTGAACAAAGTGCTGGTTTTTTGAGAATTCATGGGGCTGAAAACCCTTTGGATAATTCGGCGGTTCATCCTGAAACGTACTCAATTGTTCAGAAAATGGCAAAAGATTTGGGTGTAAAAGTTTCAGAGCTCATTGGTAATGAACAAGTTAAATCAAGAATTATACTGAAAAATTACATTACAGAAAAAGTGGGCTTGCCAACTTTGAATGATATTTTGTCGGAATTACAAAAGCCCGGACGTGACCCAAGAGAAACATTGGAGGTATTTGAATTTGCTTCAGATGTTCATAAAATAGAAGATTTAAGAGAAGGGATGATACTCCCTGGTATTGTAACAAATATTACTGCATTTGGTTGTTTTGTAGATGTTGGCGTGCATCAAGATGGTTTGATTCATGTGTCGCAAATGGCAAATCGTTTCATCAAAGACCCCAATGAAGTCGTGAAAGTTCATCAGCATGTTCAAGTAAAAGTGATGGAAATTGATATTGCAAGAAAGCGTATTGGGCTTTCGATGAAGTTTTGAGTAAATTAGCCGAGCGATTGTTGCCACAAAGACACTAAGACTCGAAGAATAATTTTAGTGCCTT
This sequence comes from Emticicia sp., assembly GCA_031378345.1. Lineage (GTDB taxonomy): Bacteria > Bacteroidota > Bacteroidia > Cytophagales > Spirosomataceae > Emticicia. The sequence goes on along the minus strand of JANNDY010000043.1, from coordinate 42,824 downwards.
GGTGTCTTGGTGGCAACAATCGCACAACACTTGACTTTTTCATAGAAAAAGAATAGTTTTACTTTAAAATAAGCCTAAAATACTACAAATATGTCAAAAAAGAACAAAAACATTGAAAAACCTAAGCCTATAATTCAAACCAAAACTGTATCTACCAAAACAGAAATTAGACAAAATCCACAAACATCAATTGCTGTAAATTTTAACTATATTTTTGCAGCTATTGTAGGCATCGTTGGCATTTTGCTTTATGCCAATACTTACAAACATGGCTATGTTTTGGACGACCAAGTTGCGATTACTCTAAATCAAAATGTTCAAAAAGGATTGGGTGGATTTTCTGGAATTTTCAAACAAGATTTTTGGGAATTTCTCAATCAAAAATCCGGTTATTATCGACCTTTTCCATTGCTAACTTATGCGATTGAACATGAATTTTTTGGAAATAACCCAACTGTTAGTCATGTTGGAAACATCATTTTGTATGGAATTACAGGCTTTTTTGTCTTTTTATTGCTTCAAAGATGGTTTAGAAACACAAATCCAATCTTGCTTTTGTTAATCGCTTTACTTTTTATTTCTCACCCAACACATACTGAAGTTGTTGCAAATATCAAAAGTAGAGATGAGATATTAAGCTCATTATTCTTGATTTTAACACTTTTTACCTTCGATATTTATTATGACTCAAATAAGCTGAAATACTTAATTACAAGTTGTATTTTCATGTATTTAGCTTATTTGTCAAAAGAATCAGCCATCATTGGACTTGGTTTGATAGCTTTGGTTGTTTATACTTTTAAAAACCAAAGCATTATAAAATCGCTCTTTTCAATTGCACCTTTTGCTATTGTTACCATAATATTTTTTATTCAAAAAAGTTCAATGTTGGGGAGTTTGAGTGGAAATATGGACAAAAACTTAATAGTTTACCCCTATTTCATAGAAAAAACTCAATTTTTCTCGACTTTCAAACTTTTTGCTTATTATCTAAAAATGAGTGTTTTACCAATACCTCTTTTACACGATTATTCATACAATCAAATACCTTCTGGCAAAATAAGCGATATAATTTCATTGATTGGAATTTTACTTTTTGGAGGAATTATTTTCTTGATTTTCAAAAATCTAAAATCAAGAAATTGGTTGTTTTTTGGATTAGTTTTTTTGATGTTTACCATTTTTCCTGCATTAGCTTTTACTCTTACACGTGGAGGAATTTTTGCAGAAAGATTTTTGTATTTACCAATTCTTGGCTTATCAATTTTGATTATTTTTGGTTTAAATTCACTCAAGAAAAATGAAGAAGGTTCTATGTTTAGTATTTTCAAAACAAATCCAATTTTGCCAATATTTTGTTTGGTTGTTTTTGGATTATTTTCATTCAAAACTTTAACAAGAAATCCCGATTGGAAAAATGAATTTGACCTAAATCAAGCAGATATTGGCAATGGAGCAAGAAATTCGATGATTCAGCTACATTATGGCAATAGTATGAATGAAAAATTTGCTGTAGAAAAAGATGAAAAATTGAAAAAAGAATACCTCAAAAATTCGTTTAGTGCTTATCAAAAAGCAATTGCAATTACCGATATTGGCGAAGCATTTTATGGTTTGGGACGTTTACATCAACTTCAAAATAATTTAGATAGTGCCAAATATTATTACAGATTAACCATGCAAAAAATGCCAAATTATGTACTCGCTTACAATGATATGGGGGCGGTTTATAACCAAATGGGAAAGTATGTTTTGGCTTCCTATTATTTCAATATTGCCACAAGGGTAAATCCAAATTATGTACCTTCACAAACTAATAAAGCAAATTATTTGAGAGAAAAAGGCTTAAATATTCAAACTTTGCCCGATAGTTTGAAAAATGAAGAAGTGCCAGTTTTGATGAATAAATTGAGCTTTTAAGTGCAAATGACGAATTATTCGAATGTAGAATGACAAATATTTCATTTTTTTTAAAATTCAAGAGCCATTGAATTTTGTATCTATTCAATGGCTCTTAAATTTATTTCGAAATCCAATATCCGAAATTGTCTATCTTATATTCCCACCTACACTCAACCTACTTGGTACACTTGTAGGTATAGTTTTATCAAAATTATCATCAGTCAAAGCATTGATAAAAGCAACCAAAGCCGCTTGATTATTTCCGATTCTAACATTTCTTATTCTTGGGTCAATATTCCTTACGTTCACATTTCGGTTTTGAGAATTTCCTCCTGCTATTCTGCCATAAAATCTTACCACATCATCTAAAGTACGAAAAACGCCACTGTGCATATACGGTGCTGTCAATCTCAGGTTTCTCAAACTGGCAGTTCGGAAAGCATAAGTACCATTTCCTTTGTCAGAAGTTGCATTTTTGGCATTATCAGGTACAGAAAGTACGTGTAATTGGAAATCTGAAAACATATTCCCAGAATGGCAATTGGCACAACCAACCCTTTGAAAATCATTCATTCCTTGTATTTGTTGAGCAGTCATCGCAGTTGTTTCGCCTCTTTTGTAGCGGTCAAACGGTGCATTATTTGCAATCAAAGTTGTTTCAAATGAGGCAATGGCAATGCCCATATTGGTAGTATTGATAGCATTTGCCTTGCCAAAAGCATTCTGAAAAAGTTGCTGATAGGCAGGTATTTTCCTTAAACGAGCAATGACACTATCCAAGGCAGCCGCTTCTGAGTAAACATTTCCACGCATTTCTTCAAGTGTTTTAATTGGCTCCAACGACTGAGACTCAAGACTTTTCACCCTCGAATCCCAAAACATGGGTGCAGTTGCAGGATTAAAATTTCCATTAGAATCCATGCCATTAAAGGCCGTATTCAAAATTGTTTGAGAGTTTCGCTTTACAAAAGCAAAGGTATTAGGGCTTAAGAAATGTCGATTTGCACCTAATCCGACTGCATTTACTCCAATTGATAAGTCTAAATTATCGGCATAGCCATTGGCAGGATGATGGCAAGTGGCACATGCGATATCTTTTTTGCCCGATAAAATCGGGTCCCAAAATAGAGCTTTTCCCAAAGCAATTATTTCGACTGATTGAGCATTGTCGGTTCTTGCAGAAGTTAATTCTGAAGCAAATCCAGTTGGTAATGTTGATGAGGAGGGTTTTAAAGATTCATTTTTTTGACAAGCAATAAAAAATGAACATAATAAGCATAAACAGACGAAAGTTAATTTTACTTTGTTCTTCATGTGATAAAAATTTAGAGGTTGCAAATAGTGATTGGACTTATTGAACGTAAATTTTTTATCAAAGAATAAGTATTTTTAGGTTTCAAGAGGTTTTATTGTAACGGTGTAAAAGTTATTTTTATTTTAACATTTTTTAATTTAGATGAAAAAAAATATTCAAACTTGCGGTAATTATAAGTTTTTTTTTCAGAAGAATAAATTATTGTCTGAACTAAAAGTCGTAGTTTTGCATTTAGTATTTACAACACTTGGGGACGACCGGTTTTGACGGCATGAGTGGTTGCGAGTATAAGCATGTCGGGAGTTGGTAGAATCTCCCGTTAAAAATTCTTCCGAAAAACAACTGGCAATACTTCGTATGCCATGGCTGCTTAATTTCGTAGTAAATTAAACTCACGCCACATTCCGCCTTGGCTAACCTTTGCTGCTGGGGAGTTCGGAGTGCCGACCCTGCAAAGGCGATAACTAATGGGGAACTTATTGGTCATTAGTATATAGGTTTCTAAGGTGCTACTAAGGTCTGATGCTAACCTACTATCACTCGAAAATAAATAGCAACTAAGCATGTAGAAGGTTCGACAATTGCCAAGTTCGGACCAGGGTTCGAGTCCCTGCGTCTCCACAAAGTATTTCATAATTTGCTGATTATCAGCTTTTTATGAAATACTTTTTTATTTACATGAAAATCAATATATTTGAAATAAACTTCAGATAAACTAAAGTAATGATGAAAAAACTTAGATTTTTGTTAGCAATATTGCTGTTTTCAAAGATTTGTAATGCACAAACTCTGCATCTTATTATGGTATCAGATTATGCCGACCCAAAGTATGGTATTGTCAGTCAAGCTGATGAAGAAGCTGTCGATAAAATTTTCAAAACGGCAGCTACTTTCCTTGATTATAAATTAAAAATTTCGTATCTCAATTCAAATAACAACCTTTTCAATAGCATTTCTATTAAAAAAGCTTTAGATACCCTTAAAGCAAAGCCTAACGATATTATTATGTTTTTTTATTCAGGATTAGGCTATTATCCAAAAAACAATCTCAGCACTTTCCCAACTTTTCAATTAACTGATTTCAAAGAATCGACACTTTCTGTAGATGAAATTGCTTTACTTTTAGAAAAAAAAGGGGTTAGATTGGGCATTGTACTTTCCGAATGCCGAGATTCTTCTCCTGAACCAAAAACGAAAGAGATTGCAGATTTAGTTGTAACCGAAGATTTAAGAAAAATGATAATTAAAAAACTTTTTTTAGAAAATTGTGGTATCTGGAAAATTGCAAGTGCTTCAAAAGGGAATCATACACGGAAACATCCTTTCTTTAATATTTCGGCATTTATGAATTCTTTTGATAAGATATTTGCCAAAACCTTGGATACTCCTGCCAATCAATTTAGTACACTTAATTTTGAAAATATTTTGCTGAAAACGCAAGGAAGAATGGAGAATGTTTTAGAAGCATATATTCCTAAAGATAAACCTCAAATTTCTCATTGGGAATTTAAACCATATAAAAAAATTGACAAAAAAATAATTCAATATCCTGCTTCTACTTTTGTAATTCCTGACATTTATGATTTGCAAAATCAATTGACGATTTTAGTGAATACTTCTGGTGAAGAAGAAAGAAAAAAAGCAATTTCAAGTATTTCGGAAATGTGTAAAAAAAATGCTCAAATTGAATTGAAAACTAAAGATGTTCAGCAAAGTAAAACTATTCTCACCATCGAACAATATATAGCACAAACAGCCAATTATGATAAACAAACGAAACGAACAATTTTTATTCATCCATACGATTTTAAAAGAAGTACAGATTATAAAAAGTTTGTCTCATTGAAAATCACCGAAAAATAAAATTAAAAACTATGAAAAGTTTATACATTTTGTGTTACTTTTTTTTTATAATAAGCCCTTCTCTTTTTGCACAGTTTGGTTGGAAAGAAAATGGAGCTTCATATAATAATGTGCCGAAGAAAACTTTACAATCCCTTAATGAAATGAAACTACCAAAAAAGGTTGACATGAGTAATTATACGCCCACTGTAATGAATCAGGGAGAGTTGGGTACTTGTGTTGGAGTTTCTACAACCTATTATATGCGTACAATTCTTGAAGCAATAAGCCGAAATATTACCAATAAAGATTCGATTGATGCCCTTAGTTTTTCGCCATCATATATTTATAATGCCATTAAAGACAAAAATGATGTTGATTGCTTGAACGGAACTGAATTTGAAAAAGCCTTAGAATTTTTGAAAACAAATGGTGTTCCAAGTTTAAAGCAACAAGATTATCCAAATTGTAATAATAACGAATCACTAACGATTAACCCAAGCTCGAAAATTTTAGACTATATAAGACTTTTTAGTTTGACCGATAGAGAAGAAAATATTGTACTGACTACCAAAAAAGCTTTATCTGAAAAAACACCTGTCGTTGTTGGAATGATAATAACCGAATCGCTTCCTGCACTTTCGCAAAATGGTTTTTGGAAAATTTTATGGCGAAATTTAATGGCTTTTTTTGGCATTAAAGTTTTTCAAGATATTGGGCTTTGGGAACCTGCAAATTCTAACAATCTAGGAGGACACGCTGTTTGCTTAGTTGGTTACGATGATCATAAATTTGGAGGAGCATTTAAAGCTGTAAATAGTTGGGGAGGGAATTTTGCAGAAGATGGTTTTTTCTGGATTCGCTATAATGATTTTCAACATAAGGCAAAAAATGCTTTTCAGTCATTTTTGCCTATCAAAAGAAAGAAAAATGAAATAGTTTGCTCGGCTGAAATTACATTTTACATAGACAGATATGTTCCGCCAGAAATTGCATCATCTGAACTTACTTACTTAAACTTAAATTCTACTGAAAATAAAACGGGTTTAGAAAAAATGGCGAACTATCTTTTAATGCCACAATCTTCAGGAACACCTTACCGATATGGAGCATTTATAGATTCAACCACAGCCTATACCTATTTATATATAATTAATGGAAATTCTAATAATCTTCATAATACGAAGTCTATTTTTCCATTTGATGAGTCTGAAAGTGCGAGTGTATTTAGAAATACAAAAGTTATTTTACCTCCGATGGATCGCCCTCATTTTTCATTGGATGATAGATTGGGAATTGAATATGTTTTATTTCTTTTTTCAGACAAAGAATTAAAAATTAATGAATATGTAGAAAAAATTTCAGCAGGAAATGGGACTTTTCCAAACAGATTAATTAAAGCTTTTGACGAGGATTTAGTACCATATTATCAGATTGAATACAATACAAAAAAGAATAAAATGGGTTTTACGCTGAAGGGAGAAAAACAAGGACATATTGTGCCACTTTTAGTAAGTTTTGAACACGAAGAATAAAAACTTAGGGTTTGAAAATATTCAAACCCTAAGTTTTTTATTAATTTTTAGGCTTTTTTGTTATAAAATAAGTAATTACAGCCCCAACAACAAGTCCGATCAAAAGTGAAGTAATATCAAAATGACCACCCCCTGGCCAAGAATTTGTTGCTCCTTGTGCAAAAACAAGGCTATTCAGTAATAATAAAAAACAGAAGGTTAAAAGAGTTTTTTTCATAAATGTAATTGTCAAAAGGGTTAAGGATTGATTATTGATTATTTATTTTTTATTCGTACTTTTTGTAACAAAATAAGTTAATAATGCACCAACAACAAGGCCTATCAAAAGTGAAGTAATATCAAAATTGAAACTCACTTCCTTTGAATTTGATGCTCCCTGGGCAAAAACAAGACTCTGAAGTAAAGATATAAAACAGAAGGTTAGAAAAGTTTTTTTCATTAATGTAATTATGTTTAGGGTTGATTGATTGCATAAATATAATATGACTTAATTAAAAACTTCTATTTTGTTGTTTTTATTTATCGAATGGTAAAAATACACTAAAAGTTGTTCCATTACCTTCTGTACTTTCAACTTCAATTTTACCGTTATTTCCTTTCGTAATAATGTCATAACTTAATGAAAGCCCCAATCCAGTGCCTTCTCCAGTGGGCTTTGTCGTAAAAAATGGTTGAAAAATTTTAGTCAAATTTTCTTTTGGAATACCTTTTCCATTGTCAAAAACTTCTATAATAAGATTTTTGTTGTTAAATTTCGTAAAAACCTTCACCTCGGGATTTTCAATTTGTGCTGCCGCATAAAAAGCATTACTAAAAATATTAAACATTACTCTTCCAATATCTTGCGGAATAATATTAATCGAAGGCAAATTTAAATCAGGTAAAAAACTAAAATCAACTTTAAAAGACGCCTTTTTTGCTTTCATTCCATGATATGAAAGTTTTAGATATTCCTCAGCTAATTTATTTATATCTGTACTTTGGCGTTCGCCTGTGCTTATACGAGAATGTTCGAGCATACTCGATACAATACTACTCGCACGCTTGCCATGAAGATTGATTTTCTTTTGGTTTTGAGTTAAATCACTTATAATTTCTGAAATATATTCTTTATCATTTTCAGGAAAGCTAATTTTTTCTATTTCTTCTTTCAGTTCATTTGACAAATCAATTGAAAGTTCAGAAAAATTATTAACAAAATTCAATGGATTCTGAATCTCGTGTGCAATTCCAGCTGTCAATTCGGATAAAGAAGAAAGTTTTTCATTTTGGATTAACTGATTTTGAGTAAATTTTAGTTCTGAAAGAGCATTTTCAACCTTATTCTTTTGAATATCAATTTCTTCTTTTTGGTTTTTGAGTAAAATATTAGCTTTATTTTTGAGTTGATTACTTCGAAATAAAATTAATGCCACCAACAAAAAAACGCCCATGATACTCAGCATTAAGATAAGTCTTTGTTCATTTTTAATTTCTTTGGCCTTTGCTATTAGTTCTTGTTCTTTTATGCTATCAATAAATTTTATATTTTGAATTTGAATAAATTTTTCTTGACTAAACATACTATCTTTAGCTGAGGCAGCCTGTTTGAAAAATTTATAAGATTTTTTTGTATCTATTTTGTCATACAATTCTGAAAGCAGTGTACTTGACAAAAAAATATTTTTTGGATTATTGTTACTTTCAGCAACCTCGAGCGATTTTTGAGAATAAATAATGCTTGAGTCAAGCATAGTTGTTTTTTTAAAAATGTCTGCCATTTCAAAATAAGTTAAGCTCAAAATGCCATCATCTTCAACTAATTTTGAATAAGCAATACTTTTACGATAAAAATCTAAAGCTTGTGTGTATTTTTTTTCTCTTCTATACAAACTCCCAAGGTTCATTAACAATACATTTATATTATTACTTTTTTGAAGCATTGCCATTTCATAAGCTGCTTCAGTATAAATCTTTGCAGAATCTAATTTTTCAAGAAAAGTATAATCCATTCCAAGATTTGAAAAAATTATTCTTTTGAGATTCGAATTATTTATTGATTGGGCAATATTCAAACCTTTCATATATGAATTAATGGCAGTTTTTGAATCTTTTTGTGCAGAATAAAATACCCCTAATTGATTGTAGATACTTGATAATCCTTCCAAATCATTACATTCTAAAGCAATTTTCTTTGCTTCCATATGCATTTCAAGCGACTTTGGATAGTTCCCGATTGAACGATAAATTGCACCTAACCGATTCAGATTACGAGAAATACCCTTTGGAAAGCCTGTTTTTTTTGCAATTAATAAACCTTTTTGAGCAAATTGTAAAGCAATCTGAGGTTTTGAAGTCATAGTAAACAATCCAAGCCTATCTAAAATAAGTGAACGACTCGAATCTGGGATATCTGAATTTAGTATTTTTTTTAAACTATCAACCACACTCTGCTGAGAATTAGCATCGAATGGCAGACTAAAAAAGAGAAGAATTATTGAGATAATATTTTTTTTTAATCTCATAGCTATCTGGTTGGATAATAGTAATTTTAAACATTTATTCCAAAACGAATTTAATTCTGCTTCAATTTAGGAACGCTTAAAAAATAAGTCCGTTTATGATTTATGAAATATTTTTTGCCAAATCAAGTCAAAAAAGACGAAATTTAGCGAACTAAATGAGTTTTTTTTGATAGAGAGTTGGTGGAAAAGATGAATAAATGAACGGAGTTATTTTTTAAGCGTTCCTTAACAAATATACCCATCAATTCTAAAGGCTTTCCAACCTCAAACTTACAGCACGTTTATGTGCTTCTAAAGATTCTGCTTCAGCCATAAGCTCAACAGTTTTTCCAATGTTTTTTATTCCTTCTTTTGTGATTTCTTGAAAAGTAATTTTTTTCACAAAACTATCAACCGAAACACCACTGTATGCACGAGCATACCCGTTTGTTGGCAAAGTATGATTTGTACCAGAAGCATAATCACCGCAAGATTCGGGCGTATAATTTCCAAGAAAAACTGAACCTGCATTGATGATTTTTTCTCCAACTTCATCATAATTTTCGACTGCCAAAATCAAATGTTCAGGAGCATAAGCATTAAGCATATCAATACAATCTTGTTGATTTTCGAGCAAAATAATCTTTGAATTTTCGATTGCTTTACTTGCTAAATCTTTTCTTGGCAAACGATTTAATTGCCCAGAAACTGCCAAATTTACGGCAGAAACAAACTTTTTACTTGTAGAAACCAATAAAACTTGGCTATCTGCACCATGTTCGGCTTGAGAAAGTAAGTCTGAAGCAACAAATGAAGGCACGGCAGAATCGTCAGCCATGACCGCAACTTCAGAAGGTCCAGCTGGCATATCAATAGCCACACCATCTTTGCTTAATAATTGTTTAGCAGCTGTAACAAATTGATTTCCTGGACCAAATATCTTATAAACTTGTGGAATCGTTTCTGTACCATAAGCCATCGCTGCAATGGCTTGAGCCCCTCCTACTCTAAATATTTTTGAAATTCCAACCAATTTTGCAGCATAATAAATGGCTGGATGATTGCTTGGCGAACACAGTATTCGTTCTTCGCATTCAGCAATTTGTGCTGGAATTCCTAACATCAAAACCGTTGAAAAAAGCGGTGCGGTTCCTCCAGGAATATAAAAACCTACTTTCTGAATACCTACACTTTTTCGCCAACATTTTACCCCTATCATTGTTTCTATGACTACTGGGGCTTGTTTTTGGGACTCGTGAAAAGTATAAATATTTTTGTAAGCTTGCCAAATAGCTTCTTTTAGTTCGTCAGTCAAATGATTTTCGGCATCATCAATTTCTTCTTGTGAAACTTGAAAATCTTTAATTTCTATTTTGTCAAATTTCAAAGCAAATTCTCGAAGTGCAGAATCTCCTTCATTTTTTACTTTTTGAAGGATGGGCAAAACTTTTTGCTCTATTTCTGCCATTTCTTGCATTGGTCGAGCAAGAAATTGTTTCCATTCGGAGCGAGGAGGGAAAGATATTATTTTCATTTTAAGATAGATATGAGATATGAGATAAAAGATATGAGAAAAAAAGTTTCCAAACTCTCAAATCTCATGTCTCGAATCTCACATCCAAAAATCAATAAATCATTTTTTCAATCGGAATTACTAAAATACCCTCTGCTCCTGCCGAACGAATAGCTTCGATGTTTTCCCAAAATTGATTTTCTTCTAACACTGAATGAATCGAACTCCAACCTTCTATTGCCAAAGGTACGATAGTCGGACTTTTCATTCCTGGAATCATATTGATAATATCTTGTAGTTTATCGTTTGGTGCATTCAACAAAATGTATTTGTAATTCTGAGCAGTTTGTACAGCCTTTATTCTGAACAACAATTTGTTGAGGGTATCATGTTTTGCTTTTGACAGTTTTTTATTTGAAATCAAAACTGCTTCTGAGCGAAAAATAACTTCTACTTCTTTCAAGCCATTACTCAAAAGTGTACTTCCCGAACTCACAATATCACAAACACCTTCTGCTAAACCAATGCTTGGAGCAATTTCAACCGAACCACTTATTTCGTGAATATCTGCTCTAACTCCTTTTTCTTTCAAATAATTACCCAAAATGCGAGGATATGAAGTAGCAATGCTTTTTCCATGAAAATCTTCAATACTTTGATAATCAATGCCTCGGGGTACTGCAATTGACAAACGACATTTTGAAAAACCTAAGCGATAGGTAATTTCTGCCTTGCGATTTGACTCAATAAAAACATTTTCGCCAACGATACCGATGTCGGCTACACCATCTTCTACATAGCCTGCAATGTCGTCATCTCTTAAAAAAAGAAATTCGGCAGGAAAATTCGATGAAGAAGTTTTGAGTTTTCCTGTTCCACTCTCAAACTTTATTCCACACTCTTTGAATAGTCTGAACGAATCTTCACTCAGCCTTCCCGACTTTTGGAGGGCAATTCGTAATATTGAATCTGAATTTGGCATTATAGTCTTCTCTAATTTCTTTGGTAAAGATGCAAATTTACGCTAATCGTAGCTTATAGAAAAATGTTCTTTCTATAAATCTGTATTTATTGTAAAAAAAAAACTTTCAAAATATTTTGAAAGTTAAATAATAATAATATAAATTTACATAATAATATAATATTCGCTTTCCTATAATATAAATGTAACTCAAAATGAAAAATTCTATCCAATTAGGGTCGGCAAAGCCACGCATATTCTTAACCGCCAAAGTGAAAAAATTAATCTCACTTATTATTTTAGTTTTTATTTGCATTCTGGCAATTTTCAACTAATTCTTCAAGGTTTCTTCTGTTTAAAATTCATTTTTCGAAATACAAAAAATGAACGCATATCAATTTATGATGAGTATTTCATTTGTATTTTTCTAAAATAGAAATTTTGATGAAACTTATTTAATATCTTTTTTTTTCAGTTTACAAAGAAAATAACCACTAAAAGCGTAGAAAAACTTTTTTTCAGTTAAAAACACTACCGTTTGATAAGTTTTTGGCACAGTTTTGGAAAGTCATACAAGAACAAACACATGGTAAATCTTAGAGTAAACTTAAAAGAATTAAAAAAATGAAAAAAGCTGTGCTATTATTGGCTGCAATTACTTTTATTGGAAGTAGTAATTTAGAAGCCCAGAGCAATTTAAAAACGATTGGTGCTCCAATTAACACAAGAGAGTATCGTGAACACGCATTTGCAATAAGCGGTGACGGAAAAACAATTGTATATGTGCAGGACCGTCCAGATGGCACAAAAGTATTGATGAGTACTCGAACCGACAAAACATCAGCTTGGGAGGCTCCTCAATTAATCAAAATAATCAACGACAAAATATTAAAAGGTAAAATTACTGGTACAAGCCTTACTTATGATGGAAGAGAATTGTTTTTTGATGCAATTTTCCCTTCAGGTTTTGGCGAAAGAGATATTTTTTATGCAAAACGAATAGGAGCTGAATGGGGTGAACCAATAAATGTTGGAGAACCTTTAAATACTGCAATGTATGAAGGTAGTCCGAGTGTGTCTCAAGATGGCAAAATGTTGTTTTTTGTTCGTGAAAAATTTGAAAAATATCGCAATACCGAATCTTGCTATACTATTTGGGTAGCTAATCGAACCGAAGATGGAACTTGGACGAATTTTGAAAAAATGGGTGAACCTATCAATTCAGAATGTGAAAAAGCCATCACCTTAATGCCTGACAGTAGAACATTAATATTCAGTTCGATTCGTGGAGGAGGTGCTGGAGGTTTTGATTTGTACCAAACTGAACTTCAAGAAGATGGTACATGGACTTTTCCTATAAACTTAGAGTTTTTAAATACACCAAATCATGACGACTACACAGCTGTTACGGGCAATTCTGAAGAAATTTATGTAGAAATAAAAGGAGATATTTTTGTAGCTCCTTTACCAAACAAATTCAGAGGTTCTCGACAAATACCTGTTAATATTATGGTTGTAGATGCGATGACAAAGAAACCAATCGATGCTTCGGTTTTTGTAGCAATGAATAGCAGAAACTCTGCTTCATTTAAAGCTAAAGATGGTGTTTCATTAATGCAACTAAAGGCAGGAAGTAATTATACTGTCGCTTGTGAAGCCACCGGTTATTTGCCTGCAAATCAAATTAAAGTTAATTTGGAAAATGTTAATGGCACTGAAACAATTACAAATACAATTGAAATGATGCCTAAAAACATTGGCTATCAAATCAAAGTTTTGAGTGCTGATAACAATTTGATTAGTAATGCAAAAATTAGAATTTTTGATTTGAGTAACAATCAAATCGTCCCTTTAGATATAAATAATAATGCAAGAGTAGTATTTGGAAATATATATGGCTTGACTGTTAGCGGAAATGGTGTAGATTTTACAGGAAATTGGATTCCTGAAACTACAGATGCAAGCGACAAATTTGTTAAAACTATTAAGTTAGAAACAAAGTCAACTTCACCAGTAATTGTGTCGGCTCCGAAAGTAGATAAAATCGAAAACCCTTATGTAACAGCACCTGCAATGGATATGTCGAAACCTACTGAAACATTTAAGTTGAAAAGCGACCCAAGTATTACTTATGAAACCAAGAAAATTTATACTTTAAATGATGTATATTTTGACAGAAGTTCAATTATAGTAAAATCGGAATATTATATTGACATCAATCGTTTGATTGAGTTGATGACTTTAAATCCAAAAATAAATGTACAATTGGCTGGTTACTCCGATAGTATTGGAGATGCAACCATCAATCAAAAAATCTCTTTACGCCGTGCCAAATCTTGTGCAGATTATTTGAAGCGAGCAGGAATAGATATGAACCGAATGTTGGTTCAGGGTCTTGGCGAAAAAGAAGTTATATTAGACTCTAAGGGCAAAGAAGATACTTCCAAAAGTCGAAGGGTAAGATTCATCGTGTATTAAGACTTAAAAAATCGCTGCAAATTGTGGCGATTTTTTTTTGTATTAGGTTCTTATTTCAAAGTGCTTTATTTTTGGTAAAAAAAGTAACTTCCGATGAAAAGCACCTATTTAATTATCATATCATTCTTCATTTTTACAGCAACTTTTGCACAAAAACTTTCTGACGAACAAATCAACAAGTACCTCAACGACCTTCAAAAAGAAGAAATTATCTCTGAATTTGGAAAAGATGCTTTGCTCAAAACGATAAAAAATGAAAACAAAGCACTTAACCAACGAATAGCAGGAAGTCCATTAGGTGCATTGGCACGGATACCAGATTCTCTAAAAAAATCTCGAACAACAATATTGGGTTTTATTGGCATATTTGAATTGATTCGAAACGTTGGCTCATCTGCCGATGAAATGATTCAATTAAGAGAAATGTCTGAGAAAATGTTGAGCGAAAGAATGTTTTTTAAACCCAATTTAGAGGGAGAAATAAATGTCAAAAAACCAATAACTTTTTTGAATGCAGAATTGAATTTGCGTCCAGTTAAGGAAAATTATATTTCGCTTGCCAACACTTTAAAATCAATTGGTTTGATTGACAAAAAAGTTTATGATGAATTGCTTATTTGGCTTAAACACGACCAAATTAAGCTCATAAAAGACTTTGGATTCTTTATTTATGCAGCGAAACAAACCTTTTTTTATGATAATTATGAAGCACTAAAAACACAACAATTCAAGTTTATTGATAGTTTACAAAAAGTCAATTTGCTAAAACCAGAGAAAGCTATTAATTTAAAAGATTCTTACCAACCGTTTGAGTTGAAAAATAAGGTTGATATTCTAAGTTTCTGTGAAAATTATGTACTTATTCCTTCGGAATATGGTATTTATACGAGAGAGGAAATTTATCAAAATCTATTCAATCAAGTTAAAAACAAACTTATTCCAGCCTATAATTTTAATGAATTTAAGGTTTCTGAATTGTCAAAAAATGAATTTGAAACGCAAGAGCCAAACTTGATTGGTATGCCATTTAATAATCCGCTTTCAAACAACAACAATGCATATAAACTTACATTAAAGGTCAATGATTCGGAATATTCTCAGAAGGCTGATGCGGATTTTTCATTCATTAAAACGCTCAAAAAAAGCATTCCTGCCGAAATAAATATTGAAAGTACAGTTATAAATTCTTATTCTCCAGTTTTCTCATTTTTAACAGGAATTAAAACGAAAGATTTTCAGTCAATCAATGATTATTTGACAGATATTCATTCTTCTAAACGCTTAATTATTATCAATAATGACTTTAATCCTTTTGCATCAACCAAAGATTCTCGTAAAATTTTAATGCTTGTTGATAGTGTTCAAAATGTTGTTTTTGAACAAAAAATCATAGAAAATCAATTGTTAACTAACTTTTCAAATGAAAAACCTGATTTTTCAGATAAATTCAGTAAAGATAATTTAATTGCATTAATTGAAGATTTACTAAAAATTGAAGTTTTAACAAAAATAGACAAAACTGAGATTGAAAATGCCATTTTGGAAGTGAGATTCGAACCAAATAATCGCAAAAACATAATAAGAAATCTACTTTTGAGTTTTCCACAAGTGATTGCAAAAGTTAATTTTTCGCCAAAAAAAGTAAAAGATAAAACCTTAATTTTCAAAAATTTCATTTCAGAATTGAGTAGAATTTCTTATGGAAAATTTATTCCTGAAAAAGTAATGGATAATTTTGAAAGTGAAATTCCAAAAGGAAATAAAAAAGATAGAAATTTAAAAATTAGCTATCGCCTGAATGGGAAAAAATACGAGAAAGAGCAGCATTTACCAAAACTCGAAAATGATGAATTTCATAATAATAATCCAATGATTAAGGGTCTGAAAATTGATTTTGAAAATTCAATAATTTTAGATGAACCAGAATGGCTGAGCTTTGTAAATAACTCTCTCGAAAAGAATTTAATTGAAGGCAAATTTTTCAAAATCAACAATAATTATAATACAACAAGTCAACATATTTACTCAAATTATATTTTTCTGAATAAAATACAAAAAGAATATATTGATACTCACCATCCTTTAATATTTAAGGATTTAGAAAAGCCAAAAATTCATGAAAATTATCAAAATCAAGTGAGTGCTTTTAATGCCAAAACATTTGCAGAAGCACTTAAAAAAGAAAAAATGCTTTCGGAAGACAGTATCAAAACACTTGACTTAAAAAATTCAAAAGAACCCTCTGAAATATTAAAAAATAGTCCACAGGCATTTGTGATAGACCTAAATGAGCTTTCGGGCAAATCAAACACCGAGCTATATAGATATATTATTAGTAAATTCGAGAAAAACCTTCTTCCTGAAGCTAAGTTTTCAGAAATAAATTATTTGAAAGAAAATACTTTCGATTCGACAGAAAATGATTTTGAAAAACAAAATATTTCGGCACTTATCAATGGAAAACGTTATGAACAAACGCTCACTGTTTCATTAAAAAATACAATTCAAAATGCCCTTGATTCATTAAAAAATGAAAAATCTCAATATTTTCCATCAATTGGTGAAAATCAATTTAAAATAATTAATGATTATTTGACAGATATTGCCTCGCCAAAAAGACTCGTTATTGTTTGCGATTATAGAAGTCCAAAACTCTCTTTTGTGCTTTTTGATAGCACCCAAGCGAACTTAGTAGCAGAAACTTTGCCCAATAATTATGTAGATTTTGGCATGTATTCTCGCCAATTTAGTAGAGATAGTTTACAAAAAACATTGAACGAATTTAGTCGCATGGGTTTGATTGAAAAGATGAGTTTGGAAGTAAAAGATGACTTTATTTTGAGGTTTAGAAGATTGCAGGGAAAAACCTTATCATTGCTTGAAAACCTTCCAAAGTTAGTTGTACAAACCAATATTTGGGACATGGAATCTTACGAAAAAGTGTATAAAAACTTTATAGATTCTATGAAACTCATTTCAAAAGGAATATTTAATTCCAGCAATATTGAAGATAATTTTACCAAAATGCTTAAAAAAAGTAACTATTCTGATAGAAATTTTAAATATAGCTTTAAACTTAATGGTAAAATTTATGCTGAAAATCAATTTGTTAAAGCCTTTCCTAAAGTTAAGGAAAAACAAGAAAAAGTTAAGTACCAAGTTTTTGATTTTGATGCCGAAAAGTTAATAAATTTGACAAACAAAGCGTTGAATGACAATAATTCGGACTTTACTTTTTACCAAATTTATAGCGAAGAAGAAGAGGAATTGATTGGACCAAAAATAATTTTCCTTTCTTTAAAACAACATCGATGGTTGAAACAGAAATACCCTGAGATTTTTGAATCTTACGATAAAAATAATTCCCCTGATACAGATGAAATAAAAGAAGAAAAATAAACCTCGACCGGTCGGCGTTCCGATTCGCTCGGTTACCGTTTGGTGTCCGAGCGAAGTCGAGGACATCGCAATATTCGTAAATCGTAATTCGTACCTCGTAAATTCTTTCAATGACGTCTTTTAACCTTAATTACATCTTGATATACATTGCCATCAGCAACAACTTTTACAAAATATTTGCCTTTCGGGAGTTGACTAACATTATATATTTTTTCAAAATTATTAACATTATAATAGGTTGTTCCATAAACAAGTTTATCATTCATATCACGGATTTCAACTTCTAAAGTTCTGATTTTTTTTTCTGGAACTTTTAGTTCAAATCTTTTATTTGAATATTTTATTTCTGGACGGTCTTCATCACGAGCAAAAGTTGGCTCACAAAACATTGCTGAAATTATCAAAGCAGGTAAAAAGTTCTTCAATTGCATAATCCTGTTGGTTTTTAGATATTTTTGTTTTAATAGAATATTACTAATATCATGCCAATTAAAAACAAAAAATCATAATTAATTGAGTAAATATTTTTAACGATTTTATATGAAATATTAGTAAATCCTAAAAAAATTAAAATGAAAGTAATTATTTTTTTAGAAAATAAAATACCATTACAACCTTTTTATACTTTTTGGAGTCAATGTTGAAAATTACAAAATTTGTTAGTGAAATTTGCCTTCTCAAGCTAATCTGAAAGGTAGAATTTCCTATAATCATCTAAACTTTATCACAAATGACTATCTCAACTAAAATTTGTATCACATTTTTTGTGAGTTTGCTTTTTGTTGCACGCCTCTTCGCCCAATCACAAAATCCAACTTGGGAACAGCTAAGCCAGCAAGCCACAGTTAATTTCAAGGAAGTTCAAGCTGCTTTTGAAAGAGATTATCCAACTTTTAAAGCAAATTGGGACAAACAAAAAATGATTAGAAAAGAAAATCTTGAAAAACAAAATATACAAGATACAAGAGAATTAGAAGAAGAAAGTTTAGACCCGATGCTAAAACAATTTAAGAAATGGGAGTGGCAATTTAGTCCTAAATTTGATAAAAATGGAATTTATGACAAGGAAAAAGACAACAAATCTATCAATGAATATGCTTTAAAACTAAAAAACAGCCGAGCCGCTAATATTGCTGTTGATAATAGTAATTGGCTTCCATTAGGTCCTTTCAGAAATGATAGAATACCAAATACTAATTTTTATGAAGCAAATATTGGACGAATCGAATGTGTGATTTTTCATCCTACAAATCCTGAAATCTTTTATATTGCTTCAGTTTCCAGTGGTGTATGGAAGACGATAGATGGAGGTAAAACATGGCAATTTCTTTCTGCTTCTTGGGACAGACTAAATTATGGCAGAATGCAATTAGTAATGAATCCTTCAAATCCAAATATAATTTTTGCAATTGTAGGTCAATCATACTACTACAAAACTTTAGATGGTGGAGCTACTTGGACTCTTGCATCCATTAATATACCCAATTATGGGAATGCAATGATTTTAAATCTTTATATCGACTCTTCAAATCCAAATAATATTATAGTAAGTTCTGGTTATCCTTTCTACATGATGAAATCAACTGACGGCGGACAAACTTGGAGTACTAATAGAAATGGTGCAATAATTAGCAGTTTGGTATATCAACCAAATAATACCAGTGTTGTGTATATTTCTAATGATTTTGGTGAAATTTATAAATCCATAAATGGTGGCGATTCGTATAATAAAATTTTTCAAGACCCAGACAATAACCTTTATACCAGTCGATTGGCTGTTACTCCTGCAGCACCCGAAAACATATATTATAGCTCAAGTGGCTCATTAGGTACTCCAGTATTTTTGTCCATTAACAGTGGAAACTCTTTTAATAAAATTACTCCTAATAACAATTATTGGTACAATCAAGGAAATTATTGTCACGCTTTGGCTGTATCGCCAACTGACCCAAATGATATTTGGGCAGGTTTGGGAGAATTGCAAAGAACAACTAATGGTGGTGGTATATGGAATCAAGTACAAAACAATGAAGAAATAACCAACATTATGGACATTCATTATACTTATTTTACATTATCATTTCAGCAAAATACCAATAAACTATTCATTTGTAGTGGCGGTGGGCTATATCGTTATAATGGAATAATTAATAACAAGAAAAATTTTGATTTATTTAGTGGCTATAATACCACTGAAGTAAATCGAATTGGTACTTTGGAAAATACAGGGACTCATATACTTTTTGGTGCAGAAGGTAATGGTACTCATCTTTTGAAAGGCGGTAAATATTCAAAAATAAATGTTGGTTCTGGGACTGAGTGTATAATTAATCCTTTAAATACTTCTGAAACTTATAGCTCATACCAAAATGGTAATTTGTTTAAAAATGGTTCGTCAATTTCACCTAACCCATCTCCTTATAATCCTCAATATTTGACTCCTTGGGAAATGCACCCTACTAATTCTCAAATTATGTACGCTTCATATAATAAAATGTTCCGTACACTTAATGGTGGCAATAATTGGACTGAATTGCCTAATAGCCCCAGAACTTCAAGCTTCAAAATTTCTAAAAGTAATCCTAATGTGATTTACGCAACTTATGGTAATTACGTTTATCGTACTGTAGATGGTAATTCTTGGTCAATAAATCCAACTCCAGCATATCCTGTAAGAATTGCCATCGACCCTATCAATGATGATATAATTTATATTACTTGCCAAGATAGTAAAGTATTTAAATCCCTAAATAGAGGAGTTAATTGGACTAATATTTCTGGAAGTTTACCTCTATATTTTGGGGTTTATGCCATTGCAATTGATAAAAACAATACAAATGATGTATATATTGGCACAGAAATCGGCATATTTGTTTGGAATTCAACAATTAATGACTGGCAATATTTTGATAATAATTTACCTAAAATTTACATCACAGAATTAGAAATCAACAATATGAACGGTGGAAAAATAAGAGCCGCAACTTATGGAAGAGGTATTTGGGAAAGTCCATTGAAAACTCCGTGTGTTCCTCCATCTGCAACACTCACATTTTCCAATCAAACAAGTCAGTACGTAATGACTTTACAAGCAAATACCGGTGCAGGACTAACGTACCAATGGCTAAAAGATGGCTATACAATAGTTGGAGCTTCAGCTTCAAGCTATATTACAAATAGCCCTGGAGATTATTCTGTAATTGTAACTTATGGCAATTGCTCACAAGAATCAAATCTGAAAATCATTTGCCAATATTATAAGTATTTATCTCAAGCAATATATGGTCCTTCAGCAAATACAGATGAATATAAGGCTGAACTAATTGATGCTACAAATAGTGTCCAAAATAACAGTGTGGAATACAAAGCATCAAAATCCATAACGCTTTACCCAGGCTTTGTAATTAATAATACTGATAAAACAAGTTACTTTAAAGCAGAAATTAATGGGTGCAATTAGAGCCAAATTTGAGCAATTCACCAAAATTATTTTGGTGAATTGCTCATGATTCTATTTATGATTTTTTTGGAACTAATATTAATATCTCGCAAAATACCTGTCAGTGGAAGGTTAAAACCCAGAAAATATAATCCTTTATAATTTAGGTCATCACTCCACATTTTCGTTGGATAACCTCTCTCATTGAGCAAGGGTGCTATATTTTCAATAATTCCTTGCAATTGTGCCTTATAACCCGTTGCCAAAATGACAGCATCAAACTTGAGATTTTGTCCATCAACAAAAACCACTGAATCTTGCTTAAACTCCTGAATATCTGGCAAAACCATAATGTTTTTAGCTTTTATTTCTGCCAAAGTGCCAACATCAATTACGGGCGTTTTGCTCAAAGTACGAAGTTGTTCTGATGGTGCTAAATTTGAAATAGGAATACCTGTTCCAGCCATCGCACCTGTTGAAAGTTTCTTGAAAATATTTGAAATAAAATCGTAAAAAGTATCGCCAAATTGAATCAAAAAAATAGCTAAACCTTGTGTAGAGCGACCCAAAAATTCACGTTTTACAATATTGACAGGATTTCTGATTGAAACATAAGTTTTTGCTCCATTTTCATATAAATCAAGGGCAATTTCCGCCCCAGAATTGCCATAACCTACAACCAAAACATTTTTATTTTTGAATGATTCCCCATTTTTATATAAATACGAATGAATGATTTCTCCTTTATATATTGACTGATTTTTAAAAACTGGAACTGTCGGAACTCGATTATATCCAGTTGAAATAATTACATTTTCAGCATCAAATTCATCAGTTTTTGTTTTGACTTTCCAAACATTTCCAACTTTTGAAATTTTCGTAACTTCCTGATTATAAAGTGGTTGTAAATCAAAATACTTGATAAAAGCATCTAAATAATCAATATATTTTTGTTTGGGAACAAAAGTTGGATAATCATCAGGAAATGGAAAATGAGGTAATTCCGAATGTTTTTTATCGGTGTGCAAATGCAATCGGTCATAGTGATTTCGCCAAGTGATTCCTGCTTCGTTGGCTTTTTCTAAAATCAAAAATGGGATTTTTAATTTACGGAGTCTGCCAGCAATTGCCAATCCCGAAGGTCCAGCTCCAACGATGATATTTTTAATCAATTCCATGAATCAATATTTGTTTTGAATTAATACTAAAATTATATGCCAAATCTAAATCTCTCATGGCATTGATTAATGCAATTTTTTTGAATTTTTTCAAATCAGAAACGCTTATTTCATCTTCTATAAGTAACTGACTATCAAGCAAGTATTCTCTTTTCGTACCTAAAAGAAGATAAGTATTAGGTGTAAACCATTTTGTTCCATCAAAAAAAGCAAGATTGGCATAAGTTGCATCAGTAATTAAATTGTTTTGTGTAATAATTACATCGTCAGCATTTGGATAAAGTTTTAATAAATTTTGAAATCTACTTCTATCCTCAAACTTATAGTCATATTTAAATAACTTATATTCATCTAATTGAATAATTTTTGGGTGCTTAAATTCGTAAGAAAAAAATTGGACTTTTTCAATTTCTTCGGCATAACTCACCCGACAACGATAAAGCCCCTCGCCTACCCAATCTGGAATTTCAATGGTATTTGCAAAGTCAAAATCATCAGAAATACCAAGTAAATTCTCCCGACTCCATTTTACTCGATGGCCGTGATAAAATAGGTTATGCAATTGCCGATTTTGGCATTTAATGGTTTCAAACAATAGGGACATATATTTTTTGTAACATTTCTTGGTACTCGAGTTCTGCAACACTTTTAGCCGTAATTCCTCCGCCGCTTTTAAAAACTAAACCTTCGGGTGTTTGCTCAATGAAGCGAATCATCACTGCAGAATCGAAAGTTTCGCCATCAAAAACGCCAAAAATTCCAGTATAAAAACCTCGTCTGTGGAGCGATTTTCCAAATCGGTCAGCGTAAGTATGTTTTTCAGCACTTGCAATTATCTCCAAAGTCTGCACTTTGGGAGCTCCAGAAATCGAACCAGCAGGCAACATTTCAAACAAAATATTACCTAATCCCCCTCGCCAATCACTTGATAATAAGCCACTTATCTCTGAACTGACTTGTAAAAGTTCGCTACCATCTTGTGTTTGAATTCGGTCAATATACCTGAATTTTTCGACCCAAACTTTCTCAGCAATTTTACTCAAATCATTTCTGATTAAATCTACAATTGTGGTATGTTCGTAAAACTCTTTTTTGTCATTTAAAATTATCTGCACTGCGTCAGGTAATGCAGCATCAATTGTTCCTTTCATTGGAAAAGAGGAAATTTTTCCTTTTTTATCAATCTTCACAAAAGTTTCAGGAGAAAAGCACACAAACTTACCTTTTACATAAATTTTATACTTTGCATCACTTCGTTCAAAAACTTCTAAAAGACTGATATTCAAGTCAATAGGTGTTTCACAAGTAAGATTTGTAAGAAAACTATTCCCTTGAAAAATGTTTTTCTGAACATAATCAAAGGCGGTTTTGTATTGGGTGAAGGAAATGGGAGATTTATCTAATTTAATCTCAAAATCCAAACTTACAGATTTAGTATTTCTACTCTTCCCATCAACCCAAAACCTAATTTCCTCTTCATCAATATTGTGCAAGGCTTCAACCATACAATTTTCGCTTTCAAAATCACCTATAAATAAAAAAGGAATACCTTGTGAAGCAAAATTATTGATTTTTGAAATGGATTTTTGTCTATTAAAATTCACGAAATGTTGTTGTGTTATACTTATTCAACTATTCTCACCACAAAAGTATCAATAGTTTTGTTTATTGAACAAAAATTCTCAAATTCGCAATATCATTCATCAAACCAAACACCCTACCCATGAGAAAAGTTTTTACTTTCTTTTTTATCACACTCATCAGCATTCCTGTTTTTTCGCAAGTAACATTTCAGCGGAATGGCTCTTATGATGAGCGACCTGCACAATATGCTTTCAAAAATGCAACCATCGTAGTTGATGCCCAAAACGTACTTGAAAATGCCATGATTTATATCAAAAACGGCATTATAGAGTCCGTTGGCAAAGATTTACAAGTTCCCCCAGGCACAGTTATATATGATTTAAAGGGAAAAAGAATCTATCCATCAATGATAGATATATATTCAGATTATGGTTTACCAGAAATTGTAAGAGCAGCAGGTGGACGAGGTTTTGGAGGGGTCCCACAATTAGAAACTAACAAAAAAGGAGCTTTTGACTGGAATCAGGCAGTAAAACCCGAAGTTGATGCAACAAACGAGTTTAAAGTTAATGCTGCAAAAGCAGAGGAAATGCGTAAACTTGGCTTTGGTAGTGCAGCAATTCATGTTGCAGATGGCATTGTTCGTGGAACTTCGGCATTTGTCACTTATGGCGATGGTCGTGAAAATGATGTTTTATTGAAAGGAAAAACCTCTGCTCATTATTCGCTCGATAAAGGAACTTCTACTCAAACTTATCCAGTGTCGGCAATGGGTTCGGTGGCTTTGCTTCGCCAAACTTATTATGATGCCGATTGGTATAAAAAAGGTGGCAAAAGTCAAGAACGAAATCTTTCACTCGACGCTTTCAATGAAATGCAAACATTGCCACAAATTTATGACGCCAATGATAAATTGGGGATTTTGAGAGGCGATAAAATTGCTAAAGAGTTTGGCGTACAATACATATATAAGGGTTTAGGTGACGAATATCAACGTCTGGACGAAATAAAAGCAACCAATAGTTCGCTTATTTTACCATTAAATTTCCCTGCGGCTTATGATGTTGAAGACCCTTTTGATGCCGCAATGGTAACTTTGACCGAAATGAAACATTGGGAAATGGCTCCTGCAAATGCTGGAATTTTGGCAAAAGGAGGAATAAATTTTGCATTTACAAGTGCTGGTTTGAAAACAAAAGCAGATTTCTGGACAAATATTCGTAAAGCAATCGAATATGGTCTGCCAGAAAACAAAGCCTTAGAAGCAATTACTTCTACTCCTGCCAAACTTTTAAAAGTTGATAATATGGTAGGTAGCTTGAAAAAAGGTATGATTGCAAACTTTATCATTACATCCGAAAACCTTTTCAGTAAAGATAATGTAATTTATGAAAACTGGATTCAAGGCAAACGTTATATCATAAACGACATGAATGTTGCAGATATTCGTGGCGTTTATGACCTAAATGTTGGAGATAAATCAGGCATGAAATTAAATATTTCAGGAAAACCCGACAAACCTGATTATCAAATTGTTGTTGATTCTACTAAATTTACTCCTAAAGTTACTCGCTTAGGCGATTTGTTTACAATTAGTAGCAAATTCGACAAAAAAGATGCAAATGACACCCGTTTAAGTGGCTATTATGATGGAAAAAACATCAAAGGCGATGGCGTTTTGCCTGATGGAAAGCAAGTTAAATGGTCAGCCATATATAAGGAAGCATCGAAAGAAGTTATAAAGAAAGATTCTGTAAAAAAGACTCCAGAAATTGGTAAAGTAATTTTCCCATTTACAGCTTTTGGTAGTGAAGAAAAATTACAACAAGAAACACTTTTAATAAAAAATGCTACAGTTTGGACAAATGAAAAAGAAGGTATTATTCAAAATACCGATGTTTTGCTGCAAAATGGCAAAATTGCTCAAATTGGCAAAAATCTAACTGCTGCAACTGGTGTAAAAACAATTGATGGTACAGGAAAGCATTTGACAAATGGCATTTTTGACGAACATTCGCACATTGCTTTGCTTTCAATCAATGAAGTTCAAACAGTTTCGGCAGAGGTTCGCCAGGAGGATGTTGTCAATTCGGAAGATGTAAATATTTATCGTCAATTGGCGGGCGGAGTAACATCTTCTCAATTATTGCATGGTTCTGCCGACTGTATTGGAGGTCAATCGGCTTTGATAAAATTGAAATGGGGCGAAAATCCAAGCAATTTATTAATAAAAGGTGCTGATGGTTTTATCAAATTTGCTTTGGGTGAAAATGTAAAAAATGGCAATAATGCCCAACCTTCTGGTCGTTTTCCAAATACCCGAATGGGCGTTGAACAAGTATTTGTTGATGAATTTCAAAGAGCAAAAGAATATGAAAAAGCGTGGAAAGATTATAATGCTTTAGGAAATAAATTGGGCATTGTTCCTCCAAGAAAAGACATCGAACTTGATGCAATTGTTGAGATTTTGAACAAAAAACGCTTCATAACTTGCCATTCTTACGTTCAATCTGAAATAAATATGATGATGAAGGTTGCAGAAGCTTTCAATTTTAATGTCAATACTTTTACCCATATTTTGGAAGGTTATAAGGTTGCCGACAAAATGAAAGCTCATGGCGTGGCAGGTTCAACTTTTTCGGATTGGTGGGCATATAAAATGGAAGTAAAAGAAGCCATTCCTTATAATGCGGCAATTATGTCAAAAGTTGGGGTTTTGACTTCAATAAATTCTGATGATGCAGAAATGGCTCGCCGATTGAACCAAGAGGCCGCAAAAACAGTACTTTATGGTGGAATGTCAGAAGAAGAAGCATGGAAAATGGTAACACTGAATCCAGCCAAAATCCTTCATTTAGATGCTCGTTTGGGTAGCATGAAAGTAGGCAAAGATGCCGATGTAGTTTTATGGAATAATAATCCTCTTTCAATATATTCTCGTCCTGAAAAAACGATTATTGATGGAACAATTTATTTCGATGTTGATAAAGATGAATTACTTCGTCAATCAGTTGCAAAAGAGCGTAATCGCCTAATGCTAAAGATGTTAGCTGAAAAATCAACTGGTGCAACGACACAACGCCCAGCTCCAAGAAGAAACCAGCATATTGAATGTGATACAATAATGGAAATGGGTGATACTGAGAAATAATTTATAAGTTGAATACAAAGTCTATAATATTACTTCTTGGAATAATACAAAACTAAAATGGCTTGATTTTATCAAGCCATTTTTTAATTTATCTCTAAATAGAAATATTTTGCCAATCAACAAAAAATAAATCCTTGATTATCAAACAAATTAATTGATTAAGAGGATACATTAAAATCATTTAAACAAAATATTATTTTGTGAATTCTTGAAAAAATAATATTTCCTCTCGAAAATTTGTTTCTAACAATCCTTTCTCTTTATCTTTGTAAAGTTAAATACTATTATTTAATAGAAACCAAATAATATCAAACCCCTATGATGACAAATTTCACCAAATCTATGGTGCTATGCTTGCTATTTATTAGTAGCACACTCTTCGCCCAAACTCGTTCTGTTAGCGGAACAGTAAAAGATGGCTCAGGCTCAGGAATTCCTGGAGCAACTGTAAAAATTAAAGGAACAAACAAAGGAACTTCATCTGATGGCTCTGGAATGTTTAAACTTGATGGAGTTGCAACAGGTGCAGCTTTAGAAATATCTGCAATTGGTTATGAAACTCAAAGTGTTTCTGCTCCTGAATCTGGCGATGTAAATGTTACCCTTAAAGAATCAGCTACATCATTACAAGAAGTTGTCGTTTCAACTGGTAGCCGTAACTCTACAAGAACAATTACAGACTCACCTTTGCCAATTGACATTTTTAATGCCTCAGATTTGAGAAGCACAGGTCAGCCAACTTTCGACAAAGCTTTACAATATCGTGTTCCTTCTTTTAACACTGTACAAACACCCGTAAATGATGCGACTTCATTGCTCGACCCTTATGAAATTCGTAACATGGGACCAAGCCGTACTTTGATTTTAATTAACGGAAAACGTAAAAACACAAGTGCTTTGACATATATCCAAACCTCACCAGGTCGTGGAGAAAGTGGTGCTGATATTTCTGCAATACCAACAGAAGCTATAAAGCGTGTTGAGATTTTGCGTGATGGTGCTTCTGCACAGTATGGCTCCGATGCTATCGCGGGTGTAATGAACATTATCTTGAAAGACAGATTTGAATATGGTTCTGTAACTTTGAATAGTGGAATTACGCACAAAGGTGACGGCGGAATTGTTGGAATTACAATCAACAACGGAGCAAATTTTGGTTCAAAAGGTTATATCAACTACACAGTTGGCTTATCACATGTTGGTCAAGCAAATCGCCCAGGTGTAGTGAGTGCTGAGGCAGAAGCAGATGGTGATTTAGGTTTTGGTGCCCCACTCGCTGCTGTACAATCATTTTTGAAATTAAAACCTGATGCAGGAAATATTAACGGAGCTCCAGAAACTGCGGCTGCTAAGTTTTCAGTAAATGGTGGAATTCCAGTAAGTGAAAATACTGAATTTTATTATACTGGTGCTTATGTTTTCAAAAAAGTAAATAGTTTTGCTAACTATCGTACTCCATATTGGAGACCAACTGACAATGGACTCTTAACTCCCGCAGGTAGCCCGTATCTTGGTTATGTTCCAACTTTTGAAGGCGATTTGAATGATTATAATGCGACATTAGGATTTCGCTCTGAAAAAAGTGGTTGGAAATCAGATGTAAGTTTTACAACTGGTGGTAACAAACAGTTATACACTGTTGGAAACTCAGTCAATCGTGGTTTAGGAAAAAACAGCCCTATTTTATTCAAACCAGGTGGATATTCATTTAGTCACAATGTTGGAAATATCGACATTTCTAAATCATTATCTGAGAAAATAAACTTATCTGTTGGTTCAGAATTTAGAGCAGAAAATTTCACAATTGTAGCTGGAGATACTGCTTCTTATGCAACTGCACCTGGTACTGACTCATTCCCTGGAATTAGTGCTGTAAATGCCAAAACTTCAACTCGCTATAACTTTGGTGCTTATGCAGGTTTAGGAATTGATGTTAGCAAAGATTTTTTGATTGACGGAACTATTCGTATGGAAAAATACAGTGATTTCGGAAATGCTTTTGTGTGGAAAGTTAGTACACGCTATAAATTTGCTAATGATAAAGTAACACTACGTGCTTCATTATCAACGGGTTTTAGAGCTCCATCAATGGCACAAAGTAACTTGCAGTTAGCTCAAGCAAGTTTTGTTCCAGGACAAGGAATTCAAACAAAAGGAATTGTAAATAACAATAGCCCGCAAGCGTTTTTATTAGGTGTTCCTAAATTGAAAGCTGAAAACTCATTAAACTTTACAGCTGGTTTGGGAATTAACCCAACAAAAAATTTCAGTGCAACATTAGATTTTTATAGCATAAAGGTTGATAACAGAATCATTTTAAGTTCTGAAATTGCAGCAGGAACAGGCCCACAAGCTGCAGCTTTAAACAAAATATTAAAAGATAACGGAATCGTTGCTGTTAGTTTCTTTGTGAATGGTATCAATACAATGACGCAAGGTTTAGACTTTGTGGCAAATTACAAAAACGTATCATTAGGTAAAGGTAAATTAGCGTTTAATTTTGCTGGTAACTATACTTTGAAAAACGAAAAAGTAGGTGAAGCATTAACGCCATCCTTGATTAAAGCTGCAGGACAATCTATTATAGATGCTACTCAGGAAGCATTATTGCTTACTTCACGTCCAAGATACAAAGCGATTTTAGGTATTGATTATGTAGTTGGAAAAACAAATTTCAACCTAAATAATACTTTGTTTGGGCCAACAACTTTCCGTCAAAATGGATTGGATGCAAATCTTAAAACTGTATTTGACCCTAAAGTTGTTACAGATTTAGGTGCTAATTTTCAATTAGGAAAAAGTGTTACTTTAGGCTTAAATATTAACAATATTTTCAATATTATGCCTAAGTGGAAATTTGTTGCTTTGAATTCAAAAGGGGAATCAATTTTGAAAGATCCAAAAGCTGTATTTTTTAATACAAACTTGCTTACTTTCAACGGACGTTATTCAAATGTAACTTATGATGGCTCACATTTCAGCCAATTAGGAACAACATTTGCAGCTAATTTGAATTTCAGATTCTAATTTATAGTTATTTATTTGCAAAAAAGCCTCTACAATCCATTTGTAGAGGTTTTTTTTACGAAGGGTTTTTAACCTGTCCTTTATCTACGATTGATGGTTTATGAAAACCGTTCTACTTTATAGCCATTGATACATGACAAATGCATCGACAAGTCCAAGTTTTTGATGTTGAAAAACTTTAGGTAATCTTCCAATAATTTCAAAACCACATTTTTGCCAAACTCGGATAGCCACTAAGTTTGTGCAAAGAACAATGTTAAATTGCATTGCTAAAAAGCCTAATCTTCGAGCTTCATCTAACGAAAATCTGCACATTTTTTCAGCAATACCTTGTCCTCGATGCTCAGGATGCACCAAATAACCTGCATTAGCTACATGAGAGCCTAAATCTGCTTGGTTTTGCTTCATGAAAAAAGTGCCAACAATTTGACCTTCTATTTCGGCAACATAAACAAATTTATCATTAGCCGACCAATATTCAAGCATTTGCTCTTTGGTAGAATTTGGACTAAATACTAATGTATCGCCTTCAATAATTATCTTTTCAATTATTTCCCAAACGGCTTCAGCATCTTTTTCTATTTCAAATTTTCTAATATTCATTTTTTCCTCGCAATAAAAAAATTGTCGTCCCAAGCATAGGATTTTTTGGGTAAAATTTCGACTAATTCAAAACCTGAGATTGTTAAAAATAAATTTATTTCATCTTTAGTAAATGCCCTTAAAGTCGAAAAATCTTGCCCAATCTCTTGGTATTTTTGCTTTTTATCTAATTTATGGTAAACCGACGACCAATCCCACGTCCAGCCTGTTTCCATATTGGGCTTACTTTCGCTGTTCCGCTTGTAATAATTATCGCCAAACGATACCAAGAGTTCGTCTTTGTTTTCTTCTTTAAAATTCAAAAATAATTGTGCCGCATCAATGGCATCAAACATCAAAATTCCATTTGGTTTCAAACATTGATTGATACAATCTAATGCCAACAGCACATCTTGATTTTTCGTCAAATAACTAATACTTCGCCCCGTAATCAAGACACAATCTGATGTTTCGGGCAAAGTAAAATTTCGAACATCGCCTTGCTTAAAAGTGATATTTGGAGCATTTTCTATAGCTATATCAAGCATTTCTTGGAAAAGGTCAATACCGACATAAGAATAATTGGCTACAACTAATCGCTTTGCTAAGTTGCCAGTGCCACAACCAATCTCTATTACAGATTTTACTTGATTTGTTTTTAGTTGTTTATCATAGAAAGCAAATTCTTCATCATAATTAAACAAGGTTTGGTAAATCTCGTGATAAACATGTGCTAAACTTGTGTATAATTTACTCATTTTATTAAAATCTTTTGGACAATTATTCTATTCTTTTGGCAAAATAACATTAAAAGTTGTGCCTTTTTCAAGTTCACTCCTAACTACAATTTTTCCTTTATTTATTTCTACTAATTCTTTAACCAAAACTAAACCCAAACCAGTACCGTGCTCGTTGTCTGTGCCTATGCTCGAAGTGTTTTTTTCTAATTGAAACAAGTTAGCGAGTTGTTTTTCAGACATTCCTATCCCGTTGTCTTTTACTTCAATTGTGCCGTTTTCAGTATAATTAAAACTAATATTTCCACCCAAATTAGTAAATTTCAAGGCATTTTGGAGTAAATTTCTGAAAATAATCATCAAATGATTTTTGTCTGCTAATAAATCGACTCCCGATGGAATATTATTTTCTATTGAAATATTTTTCGCCTCTGCAATAGGTTTTAATAATTGAATTTGCTCATCAATTATAGCAGAAATAGCTATTTTCTCAATTTTGGGTTTCATCCCTCCCATTTGTGATATTGACCAATTCAGTACATTTTCCAACATCGTATGCACATTGCTCACTTGGGTATTCAGTCCTTGTGCCGATTCGGTGAATTCGGTTTGGCTCAATGCTCCCCAATTAATGAGCATCATGTAGTTTTTTAGACTCGCTACGGGCGACCGCAAATCGTGCGAAAGAATAGCAAATAGTTTATCTTTTGTTGTATTTAACTGTCCCAATTCTGCTCTTTGTTGTTCAATTCGTTGCTTATTTCTTTGTAGAAACACCATAAAACTGACAAGCAAAAGAGCAATTAGAATGGCTGCTATCAGAAAAAGTTGTTGTTGTTTTTTTTGAGTTTCGAGTAGCGAAATTTCCACGTCTTTTTTCTCCAAATCTAAGCCTGACTTCAATTGCGTCATTTGTAATCTACTATCTTGGGTTTGGCGTTTTTGAGCCAACCACAAACGTACCTCAGCCAAGTCTTCACTGACTTGATATGCTTTTTTGAATGAACCTTGCTCTACATAAAGATTTTTTAGACTGCGGAATATATGGAATACATGAAAGCTATCCACCTTGCTTTGGCTCCTTTCATATTCCAGTATTTTCAAAAAAATAGATTCTGCTTGGTCATAATTTTTGAGGTTAGTTTCGAGGTTACCCAAATCATTCATATATACAAAATAGCCCTTACTTTTTTTTAGTTTGTTTTTAAATAAATTAAGTTTTGTATAAATCAATTGAGCTTCGGTATGTTTGTTTTGGTCTTTTAATAATTCGGCATAACCTAAGCCATGTGCAAACCATATATCAATGTCATGCTGTTGGCTAATTTCTAATGCAGCAAGAGTCATTTTTTCAGCTTCTTTATATTTTTTTTTTATTATTAGGTAATCCGTCATAATTTCGTAGCTTTCTACCAATACATTCCAGTTGTTGGCTTTTTTGGCAGCATTCAACGCCATTGTTTGTAATTCATAAGGATTACCAATATTTTGATGAATGGCTATTACACACATAAACTGATAACATCTTGCCATATTCAGATTATCATTCGATTTTTTGGCAACTGTCAATGCTTTATTCAACCATTGCATGGCTTTAGTTTCATCTTTTGTGTAATATATACAGGTATAACCCATGCCAAACATAGCTTGTGCAATGGCTCGTTGATTATTACATTTTTGAGCTGCTTGCAAAGATTGATTCATAAAATAAAAAGTAGAATCAAAATTGGCTAATTCGTATTGCTTGCCCAAGTCATACAAGATTTGGCTACGGCTACTGTCGGTCGTTGCTAATGATAATTGTTTTTTTAGTGTAGGAATATCTTGTTTTTGGGCAAAAAGACAATTTGACCACAGAATACATAATAATGCGAGAGAATTTTTAAGACAGCAAAGAGAAAAAAAACGCATAGTAATAGTATGATAATGTAAATTAATTATTTCTACTTACAAGATTGCCTTCAATATGCTTGCGGTTGATTTGAGTACGGTATTGGTCGCCAATAGGAATCGTTTTGCCTGATTTTAGCACAATATCGTTTTTGGCAATCATACTAATTGCCGAGCGATTGACCAAATAAGAGCGATGCACACGTATAAATACATCCCCCTTGAGGTGTTCTTCCATTTTTGTTATTGAAAGAATAGGCATATACGTTTGATGAGAAGTTACAATTTCTAAAAAATTTTCTTGTGCCTTCATATATAGCACGTCCTTGTAGTCAATTTGAACATAATTGAGGTTTTCTCGGACAAAAAAGTAAGGCTCAATAGTTGCAGTTTCGGGAGGATTTGCCAATCTTTGCCTTACT
Source organism: Emticicia sp. (assembly GCA_031378345.1). Lineage (GTDB taxonomy): Bacteria > Bacteroidota > Bacteroidia > Cytophagales > Spirosomataceae > Emticicia. The sequence continues at coordinate 9,386 of JANNDY010000043.1, read as the reverse complement.
TTTTCGATACTTTTCAAGAAAAGCTCAAGGTCAAGCGGTTTAAGTAAAAAATCTATCGGTGAAACTTCATAGCAATCTAAGGCAAAATCTCGGTGAGCCGTTACAAAAATAACCAAGGGAGCGTTGCGAATACTCTTCACAAAATTCAGCCCCGACATATCGGGCATTTCAATATCACAAATCAACAAATCTACTTCAATATCCATCATTTTGGAATAGCCTTCCATTGCCGAGCTGCAAGTACCTACCAAAACTAACGCGGGATTCATTTGCACAAATTTGCCAATTATTTTTTGCCAATTTGGGTCGTCGTCAATAATTAAAGTATTGATTTTCATTATTTATATTTTATTGTTTTTTCGGCAAAAAAATTCATTGACGAATTGGGCAGTTTTGCTAACAAAATAAATGGGTTCATAAACTTCCTAATTTATTATTTTGGTTGGATACACCCTTTGACTAATTTTGAATTAAATATACAATTATTTATGATACATTAAAAATATTTTTTGATTTGACTAAAAAAACATTTGCAACCTCTTAAAAAATAACCTATGACCAAAGCTGAACTTAACGAAGCCATTGCTTCCAAAACAAATGTCAATTTTACCGAAGTTTCTGCCATCACAGAATCTCTATTTATCGTAATCAAACAAGGAATTTTAGAGGGAAATAAGGTAACATTCAAAGGCTTTGGTACATTTTTACCTAAAAAACGTTCTGCAAAAAAAGTACAATTAATTAAAGAAAATAAGACTATTTCATTGTCAGAACATTATATCCCAGCCTTCATACCATCAGCTGCCCTAAAAAATATGATGGAGTAAAACAAAATCGTAACCCAAAAAGAAAAATTTATAAAAAGTACCCAAAATAACCAAAAAGATTAGAAACGCATCGAAACACAGGAGAATTTTAACTCTTGTGTTTTTTTTATTGGTAAAAATAAACATATACACTTTAGAATGAAAGTATTTGAAACCACTATTTGGAATTTAGGAGATTTTTTACAAAATTTGTTAATCAAACTAAAACCCTTACATGAAGAAACAATTATCACTTCTCGCATTAATATTTATTAGTACCTTGGGTTTTGCCCAAAATCCAGCTCCTGCTTCTCCACAATCAAAACCAATTGCTTTGGTTGGCGGTACGATTCATGTTGGAGATGGAAAAATCATTCAAAATGGTGTAATTGTTTTTGATAAAGGCATAATAACAGCGATTGGAGAAGCTAACACAAACTTTGACAAAGCCAATACCGAAATTATCACTGTAAATGGAAAATCGGTTTATCCGGGAATCATTGCCCCTGCCGCATTGGCTGGTTTAATCGAAATTGCTTCCGTTCGCTCTTCAACAGACCAATCTGAAATTGGAATGTTCAATCCAAACATTCGCTCTTTGATTGCTCACAACACAGATTCCGAAGTAATTCCAACATTGCGTGGCAATGGAATTTTGATTGGACAAACTACTCCAGAAGGTGGAATCATTTCTGGCACATCTTCTATCATGGAATATGACGGTTGGAATTGGGAAGATGCTGCCTTGAAAAAAGATGATGGCGTATGGTTAAATTATCCAACTTTGATTGCACGTCAGTTTAGTATTGAAGAATTAAGGTTTACTATTAAGAAAAATGACAAGTATATTGAGCAAAAAAATGAACTTCACAAGTTTTTTGCTGATGCTCTTGCCTATTCAGAAATGGCAAATCCAAACCCTAAAAATGCCAAAATGGAAGCAATGAGAGGGCTTTTCGATGGATCGAAGCAACTTTTTATCAGTACAAATTATGGCAAAGAAATAATCGAATCTGTAAGATTAGCCCAACAATATAAAGTTAAAAAAATTGTAATTGTTGGCGGTGAAGAAGCAGATTTAGCCATTGATTTTCTCAAAGAAAACAATATTCCAATTATCGTTGCTCCTACACATCGTTTGCCAAATACGACCGATGAGGATGTTTGGCAAGCATATAAACTGCCTGCAAAATTAATGAAAGCAGGAATACTCACTGGTATGTTTTATACTGAGTCTTCATGGCGTACAAGAAACCTTCCATTTGTGGCAGGAAATGCCGCTGCTTTTGGTATGGATAAAGAAGATGCCTTGAAAATGATTACTTCAAATAATGCTAAAATTTTGGGCATTGACAAACAAGTTGGAACACTTGAGGTTGGTAAACATGCAACAATTGCTATTTCGGCAGGTGATATTTTGGATATGCGAACCAACAAAGTTGAGTATGCTTTTATTCGTGGAAAAAAGATAGATTTGGATGATAAACAAAAGCGTTTGAATAAAAAATATGTGGAGAAATATGGTATTTCAGGCAAATAGTTTTGATTAGAAATTGTTTTATTTTGACGGGATTACAAAAGATAATTTTGTAATCCTGTTATTTTCTAAAACCTCCCAAATTGAAAAAAAAAGAGTGTGAGCGATTTTATGTTAAGTTTGCAAACTTATTTTTTTCAAAAACGAGAGTTTGCTCGTAATGAATTTTGAAATAATTCTCTCAATCACTCATTGTATTAATGAAAATAGGAATCATCGGTTTAGGAGATATGGGGAAAATGTTTGCTCAACTATGGGCAGATGCTGGTTTTGATGTCTATGGTTGTGATTTACAACAAAATAGGGAAATTTTAGAGAAAAAATTAAATCGTTTTGGAATAAAAATCTTAGCTGACGGCATTGCAGTATCTCGAATATGTGATTTTATTTTATATTCAGTAGAAGCTGAAAACATCGAAAAGGTTGTGGCTCAATGCGGCCCATCAACAAAATATGGAGCAATTGTAGCAGGACAAACTTCTGTAAAAACACCTGAAATTGAGGCATTTGAAAAATATTTGCCTAAAGATGCTCAAATCATAACTTGCCACCCGCTTTTTGGTCCTTCGGTAAATCCTGTCGGGCAAACAATGGTTTTGATAAATCATCGAGCAAGCAATATTGCCTTTGATGAAACAATAAAAATCTTCACTCACATAGGCTCAACTATTCAACAATTAGAAGATTATCATGCACATGACCGCATGATGGCAGATATTCAAGCTGTTACACACGTTGGTTTTGAAAGCATTGGCACAGCATTTATGCACCGAAAAGTATATCCCTGGGCAAATACTATTCATCCAAATGGATTAGATAATGTCAAACTTTTGATGACACTACGTATATATAGTTATAAATTTCATGTCTATTCTGGTCTTGCCTTACAAAATCCTTACGCAAAAAAAGATGTCAGAAGCTATGCAAAGGCAGAAAGCGAACTATTTGAGTTGATGATTGAAGAAAATCAAAAAAAATTACGAAAACGAATTTATGCTGCCCGTGACCATGTTTTCAAAGATAAAAATGGCACATTGATGCTCGATGATAAAATTATGAATGAATTTAGTTTGAGCCAAGACATTGGCCACAAACCAAATTCGCATTTGAGTTTATTGGCGATGGTGGACACTTGGCACAAATTAGGCACAAATCCCTACAAAAGTTTAATTTGTCAAACACCACCGTTCAAATTGAGAGTTGGAATGGCTGAATATTTATTCCTCAACGAAGATTTATTAGAAGAAACCATCAAAGCCGCTTTGTTTGATAAAAGTATTCGTGGAGAAGATTTGGCTTTTCATACGGCTGTGCATGAATGGGCAAATATTGTAGAAATGGGCGACAAAGAAAGCTATCGTAAACATTTTGAAGCAACAAAACATTATTTATCAGACCGCCTCGAAGAAGGTCGTCAAAAAAGTAGTATGTTGATTGCGAAACTCAATGAGTGAAAAAAATTCTGAGTTCTGAATGCTGATGGTGTCGCCCGTGCGATTCTGAGTTAGTTGACTCAAATTTTCTTATACTTGCTGAAACAAACTTATTTTTAACTCAGAATTCAGAACTCCAAAGTCTTAGCACGCTTTTTGTAACCTTTTAATCAAATTTCATTCTCAATGAACAAAACCGATTTATCAAAATACAATAATGATTGGTACAAAAAATCAGATTTAACAAGAGGATTTTTTATTTCTGTGCTTTGGTTTTTAACAAATAGTATTTTCTTAAATTCTTATTTATTAATTCCAGTAGCATTAAAAAGGAGGATTTTAAGGCTTTTTGGAGCAAAAATTGGCAAAAATGTGATGATAAAGCACCAAGTCAATATCAAATATCCTTGGAATTTGGAAGTCGGTGATGAGGTTTGGCTCGGTGAAGGACTCTGGATTGATAATCTTGGACTTGTAAAAATAGGTGCAAATGCTTGTCTTTCACAAGGAGCAATGTTACTTTCGGGAAATCATAATTATACCAAATCAACCTTTGATTTAATGATAAAGGATTTAATAATAGAAGAAGGCGTGTGGATTGGTGCAAAAGCAGTAGTTTGTGGAGGTGTAACCTGCTTTTCACATTCAATTTTAACTGTTAATTCAGTTGCAACCAAAAATCTTGAACCCTATACTATTTATCAAGGTAATCCTGCTATTCGAATCCGTGAACGAGATATTACCGTTGGATAAATTATTTGATAAAAAGTTTTGATTTTTATACTTTTACTATTGAAAAAAGTATTTATTTTGTATTAAAGTAATTACCAAAAATAAAAAATCATTCTAATGTTTCCTACATTTGAATCACTTATACCAGACAAAAATATCCAAATATTAATTTCAGCAATTGTTGCAATGATTATAAACTTGCGTTCAATTCCTGTAATTATTAATATCAGTGGGTTACGTGGCTTGATGGATAATCCTGTCAAACGAAGTTCGCACAAAACGCCCACACCTACATTTGGCGGTGTGGCAATTTTTGCTGGCATTCTTATTGGCTACATGATTTGGAATTTTAATGATGAAGGAATATTAATTCATAAAGTTTTTGCTGGAACAGTTATCCTATTTTTTCTTGGAGTAAAAGATGATTTGTATGCACTCTCGCCTACAAAAAAGATTCTCGTACAAATTATAGCCTCTGCAATTGTTGTTTTTGGAAGTGATTTAAGAATTTCAGATTTATTTGGAATTTTTGGAATTAGCCAAATTCCTTATATTCTCAGTATATTATTGACAATTTTTATTTTTGTTGCCATGATTAATGCCTTTAACCTGATTGATGGTATTGATGGCTTGGCTGGAGGAATCGCAATGATTGCCAGCACAGGATTTGGTTTATGGTTTTTGGTTAATCATCATTATTCATTGGCTTGCTTGGCACTTTGTTTGGCTGGCTCACTTATTGGTTTCTTGAGGTATAATTTCTCTCAAACTCAAAAAATATTCATGGGAGATACTGGTTCGCTTATTATTGGCTACCTAATTACAGTTCTTGCGGTAAAATTTATACATTTCAATGTTACGCACGACTGGAAATCTGATTTGGCATTTGTTTCGGCTCCTGTAATTGCAATTGTTATTTTAGTCATTCCAATTTTTGATACAATTAGGGTTTTTGGCATTCGTATTTTAAGAGGCAAATCACCTTTCAAAGCCGACCGACTGCACATGCATCATTTATTGATTGATAATAATTTATCTCACATACAAGCATCATTTATTCTCTATTTTGTTACAATTGCGTTGACAGCATTAACTTATTTTGCGAGAGGTTTTTTAAGTAATACACAACTTTGTTTTGTAATTCTTGGATTATTAGGTTGCTATTTTTTGGTTGGAAGTTGGCTTGAAATGAGAAGACTAAAATTAAAGAAAGAGGAGTTTGGCATGTCAGATAAAATTGCCCCTGCTACAAAAAAAGACAAACTTATACTAACAGATATAAATGCGAACTGAGTTCTGAGTTCTGAGTTGAAAAAAGCCTCTTTGAAATAAATTTCAAAGAGGCTTTTTTCAATATTCTACATTCGTCATTGCGGAACGCCGCCCGCTACATTAGTCATTCTACATTAGTCATTCTACATTCGTCATTTTACATTCCACATTCTTCCCCCTATTCCCACTCAATCGTTGCTGGTGGTTTTGAACTAATGTCATAAACTACACGATTAACACCCTTCACTTTATTAATAATTTCGTTGGAAATATCTGCCAAAAACTCATAAGGCAAATGAGCCCAATCTGCTGTCATGCCATCAATACTTGTAACAGCACGCAAAGCCACTACTCGCTCATAAGTTCGTTCATCGCCCATTACCCCTACACTTTGGATAGGTAAAAGCATACTTCCTGCTTGCCAAACTTTGTCGTAAAGTCCATAAGACTTCAAACCATTGATAAAAATGGCATCTACTTCTTGCAAAATTTGCACTTTTTCTGGCGTAACATCACCCAAAATTCTTATACCCAAACCCGGCCCCGGAAAAGGATGGCGTCCCAAAATATTTTGTGGAATATTTAATGCTTTTCCTACCTCACGCACACCATCTTTGAACAATAATCTTAGTGGCTCAACTACTTGCAATTTCATAAAATCGGGCAATCCCCCTACATTATGATGCGATTTTATGGTTGCCGAAGGACCTTTCACCGAAACTGATTCAATGACATCGGGGTAAATTGTACCTTGCCCGAGCCATTTTGCACCTTCAATTTTATGAGATTCTACATCAAAAACTTCAATAAAAGTTTTGCCAATTGCCTTACGTTTTTCTTCGGGTTCGGTCAAACCTTTTAATGCACTATAAAATTGCTCTTTCGCATCTACACCTTTTACGTTTAGCCCTAAACCTTTGTAAGATTCCAAAACCTCATTAAATTCATTTTTTCGTAAAAGTCCATTATCAACAAAAATACAAAAGAGGCTTTTGCCAATGGCATGATGAATCAAAGTGGCTGCTACGGACGAATCTACACCGCCCGAAAGTCCCATAATTACTTTATCATCACCCAATTTATCTTTCAATTCTTGAATGCTTACCTCGGCAAAAGAATCGGGTGTCCAGCTTTGTGAACATTCACAAATATCTACTACAAAATTCTTCAAAATCGTCTTTCCTGCAGCCGTGTGCGTAACTTCTGGGTGAAATTGTATGCCATAAACAGGCTCATTTTTCAATTTGAAAGCTGCTACTTTTACGGTGTCAGTCGAGGCTATAATATCGGCATTGACTGGTGGGCTTGCAATGGTATCGCTGTGCGACATCCAAACTTGGGTATTATCTTCGACACCTTTGAAAAGTGCAAAACGGTTGTCCACTTTGTTCAAAATGGTTCGTCCATATTCTCTAATATTTGAAGGTAGTACTTCTCCCCCACCCGTTTGTGCCATCATTTGAGCTCCATAACAAACGCCCAAAACAGGAGTTTCAGTGGGAAATTCTTGCCATTTTACCATCGGAGCATCAGCATCTCGCACAGAACACGGACTTCCTGAAAGGATTATTCCTTTAATATCGGACGTAATTTCGGGGATTTTATTGTATGGATGTATTTCGCAATACACATTGAGTTCTCGTACACGGCGTGCAATCAGTTGTGTAAACTGTGAGCCAAAATCAAGAATAAGGATTTGTTCGGTCATGGTAGCTTTCTAAAGTACAAAATTAGGGGAAAAAGCTATTGCGTGCAAGTTTTTTTGTTGCTGACGACTTTATTTATAGTTTTTTTTACTTAAATTAGCATTACCAAACCGCAATAATAAAAATGGTAAATATTTACATTGACAAGCGAGATACTGACTTACTTCTTGTCCAATTTAGTGACATAAATTCAAATTCAATAGTTTCTCAAATACCCAATCGTCGTTGGAGTCGCTCTCGCAAGTGTTGGGTGGTGGACAATACTCGTCATAATGTAGTGCTTTTGGGCAATCTTTTTGGAAAAGAAAATTGCAAATTTTCTAAAGAAATCATTTTCCAATATAAACCAGAAGCGACTCCCGAAGAAATTAATAAATATATTGCAAGATTCAAAAAACCATATTCGAATGCTCCAACACTTCGTGAAGATTATAAACACCCGATTATAATTGCATTGACACAAAACATGCAAGTTCGAAATTATAGCTACAAAACGATAACTAATTATCGAAGTCAGCTAATAAAAATGATACATTATTTTAGTCCAAACGAATTGAAGGACATTTCGACAGCTCAATTTGAAAGCTATCTTGCCTATTTGGTTAATAAAAGAAAAATGAGTGGGTCTTCGCTGAATGTGGTGATAAATGCCATTAAATATTTCCGTGAGAATATGTTGGGGTATCAAAACAAAACACTTTTTTCTGTTCCAAAAATACTTCAAGTACAACAATTACCCGAAGTTTTGAGTATCGAAGAAGTTGAAAAAATTTTACAAAAAACTACCAATCAAAAATATAAAACCATTTTTAGTTTGATTTATTCGACAGGAATTCGACTTTCGGAAGCATCAAATTTGAAAATTTGCCATATCAAAAGCAAAGACAAAACTATTTTTATCAAAAACGGGAAAGGAAAAAAAGACAGGTATGTGCTGCTTTCAGATAAGATTTTGGACTTATTGCGAGAATATTACAAGGTTTACAAACCTAAAGAATATTTATTCGAAAATGAGTTTGATTATGAACCTGTGAGCAATAGAACTATTCAAGACGTGTTTTCGGGGGTTGTGAAAAATTGTAAAATCAAAAAAAAAGCAACAATTCATACTTTGAGGCATAGTTTTGCTACACATTTGCTTGAAGCAGGGGTAGATATTAGGTATATTCAAGAATTATTGGGGCATGCCGACATCAAAACTACGATGCGATATACTCATGTAAAGAGTGAAGCTTTGAAACGAGTTACGAGTCCGTTTGATAAATTAAACATCAATTTTTCTAAGTAAGGGACGAAGGCGAGTGAGGCTATAAAATTTGCGATTGAGGTAATAGCCTTTGGTATATCCATTTAGCACCATTCTGATTTCTCGGCGTGTAGCAATATTATACATTTTTTTGTCTTCACCCACAAAAAAACCTGTATGACCTTCGATGCTCCATGCGGCAGTAACTTTTCGGGGTTTTAGACTTAGTTTCACAAGCGTTAAACAATTGATTATCAGTAACTTACAGCTTGACAAAGTTAAGAAATATTTTGATTTAAAAAAATATTTTCGTAAATACAAAAAACTAAACCTTAATATACTGATTATTAGTCATTTATGATTGGACAAATTCACAAAAAATTAATAAAAACAGATGAATTATTGGAATTGAAAAATATTTTCAATATAATTGTATTTAGTAACTCAAAATCTGAGTTTTATAACTAACTTATAATCAACCGATTATAGTTGTACGAGTGCGTATAATTATTAGTTGGAAATTTTTAAACTATAAATACTTTATTTAACTTTGTAATGTCTTATTTCAAACCATTAAACAATAATTAATATGCCTACTCCAAGAGAAAAAATGGAAAGTATGATTGGTGACCATAGCCATAAAGATTGTAAAAA
>JANNDY010000040.1:0-16229 GCA_031378345.1 Emticicia sp. | reverse complement strand
CCAGTCGGTAATTTGAGTAGCATGAAGTTCAAATTCACTACTTAATTGAGCTAATGTCTTTTGTTCTTTTAATGCTTCAATTACTACTTTTGTTTTGAAATTCTCATCGTAATTTCGCCTTGTTTTCTTTCCCATTTTTGTATTATTTTAAGATAAAGGTAATAAGTTTTCACTTATAAACCGTGTCCTAAAATTGGGGTACAGTACAGAATTAGAAAGAAAAACTGAAATAAATAGAAATATAAAGCTTTTACTTGTTGGTAATAGTATAGTTGGTAAGAGTAGTATATTACGAGCATTGAAAGGTTTACCTTTTGATGCTCAAATAAAATCTACTCATGCAATTTCATTAGAGTATCTTGACTCTGAGGATAGAAGAAATCCAGTAAAACTGCAAGTTTGGGATTTGGGTGGGCAAGAGATATATTACGGAACTCATCGGATTTTTATGATGTCACCATCAGTTCAATTAGTGGTATTTGATTCTGAAACTGAGAGTATTTCTGTATCCCCAGATAGATTAAAAGCAGACGAAAAAGTTAGAAATATAAATTTACCTTTTTACATAAGCAGAATAGAAGAACTGAGTCCCGAGAGTAGTATTATCGTTGTGCAAAATAAGTTAGAAGCAGTACCTGAATTTCCACTACGATTAAGGTATCTTTATGATAAATACCCAGTTTACAAAGTTAGTGCACTGAAAAATAAAAATATTGCTTCATTAAAAGCTCAGATATTGGAGGAAGCGAGGCAACTCAATATTTATGGGCTGGAAGTCCCATATTATTGGGAAAAGGTTAGAGAATATTGTGAAAATGTTTTAATACAAGAAAAAGCAATCACCAAAGAGCGTTTTAAAGAGATTTGTTTGAACGAGAAGGTATTGGAAGAGGGTATTGATGATTTACTTAAATATCTACACAATACGGGGACCGTTTATTATAAAGAAGACCTTGAAAATACAATTATTATTGATCAAATATGGGCTTTAAAGGCTATTTATAAGGTTTTTGATAGAGAAAGTAAATTCTATCTGGAAATGCGGGAGCATTCTAATGGGAAGTGCATGGTAAGAACTTTATTTGAAGATTTTGATAGTTTAGATGACAAATATACGATTGATGAAAAATGGATGTTTTTGAGATTCATAAAAAGTTGTAGTATGTGTTTTTCTATCAAATCTAACCCTGCCGATAGTGACAATCTTGATACTTTTTATATATTTCCAGAGTTTTTACCTTCACAAAAGACCGATGTAGTTCGTTTATGGGAGCTAAAAAATACTAAAAAGCAAATTTGGAAAAAGTATTTTGACTTTCTTCCTTTTTACCCACTTCATACATTTATAAGTAAATATGGCTGCAAAACTCAACATAATTTTGTTTGGAGAAATGGTATTTTGATATATTTAAATGAACAAAACTTCGATGGCTTTTTGATTGAGGCTAATTTTGAAGATAATTATCTTCAAATAACGATAGATGAAGGTATTGTAGATTGGTTAGAAATTATTAAAGAATCAATAATTGTACATGGAGATTATCATAAAAATTTGTGGACATTGATTGAAGGAGAAACCGTTACGGTTGATGTGGCTAAAACAGAAAGAGATTTAGATGGTCTTACTGATGTAGAACAAAAAATAAATATAGGAGGCTTAAATAGCCAGAGAAAAGGGAAATTAGTTATATCTTATGCTAAAGAAGATTTAGATGAAGTAAAGCTATTAGTAAAATATTTAGATGCTCAGAAAATTGACTATTGGTATGATGAGCGTTTAAGTAGTAGAGAAGCCTGGGATAATGAAATCAATAGAGAGTTTAATGAAGCAAGTGGCTATGTGATAATCCTAAGTCCAGATTATATGCAGTCATTTAAAACATTTATTCATGAAAAAGAGGTTCCTATTATCTTAGAAGGCTATAAAAATAATAAATTTGCTACAATTCTTAATGTCAAAGCTTTTAATCTGCAAAGTTCAAGTGATATTTCAAAAATTAATAGATATCAAAAGGGTATTGTTATGCCAAATATATCAAATGATAATCATGGAGCTTGTGATTTTATAGATAAATTTGTTTCAGAAGAAATTCTTACAAAATTTCTCTAAATAATTCCTTATCACATTACTAAACTTCATCTCAATCTAAAACATGAAAAACAAAATCCTTTTAATGCTCGCTTTTGGGCTATTTTTGAGTTTTGCAAAGGCCCAACAAATCAAATGGAGCAAAGACGGCAATGCTTATAGCCGAATTGAAAACAATGAAATTGTGTCAATCGCTTTGCCAAGTCAGCAAAAAACTGTGTTAGTAACAAAAACGCAACTAACGCCCAAAGGTGCAGAAAAATCTTTGGCTGTTCGCAGTTATACTTTCAGCGATGATGGCTCAAAATTATTGATTTATACCAATTCTCAGAAAGTTTGGCGGTACGAAACTCGTGGTGATTATTGGCTTTTAGACCTTAAAACCAATGCTTTGTTTCAGTTGGGGCAAGGAAAACCAGTTTCTTCGTTGATGTTTGCCAAGTTTTCGCCCGATGCTTCAAAAGTTGCCTACGTGAGCGAGCATAATGTATTTGTAGAAGACCTTGTTTCTCACAAAATCAAAGCATTGACTAACAATGGCACTCGTCGCATGATTAATGGTACGTTCGACTGGGTTTATGAAGAAGAATTTGCTTGTAGAGATGGTTTTAGATGGAGTCCTGATGGAAAGAGCATTGCCTTTTGGCAGATTGATGCGACCAAAATCAGAGATTTTTTGATGGTCAATAATACAGATTCTGTATATTCGTATAATGTGCCAGTTGAGTATCCAAAAGTTGGTGAAAGTCCATCGCCGTATAAGATTTTAGTTGCCAATATTGCTACTGGAAAAACCATGCAGATGCAGATTGAAGGCGACCCGCAGCAAACTTACGTGCCACGCATGGAGTGGATTCCGAATACCAACGAAATTATTATTCAGCAGCTCAATCGTAAGCAAAATCAAAGTAAAATCATTGTTTGTCAAGCACTTACGGGCAAAACTAAGGTAATTCAGACCGAAAACGATGAGGCTTGGATTGATACAAAAGAGCGTTGGGCAGATAGCCCAGATGGTTGGGAATGGCTCAATGGCGGCAAAGAATTTTTGTGGGTGAGTGAAAAAGACGGTTGGCGACATATTTACAAAATGGATTTGAACGGCAAAGAAACGCTCTTGACCAAAGGCGATTATGATATCGTAAATATTCCCTTGATTGATGAAGCCAATGGCTATGTTTATTTTACGGGTTCGCCACAAAACGCCCTTCAAAATTATTTGTATCGCATCAAATTAGATGGAACTTCGCCGATGCAAGCAGTAGCCGAAAATGCTCCTGCGGGTACGAATAATTATACGCTTTCGCCCAATGGAAAATTTGCCCGACATTCGTTTTCGAGTGCCAATATTCCACCAATGACTGAGTGGATAAATTTAGCTGACCATTCGCCATTGACGGAAAAAGAGAGCATTTTGACGAAATTAGCTACCTTGAAACTAAATAAACGAGTAGAGTTTTTCAAACTAAAAACCGAAGATGGCATTGACATTGAAGGTTGGATGGTAAAACCTACCAATTTTGATTCTACAAAACGTTATCCGATTGTTTTCAATGTTTATAGCGAACCAGCGGCGGCTACTGTTTTGGATACTTATGGTACAGGAAATAATGGACTTTATGTGGGTGATATGGCAAAAGATGGCTATATCTATGCTTCGCTTGATAACCGTGGAACGCCTTTGCCCCGTGGGCGTGCTTGGAGAAAATCTATTTATAGAAAAGTAGGTATAGTTAATATTCGTGACCAAGCAATGGCTGTCAAAAAAATCAGAGAATGGAAATATGTCGATAGTTCACGTGTTGCGGTGCATGGTTGGAGTGGGGGAGGGTCGGCAACATTAAATTTGCTTTTTCAGTATCCGCAATATTTTCAAACGGGTATTTCAGTAGCGGCTGTGGGCAATCAACTTTGCTACGATAATATTTATCAGGAACGCTACATGGGGCTTCCGCAAGAAAATCGCGAAGATTTTGTGAATGGTTCGCCCATTACTTATGCCAAAAATCTGAGAGGAAATTTATTGTATATTCATGGAACTGGTGATGATAATGTGCATTATCAGAATGCCGAAATGCTTGTAAATGAACTTATTAAGCACAATCGGCAGTTTCAGTTTATGCCTTACCCCAACCGTAGTCATGGCATTTATGAAGGTGAAGGTACTCGAAAGCACTTGAATACGCTTTTTACTAATTATCTCAAACAAAATTGCCCTCCTGGGGGAAGGTAAAGAATTTGAAAATTAGAGAATTTGAAGATTTGGAAATGAATTCGATATTGAACATTTTCAAATTGCTACGGCGAACTGTCTTCAAATTGACAAATCTTCAAATTGATTAAAACTGTTTGAAGAAATCAAAAATTAAATCATTTGCTTTAATAACAGTTGAAGGCTCATCTGCACCTACACGACTTCTTATACTTCCGGGCCACGAATGACCGCCATCTTTGGTCAGATAATAAGTAATGACAGCATTATTTTTACAATCAAGCCATTGCGTGAGTTTATACTTTGAATCATCTTGAATGACTTTTGCTAAAGTCTTACATTCGTTTAGTTTACTCCAAGTAGTTAAACCTGTTGTAACGGCAGGAAAAGTATTTCCACCAATGCCTGTTCCGCCATTGACAGGTACATTTTTATCAAGAACTGAATGAAAATGTAAGATTGGAATTGGTTTTGCAGATATACATTCTTGCTTTAAAGACATTGGTCCACTGACTGCTGCAATTGCAGTAATTTTATTAGGGATTTCACAAGCTAATCTATATGAAAGTATTGCACCGTTCGACATTCCAGTTGCATACACTTTCTTGGGATTTATCTTATAATTCTTTAATAAATCATCAATTAGTACGCTAATGAAATGAACATCATCAATGTTTTTTTCAAAGGCATAGTCACAACAAGTACCAGCATTCCAAGTTCTTGCTTTCAGCAATCCATCGCTTTGCACACCATCAGGATAAACAATGACAAAGTTTTCACTATTGGCTTTTTGAGTCAAATCATAAGCACTTTCGCATTGGGCGGCACTTCCTCCGCCACCGTGAAAGGCTAAGACTAAAGGCAAATTACTATTTTCGTAATAATTTGGTGGCAAATTGATTATATAAGTTCTGCTCAAACCATCAACTGTCAATGACTTTTCGAACCTAAAAATAGGTAGAGTGCCAATTTTATCTCGAAATTGACAGCAAAATAATGTCAGTGAAATTGATAGAATAAAGGATAATTTCAAAGGGTTTTTCATGCTAAAAAAACATTATTTTTAATCTATTTGATTCAAAATTATAAGAATGGTTTAATTATTTTCAATAATTGTTAATTTCTCTTTTTATGAAATTTGAGGAATTGATTGTAATTATTTTTTGAAAAAATATTTTTTTCTTTTGTATATTGCTTTTAAATTTATTCAACAAAAACTCCTAAACCATTGATAATCAATGAGTAAGCCCCACAAAATTGCTATGCTTGGTACTGGTCTGATAGGCTGGTTTTATACAAAATCTCTCCACGAACACCGTCGCCCCGACCGTGTGCAAGTGGTATATTCGAGAAGCGAAGAGCGTGGAAAAGCCTTTGCCGATGAGTGGAATATTCCAAAATTTACGACAAGTATGGAGGCTGCAATCAGCGACCCAAACGTAAATACGGTCATTGTTGGTTTGCCAAATGACCTGCATTTTGAAGCAATAAAGCTTTGTTGCAAACACAAGAAAAATGTGCTTTGTACCAAACCCCTTGCTCGAACAGGTGCAGAAGCAAAAAAAATTTTAGAAATGACCGAAAATGCAGGCATTTTTAATGGTTATTTGGAAGATTTGGCATATACCCCCAAAACTTTGCACGCTTTGCAGTCAGTAAAAAATGGTGTAATTGGTCGGGTAACTTGGGCAAGGTCTCGTGAGGCACATCCTGGTCCACATTCGAGTTGGTTTTGGGATTTGAAGAAAGCGGGTGGCGGAGCAATTGTAGATTTGGGTTGTCATTGCATCGAAATTGCTCGAAATTACATTGGAAAAGACATTCGTCCAGTTGAGGTGATGTGCTGGGCGGCTACCCAAGTAAAACCCATCGAGGCAGAAGATAATGCTATTGCTTTAGTGAAATATGCCAGTGGAGCGATTGCTCAGTTTGAGGTCAGTTGGTCGTTTCGTGGGGGCATGGATTTGCGTGATGAAGTTTCTGGAACTGAAGGCGTAATTCGTACTGACCATTTTATGCGAACAGGTTTTGAGATGTTTACGGCAGCCACAGAAGGCAATTATGTCGCCGAAAAAGCCGAAACGGCTTCTGGTTGGTTGTTTCCTGTGGGCGATGAAGTTAACTCGCTTGGCTATTCACACATGTTTACCGATATGTTTGATAGCATGGACAACGGCACACAACCGATGGAAAGTTTTTATGATGGCTACATCGTGAATGCCGTCATTGATGCTTGCTATAAATCTGCAAAAACAAAAAAATGGGAGCCTGTGCTTATCAAAGATTGGAGAGGACGCAACGATGTAAGCGAACCTTCACCATTTATTGAGCATGATGCCGACCATTGGCATATCAAAGATGAATTGCTGCCCGATGGCAGAAAAAAGTTGATTTTGAAAGAAAAATCAACAGGAAATATCATTCAAAAGATTGTGTAAAAATTTCTTTTTTGATTTGCAAGACTAACGCTGGCAGGGTTCAAAACCCCTGCCAGAGTTTACTCATAACTCATAATTCATAACTCATAACTATTTCCCTCCATTTATCAAGTATTACAAGAATTTACTGTATATACATATAATTTTGTAACGTAGAAAATAATACTAAACTTATAACCGTATATGTTACAATTTTTGAAATACGTTCTTGCAACGATTGTCGGAATCTTCCTTTTTACTATTCTTGGCTTTTTTCTTTTGATAGGAATTGGTGCAGCAATGTCGAGTTCGGACACCAAAACTTACGTTGCTTCAAACTCAGTTTTGAAACTCGATTTGAATCAAATTATTAGAGAAAATGCTGCGGAAGAAGACCCTTTTACCGAACTTTTGTCTGGCGGAAATAGTCCCGGGCAAATTAGCTTGCCACAAATAAAAGAAGCTCTTGCCAATGCCAAAATTGACCCAAATATTAAGGGGATATATTTGAAAGCCGAATATCCAATGGGCGGATTGGCAACATTGAAAGAAGTAAGAGAATATTTATTAGATTTCAAAAAATCAAAGAAATTTATCTATTCTTATGGCGAAACCATGACCGAAGGAGGAGTTTATCTTTGCTCGGTTGCCGACAAAAGCTATCTCACACCCAACGGTGGCTTAGATTTCAATGGTTTGAGTGCCGAATATCCTTTTATGAAAGGCTTGTTTGAGAAAATTGGTGTAAAACCCGAAATCTTCAAAGTTGGTGATTATAAAAGTGCTGTTGAGCCTTTTATTCTTGACAAAATGAGTGCCTTTAATCGTGAGCAAACGCAGGCGTTTCTTAGCGATATGGCAAACAATTTTTATGGTGAAATTGCCCAATCTCGCCAAATCCCGATGACAGAGTTGAATGATATTTTGAACAATGCTTTGATTCAAGAACCTGCCGATGCCGCAAAATATAAGTTGATTTCAAATGTTGGTTATTGGGACGAATTTGAAAAGGCTTTACAAATAGCTTTAGGAAATAAAGAGGATAAAAAAATAGAATATATTGGCTTAAATAAATATTTGAAAGCCGATAAAATAGTAAAAGAAGGCAATAATTCTAACAGAATTGCTGTCATTGTGGGCGAAGGAGATATTGTTTCTGGAAATGGTGATGGTGAAAATATTGGTTCTGATAAAATCATAAAAGAACTTCAAAAAGCTCGTAAAGACTCAAAAATCAAGGCAATTGTGCTACGAATCAACTCCGGTGGTGGAAGTGCTTTGGCTTCTGACGTAATGTGGAGAGAAGTAGAATTGACCAAAAAAGTAAAGCCAGTTATTGCCTCAATGGGCGATTATGCTGCATCTGGAGGCTATTTTATGGCAATGGGCTGTGATACAATCGTTGCTCAACCAACTACTTTGACAGGCTCAATTGGTATTTTTGGCATAATTTTCAATGTTGAAAGATTAATGAGTGATAAATTAGGCGTAACCTTCGATGGCGTGGTGTCGCACAAATATGCAGATTCGCCATCGGCAACTCGCACCATGAATGATGCCGAGAAGAACATGATTCAAAATGGCGTGAATAAAGGCTACGAAAACTTCACTTCGAAAGCCGCCAAAGGACGACACATGAGCATCGAAAAACTAAAATCGCTTGCCAGCGGTAGGGTTTGGACAGGCACGCAAGCAAAAGCCAATGGTTTGGTTGATGTTTTAGGCGGAATGGATGTTGCTATCAATATTGCTGCCAAAAAAGCAAAATTGAAAGAAGGCGATTACCGAGTAAAATATTTACCAATCAAAAAATCAAGTTTTGAAACCATCATGGAGAAATTTGGAAATGACCAAGAAGATGCAAAACTGAAAGCGTATTTGGGTGATTTTGCTCCTTATGTTAAACAATTGAAAAACCTTCAAAATTTAGATAAAATTCAAGCAAAAATGCCTTTCGATGTGGTAATAAAGTAAGATTCGGGAAGCAAGAGAAGAGATTTGAGAAAAAATAGAAAACAGATTGATTCGCAATAGTCAATCTGTTTTTTTATTTAAAAATAGAACTAAATCATTTGCAATGATGTTGCATTAATATGTACCTTTGCATCATTGTTACATTAGTTTTTATGCGAAAAATATTCACTCATTATCATACACTTAATAAAGTTGGCATTTGGCTTTCGATTCTCTGCACGATTCATTGCTTGGCGATGCCATTTTTGATAACGGCACTTCCACTTTTGGGAGAAAGTTTTTTAAGTCAAAAATCTGAAATGTATTTGATAGGAATGAGTGCTGCTTTGGCAATTTTTTTGTTGATAAAAGATTACCGAAATCACCGAGATTCATTGCCTCTTATATTGCTTTCAATAGCCTTGTGTTTTAATTTTACAGGTTTGTTTTTTGCAAAAAACGCATATGAAATCTTCTTCAATGTAACTGGAGCTTTGATTATGGCTGCTGCTTATTATCTAAACTGGAAAGCTCACAGAAGGGCTTGTCATAGACATTCGCATTGAAAATAACTATTTTACAAGCAATATTGGTCGAAAACCTACATTGCTTGCTGGGTAATTAATGTTTTCAGACGCATCAATTTCTAAGGATTTTGCTGTCGAATTCCAACTTCCACCTTTTACCTTTTGTGGTTCACTTATCATTTCAGCTACATTTCCACTCATTTGATAAATGCCAAATTCATTTTGAGGAAACATCATAACTTCAGACGTGATAATTTGTCCTTCAAAACCTTTAGGTTTATCTTTTTTGTAATTTGCTAAATTATGCCCTTTTCTGTTTTGCAAATTAGGTCCGCCCCAAGGAAATACAGAAGTATGTTTATCACCTCTTGCGGCTCTTATCCACTCTGCTTCAGTTGGAAGTCTAACTTCCACTTTTTCGGTAGTTCCCAATTGTGCATTGATTTTGTCTTCCACCCATTTACAATAAAGTACAGCGGCATCAAAACTTACGCCAACAACTGGATAATATTGAAATCCAGGATAGCGAAAATATTGGTTTTCAAATGCTTTCTGTGGACGACTTCCGATGTTCCAAACAGTAGTATCTGGAAGGGCAATGTTATATGATGAAGAATTTTTAGTTTTTAAATCTTTGAGAAATTTCAAATATTCAAGGTTACTTATTTCTGTTTTTGAAATATAAAAAGCCTCAATATTTTGCATGTTTTCACCCAATTTGCTATTTCCAGAAGGAATATACGCCCAGTAATTAGCTAAAATCTTTTCAAGTTTTTTTGGAACAGGTGTCAAATCAATCCAAGAAAAATGTACGATTGAAAGTAGAATTGTAATAATTGAGATTTTTTTCATGATAAGTTTGTGTTTAGAATATTAAGTTGTTAACGCAAAATTATAGCCTATTATTTGCTGCATTCAAGTTACAAGCATAAAATTTACCACTTTTTTGCTTATTTTATTCAAAAACACTTTATTTGTACCATTAAAATCAATGATATGAAGAAGAACGCACCTCAGACTGTAACCGAAGTAATAACAGTAGATAAAGAAACAAAACCTTTGTTAGATTTGATGCTAAAAAAAGCTAATTTATCTTTATCAGACCTCAACGATACTTTTATTTCTTTGTGGATTCGCCAAAACAAAGATTTACTAAACACAAGCGAAGCAGATAAATACAAACATCTATTTTTGCACCAATGAAAAACGCTTTTGCTTATCGGGTCTATGTTGATACCAATATTTTAATCAACGATTTTTTGTTTCGTAGTGAAGGCAAGGAAAACAGTCGAACCGCTTACAATGCCTTGATTTATTTGAGGGCTAAGCCAAAAGTTAATTTATACATCGCAAGTTTTTCTATTATTCAAGTGGTTTCGACACTTAACAAAGCAAAAATTAAAGACGATGCTATAAGGGAAGAGCTAAAACGTATCATGGAAAAATACACGGTAGGCAATTTTTTAGATACAGACATCAAAAAAGGAATTGAACTTGATAGTAGAGATATTGAAGATTCATTTCAATATGTTATCAGTCAAAAATTAAAATGTGCGTATATTTTGACTGATAACCTCAAAGACTTTAAGAGGTTCAAAGATGTAGTTGTGGTAAATTCGAGTAAAGTTAGAAAAATATTGTTTTAGATTGCAACAAAATAGTCGCTTACAAAAACCGCCTTTCGTAATAATAATCAAGCGGATTTTCATAGATAAATGCGTATTTTGCTTGCTCCAGCCACTTTTTTGGACTAATAATCTTATATGGTTGAGTCTCCAAAGGTGCAACAAATTCGGGCATTTCGAAGCCTAATTCTTCGCAGTTTTTAGTATAAATCTCTTTTCTTGTTGGGTGAATCGGTGAAACGATATTAAAGGTTTCGTTCCAAATTTCTTTATCAATAATGGTTTCAATGACTTTTATGACATCATCACGATGTACATAATTGATTGCAATGTCGCCAGTCGTTAGTCCTTTCCAACCCGAAAAATATTTTGCTGGAATTCGGTCGTATCCCATCAGTCCGCCGCAACGTAAGACTATCAAATTAAGGTTTAAATTTTTGCAAAAATCTTTCAAAAGATTCTCAGCTTTTACCATTGTTGGGCTTCCCGATTGTTCGGGTGTGGCAACATCGTCCTCAAAAACTTCACGATTTAGTTCGGGATAAACAGAAGTGGAACTTATGTAAATGATATTTTTTATGGAAGAATTTTTGACACTTTCAAGCAAATTTGAAATTTGTTCTACGTGAGCATCAGTTTTTTGAAGGCTGATTCTTGGAGGAATATTTATTATTAAAGTATTGGTATTTAGCAAGTTATCCACATTTGCACACTCCAATTGTGGATTAAGTTTAAGCAAAAAAGGCTGAATGCCGTTGGCTTGTAAAATTTCTAATTTCTCAGATTTTGTAGAGCTACCTTTTACAATAAAACCTCGCTCCGAAAAATATTTTCCAAGAGGCAAACCAAGCCACCCACAGCCAAGAATACTTATAGATGATTTGCTCATTTTTTTAAAGCGTTTTCTCCTCACTTTCTATTTCAAAAATCTTCACATCAACTACAAATCTAAACCAAAGTGCTTGCAGGAAATGAAAAATCAAGCCTTCTTTACCATCTAAAAAACCTAATTGAATAAAATATCTATGAAAAAAATAGATAAACGGACGAACAAAAAGCGGCATTCCCCACCAAATTTTCTTCAAAAAAGCACTTCTTTGGTCAGGATTTCCAAAGAATTTTGGCTGGATGGTTTGGTTGCGTAATTGCTTTTTTCGTTCAACTTCCTCTTTTGCCATTTGGTCGCTGTAACGGTTATGTTTTTCAATCCAAAAACTGATGCGGTTTTCTTTTAGGTTTTCTTCTTTCAAATAACCTGTGTCCCAAACAATGTTTTTTCCTTCTGCCACAAATCGGTGGTCCATGTTTTCGTTCAAATCTGAAAAGCCTACGCCTGTGCGAAACATTTTCATCAAATATTTTGGAAAATAACCGCCGTGTTTTAGCCAACGTCCTTTGAAATAATTTTTTCGATTGAAGAAAATTCCGTTTACATCAGTAGGCGTTGTTGAATTTTTGAAATTTTTCAAAATTTCCAATAATTCGGGCAACACGATATGGTCAGAATCAAGTCCAATCGTCCATGGCGTAGCAACTGGGCAGTTTTTCAAGGCAAAATCCCATTGTTTTGGGTGATTTTCAAACTTATTGTATTTGACTATTGCCCCATAGCTTGCCGCAATTTCGAGCGTTCGGTCGGTACTTCCCGAATCTAAAATATAGGTTTGGGCATTGAGTGTCTTGATAGATTCAAGCAAGCGGGGCAGGTGTTGCTCCTCATTGAAGGCTAAAATTATGATTGTAAATTCGGTGTTCATTTCAGGATTTACCGATTAAAATCGGTAGCTTAATAATCAAAGGATGGTAACTCTAAGTATCCGAATAAATTCGGCAATTGATTCTTCGGTATTCGGTATTTCGCATTTATATTTTTGCTCAAAACCTCAATTTTTTGCTCAAACCCAAACTTTTTCTTTCCAAAATAATAATTACAAATAAAAACAATAAACTCAGTACCAAATGGAAAGGAATAGAAAGATAAGGATTGGCGATTTTGATTTGCCAGGAAACAAAAATCAAGACTGCCGCAGCAATGAGATAAAGGCTAACAGATTTGAGTTCGTAGGGAATCGGATAATATTTTTGACCATAATAATAGCACAAAAACATCATCACAAATGAGGTAAATGCAAAAGTAATGGCACAGCCAACATAGCCGAAGCGAGGAATCAAAATAATATTTAGAATAACCGTCAAAACCATGCCGAAAATAGTAAAATATGTACCAAAATGAGTTTTATCACTCAATTTGAACCACATTGACATATTTTGATAAACTCCAATGAACAAATTTGCTAATAATAAAATAGGTACAACTAAGATTGCCGAACGGTAATTTTTGCCTAAAATCAAGCTAATCAAATCTATGTTGATACTCACGCCAACCCAAATCAAAATACAAGCAATCGTAAACCATTTGGTAGCCAAAGCAAGCATCGAAGGCGAGTTTTTGTCTTCGGCTTTCGAGAAAAAGAATGGGTCGGCAGCGTAGCGATAGGCTTGCACCACGAGCAACATGAAAATAGAAAGTTTATAGACATTGGCATAAATACTGAAAGCATCGTCGGTAGTTAAGCCATTATAAAAGCCTTCGGGGAGAATTTCTCGGAACATCAATCGGTCGGCAGTTTGGTTAATTGCCCCAGCCAAACCCATGATGAGAAGAGGATAGGCATAAACTAAAATTGGCTTAAATTTCTGGAAATCAAAGGTGAATTTGAAGTCAACAAATTCTCGCCAAAGGAGCAAAATCGTAATCAGACTTGCAATGAAATTTGCCCAAACTATATAATCAGGTCCGATGGCTGGGTTATAGAAAAAGTCGGCAAAAGGTTTCCAACTTTCAAGAAAAAGCCCTTCGTGGATATATTTGCAGAACATCAAATAGAAAACATTTAGCCCGATATTGATGAAAATATTTGCTAAACGGATAAAAACAAAGCGTTTTGCTCGATTTTCTGCCCTTAATTTTACAAAAGCAATCGCTGCAATGGCATCGGTTGCCAAAATAATCGCAAACCAAACAATTAATCTTTCTTTTCCTGGAAAGCCCATTTGATTGATAATTGGCGAAGCAAAAAAGTAGAGAATTGTTGAGAAAACAATGCTTGTCAGAATGATATATGACAAAATGAGATTATAATATTCTTGTCGATTTTCTTTTTTGTTGGCATAGCGAAAAAACGCTGTTTCCATGCCATAGGTATATAGAATATTGAACAAAATTACATAAATATAAAGTTGATTGTTGTCGGCAAGAAGTTTGGGTTGGTGAAAAACCCGTGTGTGAACTGCCACCAAAAGCCAGTTCAAGAAACGTCCTGCAATACTACTGATGCCATAAAGAGCTGTGTCGCTCGCTAATTTTTTTATTACACTCATAAAATCGGTTAATGCCCTCTCGCCTTTAATTTTCCTGCAATTTCAGCACTTGTGGAGTTATTTGCAAGTGATTGTGCGAGAATCGACAAAATGACGATAGCAAGATTTATTTTTGTAAGAATACTCGTTGTTTTTTAGCACTAAAAATTCATTATATTGTGGCGTAATTGAATTGATGAACCCAATGAGAATTTTGATTGCTGACGACCACGAGTTTATCTTAGATAGCCTTGAAATACTGCTTTCGAGTATTGTCAATTATGAGGTGGTTGGCACTTATGAGAACGGCAAAGAATTATTGAAAGGCTTGGAAATTTATGAGAATATAGATTTGGTAATGTCGGATTATAATATGCCCGAAATGAATGGCATAGAATTGACATATCAGATTCGGCAACGATTTCCGAAGGTGAAGGTTTTGTTATTGACAGTTTCGGAAGATGCCAACACGATTCAAGAGGCATTTCAAGCGGGAGTTTCGGGCTATGTAATGAAAAAAGCAGGCAAAGCCGAACTCGAAAAAGCCATCACAACGATTGCTTCGGGACAAAAATATTATAGCGAATCGGTGGTTTTTGAGTTGTTGAATCGTAGTAAAAACATAGCAGATTTGGTAGGAAATTCTATCAAAGACGAATTAGCTATTTTGAGCGAAAGAGAAATTGAAATCATAATACTAATCGCCCAAGAACTTTCAACGAATGAAATTGCTAAAAAACTATTTTTGAGTCCAGCTACAGTAGAAACGCATCGGCACAATATCTTGAAGAAACTCAATCTTAAAAATTCAATTGGATTAGTAAAGTTTGCTATTAGAAATCGTTTGATTTAGTCAATGCCAAGTCGAAGACATGATGCAATGCCACATGCAAGAATTATACAGGAACTTCGATATTTACACTTAATCCATCTTGGTTTATAAATTGTATTTTTCCTCGAAGCGAACTTACTCTTGATTTTAGGTTATCAATACCCATCCCTTTTTTATCTTTGTTTGGGCTAAAACCGATTCCGTTGTCGGAAACTTTCAAAAACAATAAATTATTAGCTTTTTTTATTGAAATATTGCATTTTTCAGCATTTGAGTGTTTCAAAACATTACTTGATAATTCGAGAGTAAGGCTATAAATCTCGTATTCTACTTTCTTAGAAAACCGATCTAAAGTCTCCGAAATAATTGGGATAAATTGTGTTTTTCCAAGGGAATTTAGTTCAAGGACTAACTTTTCTAATGCGGGTTTTAAGCCTTTGGTTTCGAGTTCGTCAGGTAATAAATTATGTGCGATGAGGCGAACATCAGTATAAATTTCGGCGAGCGTTAAGATAGACGTATCATAAATTTTTTGTTCTTTTTCGGTCTTAAAATTCGGAATAATTGCTTCTAATCGCCAACGAATAGCCGAGATTTTTGCCGAGAGATTGTCGTGTAGTTCGGTAGCAACTCGCTTGCGTTCAATGGTTTGACCTTTTAGTAATGCTTCTTCAATTTCTTGATTTTTTGTTTTTAGTTTTTGGTTGTTTTTAAAAAAATACGCTATCAATCCCATACCAAGTAAAAGACTGACTATAAGTAAGTTACGAATTAATTTTTGGCGATTAGCTTCCGATTGGAGTTTATCATTTTCGAGTTTTTTTATTTCTGATTCTTTCAAAATCAATTTATATTCAGAAGCAACTTTTTCATTTTTTTGAAAAACCAACGAATCATTTTTTGACCTCAAAGTTCTGAGATATTCAAGCTCATTGGCTTTATTTTCGGCTTCTTTTATCAATTGCAGATTTTCTAACTTCTGAATCTTTGATTCTTTGGTGGCCAAGTCATAATCGGCATAGACTTTCTGTATTTTTTCTCTATTTAAAGAGTCATTATTTTTCCAAAATCGCTCTAATTCTACTTTGGCACTCTGAACTTAGAATATATTTATAACTAAATTTGAGCATGAAAATATTTGATGAAAAAAAATTAATGAGTATCTGAAAGGCTTTGGAAGCTTATTTAAGTGTTATAAAACAGACAATATTGCC
>JANNDY010000038.1:0-14144 GCA_031378345.1 Emticicia sp. | reverse complement strand
GGCAATATTGTCTGTTTTATAACACTTAAATAAGCTTCCAAAGCCTTTCAGATACTCATTAATTTTTTTTCATCAAATATTTTCATGCTCAAATTTAGTTATAAATATATTCTAAGTTCAGAGTGCCAAAGTAGAATTAGGGATGCTAACTTTTACTTTTCTAGGATTACTATTCGGATTTTCGATTGATGCAATATTGACAAAATTTTTTAACTAACCAAACACAAAAATGGAAACCAAAAAACTTACAGAACTAACAAACGAAGAATTACTTAAAAGAAAAAAGACCACCCGATTTGTCACTGGTATGCTAATCGGTGTGCTTAGTGTTTTGATAGTGTTAAATCTTTTTAATATTATCAATGGAGACCAAAATTGGGGCGTTCTTGCAGTTCCAATAGCGTTGATGCCGATTGTTCTCATAAACTTCAATTCTATTAAAGAGATAAATAAAGAGTTAAAATCAAGGGGTTTGCAATGAGAGCATGTTTAATTATTGATTCTCAAAATAAGAATTGAAGATGAAAAAGCTATTAGAAAGTACCAATGAAGAGTTACTTAAAAGTAAAAATGTACTATCAGCCGTAATGATTGTTTCTCTTATTATGATTATCGTTTTTTCAGTTATTACTTTTCTAACAGGTTATGGCAGTTTGAAAGTACTAATATATGTACTGATTCCGAACATGATTTTTTGCTACTTCATTGTCAGGAAAATAAATAATGAATTAAAATCAAGAGAGATATTACATTAGCTGCAAAATGAAACGAAACTAAATCCAGCCAAATTTTTGCCTTTCTGATATTTACTTATGTGCTTTCTTTTTCAATAGCATATTGGAGGGCAAGTATGTTTAAAAAGAGTAATTCTAAAGAAAAAAAAACTTTAGGATTTTCTATGATTTTTGCCAGTTTGGGTTTTGATAGGTTATTCAATATTTTATCTTTTCGTTGAGGCGATTAATTTACCTTTTCTATAATCAATTTTTCATGAAAATCGTACCATTTCTTTGGTTGCTGCTTTTATACTTATTGTTGTTATTGTCTTTTTCCCATTCCGAAAAGCGTATCTTTTCATTTGTATTTTACGTTTCATAGTCATTAAAATCACAATTCTCGGAGTATTAAATTCAGTGTAGATGACAGGGTATTTGAATGAAGATTGGATTTAGGATTCGCCGAAAATCGTAACATTATGGACGTTTTTGGTAATATTTTTATTCATCTTAAATCAAAAAAAACTAATTCAATTAAAAAAATATGACCGATAATACTTTTTTAAAAAATATCTTCCCTGAACCCAGTTTCAAGCCTGAAGAAGTTGAGAAGGTACTTCAACAATATAAGAGAGTTGAGTTTGCCAAAAACGATTTTTTGATTCGGGAGGGAAGCATCGGCAATTATTATTATTTTCTCGAAACTGGTTTTGCTCGTTCGTTTGCCATTGATTTAGTGGGAAACGACATCACAACTAAGTTTTTTGGCTCAAAAGATATTGTCATTGATTGGTATTCTTATTTTCTGAAAAAGCCAGTTCGAGAGAATATTCAAGCCATTACGCCCTGCGTGGCATGGAAAATATCATTTGAGGATTTTATGAAACTTTTCAATATTGAGGCATTCCGAGAAATCGGTCGCACTCGTTTGGTCAGTAGTTTTTTTGAACTAAAAAATCACACAACTTCTATGATTATCGACCCCGCCAAAGACCGATACCTCAATTTGGTCAAAGAAAAACCAGCCATTGTGCAGAACGTTCCGCTCAAACAAATTGCAACCTATTTGGGTATTACAGATACTTCGCTTAGTAGAATTAGAAAAGAAATTGCAAAAGAAAATAAATGAAAAACTATTTTACACCCGAATGGCTTTCTTGGGTTTTTGCCTTTGCCATAATCATTCCTATTATGCTGATTTCAACTTTTGCCCGAAAAAACAGTCCGCATCAAAAGCAAAACCTCGTTTTTGGCTGCATTATATGCTTCTTTATTTGTTATTTTTTCTATGTCTTCATTGCAGGAAAAAACGGACTTTTCCAAGAAGCAAGTCTTCCTCCCCAAATTTTATTATTTACAACCTTTCCTTACGCTTTATTTTTATTTGGAATTATCGACAAACTTCCAATTTCAAAGCAAATTTTTGAAAAATCTTCAATAAACGACTTAATCGGACTACATATTTTTAGATTAATCGGCAGCACATTTATCCTCTTGGCTTTATACGATTCTCTGCCCAAATCCTTTGCCTTCATTGCTGGTTTTGGCGATGTAATTGCTGCATTCACAAGCATTTTTGTGGTAAATGCCATAAAAAAACAAAGAAAGTACACAAAAAACTTAATTTTTGTTTGGAATACCTTCGGATTTATAGACATTATCACGACCGCAATTTTGGCCAATGTTTTCACCAAAATATCAATCGATACTGGTGTAATGGGCGTTGATACGCTTGCCAAATTTCCATTTAGTCTGATTCCTGCCTTTGCACCGCCAACCATTATTTTCCTTCATGTATTGATTTATAGAAAGTTGAAAAATTTTTCTCTTTAAAACGTTTTCTTGTCCTATGGCAAGATTTACTACTTCGCTGAACTGCACCTTTGTATCATCAAATTAATCATTCACAATTTAATGTTACAAAAATGAAAAGCTCAAAAGAATTCATGTTGTTGTTCAGATTCGAACCTAATTTCAATTTCCAACCATCTCCCGAAGAGACATCACTCATGCACCAACAATGGGGTGCTTATTTTGGTGGACTCGCCATTCAAGAAAAATTGGTAAGTACACACCAGTTAGGTTTTGAGGGCATGAAAATCTCAGCCCACCAATCGGTCAATGAAGGAATCTTGATTGCAGAAAACCAAACTTTAGGAGGGAATATGATAGTTAGAGCAAATAGCATTCAAGAAGCCGTAGAGATCGCCAAAGGCTGTCCAATTTTGCTCATGGGCGGAAATGTAGAGGTAAGGAATATTTTACCAATGTAAATGCAATCGTGAAGCCTTTTCAAAAGGTGATTAGGCTTCATTTTAAAAAATAATCAACATAAAAACAATCAAAAAAATGCAACTATCAAATTTATATTCGCAATCAGGTTCTCAAACTTTTGTTAATAGAATCAACCAATTAACGCCAACTACTACCGCACAATGGGGTAAAATGAATGTCTCACAAATGATGGCACATTGTAATGTGAGTTTTGAAATGGGTCACAACGAAAATTTTAAAAAATCAAACGGATTCTTAAGATTTATATTGAAAAATTTAGTAAAAGGAGGTTTAGTAAACGAAAAACCTTTGAAAAAAAATAGTTCTACTGCACCAGAAATGGAAATTAAAACCGAAAAAGATTTTGTTCAAGAAAAACAAATGTTAGTAAACTATTTAAATAAAACAGTTGAGCTTGGCGAAAATTACTTTAATGGTAAAGACCACCCAGGTTTTGGTGTAATGACCAGTAGCGAATGGAATGTTTTCTTGGGTAAACATTTAGACCACCACTTGACACAATTCGGAGTTTAATTTCTAACACACCTAAAAAACCACAAAAATGAAAAAGATTTTATTAATAATCGCTATTGTTTTAGTTGCATTTATCGGCTTTGGATTGTTCCAAGCCAGCAAATTACAAAACTTACAAATCATAAAAACCATAACCATCAAAGGCTCGCAAAAAGAAGTTTTCGATATGGTACGTTATCTCAATAATTTCCCAAAATGGTCGCCGTTTTTGGCAGTTGACCCAACCCAAAAGTATGAAGTAAAAGGTACTGACGGAACAGTTGGAGCATCGTACCACTGAGTAGGAAATGAAGGCGAAGATGTTGGTCACCAGACAATTATTAAAATAGATTCATTAAATTTCATAGGCATGAAATGTGATATTCAGAAGCCTTTCGCCGCTCAACCAACTTTTGATTACAGTTTTAAAGAAACCCGTAATGGAATTGAAGTACTCCAAGATTTTAAATTGCAATCGGGCTTAGTTGATGCATTTTTTCTGTGGGCATTTGGTGCAGTAAAAGAAATGGAAAATACCAATCAACAAGGTTTGGATTTAATGAAAAAAGCTGTCGAGAAATAAATAATGATTCTTTCAAAGCAAGAAGTTCACTGATGAAAAATCGGTGAGCTTCTTGCTTTTTTACGGTATTTATTCAAAAAAACTCAATTATTTTAATAAAGATGCTTTTTCTGTGTTTTTTATAGATTTACTTCGTTCTACTTGTTAAAATGACCCTGTTTATAGTTAAATTGTTGGCTATAAGTATTTTATGTAAAAAACAAGAGTTAAAAAACTCAGAATTCAGAACTCAGAATTCAGAACTCAGAAAATTTCATTTTTATTCTGAGAAAAAATTCGGATTTTTGTAAAAAAAATGAATCACGAAAAATTTTACTTTTATCTTTCGTGCAGTAAAACCGATGCCAAAGAGAAATAACTTATATTACTTGTTTATCATTACTACCCTCATATTTGCTTGCGGACAAGGAAATCGTGAGCGGTCAAAAATTCCGCCTACTCCTTTTCAGACAGAAAGTATTCAAAATATTGCTTCGATTGAAGCTTTAACTGATGCAATTAGAAGCAGTCCAAGTGTTGCTGAAAATTATTTCAAAAGAGCAGCAATTCTTCAAAAAATGGGAGAATTACAACGGGCTTTGGAAGATATCAATCGTGCTGACCGTTTAAAGCAAAATACTGGCAAATATCTTTTTGTTAAATCATTGATACTCAGAGATTTAAAGCAATATAAAGAAGCATTTATTTTTGCACAAAGTGCCGAGATTTTGAATGTTGATACGCCCGAACTTTATACACTTTTGGGAGATTTGTCGCAACAAAGAAACGACTTCAAAAATGCAGAGCAATATTTGGCAAAATCTTTGCAAATAGCTCCCTACGATGGAGAAGCCTATTTTTATCAAGGTACTTTAGCCGCCAGAAAAGGTGATACAACAACAGCTATTATTAAAATGAATAAAGCTATTGACATGAAACCATCCTTCAAATTTGGGTATTCTTCTCTAACTGAAATACTGAAAAATAGGAAATTATATGATTCAGCATTGGCAGTAAATAATAGTGCAATTCGACAATTTCCCAAAAATCCCGAATTTTATATTGATAGAGGTGCTGTTTTTGCAAAATTCGGTAGGTTAGATAGTTCGTTATTTTATTATGATAAAGTAATTAATTTGGATGCACAAAATACAGGTGCTATGTTGAATGCAGCAATAATTTATTTTCGATGGAAAAATTATACAAAAGCATTAGAATATTACGAAAAAGCATTAGATGTTAATGCAGATTTACCAAAATTAAATTTTTTGATTGGAATAACTTTAGAACAATTGGGTCAGTTTACTAAAGCTGAAGAGTTTTTGAAAGTTGCAATTGATAAAGACGAGAATGATGTAAATGCTGTGATTGCTTTAAATAGAGTTACAACTCAAATAAATTCGGCAACTGGAGATTATACGCCTCCATTGCCTATTCCTGTTAGAAAAAAAGTGCCTGTTTCTGCACCAATTCAAGTTGTGGAGGCCCCAAAGAGACTTTTAGATACCGCAAGAGTTACAGTTATAGCTCCGAAGAAAAAAGTAAATATTAAAACAGATACAACAAGAAGATTAAAATTATAATTAGTGAACAAATGATTAAAATTACATTACCGGACGGAAGCGAAAGAGAATATCCAAAAGGAAGTTCGAGTTACGAAATTGCACTTTCGATTAGCGAAGGTTTGGCAAGAAATGTATTGGCTGCAAAAATAAATGGCAAAATTCAAGATGCCAATTTGCCAATAGAAACTGACTCATCGCTACAACTTTTGACGTGGAATGATACCGACGGAAAATCAACATTTTGGCATTCATCGGCTCACTTAATGGCAGAGGCGTTGGAATGTTTGTATCCAAACCTAAAATTTTGGGTTGGACCAGCTCTCGAAAATGGTTTTTATTATGATGTAGATACCAATGGTTTGGCAATTTCGAGTGATGATTTCAAGAAGATTGAAGACAAAATGCTCGAATTAGCTCGTCAGAAGAATGATTATGTTAGAATTCCGATGAGCAAAGCCGAAGCCATTCAATATTTTGAAGAAAAAGGTGATGAATATAAATTAGACCTTCTTTCGGGTTTGGAAGATGGTTCGATTACTTTTTATAAGCAAGGAAATTTTACTGATTTATGTCGTGGACCACATATACCAAATACGGGATTTATCAAGGCTGCAAAAATCATGAATGTGGCGGGAGCGTATTTTAAAGGCGACCAAAACAACAAAATGCTTACCCGAATTTATGGTGTAACTTTTCCGAAAGCAAAAGAATTAGAAGAATATTTAACACTTTTGGAAGAAGCTAAACGCCGTGACCACCGTAAATTAGGTCAAGAATTAGACCTTTTCACTTTCTCCGAAAAAGTAGGAAAAGGCTTGCCACTTTGGTTGCCAAAAGGTGCAATGTTGCGTGAAAGACTCGAAAGTTTCTTGAAAAAAGCACAAGTTCGTGCAGGTTATCAGCAAGTGGTTACGCCACATATTGGTAGCAAACAACTCTATATTACTTCTGGTCATTGGGAAAAATATGGCAAAGATTCGTTTCAGCCAATCCACACGCCAGAAGAAGGAGAGGAGTTTATGTTGAAACCAATGAATTGCCCACATCACTGCGAAATTTATGCCTCACGCCCAAGAAGTTATCGTGATTTGCCTTTGCGTTTGGCAGAATTCGGTACAGTTTATCGCTATGAACAAAGTGGAGAATTGCATGGTTTAACTCGTGTTCGTGGCTTTACCCAAGATGATGCTCATATTTTTTGTACGGCCGAGCAAGTAGAAGACGAGTTCAAAAAAGTAATAGATTTGGTGCTTTATGTCTTCAAATCGCTTGGTTTTGAAGATTTTTCGGCACAAGTTTCTTTGAGAGACCCTGAAAAAGCCGAAAAATATTTTGGTACTGACGAGGCTTGGAATATTGCCGAAAATGCAATCAGAAGAGCTGCCGCCGAAAAAGGTTTGAAAACCGTTGAAGAATTAGGCGAAGCAGCTTTTTATGGTCCAAAACTCGACTTTATGGTAAAAGATGCCATTGGTCGCAAGTGGCAATTGGGAACTATTCAAGTTGATTATCAGTTACCCGATAGATTTGTATTAGAGTACAACGGTTCGGACAATCAAAAACATCGCCCCGTGATGATTCATAGAGCCCCATTTGGTTCGATGGAACGTTTCATTGCGATTTTGATAGAAAATACCGCAGGGAATTTCCCGCTTTGGCTTTCTCCCGACCAAATTGCAATTTTACCAATCTCAGAAAAATACGAAGATTATGCCAATGAACTTTTCTTGACATTACAAGAACAGGATATAAGAGGTTTCGTTGACCACCGTGATGAAAAAATTGGCAGAAAAATACGTGATGCCGAAATTAATAAACTCCCTTTGATGCTCATTGTGGGTGAAAAAGAAGAAGAAGAAGGACGAGTTTCTGTCAGAAGAAAAGGAGAAGGTGATTTAGGTTCAATGACAATTGAAGAATTTATTCAATATGCAAAGACCGAAATCAATAAAAATATTCCACAGTTCAAGTAAAATAAAACTATTTTATTTGAAGTTTAGTATAAAAGCGAAAAAAGTGTTTGTTTTAATGAAAACAATAACTACTTTCGTAAAAATTCAATTTATTAGCAACCATAAACTCGTTAAATGGCACAACAACCATTCAATCGTAATTTCAGAAGACCAGTACAGAAGGAAGACGAACATCGCATCAATCAAAGGATTCGTGCTGCACAGGTTCGTTTAGTAGGCGATAATGTAGAGCAAGGCATTTTTGATACTATGCAAGCTCTCGCTATGGCACAAGCACAAAGCCTCGACTTAGTTGAGATTGTTCCAACGGCTACACCACCAGTTTGTAGAGTTGTAGATTACTCAAAGTTTAAGTATGACCAAAAGAAAAAGCAGAAGGAAATAAAAGCCAAAGCTGCCAAAACGGTCATTAAAGAAATCAGATTCGGTCCACAGACCGATGACCATGATTTTGATTTTAAACTAAAACACGCTATTGGATTCTTAAAAGAAAATGCAAAAGTGAAAGCTTATGTTCATTTTGTAGGAAGACAAATCGTTTTCAAAGACCAAGGTATTACATTATTGAAACGTTTTATTGCAGGATTGGAAGAATACGGCAAACCCGAGGGTGAATTGAAACTGGAAGGTAAGCGAATGATTGTATTTCTTGCTCCAAAGCCTAAGAAATAATAGTTCTGATTTTATTGAAGGGTGTATCGTAATTGATGCACCCTTTTTTCGTTTGCTTATTTTTCGCTTCTTAATTCAATTCGCCAGTCAATTCCACTAAAAACTTTATACTTTTCTGAGAAACTTCCCATGTTTATTCCCAAAGAAAGATTCAATAAACTATTCATGTAGCAAAGGTTTTCCCCTTCTTTTACATCTCCAAAAGTATTTTGATAAGGCATTATTCCTTTATAAATCAATTTGTCTTTTTCAAAGATTTTAATAGTAAGTTTATCGCCAACTTTGATTTGTAAGTTTGATACAGTTTTGACATCAATATTTGTCCAAACATTGCCATACTGAATATCTAAAACTGGAATTCCGCCTGAAACTATTCCGTTTTCAAACTTTGGCTTTGGATATTGCAACATAACCAGCTGATTATTAGCTATTTGTGTGCCAACTTCTTTAAACTCAATCATTCCCGAAGCTAATTTTGCTCCCGAATAGGCAAAGACATCTCTACCAAAAAAAGTATAAGAATTTTGAGAATTAGGCAAACGATTTGCCGCTGAAATCTCACGAATTTCTTCAATTCCTTCATTTTCTGCCACCAAAGTAAAAAGTCCATTATCGGGCCCAACAAAATAGTGATTGGCTTTGGTTTTCAAGATAATTGATTTTCGTTCTGTGCCAACTCCTGGGTCAACGACACAAACAAAAACAGTTCCTGCTGCCCAATAAGGTGCAGTTTGTTGCAAGCGAAATGCACCTTCCCAAATATTGTATGCAGGAATTTCGTGTGTAAGGTCATGGATTGTAAGTGTTGGTGCTAAATTTAGTGCCACACCTTTCATGGCGGCAACTGCACCATCATTCACTCCAAAATCGGTCATTAAAACTAATGGAGATTCTTGTCTTTTATACATGGCATAAAAGACTGATAATGAGGCTATTATAAAAATAATTAGCAAAGTAATGATAACTTTCCGTGACATAGTTTTGAAAAGGTTTGATTTTAAATGCTGCAAAATAACAAGGTTACGGCTTGAAAA
Organism: Emticicia sp.; assembly: GCA_031378345.1. GTDB lineage: Bacteria > Bacteroidota > Bacteroidia > Cytophagales > Spirosomataceae > Emticicia. The sequence continues at coordinate 4,835 of JANNDY010000038.1, read as the reverse complement.
TTGTATTTTTGCAGGAATTTTATTCGCTCATTCAAGCATTCACTCATTCAAAATTAGTATATGTCGGAGTTCAACCATCGTGAAATTGAAAAAAAATGGCAACAAGTTTGGGAAGAAAACCAAACATATAAAGTAGAAATTGACCATTCAAAGCCCAAATATTATGTACTTGATATGTTCCCCTATCCTTCAGGTGCAGGTTTGCATGTTGGTCATCCGCTGGGATATATTGCTACGGATATTTATTCAAGATATAAACGTTTAAAGGGTTTTAATGTACTTCATCCGATGGGATTTGATTCATTTGGACTTCCTGCAGAACAGTATGCGATTCAGACTGGACAGCATCCTGCCATTACAACAGAAAACAATATCACGACTTATATAAGTCAGTTAAAGAAAATTGGCTTTTGCTACGATTGGAGCAGAGAAGTAAGAACCTCTGATGCAAAATACTATAAATGGACACAATGGATTTTCATGGAATTGTTCAGAAGTTGGTACAATAAAGAGTCTGATAAAGCTGAACCAATCGAAACTTTGTACGCTAAATTTGAGCAAAATGGCACTTTTGACGTAAAAACTGTTGCTGATGACGATGTTTTAAGTTTTACTGCCGAAGAATGGAAAGGTTATAGCGAAACCGAAAAATATAAAATTTCCTTGAAATATCGTTTGACATTTCTATCCGATGCGGTGGTAAATTTCTGCCCCGCACTCGGCATGGTTTTGTCGAATGATGAGGTAAAAGATGGCGTTTCAGAGCGTGGGGGTTATCCTGTGATTCAGAAAAAAATGCAACAATGGATGATGAGAATTACAGCTTATGCCGACCGCCTAATCAGTGGTTTGGATTTAGTAGATTGGTCAGATTCCTTGAAAGAACAACAAAAAAATTGGATTGGCCGCTCGGTTGGTGCAATGGTAAAATTTGCTCTTGAAAGCAATACCGATTCTAAAATAGAGGTTTTCACCACCCGTGTTGATACAATTTATGGTGTTTCATTTATGGTTTTAGCACCTGAACATGAATTAGTTGCCTCGCTGACTACTCCAGTGCAGAAAGAAAACATTGAGAATTATATAGCAGAGACCCAAAAACGCTCTGAACTCGACCGTGTTTCAGATGTCAGAACGGTTTCGGGAGCATTTACTGGAAGTTATTGTGTCAATCCATTTAGTGGTGAACAAGTACCGATTTGGATTGCCGATTATGTATTGGCTGGCTACGGAACTGGTGCAGTTATGGGTGTTCCATCGGGCGACCAACGTGACTGGAATTTTGCTACACATTTTGGTTTGCCAATTGTACAAATCCTTGATAGTCAGACTGATATAACAACCCAAGCTGACTCAACAAAAGAAGGTAATTATGTAAACTCAGGCATGATTGACGGCTTGGGTTATAAAGAAGCAACGACAAAATTGATTGCTTTTATGGAAGAAAACAATATCGGAAAAGCAAAGGTAAATTATCGTTTGCGAGATGCTGTTTTTGCAAGACAACGTTATTGGGGCGAGCCAGTTCCTGTATTTTTCAGCCCCCCGACCCCCGATGGGGGAGGTAATTTACCTTACTTGATTGATGAAAAAGATTTACCACTTGTATTACCAGAAGTTGACAAATACCTTCCTACTGAAGATGGAGAACCGCCTTTAGGTAGAGCAGATAATTGGCATTATAGCTCCCCCAACGGGGGCGGGGGGGGCTTGGAGCTTTCTACCATGCCAGGTTGGGCAGGGAGTAGTTGGTATTGGTTTAGATACATGGATGCCCATAATGACCAAGAATTTGCCTCGAAAGAAGCAATTGATTATTGGCAAAATGTAGATTTATATTTGGGCGGAACTGAACACGCTACTGGACATTTATTGTATAGCCGTTTTTGGAATAAATTCTTGAAAGATAGAGGTTATGTGCCACAAGAAGAGTATGCAATGAAGCTCATAAATCAGGGAATGATTATGGGAGTTTCTCAATTAGCTTACAGATTAAAATTAGAAACAACTGAAAAAACAGATGATGATTTATTTAATATACCTGGTTATGCACACGAATTTTATGTAGATAATAGGTATAAGCAAGTCTATTATAGTGCAGATTTAATTGATTATATAAAGGAAAACTATCCTAATCTAGAATTTTCAATAATTCATATCCCTATAGAATATACTGACAATAATATATTAGATGAAGATAGTTTAAGGTATTTTAGAGGAAGATATGAAAATATTGCATTCGTTACACGAGGAGGAATAAATGCACTATTAAAGGAAAATGAAAATTATTTTTTAGAAACAGCACATATTCATGAACCAAGAAGTTTCAAAACTGTATCATTGACTGAAAAAATGTCAAAATCTAAGTATAATGTAGTAAATCCTGATACAATTGTTGAGAAATATGGTGCTGATACTTTTAGATTGTATGAAATGTTTTTAGGTCCATTGACCGAAAGCAAGCCTTGGGATACTCGTGGAATAGAAGGAACTTATCGCTTTATTCGTAAGCTTTGGCGTTTGTTTTATGACCAAAATGGCAAATATTTGGTAACTGATGCCGAGCCAACGAAAGAAGAATTGAAGGCTTTACACAAAACCATCAAGAAAGTTTCGGAAGATATTGAAGACTTTTCGTTTAATACTTCGGTGAGTTCGTTTATGATTTGTGTGAACGAATTATCAGATTTGAAATGCCATAAAAAAGTAATTCTTGAAAAATTGGTTGTCATTCTTTCGCCTTATGCACCGCACGTTACGGAGGAATTATGGCAGATTTTAGGTAATTCAGACAGCATTACTGTTCAAGAATTTCCAATTTTTGATGCCAAACATTTGATTGAAGACTCATTTGAATATCCGATTCAGATTAACGGAAAAGTGCGTGTAACGCTTAATTTTCCTGCTGATATGACTAAAGAAGAAATTGAAAAATTAGTAATGGAAAATGATTTAGTATTGAAATGGCTCGAAGGAGCTACGCCGAAGAAGGTTATTGTTGTGCCTAAAAGGATTGTGAATGTAGTGATATAGAAATTTGAAAATAGCTCTGAGAAATCAGGGCTATTTTTTTGAAATTACCGTTAAATAAATAAATGATTGGAATTGGGATTTGTTTATTTATGTTTGAGGAAATTATTTTTATCACCTTTTTTAATTTAATACAATGCCTATACCTTCAACACCTCCAAAACGAAATGTTATTAATAGTCTCGGTGACAATGAGAACTTTAATAAACTACTTAATTTACCAACAAATGCAATTATTGAAATCAGTGGGGATAATGCGAAAGAACAAGCAAATGAAAAAATAAATTTATTTAAGGAAAATTTGCAAACTTCATCTGTTATAATTCCAACTTACCTAATTTCTGCTGATAGCTGGAAACGGCTTTTAAACGGTATTGATGCATCAGGCAATTGCTGGCTAAAAGAATATGAAGAAGTCCACGGTTTTGTTTTTTGTATTGCATTTGTAGATAAAACAATTCCGTATTTTAGAATTAGAACAGTTGTTTTAGATAAAAGAGAATTTATTGAAACTCCTTCTATTGGAATTGGAGGAGGTGGAAATAGAATTCAAAATCTAAGGAGAATTTCAATAGAAACAAATCATATTGCTTATGCCGATCATCAAAATGCTAAAAATCCTCTGGGTTTAGACAGTATAATTTTTATTGATTATAATTCGAGTTCATTTAGTCGTGTAAACTATGATGTTAGTAACTTTAAAACAAGCGGGAGAGGAATTTTTAAAAACTTCAAAGTGCCTATGCCTGAAACAGGGAGTCACAACGAAATACAAGAAGGCTTGATTTTTTCGAGCAAATGTACTTTCTTAAAGTATTTAAAAGATGCGGATGGTAATATTGCAAAAGGCTCAAAGGTATCGTTTGGGTGGGATAAAGAAAGTATTACATTTGTGCTTCACATCAATCCATATGGCTATATTGATGGAATAAAATGCCCATCTCCTGTTGAAGGATGTAACTTCACTGAATAATCATAGTACCACACCAAACAAAAAATGACTCTTATAAAATTCCGTGAATGGCTATTTGTCATCACTGATTATATCTATTTTTTACCATTACCATTTGCATTTTGGTATTGGAAAGGCTTATCAAAAGGGCAGAAATATTTTGCCCTTTATTTCCTTTTTAACTTTATATTCAAAGCCGCCTCAGTTGTAGTTGTACTACAATTTAAGTTAAGTAATCTTTATTTTGAATATTTTTATTCACTAATTGAATGTATTTTACTCTACTTAATGTACCAATCTTTTTTTGAAGATACTCGTCAGAAAAAAATAAATAGATTACTATTTTTGATAAGTTTTGCATCTTTTATTTTAGATTTATTCTACATTACGGGTTTCAGAAATGAAGAAAACTTTTTATCTCAAATTATAATCAGCATTTATATTGTAGGTATTAGTCTTTATTTTTTATCCATTTCAGTTATAAATAATTTCCAAAATAAATTATCCGAAGAATTAAATTTAATAATTTCCTTGAGTTTACTCCTCAAATATTTTATTAAAATAATTTACGCATTTTTAAATAAATTTATTTACGAAACAGAGCGAAATTATTTTATTGCCCAGCAATTTGATAACTATTTTAATATGATAACCATTTTAACTATTTTGATGGCTTCATGGGTGTTTTTGAGAAACTTTCAACAAAAAAGACTTTAATTCTACTTTGGCACTCTGAACTTAGAATATATTTATAACTAAATTTGAGCATGAAAATATTTGATGAAAAAAAATTAATGAGTATCTGAAAGGCTTTGGAAGCTTATTTAAGTGTTATAAAACAGACAATATTGCC
>JANNDY010000037.1:0-16083 GCA_031378345.1 Emticicia sp. | reverse complement strand
ATATTGTCTGTTTTATAACACTTAAATAAGCTTCCAAAGCCTTTCAGATACTCATTAATTTTTTTTCATCAAATATTTTCATGCTCAAATTTAGTTATAAATATATTCTAAGTTCAGAGTGCCAAAGTAGAATTAGGCACTAATTTTAAAAATATTTTAAATAAATCAAAGGTACAAAGATTGGTTTCTATGTGCCGTTAATTAAAAATTTTAATACCCAACAGCCAACATATTCCAACGAATATCATAATTAAGGGAAGCATCATCGGTATTTACTATTTTGGCAACGCAAGTAGTATTACCAGTCCCTGAATTGTATGAGCATCCTCTCAGAATTAAAATAACTCTATCCAATTCACCAGAGGGGCCTAATGTATAATCAATATCACCCACAAATACTCTTGGAGTGGATGTAAAGCCACCACCAAAAACAATTGAAGCTACTGCCGAATCATGAGGGCCAAGTACTGCACCAAAAGTGGCTGTTGTAAATGGGTAAATTTTAAGATTGGTAGCCCCCAAAGTATTATAAGCAACTCCTTTGCCATTATTTACTGTGGCAGTACCCTCGATACTAACATTTGCTTCTGATTGAATATTTCCAGAAGCTCGAATTGCACCTGCCACATCTAATTTATAAGCTGGGTTTGTTATTCCGATGCCTACATTTCCACCATTTTCAATATTTATTCTTGAAGTATTTCCATCTTCATTAAATTGCAAACCATTATTGGTTGGGTTATAATTGATTGTCCAAGTTTTGAAATCAGAAGAATTATAAAAACCAACAGAACCATCATAAATGTGCAATTTATAGTTGGGTGAAGTTGTTCCTATCCCAATGTATTCAGCAGAAATATAATTCGTTGAACGTATGTCGCCAGATACATCTAATTTATATAGTGGGTTAGAATTTCCTATACCCACATTTCCACCATTATAATAGTATTTAGCACCGTTTACACTCCATTGATTTCCAAAAAAAGCCTGTTGCCATGCAGTTCCGTCATGATAATTAAATTGATTTGTTGTATGATTATAAAGCAATAATCCAGCCTGTGGCGAACCAATGGCATCTCTATTGGTTGTGGACATTCGAGGGAGCAAAATACCTTTATTATTGCTCCGAATATCTAAAATAGAAGCCGAATACGGAATGTCAGTTCCGCCAATATTGCTAATGACTGTTCCGCTTGGCGAGTCCATTACTTTTGTGCTTTGGGCGAAAGAATTAAGAGCTAATAAGCTGATAATGAGAATTTTAAATAATTTTTTCATGTGAGTTTTGATTTTATTTTTGTCATAACAAATTTATTTTGATAAAAACAAAAACCCTAAAAAAAGGAAAACTTTCACGCTGAAAATTTACTAAGCGGTCAGTTTTGGTTTAAACTAAAAATTAAGTAGCGTTTATACTTTTCAGAAAAATGCTCATCAATATTAATTTTGGCATCAATTTGGATAATTTTTTATTCAAAAAGTCGTTAAAAAGTAAAAACACCCTCTTACTATAGTGCAGAAACTATCCATATTTATAGCCTTTTCTTTACTCACTTCTGCCTGTTCGCAGTTTAGCAACTCGCCTGCAAGCAAGGCATGGCACAATACAAATGCACGTTTCAACTCCCTCGTCATTGCTCGTGAAAACATGAAGCAAGCCGACAAAGATTTGTTTGATAAACGAGAGGAAAATTACAGTGCCTTGATGACCATTTTTGTACCGATTGACTCAGTGAAAAGTCAAGCCGTTGCTACAAATTTGAAAGAAGTTATCGAAAAAACTTCGCTCATTGCCGAACGACATTCCAACTCAAAATACTTAGCCGAAGCCTATATTTTATTAGGAAAATCTCGCCTTTTGAAAGAAGATTATATCAATGCTGTTGAGGTTTTTAAATTTGTAAATACAACAAGTAGCAACGAAAAAGGCAAACATTCGGCACTGATTTGGTTGATGCGAGCCTACACCGAACAAAAAGATTTTGACACAGCTCTCAAAGTTTCGGATGTGCTACGAACCCTTGATTTGAACAAAGACAATACAAGGGATTTTTACTTAACTAAGGCATATTTGCACCAAAAACGAGAAGAATGGGCAATTTCGGCTGCAATTGGCGAGGAAGCACTCAAATTAATGTCGAAAAGCGAACAGACCGCAAGGGTACATTTTGCGGTTGGACAAATGTACGATATGCTCAATCAACCTGCCAAAGCATTGCCACATTTTCAGGCAGTTGCCAAAAATCGTCCTAATTATGACATGGAGTTTTATGCCCGAATGAATGGTTTGATTGATGAGTCAATTACGCAGCGAAATGGCACAAATGCGGCACAAGACAACTTCAAGAAAATGCTCGTTGACCGCAAAAATTCTGACCTAAAAGACAAGATTTATTTTACGATGGGAAGTTTGGAAATGAGGAAAGAAAATTATCCAAAAGCCATTGAATATTTCAATGCTTCGCTCCGAAATTCAAAAGGAAATAGTACCCAAAATGCTTATACTTATTTAGAATTGGCAGAATTGCATTATAATAAATTGCTAAAATATGACTTGGCAAGTTTGTATTATGACAGCACGCTCACCGCTTTGCCAAAAACTTCGAGCGATTATGAGCGAATTGCAAAGAAGGCAATTTCGTTGGGAGATTTTGTAAAATACCAAAAAGTTTTGATTGTTGAAGATAGTTTGCAACGCTTGGCAGCAATGAATCCTGCTGCTTTGGACAAGACCTTGGAGCGAATAATTAAGCAAAAAGAAGAAGAAGAGAAACAATTGCAGGAGATGGCACAAAAAATTGTTTCGCAAAACAGCCTTCCTGTCGAGCGACTTTCGGATAAAGATGCCGATTTTAAGCGTTGGGCATTATACGACCCTTTGGTGATTTCTCGCAACAAAAGTGATTTTCAGCAACTTTGGGGAATGCGTCCCTTAGATGATAATTGGCGAAGAAAAGACAAAGAGGCTGGTTCGATAAGTTTTAAGGTCGAAAGAGGCATAGTTGGACAAGAACCTGCAGCAAAACAAGCTCCTAAAATTAGCCCCGAAGAAGCAAAAAAACAGCAAGAAGAAAAAGATGCTTTGGCAATGGAAGGAAAGAAAAAGGCAATTTATGACAAAATTCCGACCACGCCCGAAAAACTTTTCGCTTCAAAACGCAAGCAAGAAGAAGCCTATTATCAAGTTGGAAAAATTTATAAATTTCAGTTCAACGAGCCACAAAACGCCACCGAAACTTTCTTGTCTTTATTAGAAAAATTCCCGACATCTGTTCACGAAGTTGAAGTTTTGTATTTGCTCACATTACTTTCAGAAAACCAAGCCACAAGTCCATACCGCAAGATTTTGCTTGAAAAGCACCCTGCTTCAACTTACGCTCGTCAGCTTATGCGTGGCAATGTGCAAATCACTGGCGACACCGAAAGCAAGGCAGGAGTTGTGTATTCGCAAGCGTTTAATTTGTACGTAAATGAAAGCTACGATTCGGCAATGAAATTGGCAGAAGATGGCTTGATTACTTATACAGGCACAAGTATTGAAGACAAATTTGCGATGCTTCGTATATTTTTATTTTCAAAACTCGAACAAAAAGATGCTTACAAACAAGCCCTCAACGAATTTATTCAAGGCTATCCATCAAGTAATTTGATGAGTAGAGCGAAAGAAATGATGGTGGTTATGGAGAGGAAATAGTTACAAGTGTTAGACGTTTGATTGGTGAAAACCAAGAAGTGGTTATACACCAATAGCCGTAGGTGAAACCTACGGAGAAAATTATGCAAAAATAAGTTCAACCCTCACGGGGTTAAACATCTGAGAAACTATTTTCCGTAGGTTTCACCTACTGCTATTTAAGCGGTTCGCCGCAGCGATTCAATCCCTTCGGGATAAAATACCTAAAACACATGAAAAACAACAAAATAAATACAGAAAATGAAGCCCCGCCATTCTTAAAAACTTGGCGAAATGTATATACCTTAGTAGCCGGCACTTTGCTTTTCTTAATTGTACTTTTCTATGTTCTCACCCTATACTTTGCATGACAAATCTTGACTGGACTTTACTAACTTTTACCTTACTTTTTATCATTGTTTATGGGGTTTACAAAAACCACAAAGACAAAAATATTGACGGCTATCTACTTGGTAATCAATCACTTCCGTGGTATCACGTTGGTCTTTCGGTGATGGCTACTCAGGCGAGTGCGATTACCTTTCTTTCTACTACTGGACAAGGCTTTGACAACGGAATGCAATTTGTGCAATTCTACTTTGGACTACCTCTTGCCATGATAGTTTTGTGCGTTACTTTTATACCGATTTTTCATCGCTTAAAAGTCTATACCGCCTACGAATATTTAGAAAAACGCTTCGATGGAAAAGTACGAGTTTTTACTGCATTTTTGTTCTTGATTCAACGTGGACTTTCAACTGGAATTTCGATTTATGCTCCGTCAATTATTATTTCTACCATTTTTGGTTGGGATATTTTTTGGACAAATATTTTGATGGGTGGCATGGTGCTTACCTACACAGTTGTTGGTGGCACGAAGGCGATTTCATATACGCATCTTCAACAAATGATCGTGATTACGGTGGCGATGGTACTTGCTGGTGTAATTGTTGTAAATATGCTTCCACCAGATATTGGCTTAGTAAAAGCCCTCAAAATTGCAGGAAAAGCCAACCACATGAAAATCGTTTCGCTTGATTTTAACCCAAACGACCGCTACAATTTGTGGTCGGGACTTATCGGCGGATTTTTCTTACAATTGTCTTATTTTGGAACTGACCAATCGCAAGTTGGGCGTTATCTCACTGGCGAATCTATCACCCAAAGTCGTCTTGGTTTGGTGATGAATGGCTTGCTAAAAGTGCCGATGCAGTTCTTGATTTTGCTTGTTGGCGTATTGGTTTTTGTGTTTTATCAATACAATGCTTCGCCGATTTTCTTTAATAAAGTAGAAACTGATAAGCTCCAAACGAGTCAATATGCTCCGCAATTTCAGGCATTAGAAAAACAATATAATGAAGTAAGTGCCGAGCGTAGAAAACTCTTGATTAGCTCAGAAAAGCTTGATAATCAGCAACTTATCGTTTATAAAAGCAATGTTCAAAAATCAGATTCTATCTCAAAAAGCATCAAAAGTCAGGTCATAGAATTGATAAAAAAGAACGACCCAAAAGCAAGTACCAACGACCGAGATTTTGTGTTTTTGAGGTTTGTGCTTGACCATCTTCCACATGGACTTATTGGACTTTTGATAGCCGTAATTTTTGCAGCCTCGATGGGTTCTATTGCTTCGGCATATAATTCTTTGGCGGCTACAACAGTTGTAGATATTTACCGAAAATTTTCTACAAAAACACCTACCGAAAAATCAGAATTGAATGCTTCTAAAATTTCGACAGTTTTGTGGGGGCTTTTTTGTATATTTGTTGCACAATATGCCAACCAACTTGGCAACATGATTGAAGTTGTAAACGTACTTGGCTCATTGTTTTACGGAATCATTTTAGGTGTATTTTTAGTCGCTTTTTACTTCAAAAACATTGGTGGAACTGCTACTTTTTGGGCAGCTGTAATTAGTCAAAGTATAATTTTAAGCATCGGTATTCCACAATTAATTTTGAAAAAAGAATGGATTGCCTACCTTTGGTTCAATCCACTTGGTTGCTTTTTAGTGATTGGAATTGCTTGGGTTTTGCAGAAAAAAAACATGACTTTAGACAATAGACAAGAGATTTTAGAATAAAAATTCAGGTTATTCTTTTGTCTATTGTCTAAATTCTATTGTCTTTAAAAAATATGGAAAAGAAAAAAATACTCATTATCGAAGACGACCAACGATTGGCTGAAAACCTTGTCAAAGGCTTGTCTGAGAAAGATTTTGATACTCAAGTTGCTTTCGACGGACAAATCGGACTTCGTTTTGCTCTCAGCGGAAAGTACGATTTGATATTGTTAGATGTCAATTTACCAGCAATGAATGGTTATGAAGTTTGTAAAAAAATCAGAGAAAAAGATAGTCAAATTCCAATTATTATGCTCACCGCTTTGGGCGAAACCGATGATAAAATCACAGGTTTTGAACACGGTGCAGATGATTATATTGTAAAACCTTTTGAGTACCGTGAACTCATTGCTCGCGTCAATGTTTTCTTGAAAAGAGCTTATGCTGAAAACGAAACCAATGCAAATACGCTACGCATTGCCGACCTCGAAATAAATCTGGAAAGCAAAATGGCATCTCGTCAAGGCAAAACCATTGACCTAACTCCAAAAGAGTTTTCTTTGCTCGAATATCTTATCAGAAACAAAGGAAAAGTGATTTCAAAAGCTGAAATTGCCGAGAAAATCTGGGAAGGAAACAACGCCGAGAGTAGCCTAAATGTTATTGAAGTTTATATCAATTTCCTCCGCAAAAAAATCGACAAAGACTTCGAACCAAAGCTCATTCATACAAAAACAGGCATGGGCTATGTTTTGAAAGATGAATAATTTCTTTAAATAAACAAATATTAAAATGCAAAGAACAGTTTCATTAACACTTAATGTTAGAACAAATAAAGCGAAAAAACTAACAGATTTTTTGAAAGAAATAGACTTTGTTGAAGTTCAGGAAGGAAATGAATTTAATATTCCATCAGAACGTTTTGAAGCTGGGTCGTTTTTAAAAGGAGAAAACCCTTCGCAATTTGCAGGTATTTGGAAAAATGATGAAAATCGCCTAACCGCTGACGAAATAAGAAAACAAGCATGGCAACGAAATCCAAGAAAATAGTTTTGTTAGACACAAATATTATCATTGCTTTGCTTCGAGATGAAAAAACTGAGAAACAAATTGTAGAATCGTTAGGCTACGAACAAACTGCAATTTGCACTGTTAGTGTTTTGGAAGTTTATTATGGAATGTTTAAAAATGAGGAAAAAGACACTAAAATAGCCTTAAAAAAATACAATAAAATTCACCTCGACAAGGAAATATGTCAAAAAGCTATCGAAATTATGTTGGGTTATTCAAACAATCGCCCAATGTTGCCCGATTGTTTAATTGCAGCTACATGTATTGTTTGCAATGCTGAACTTTACACGCACAATAAGAAAGATTTTGACTACATAAAAGGTGTGAAATTATATAAGCCTAAATAATACTTTCCTTTGCACAAAATAGTCAATGCACAGGCATGGGCTATGTGCTACAAAGATGATTAAATCAGAAACTTATGACCGTAAATCTAAATAATACCTATAATGGTACAGCTTCTTCAATGCCATTATTGGGGTTTGGCGTTTTTGATATGTACAAAAAAGATGCCGAACAAGCAGTTTTGTGGGCATTAGAAACTGGTTATCGCCTCATTGACACAGCGGCAATGTATGACAATGAAGTCGAAATTGGCAATGCTGTGCGAGAAAGTGGTATGGCAAGAGATGATATTTTCATCACCACAAAAGTGCATAATACTGACCAAGGTTTCGACCAAACTTTACGAGCTTTTGATGAAAGTCAGCGAAAACTTAATTGCGAATATATAGATTTATATTTGGTGCATTGGCCCCTTAAAAAAACTCGAAAAGAAACTTGGAAAGCCCTCGAAAAAATCTATTCTGAAGGACGAGTGCGGGCAATTGGTGTTGCCAATTATTTGATTCCTTTTTTAGATGAATTGGCTACTTATGGCAATATTATTCCTGCTGTAAATCAAGTGGAGTTTAGTCCGTATTTATATCTGGAAGATTTACTAAAATATTGTCAGACAAAGCAAGTTCAGTTACAAGCCTATACTCCTTTGGTGCGTGGATTACGCATGAATGATACAAAATTACTTGTTTTAGCAACAAAATACAACAAAACTCCTGCCCAAATCATTCTTCGATGGGCATTGCAATTGGGGGTTTCTACGATTCCTAAATCTTCAAATTTGGCAAGAATCAAAGAAAACTTCGATGTTTTTGACTTTGAAATTAGCCCTGCCGATATGAATTTTATGAATACTTTCAATGAGAATTTCAGAGTGGTTGATGACCCGATGGAGTTGTTTTAAAAAGCAAAAGGCTCAACAAAACTTTATTTTTTATTCACTTTTTTATCAAACAAAAACAATGAAAATTGCCTTCTTATTCATGGCTTTATTTGCCACAAGTTTTGTTTCAAATGCTCAAAAAAATACTAATAAAAAATTACTTCGCCATGTTGTGATATTCAAGTTCAATGACTCGTCTTCAGCAGCCGATGTTGAGAAAGTTGCCAAGACTTTTGCCACTTTACACGGAAAAGTACCACAAGTTGTTGCTTTTGAATGGGGCATCAACAACAGTCCCGAACATTATAATCAAGGTTTTACACATTGTTTTATTTTGTCTTTCAAATCTGAAAAAGATTTAGCCGATTATCAATTGCATCAAGCTCATATTGACTTTCAAACGGTGCTAAAACCTCACATGGAAAAAGTTTTCGTTGTTGATTATTGGGTGAAATAGTGCAAATTTTCGACTACCTTTGAGGAAATATTTAGAAAAAACTCAATGAAACACACTGATATAAGACCAAAACAACCAAAAAATACGCCAATTAGTAAACCAGAAGCAACTCGTTTTACGGTCATAGAAGAAACAGAATTATTGGTTTTTTTGTTGGCAAAAATGTCGCAAAAAAGTCGAAATGATGTAAAAATACTTTTGCGAGATAAGCATATTTTCGTTGATAATCAGGCAGTTACGCAGTTCAATCATGTGCTAAAACCTGAGCAAATTGTTGAAATTAAGTGGAAAAAAGGTCCAGAGGAGCAAAAATATAGAGGATTAACTATCGTTTTTGAAGACCAATATTTGATAGTTATCGAAAAGCAAGCTGGCGTACTTTCTATCGCTACCGAAAAACAAAAAGACAATACTGCGTATAGTATTTTGAGTGGACATATCAAGAAACAAAATCCAAGTAATCGTATTTTTGTAGTGCATCGCCTCGACCGTGAAACGTCGGGTTTGATGATGTTTGCCAAGAGCGAAAAGATTCAAAAGCTTCTGCAAGAATCTTGGAATGCGACCATTCAAAAGCGAACATATTTGGCTGTGGTTGAAGGATATGTCGAGAAAAAAGAAGATACGATTATCTCTTATTTGGTCGAAAGTAAAGCCTTGATTGTGTATTCTAATAAAAATTCGGAAGTAGGGCAGAAGGCAATTACGCACTATGAAGTGCTAAAAAGCAACAAAAACTACTCGTTATTGAAGGTAAATCTCGAAACTGGGCGAAAAAACCAGATTCGTGTTCATGCAAAAGACATTGGTCATTCGGTAGTTGGCGATGATAAATACGGTGCAAAAACCGACCCTATCAAACGCCTTGGACTTCATGCATGGGTGCTGGCATTTAAGCACCCAATCACAGGTGAAGATTTGAATTTTGAAACCGAAATACCCGCTAAGTTTGTAGGTTTATTTTAAATATCGAGCCTCAATCTGGCAAATTTCGCAAGAAAAAATCTCTGATGTTCCCACCCATAATCTGCTCAATTTCTGGTCGGCTAAAACCTTCTTTTTCTAATGCTGTTACTATGATTGGTAAGCCCGTAACATCAAAATGTGTTCCGATTGCCCCGTCAAAATCTGAACCTAAACCTACTTTATCAACGCCAATTTTGTTGGCTACGTAACGAATACTTTTGGCAGTAGCGGCGGCATCTGTACCACAAACAGCAGTTTCCCACAAGCCAATTCCTACCAAACCATTGTGCTTGCCAATTTCAATTAGTTGTTCATCAGTTAGATTTCGGTTATTATCGCAAACACCTTTTACGCCTGTGTGAGAAACCAACACTGGACCATTATGGTATTTCAAAACATCACTGATTGTTTTTTGAGAAGCGTGAGCTAAGTCAATCATGATGTACAAATCTGCCATTTTTTTAATCAATTGCTTGCCTTTTTCGGTCAAACCTTCTTTTTTCATACCATGTGCCGAACCTGCCCATTCATTATCAAAAAAGTGTGTAAGTCCAATATATCGCACACCTGCTTTACTGAATTCATCGAGGTTATTCAAATCATTTTCTAAACAATGAGCCCCTTCTATACCCAACATTCCCGCAGTAAAAGCGTGGCTTTTTTGTCGATCAGTTTTATATTGTTGTAGTTCTTTTTTATTGGTAATTACCCTGAATTTTCCGTCAGAATTTTTGGCAAAATCATGTAAAGCCTCACATTGGTGCAAAGCACGAGTTTTGATACTGAACCAATCGGCGGGGTTTTTCAACTGGGCAAAACTCAATAAAGAAACTTGGTCGGTATGGTCATCATTTTTTTCAATATTGATACCTCGTGGGGTTTTACTAACAATCGTAAAAACCTGAAATGCCATGTTTCCTTCTATCATTCGTGGCAAATCAACGTGTCCGTAGTCATGTTTTTTGAAGAAATTTCTGTCCCAAAGTAGAGCATCACAGTGCAAATCGGCAATAAAAGGAATAGAGTCGTAGTAACTATTTTTAGAAAAATTGCCTTTTAAAACTACTTTATTCATGGATTTATCAAGATACTGTGGTGCAAATGCAAAAAATATGATTACAACCACAGCGAGCAGAAATAAGGCAATTTTAATGGCTTTTTTCATTTTTAAATTAGGTTTGTTGTTAAAGTTTTTTGAGAAAAACAGGCTTTAAGCAAAAAAGATTTTGACCAAAACAAAAAGAATCGAAGGACAAAGTAAACAGCCCAAACCTGTATAAAATGTGGCGGTCATAGCTCCGTAAGGTACGAGTTTTGGGTCGGTTGCTGCCAAACCTGCGGCAGTTCCGCTGGTTGTTCCCATCAAACCACCATAAATCATGGCTGCTTGGGGGTTGTTCAAACCAATATATTTTGCAATAAAAGGCGTGCCAATTGTAACTAAAATAGATTTGATTACACCTGCTGCAATGCTAATCGCCACCACATCAGACGAAGCTCCCACGGCTGCCCCTGTAACTGGTCCCACTACAAAAGTACATGCTCCTGCTCCAATTGTTGTAATGCTTATAGCATCGTTATAACCTAAGCCAACGGCAACGGCTGCTCCGCAAAGAAATGACAATATAACCCCAACAAAAAGTGAGGTAATTCCTGCCAAACCTGTTTTTTTGATAACAGCAAAACTTGCTCCCATTGCCGTAGAAACGATGGCAAAATCTCGAAACATAGCACCCCCCATTAAGCCAAAACCTGAGAGTTGCTCGATGTCGGCAATACCTTTGCTACCTCCTGTGATACTACCACCAATATATGCTAAAACAAGTCCCGAAAAAATAGCAATTGCCGAGCCTGGTAGTTTATTGTTTGTTAGTTTTTTAGAAAGCCAATCTGATAAATACATCACGATGCCTGTTACTAAAAAAGCTACAATCAGTCCATTTTTTACTAATAAAGTAGAGATATAATCCATGAATAGTAGTTAGGTTTTAGGAGTTAAGACAGGGTCGCCTGTGCGATTAGGTTTTTGATGTAATGTGTTGATTACCAATAGATTATAATTTCAATTCTTCTTCATTGTGTTTAGTGAGTTTTGAAATAAAAGGCATTGTTGCCAAGCAAACTGCAACAGGAATAATTCCTGCCAATAAAGCAACCATGCCACTTGATAATGCCACTTTTACATTTTGAATTGCCGACAT
Organism: Emticicia sp.; assembly: GCA_031378345.1. Taxonomy (GTDB): domain Bacteria; phylum Bacteroidota; class Bacteroidia; order Cytophagales; family Spirosomataceae; genus Emticicia. Next base: position 4,431 of record JANNDY010000037.1, on the reverse strand, counting down.
TGCCACAATAACAGGAATATACATTTTACTCCAAAACATCACGCCACTTTCCATTTCTGGGTTGAAAAGTCCACGTTTTTCTAAGTAATTTTGAGAAAAAATAAGCAAAATCATGGCAAAACCAACGCCACCAACATTGGCATCAATATACAGTATTCGTCCTAAAGTTTCGCCGATAAGTTGCCCTAAAATAAAGCAACCCGACAATAATGCAACTCCTTTTATTATCATAATTTTACAGTATTTATATCTATCAATAAGTTAAAATTTCATTTAACCCTTTTTTAATTGCTTGAAATTGGTACTCTGAAATTTCTCCAATTTTTTTCATTAGCCGCTCTTTCGCAATTGTCCGAACTTGGAATGTAAGTACCTCTGATGTTTCAGAAAGTTTATTCAAATCATCTGGTGAAAGTACAACACAGCCTGAAAAATTCTTTATTTTTGAACTTAAAGGGCAGGTTATTACTACCCCAAAATTGTCATTCATAGCATTGCCACTGATGATTAAAATTGGACGTATTCCACTTTGCTCATTTCCCATTGAAGGATTCAAATTTGCCAAATAAATGTCTTTTTGCTTCATTTTTCGACATTATTTAGTATTTCTAAATAATCTTCCATGCCTTCCTCTGCCATTTCAAGCATTTCTTTATCTTGGTTTGCTCGTTGGAAAGACCGAATATATTCTTGCTTTTTCAATTCAGCTAAATAATTTACCAATGCCATTTCGATTATTTTATTTTTAGGCATTTTAAGTTTTTTTGAATAATCACTTAAAGTAAGCATCATATCTGTAGAGAGCGTTGAAGTATAGGTTGCTGTGTTTTTCATAAATTTATAATTATATTTTGTAAATATAATTTGTATTTATTTTAAAAAAAAACCTATAAGGATTTTTTTCAATCCTTACAGGTTTGGTTTTATGAAGTATTAAACAATTCTTACGAAACACTCTCAAACATTTTTTCGTCTTGTTCAATAAAAGGTTGATTACGAATGCGTTTGCCCGTTGCTTTGAAAATTGCATTGGCAACTGAGCCGCCCGTAGGAGGGAGGGCAGGTTCGCCCAAACCAGTTGGGTCAATGCCGTTATTGACAAAAGTTACTTCGATGGCAGGAATTTCGTTCATTTTTATCAACCTAAACGCATTAAAATTTTGTTGGTCAGGTTTACCTTCTTTGAAAGTCAGATTGCCATACATGGCGTGTCCGATGCCATCAACTATGCCGCCCATTACTTGGTTTCTTGCTCCACTTTGGTTCACAACCACGCCACAATCAACGGCGGCATAGATTTTTTGTAAAACAGGTTTGCCTTTTTTCATCACTACTTCTGCTACTTGTGCCACATAAGATGCGTGAGAGAAATAAACGCTGAAACCTAAGCTTATACCTTTTCGTTTTTTGCCCCAACCCGATTTTTCGGATGCCAATTCAATGACGGCTTTCATGCGAGCAATATTGTATTTTATCTCTCCTGCTGGTGCTGTTTTGGCTTTTTCTAATAATTCTAACCTAAACTGTACAGCATCTTTTCCTGCGGCAGTTGCAACTTCGTCAATGAAAGATTGTTCGGCAAATGCCAAGAAATTTGTAATTGGAGCTCTCCAAGGGCCAGTTGTAATAGCAGATTTATGTTCGGCAGAATCTATCAAAAGATTTGGCACTGCTCCCGCTGGGAAATTATCTTGGCGAGTCGAATTTCCTGCATTAATACCTGCTCCACGAAGTGTATAACCAATCATATTTCCCTGCTTATCAAGAGCGGCACGGAAACGATAACGCACCGCTGGACGATAACTTCCGCCTGCCATATCGTCTTCACGGGTCCACATCACTTTTACTGGAGCTTTCATTATGCTTGAAACTTCGACTGCTTCTAATACATAATCTGTTCCTAAACGACGACCAAAACCACCACCCATGCGAGTAAGTTCAACGGTAACTTTATCGGCAGTAATGTTTAATAATTTAGCCGTTTGATTTTGTGCATTTTGTGGTGTTTGCGTTGGTCCCACTAATTCAACACCATCTGCTCGTACATGAGCAAAGAAGTTCATCGGCTCCATTGGGTTGTGCGGTAAAAACGGGCATTGATATTCGGCTTCTACAATTTTAGCGGCATCTTTGAAAGCAGTTTCTACATCACCATCTTTGCGACGAACTTCGGTTTTTCCATCAAGCAGTTCTTTGAAAATTCGATTATGGTCGTCGCTACTTTCAAGCGTTGCTGATTTCTCCCATTCGATTTTTACTAAATCTCGGGCTTTTTTTACTTCCCAAGTTGATTTCCCGACGATGGCAACTTTGTCTTTGAAAGAAATTACATCAACAATTCCTGGCAAAGTCTTCGCTGTTGTGGCATCAAAAGATTTGAGTTTCAAACCAAAAGCAGGTGGGCGTTGAATCATTGAGAATAACATTCCTTCACGATAAAAATCAATGCCAAAAAGAGGTTTTCCTGTCAGAATGTCTTGATTATCAACACCTTTGACCGTCGAACCAATCAATTTGAAGTCTTTGATGTCTTTCAATTTAACATCGGTTGGTGGCGTAATTTGAGCTGCTTCTGCGGCTAATTCACCATAACCTAATTTTTTGCCCGAAGTATGAATAACAAAACTTTTTTCAGTTGAACATTCGCTGGCAGGAACGCCCCAACGTTTGGCGGCTGCTTGTATCAACATTTGGCGAGCAGTTGCTCCTGCCTTGCGGAGGCGTTGCCACGAATGAGGAATCGAGCCACTACCACCCGCTACTTGGCGTTCAAATTTTTTGGTGTCGAGTGGTGCTTGTAAAACTTTTACATTTGCCCAATCAACATCTAATTCTTCGGCAACGATAATTGGAAATGCTGTTTTGATACCTTGTCCAATTTCTGGATTTGGCGAAAGAATCGTAACGATTCCATTGCTTTGGATAGATAAAAAGGCATTAAACAGAGCATTTCCTTCGGCTGAAATGTTGTTGATTACCTTGGCAGCCAATGCCTCATTGCCAAACCAATTGAAACCCAAAATCAAGCCTCCACTGGTGAGTGCCGCAGATTTTAGAAAATCTCGACGACTATTATTTTTTGTCATTGTTAGTATCTGTTTTTGGTTTTTAGAACTTTAGCATAAATGATAGAAAGCTATTCACTCATCATTCAAAATTACATTTTGGTAGCAGCCAATTGAACTGCCTCTTTGATACGATGGTAAGTGCCACAACGACACAAATGTGTTGACATCGTAGCTTCAATTTCTTCCAAACTTGGTTTTGCATTCTTTTTCAAGAAAGCAGCGGCCGTCATCATTTGTCCTGCTTGGCAGTAGCCGCATTGCGGTACATCAATTGCGTCCCAAGCCTGCTGAACAGGGTGGTCGCCTTTCTCAGAAAGTCCTTCTATGGTAGTAATTTTGGCATCAGCTACCGTTGAAACGGGCAATACACATGATCGAGTTGCTTCACCGTTTACGTGTACGGTGCAAGCTCCGCATTGTGCCATTCCGCAACCATATTTAGTGCCTACAAGGCCTAAATTGTCTCGTAAAACCCATAGCAAAGGCGTGTCGGGCGAGGCATCAGTTTTGTACTCTCGACCATTGATTTTAAGGTTGTAATTTGCCATTATTGAAATGTTTATTGAATGTCTGAATTGATAACTAAAATTAGACAAAAAGTTCTTGAAAATGACAGGAAAGTATGATTTATTATAAATATTTTCGACCAAAAGAAGGTTTTTAGCGATTTTATCAGGGTTTTAAAATCAACTTGCTCGTTTTTGCTTTTTCAATCGGTTCATCAATTAAAGGCGTGAACTCCTAACTGACGTTCGAACAGTACATTTTCGGTTAAAAAAGAAAAATTTAAATAAACTTAATATCTAAATAAATGAACAAAAAAGCAATAAAAGTGATATAAGCTGAAAAAAAAGTGCATTATTTTATAAGTGTCAACGAAAAATACTTAGTAATTTATGATTAAGCGGATACATAGTGTTAAATATTAACTTAGGTATGAAAATAACAGCGATTTATAGTATGGATAGTACTAAAGTGGAATAATTTTTGCGGCTAACTGCATAAAATATGTTACTTATTGCGGTTACGTGATTCTAAACCAGTATAATCATAACTTTTGGAAAGAGTAATGAAGTTTTTATTTTGAAATAATGACTCAGCTTCGTACGAATTCTAAAAACAATAAGTTAATCAAATTTTTTATAAAATTTTTGCAAGTGAAATACAAAATTGGCACTTTGATTTGTTCAAAAAAAAGTGTTATAATAAATAACAAAGTGTACCTAATTCTACTTTGGCACTCTGAACTTAGAATATATTTATAACTAAATTTGAGCATGAAAATATTTGATGAAAAAAAATTAATGAGTATCTGAAAGGCTTTGGAAGCTTATTTAAGTGTTATAAAACAGACAATATTGCC
>JANNDY010000036.1:0-170686 GCA_031378345.1 Emticicia sp. | reverse complement strand
GGCAATATTGTCTGTTTTATAACACTTAAATAAGCTTCCAAAGCCTTTCAGATACTCATTAATTTTTTTTCATCAAATATTTTCATGCTCAAATTTAGTTATAAATATATTCTAAGTTCAGAGTGCCAAAGTAGAATTAGTAAATATGGAAATATTTTGTGTTGTAAATCAGGAGCTGACAATTTTGGTTTTGGATAAATTGCCTCAATATTCATCAAATTCATTAATCTACGCACCTTTTTTAGGTTAATTGGCTGAAATTCATCGGGCAAATTTACTGCAATACGCCTGCCACCATAAAATGGATACTTTGTATATAATTTATCAATGGCTTTCATTAGTACAATATTTTCTGCACTTTCTCCACAGGGTTGATAATAGTAACTTGACCTACTCAAACCAAGTAAATTACATTGATGCTCAATACGCCATGATTTACCTCTATATACCCTTTTTTTTTAGCTGCTGATAATCCTAAGCACTCTTTCGTAACTTTTTTTTTAGAAAATCCAGCTCTACTTTTAACTGTCCGATTTGTTGATAAAGTGGGGCTGTAATTTCTTCTTTTTCGTCATCATCAAACAATATTTTCTTTCCCCCAAACAAACTTGGAATCCCACTTAAAACTTGTTTTTTCCAGTCAGTTATTTGAGTAGCGTGAAGTTCAAATTCGCTACTTAATTGAGCCAAAGTCTTTTGCTCTTTGAGAGCTTCAATCACTACTTTTGCTTTGAAATTTTCATCATAATTTCGCCTTGTTTTCTTTCCCATTTTTGTATTATTTTAAGATAAAGGTAATAAGTTTTCACTTATAAACCGTGTCCTAAAATTGGGGTACAGTATAAACTTGCTATAAATCCAGCGGCACCAGTAACAACAATCATTATTTTATATTTTAAAGTTTTCTTGTAACTCTGTTAAAGTTATTGGTGCAGTTCCTATTTTTCCAACAACAAGCCCAGCTGCTATATTAGCTAACTTAATAGAGGCAATATGACAGCCGTCTATTTAATAATATGTGCCAACAACTTTGCAGCCAATATCTCAGGCAAACAATTAGCTTCGCTGGTGTAACTCCCTTCGGGAATTCCAGTGGAATAAGCATCAAAAAGCCAGAAAAAGAACATAAAATGGCAAACAAAGAGCTTAAAAAATTTTTACATATGAGGGCGATGTCTGTCATTCATTGCAACCCAGAAATGAAACACTATTACACAAGGAAAATGGCAGAATGCAAACATGCCCTGAGTGTCATAAATGCTCTTAAAAACAAATTGTTTTTAAGAGCTGTAGCGGTAATAAAAAGTCAAACCCCTTATGTGGATAACTTTATAAAAAGCCGAACAAACAATAAAAAATGCAGCCTAAAAATAATTAAAAAATAATCAAATCTTTGTTTGGAATAATCATAACAATCGCTGCGGTAATTTAGCGTTGCAATATCAGCTTCACTGGCTTGTAAAGTGAGCATTCTTTTGTTTGTTTTGTCCCAACAGAATTGCTCACTTTTTTCCTAAAATAAAATGTCCGTTTTTATCCAATAAGAAGTATAAATCTTAAAAGTAAAAAGGCGTAATCTCAAAAAGTTTATCGTTTATTCCATTACTTGTGCAGATAAATATTCTTCCTGTGGGCGAAATAGCTAAGTCTCTTAAACGCCCATATTGTCCAATGATATATTCGTTTGTTTCAACTATGGTATTTCCATCATTACTCAATTTCAATTGGTATAATGTCTGTTGTTTAAGGCTTGTAAGCAAAAGAGAGTTATTCCAAAGAGGTGAATAACTATAATTAAAATAGTCTATACCTGCTGGTGCAATGGTAGGTGTCCATGTTTTTATAGGATCAACCAAAGTGTGTGTATTACAAAATATTATTTCTTCGGGTGTATCGCACAAACCCTCAACATAACCCCAACCATAATTTCCACCCCCAACAATAATGTTGATTTCATCGTCGGTCCTATTTCCATGCATAGAGCTATACAATTTATTATTAGCAAAAACCAGACCTTGCACGTTTCGCAGCCCTTTTGCCCACATCGGATTATTAGTAATCGGATTATCGGATGGTATTGTTCCATCAAGATTTATTCTAAGTATTTTACCACTCATTGAATTATCATCTTGAGGAGGCTCAATTTGGTCTTCATCACCTGTAGAGATATATAATTTAAGGTTGCTATCAATTGCAATACGCCCACCATTATGAAAATATGCTCCATTGATTCCGGCTAATAAAATTGTTGGAGTGCTAAGCGTCGAGGTATTACTATCGTAAGTATATCTTACAATTTTCTCTTTGCTTCCATCATCAATATAATGATAAATTACATAGATATATGGATTATTTATAAAGTCGGGATGTATAACCATACCGAGTAAACCATTGCTTGTTCCACCATAATCTACGTCGGATATTGATGCTAAGGCTACTACTATTTCGCCTGTATTTGGATTTACTCGACTAATTTTCCCTGTTCGTTCGGTCATCCAAATATAATTGTCTGGTCCCCAAAGTATTTCCCATGGATATGTGAGGCTATCTAATAATATGTTTCCTAATAAATCAAACTGCGAATTATCTATTCTTGCAGAAAAAACAGCTCCAGCCTCAATATAAAAAGGAGTATTTAATATAATTTTATTTCCTGCACGAAAATCCACACTTGCATCTGGTAAGATATGATTTGATGCCCGGATGCTATCAGTAGCAAGATATTTAACTCCTATATTTGTAATATCGGTTTTTAGGTCGAATGTATCCTTTAAAATTCGAGTAAGGCTTACATCAATGATGGCATAAGAAGAATTTTTACTTGTATCTGCACCATTAATACATCTTGCACGCAAATAAGTGGATTGTTTCGGAGAAATTGATATTGATGTACCTGTTTGGGTATTTGACCATAAGACTGTTCCGCTACAGCCCGAAGCCGTTAATGAAATTGAAGAACCAAAAGTTATTGATGAACGCAAAGGGCTAATGATCGGTGGATAAATTGCAAAACAATAATTTGAGAATAAAAATAATAAAATAAAGATTTTCATAAATTTTTTAAGAACATAATAAATTTTTTAAGACCAAGGACTGTGTATTTTCAAAAACTGTATGATTTACAGTTTTTAAGACGAGGTGATATTCCCTTTCGTTGCATTTGGATACAATATTTATTCGATGTTTATTCTCGACCTCTTCAACATTCACCAAAGGGTCATAAATATCAACCTCTAATCCAAAAGATTTTAACTCATTATATACATCAATTACTTTCGTATTCCTAAAATCTGATGTATTGGCTTTATAGGCAAATCCTAAAATCAAGATGCGAGAGCCAACGATTGGTAGTTTTTTTTTACTAATTCTTTAATGACTTTATTTGCAATAAAAATTGGCATATAATTATTAACTTCTCTTCCTGCCCCTATTACTTTGGGGCTATACCCCAAACTCTCCGCCTTATGAATCATGTAATAAGGGTCAACGCCTATGCAATGCCCCCCAACTAAACCTGGTCTGAAAGGTAAGAAATTCCATTTACTTCCCGCAGCTTCCAAAACTTCGGTAGTGTCAATGTTCATTTTGTCAAAAATAAGTGCTAATTCATTTACAAACGAAATATTGACATCTCTTTGGCAGTTTTCCACCAACTTCGCTGCCTCAGCTACTTTCATTGATGGTGCTTTATATGTTCCTGCTTCTAAAATAGAATTATACAAATCGTCCACAAAGGTAGCTATTTCTGGCGTTGAACCAGACGTTATCTTTAAAATCTTAGTTAATGTCCTTTCTTTATCACCTGGATTTATCCTTTCAGGCGAGTAGCCACAGAAAAAATCTTCATTAAATTTTAAGCCACTAAACTTTTCTAAAACAGGCACACAATCTTCTTCGGTACAACCTGGATATACTGTACTTTCATAAATTACCGTATCCCCTTTTTTCAAAACCTTGCCAACTGTTTCAGAGGCTTTGAGGAGGGGTGTTAAATCTGGTTTTTTAAATTGGTCAATTGGGGTTGGGACGGTTACAATATAAACACCCCTAACCGACCCATCGGGCTGCCCTAAAGGGGGATTTAAGGCATTAGCAAAAGATAAATTTTTTGCTTCTTCTATCTGTTCTTTTGTAAGTTCTCTTGTACGGTCGAAGCCTTCATTTAGTTCGTTTATTCGTTGTTGATTGATGTCAAAACCTATAACTGGGTATTTTTTTCCAAACTCAACAGCTAAAGGTAAACCTACATAGCCCAGCCCTATAATTGTAATATTGATGTTATTTAAAGTTGTTTTTGGCATTTTTACTTGAAAAGGTTGGGGTTACAATAAAGGCTTAAACAAATCGGATACTACAAACTTAAAATCAACCAAAACAGGCTCTGCTACACAAATATCATCACCTTCAAATACTTGCATACTTTTAGCAGATGTATAAACATGTATTCTTTGCGTTTTGGGTAAAATATACCATACTGTTTTTATTCCTGCATCAAAATAATCTTGTATTTTGTCTTCTACGTCACTGTATGATTCTGAATCTGATAAAATCTCTATTGCAAATGCTGGTACTACTTTTATTCCTTTTGTAGTTTCTACAATTTGTTTATAACTAAAATATGCCATATCTGGAACACGTTTACGAAATACGTCTATATAAGTGTCCATTTCTGTAACTAATTCCCCATACTCTTGATAGGCTTTTGTTTGTGCAAACCTTCTTGTTAAAAATTGAATAATACTTAGTTCTATTTGTTTCTTTGCAGGTTTTTTGATTATTCTACCATAATAAAATTCATAGTTATAACCTGATTTTTTTGTTCGTTGCCATTTCTCAAAATCCTCAACAGTTTCAATAGCTTTCTTATTTCGTGAATTTGTTTCACGAAATAAAGGAAATTGTTTGCTTTGAATGGTTGAAGTCATTTTATTATTCTCAATGAATGTTTGTACGTAAATTTACTTAATTATACACATCAGAAAGTGGTTTTCGGGTAAAAAAAATGCTAATCAACAGACTATCAATGTTTTTCCGAAATCCCAATTCCGAAATCTGAAATCTGTTGTGTATATAAGAATTAAATCGGCATTTTATAACTGTCTTTAATACACTATAAAATAAGCGACCGTCGCCCTATTTTTTTGATATTTTTGTTGTTTTCATTCTGGCTGGGCGTCCACTAAAGAATCCGTTTGCAGCGAATTTATACTCGTCAAGAGCGACCGACGCCCAGATGCTTTCAGCATAACTTGGACACTGAAAAACATTAATAAACTTAAATTATAGTGTAATAAATACACTGTAATTTAAATGATTTTATATTTCTCAAAACCTCAATCCCTCAACCCCCCGCAGCGGCGTACCGTTTTCTCCTGTGGAGAAAGGGGGCTTAAAGTCATCCGCAGCGGCGAACCGTTCCTATGGAGAAGTCGGAGTTGCGTTCAACTTTAGGCGACCGACGCTTCGGTGAGGTTAAATGTTAAAAAACTTAAATTATAGTGTAATAAAGTATAAATTTAAGCCTTTTTCATCACTTCTCTAACAAATTTAATATTGGCTTCGTCATCAAACAATACTTCTATTGGTATTGTTAAACCCTTAATGGCGTGTGATTGAATAATGCCTTCATTGCCACTAAATTTTAATTCATATTTCCCATTCTCCAAAACATATTGTTCTATAATTTTGGTTGTGGGTTCTATTAACCAATATTCATCAACTCCGTGTCGCTCATAATCTTTGAATTTAAGATTTCTATCATTTTTTTCAGTGCTACGGGAAATTACTTCTATTACAAAATTAGGTACTGGAAAAACGTTTTGACCTCGTATAAATAAAGCTACTTTTTCGGGAGAAAAATAACAAATGTCAGGTTCATAATCATTTCTGGTAAACCGAGTTAATATTTTTTCAATTCCTACAAACCCGCCTTCTTCTGTGCTTATGACGTAAATATCTATTGCTTTTAGTGCATTTTTACTAATAATATTATGTTCCCAAGAAACGGGGGAATGTAACATTATTTCGCCCTCTATCCACTCTGCTTTTATTGATGGTGTAATCCATTCGTAAAACTCTCGTCGTCTTCGTTGCTCATCTTCCCAAAGCAAATTAAGCTCCCTTAATAAATCGGGAAATGCTGAAGAATGAAGAATTGGTTTTAAAAGTTCAGAATCGACTAACATTTTTAGAGGTTGTTTGAAATGGTTCGCCGTTGCGATTTTATTTGATGGTGAAAAAACAGTAAACCATTCTACTTTTTTGACTTCATCGCTTGTCCGATTAATCAAGGTTAAAAAGTAAAATTTCGAGCCCAAATCAATAGAACCGCTTTAAACAAATAGACCTCTCTCTTCTTATCTTGTATATACTAAATGTTTAAGTAATCGCTCAAATTTACTGCTTTATTTTTAACCTATTGCATAAAATTTAAAAAATTGATTATTCGGTAAAGGTAAGCACAGGTTTTAAATAGCATTTTTCAATGTCCAATTTGCTAAATAATGCTAAAAAAAACCTCCCCACAGCGTGAGGAGGTTTCGAATTAATTCTTTAATCAACCCTAAGCTGCTACAGCTACTTTTCTTTTGGGTCGCTTTCGCTCTGATTTTTTTGTGCCACCTGCTTTTTGGTACTGCTCTGAGTCTTTACCAAATTTGGCAGCTACACCCGTCAACATTCGTTCAGTAAATGAACGCAAATGCTTTTCTTTTTCTTTGAGACTGCTGCTGAGCGAATCAGCCAAAGACAGTTGGGTGTTGTAGGCTTCCATTACATTGGCAACTTGGTCAATGCTTTGTTGATACGTTTCGGCACTCAAGCCATTTCCGAGATCCAATGCTGGATCAATCGATTTTAAACTTGCCATCCTTTTGATAGCATTTTCGAAGTCCTTTGAGGACTTTTTTAAATAAGCCATGACGTTTTTTTTTAGGCTTTTTTTAAATATATCCTTTTTTTAGTTTTATTTCTCAATGCCAGCAACTACTTTTGAGTAATGTTTTACAAAATAGTTTTTAAAAGTCCTTTTCCTTGCAGGGAGAAGGGCTTTTGCATATAAGCCTTTATGCTAAATGTATAGAAAAGATAGGCAATTGGAAGAAAGAAAATACAGTGATTCTGTTTCACAAAGAAAATTTGTAAACCATTGATTGGTAAATTAGAAAATAGCACGCAATTAATCTCAGCAAAAGAATCAATTATTTGTAAGCCACACTGTTGTACTGACCAAACCTAATTGGCTAATCCAAAGCCCATCTCCTCTACTTATTCCACCATATTTTAATCCTTGTTTGATGCTTCTCTTTTAAGAATACATGTTATTAGGATAGTCTCCATCTTGGAGACTCAGCAAAGGTAAAAGAAGTTTTTGTTATCTAAAACTAAAACGCTTAAATTTTTATTAAAAAATAAAAGTCTTATAAGGGTACTATACAATATGTTGAGTTCATTAGAGAAGGTTTTATGCAGTAAATATTGACAGTTATTTGAAAATCATTGGTTTTCCAAATGAAAATACACAAAAAAGGCAATTTTGACCACAATAGTAAAGTAATATTATAATAACGTGAATTCGATACAAAAGATAATGACTTTTTCAAAAAGCGTAAGCAAATAAGTAAAAAAATGTACCTTAAATGAATATTACACGCCGTTTGTGAAATTTGGCATGACTAATTTAAAAGTCTTTTTGATTTATTTGCCAAATTTCTCAATCGGACCGCCGAAGCGGAGGTGATTGTAAGATTCGTGTTTTTTTACGGTCGGCCGTTGCCGTTACTTTTTTTTGAAAAAAAGTAACGGCAACTAACTGGTAATCAGCAAGTTAAGTTGTTTTATCTAAGAAATTATTCATCGAACTCACGTTATAATACTAAGTGAAATGTATTTTATTAGGCTTATTTATTGATAATCTTTGTCGTAGAATTAAGTAGAAAGATTGAAGAAACGAATACTAAGATTCGGATAGCAAAAGGAAAGATGTGAATACCTGTTTCATGAATCATATTGATTGATACCAGAATCGTTGTATCAAATTTTATGATAAAAAAACAAAATAAATAGATCCTATAATCCTTCGTACACTGTTTTGCACTATAATCTAAATTAGTGTTAGTAGTATTATTGAATTAGTGTTAGTAGTATTATTGAATAGTATTTAGGTATTGTGTCCCTCCCTCTCCAGCGGCTAATCTTGTAGGGGTTTTGAAATTTGTCAAAAAGGCGGCATTATGCACGAAAACCTCACCGAAGCGTCGGTCGCCTAAATCCTCTCCACAGGAGAGGACTTTAACTCCCTTCTCCTGTGGAGAAGGGTCGGGTCGGACCGCCGATGCGGATGAGGTTTTTAATGCTAATTTCCTTCATTTTTAATTCATTTTTCAAAACCCCTACAAGATTAGCTCCAGCGGAGAGGGCTGTTAAGTTCTCTTTTTTGAAGTCCTTCTCCTGTGGAGAAGGATTTAGGATGAGGTTTAGAAATGCAGAAATTGTTAATATTTCCTCGTTTTTGACCTCACGGCAACGGCCGACCGTCCCCAACCCCTCTCCGAAAAGGAGAGGGGAGTTTTCTCAAGAACTTAACAGCCCCTCTCCAGCGGAGGGAAAGGAAGGGTGAGGTTTTTCTTACTTTCTTCTCAATCAATTACCTTCGGTACTTGAAAATATTCTCCGTCTTGGCTTGGTGCATTTCTCAAACCTTTTTCTCTCGAAAGTTCATTTTTAACAATATCTTCACGAAAAACATTTACTTCTTCACTCATGTGCGTGAGTGGTTGTACATTGCTCGTATCAAGTTCTTTTAGTTGGTCCATCCAGTTCAAAATCTTTGATAAATCTTCAACCATTTTTATGCCTTCTTGTTCATTTAACTCTAAACGTGCTAAATGTGCCATTTTTTCAACTGTTTTTTGGTCTATTTTCATGTTTTATGTAAAGGCTTTTAGCGATTAGCTATTGGCTTTTAGCTTAGTGAAACTTGCTTTTTTATTTAATGTTGTTGTACGGCAACAAACTTTGTAATCGTTCTGATTTTACCCTTTATATTTATTCAAAGTTGGCTGCATCACATCATAAACTTGTTTTTTCAAAGCCTCAATATCGGCTTTTGTTTTGCCGAGAGTTTCGATGGGTTTATGAATAATTACTCGCAAAGGATGCCACGAAATAAGCGTACTTGGCATTGCTTTATAATTATCCAAAAGCGAAATTGGTACAATTGATACTTGGTTTTCAACTGCCATCGAAAAAGCCCCATCTTTGAAAGGCTGAACCATTTCGGGAATATTGGTTGAATGAATGCCACCTTCTGGAAAAATCATGATACTTCGCCCAGCTTTCAATGCTCGAATGGAGCGAGTGAGGGCTTTTATGCGACTGTCTTTATCGCTTCTGTCAACTTGAATGTGCAGCTTGGCAAACATATAGCCAAATAACGGAACACTTTTCGCCGAGCTTTTTCCCATAAAAGCAAAGTAGTTTTTTATCACCACGCCCATCATCGCAATATCAAGATAGCTAAAATGATTGGCACAAAAAACGTAGGCTTTTTTATCATCCAGTTTTTCTTCGTAAGTTACTTTGATAGGCATTCCGATTAGAAAAAAGAATATTTTTCCCCAAATTCGGTTACAATAATGAGCAACGGGTTTCCATTCGTCCTTTTGCAAAGCAATAAAAACAATAGGGAATAGCAGTAAAAAAATCAACAAAAACCAAAAAACACACCAACCTGTAAATATCCAAGAAAATAGTTTCATAAAGCCTTTTCAATTATCAATGAGATAGATATAACCTGCTTATTATCAGTAAATTATGAAATAAGTTTTTGAAATTATTCACTCATTCGCACATTCTATCACTCACTCATTAGATTATTTTATCTCCTCACGCAATTCAACAGGTTTTGAATTTTTACGCATCTTGATATTAAGCACTTCGACCAAAAACGAAAATGCCATTGAGAAATAAACATAGCCTTTTGGTACGTGAGCTTCGAAAGCCTCAGCCACAAGCAATGTTCCAATCATAACCAAAAACGACAAAGCCAACATTTTGATAGTTGGGTGACGCTCCACAAAATCGCCTACACTTCCTGCAAAAGCCAGCATTGCAAAGGTAGAAAGTACAACAGAAACTGCCATTACTGTAATATTATCGGTCATGCCGACTGCCGTAATAATAGAATCAATAGAAAACACAATATTTATAATCGCAATGTCAAAAATTGCCTTTGAAACTTTCAAAGCCGTCTTTCTGCCACTTATATTTTCTTCGTGTCCTTCGAGTTTTTGGTGAATTTCGGAGGTTGATTTGTAAAGCAAGAAAAGTCCACCTATTAATAAGATAATATCTTTTCCACTAAAACCCATATTGAATGGCAAACCCAAATCTTTCAGATTAAATAAGTCTGTTTGCAAACCCAAAATCCAACCAAGTACAAAAAGCAAGGCGATACGAATAAACATTGCCATAATTAGTCCTATTCGGCGAGCTTTCTTTTGGTCTTTGTGTGGCAGTTTTGAAGAAATAATCGAAACGAAAATGATGTTATCAACGCCTAATACTATTTCCAAAAGTGTCAATGAGAATATACTTGTTAATGCGGCAGTAGTAAAAATTTGTTCCATTAAGGTTTAGTTTTTGTTTGTTTGGCAAAATTACCGCTTTTAAGCCTTTCTGCCAAATTTCAATTTATAAAAGGAGAATCACAGGATATTCTATCGCCAAATTTAATGATGAAAGTTATTGTATTAGTTATGTAAAAGGCATTATTTCACAAAAAAGTATCATTATTCGATTGATTTTTTTTGATGAACGCAAATAAAGTTCCTACTTTTGTTACACTTATACTTATTACTAACTTGTTAAATGAGACTGACCAAAGATTTACTAAACGATACCTCAACACTTCATCTTCCTGAAAAAGTTTTACAGTTTGGCACAGGCGTTTTGCTTCGTGGCTTGTGTGATTACTTTATTGACAAAGCCAACAAACAAGGGGTTTTTAATGGCCGAATTGTCGTCATAAAATCAACCGATTCGGGCGGGGCAGATACATTTGCTGAGCAAGATAACCTTTATACTTTGTGTATAAGAGGCATTGAAAAAGGAATTCCAACTGAAGAAAACATTATTTGTACGGCAATTAGTCGTGTACTTTCTGCACAATCTGAGTGGAATGCAATTCTTGAAACTGCACATAGTGCTGATATTCAAGTAGTTGTATCAAATACAACAGAAGTTGGCTTGCAATATGTTGAAGAAAGTATTCGTCAAAAACCACCAACTTCGTTTCCTGCAAAATTGACTGCTTGGCTTTACGAAAGATTTCAAGCAAGACAAGACGGTGTAGTGATTATACCAACAGAATTGATTGTTGGCAATGGTGAAAAGTTGAAAGAAATCATTTTGCAACTTTGTACTTTTAATGAGCTTCCTGCTCGTTTTGTAGAATGGATTAATGAAGAAAATACTTTTTGTAGCTCTTTAGTTGATAGAATTGTGCCGGGAAAACCAAAAGGCGAAGCCTTGACCGAACTCCAAAATATGCTTGGCTATGAAGATAAATTGCTTGCCGTTGCCGAAACCTACCGTTTGTGGGCAATTCAGGGCGATGAAAAAGTAAGAGATGTACTAACTTTCGCACAGGTTGATGATGGCGTAAAAATTGCCAAAAATATTGGACAATACCGTGAGTTAAAATTACGTATGTTGAACGGCACACATACACTTATGTGCGGCACAGCATTTTTGTCTGGTTTTAATATCGTTAAGGAAGCGTTGGCAGATGATATGATAGAAAAATTCACTACCAATTTGATGATGAGCGAAATTGCACTTGCGATTCCATATAAAATTGATGATAAAGTAACACAACGTTACGGTAGAGAGGTTTTGGATAGATTCCGAAATCCATATTTAGAGCATCAATGGTTGAGTATTACGCTGCAATATACCATGAAAATGCAGATGCGAAATATTCCATTATTACTAAATTACTACAAAGAGTTTAATACAGTACCGCAATATTTTACGAGAGGATTTGCGGCTTATTTGCTTTTTATGAAAGCGGTTAAAGTTGAAAATGGCAAATATTTTGGTGAAAGAGAAGGAGAACCTTATCAAATTCAATGCGATTCGGCAGGATATTTTTATGAGGTTTGGCAAAATAACAAGACTGATGAAGTAGTTAATAAAGTTTTAGCAAATCAGCAACTTTGGGGAAGTGATTTAACAAAACTAAAGGGTTTTGCTGAAAACGTAACTACACATTTGTCTAATATGATGTCGTTTGGTGTGCGAGAAGTAATTTCAGCTTTGAATGTTTATGCTTAAAAAAACACCCCTAACCAGTAACTACTGCCACCCTAAAGGGCAACTTGGGTAAAAAAGCATCGAAAATATATGTTTTCGGTGCTTTTTTATAAAACACTTTTTCCTTTTCTCAAAATGATTGGCATTTCTCTCATAAAAGGCGTAATTTTGCACCCAAATTGAGGCTACAAGCACAATTTTTCATTTTTCATTATCCATTTTACATTAAAAGTATCATGTCTGCATCATTAATAGCTGACAGAATCAATGCGTTGGAAGAATCTGCCACGCTTGGAATGTCGAAAAAATCCCGTGAATTAGCGGCTTTAGGTCATAAAGTAATCAATCTCTCAGTTGGAGAGCCAGATTTCAAAACACCTAAACATATTTGCGATGCCGCCAAAGCCGCTATCGACGCTGGTTTTCACCATTATACACCTGTTGCGGGTATTCCCGAACTACGAAAAGTTATTGCAGACAAACTTAAACGTGAAAATAACCTCGATTGGAAACCTGAAAATATTGTAGTTTCAACAGGAGCAAAACATTCATTGGCAAATGTTATTCAATGTTTGATAAATCCGGGCGATGAGGTAGCGATTTTAGCTCCATATTGGGTGAGTTATTCTGAAATGGTAAAATTGGCAGAAGGAAAATCTGTGATTGTTGAAGGTGCTTTTGATAATGATTTTAAAGTTACACCAGAGCAATTAGAAGCTGCAATTACTGACCGCACCAAGATTGTAATGTACGCTTCGCCAAACAACCCAACAGGTTCTATTTATAGTGAAGCCGAACTAAGAGCTTTAGCGGCAGTTATCGAAAAACACGAAAATGTTTATGTTTTGGCTGACGAAATCTACGAATACATCAATTTTACTGACGAAGGACATTTCAGCATGGGTTCCATTCCAAGCATGAAAGATAGAGTGATTACAGTCAATGGTTTTGCCAAAGGTTTTGCCATGACAGGCTGGCGTTTGGGTTATATTGCTGCTAATAAGTCTATTGCCGATGCCGTTGAAAAACTACAAGGACAAGTAACTTCTGGTACAAATTCTATTGCACAACGTGCTGCCGTAGTTGCTTGGGATGATACTTCGGCTGCTGCATCAATGAAATTTGCGTACTTACGCCGACGTGATTTAGTAGTAAAATTATTAAGAGAAATTCCGGGTTTCAAGGTAAATATGCCTGATGGAGCATTTTATGCTTTTCCTGACGTAAGTTATTATTTCGGAAAATCTGACGGACACGTTACAATCAAAGATGCCGACGAATTGTGTATGTGGTTGTTGGAAACTTCGTACGTTGCCTTGGTTGGCGGTGGTTCGTTTGGAGCTCCAAATTGTTTACGCCTTTCAACTGCTGCTTCTGACGAAGCATTGATAGAAGCTGTTTCAAGAATAAAAACTGCTTTGGCAACTTTGAAATAAGGTCTTTAGTTGACTTAAACCAAAACATCCTCGTCCATTTTATGGTGGGGATGTTTTGTTAAGATAATGCCAAATATTACTTCACAATAACCTTCATCATCAAATCTGCTACAAACTGGTTACCTATTTCGGTGAGGTGAACTCTATCGGAAGTCAAAATACCAGATTCTCTATTTGTTGGATTATTTTTGAGATTATAGCCAATAAATTCTTTTCTTAAATCAATCAAAGGGCAATCGAATTTTCCTGCTATTCCTCTAATAATATTTGAATAATGATTCAAGTCGCCATCTTGTTGGTTGCTATTATCGGTGCGTTCACCAATTGCTGCGGGCGTGCAACAGATAACTTTTATGCCTTGTGATTGTAGTTTTTTGATAATGGCGGTATAAAAATTGCCAAATTTATCGGCATCTGTGCCTGTGCCAGAGCTTGCTTTGTGCCAAACATCGTTTACACCAATATAAATAACGACAACATCTGGTTTTTGAGAAAGCACATCGTCTTCCATACGAAGGAATAAATCATAAACTTTATTGCCGCCTATGCCAGCACCAATCAACTGATATTTGTCTTTAATTCCTTGTTTTTCAAGCATTTCTTTCATTTTGGTGATATATCCAGTAGGTCCAACGCCCGCTTGCGTAATAGAATCGCCAAAGAAAATAATCTTGGTGGGCTTGTCTTGTTTCAAGGAAAACATAGAAAGTGAGAATAAAACAATAATTAGGGTTTTGATAGAAGTTTTCATTAGATGTTAGGGTTGAATTTGATTTTAGAATTTCGTGTTACAAACATTAACACTTTGTAAACAGAGTAATTTGACAATTTAGAAATGGTTCGCCGTAGAAATGTGGTAATTTGGAAATAAAATTTTATAATTAATTGATTATCAGTAATTTAACATCCATCATTGCCAAATTTTCAAATCACTAAATTTTCAAATTATAGTGTATTTAAGAACCATATTCTATGCTTTCTCCAAAACTATTTTCAGTTTTTCCAAGAAAATATCGGCTTCTTTGGTGGTCAATGCTAAACTTGGCAAAAGCCTCATAGTGTGTGTTCCTGCTACGCCTGTGAATATTTTATGCTCAAAAAGCAAAGCGTTTCTAATTGGTCCAACAGGTTTTTCAAACTCAATCCCTATCATTAAACCTTGACCCCGGAGTTCTTTTATTCCTGTCATTCCTTTTAGTTTTTCAAAGAAATAATCTCCGATATTGGCAGCATTTTGCACTAATTTTTCTTTCTTGATAATATCCAAAACGGCATTTGCTGCGGTACAAGCCAAATGATTTCCGCCAAAAGTTGTACCTAACATTCCGTGTTTTGCTTCAAATTTTGGAGAAATAAGCACGCCCCCAATAGGAAAGCCATTGCCCATGCCTTTGGCGGTTGTAATAATATCTGGTTTTACACCACTGTGTTGAAACGAAAAGAATTTTCCCGAACGACCATAGCCACATTGTACGCTATCATGAATAAAAATTGCCCCAGTTTTGTCGCAAGCCTTACGAATGGCTTTCATAAACTCGTCAGTTGCAACATTGATGCCGCCTACGCCTTGAATTCCTTCAACGATAACGGCACAAGTTTCGTTATCAACTGCTTTTTTGAGAGCTTCCACATCATTAAAAGGCAAAATCTGCACATGGTCAGCAAAGTTGATAGGTGCTTGGATCGAAGGATTATCGGTTACGGCAACTGCTGCCGAAGTTCGTCCGTGAAAACCTTTTGAGAAAGCAATTATTTTTTTTCTGCCATTATAAAAAGATGCCAATTTCAAGGCATTTTCATTAGCTTCTGCTCCCGAATTTACCAAAAACAAAAAATAATCTTTCAAACCCGAAAGTTTCCCCAATTTATCAGCCAATTCTTCCTGCGAAGGAATTTTTACTGAATTTGAGTAAAAACCGATATTTTTGAGCTGTTGCGTGAGTTTTCGCACATAATATGGATGTGTGTGTCCCACCGAAATGACGGCATGCCCACCATAAAGGTCGAGATATTGTTGTCCTGTCTTATCCCAAAGATAAGAACCTTGAGCTTTCACAGGCTCGATGTCGTAAAGTGGATATACGTTGAATAATGTCATTCTTTCTTTGGTAGTTATTGTTTTCTGAAACTATTAGCTTATTGTCGCAAAAAATAGAACGCAGATAAAACGGATGTTCCAACGCTGATTTTTACGGATTTTAAAAAAATCCGTAAAAATCAGCGTTAAATTCATTTATCAGCGTTATCAGCGTGCCATTTTTGTTAGCAATATTATTTTTTTAATCTCGTTATTTTTCACTTCAACTCCCCAGCCAATTTATTAATATTTGTTTCAATAGTTGCAACTACATTTTTAAGATTTTGGTCTGTAACTTTAGATTTTGCAATATTGATGCTTGCTTTTGCGGCAGCTATTTCTTTTTTAGCATTTGTCGAGTCGCCTGCTTTTTGGTAAAGTCGAGCCGATTCGTAGTTTAAATTTGCTATTTCTTGCTCAGTTTTTAATTGCGGTCGAGCTTTTGTGAGCCATTGACGTGCATTATTGGCATACTTTCCATCAGTAAATGTATTATTGAAAAACGAAACATAATAAACCAATAATTGTGCTTGGGTTTGTGCATTGATGAGGTTTTGAAGAAAAGTAAATGCTTTGTCTTGCCCTTGTTCACGCAAAATTGCTGGGCATTCGATTTGCCAAGTAGCACTTGTAGCATATTGTGCTGCCCCAACAACGCCCATGTAATTTTTGAGTTTATTCACTTTCGCCAATGAATATTTTGAGGCTTTTGGGTCATAGATTGCCATTTGTACCAACATTCCAAGTGAATTCATTTCACTTCCTGGATGCCCTTCTTCGATTGCATATTTTTTTGCGGTAGCAACATTATTAAGCCAATATTCTGCAAAGCCATTATCAATATTTAAAACACATTTTTTGGCTATTGCCCAACTTGCTTTATCGCCCAATTGGTTTTTTGGATAGGCATTATATAAATCATTAGCTACCATTATATTTCGGGCAGTATCTTGTGTAATTCTTAGCAAATATGCCAAGCCTGTCAGTGTACCTATTTCCCTATTTCCAGCTTGATATCTTTTCCAAGAGCTACCTGTTTGAACCTCAGTGTTTGTAGCATCCTTGGCATGTTGAATCAAATCTTTGGGGGCGTTTACTGGGTCGGTATGGTGTAAAATATTTTGATTTTTATCAAAAAACAAAAACATTGGAAAGCCTGGCAAATAAATTTTCTTATTTGTTAAAAATGCTACTTGCTTAGCATCACTAAGATTTAGCTTATAGTTTACGAAGTTTTGGTTATAATATTTTCCTACCTCAGCATTTTTAAGCGTTGGCTCTAATGCCATGCAAATTGGGCAATCTGGGTGAAAACATTCCACAAAAACAGGTTTTCCAGTAGCCTTAGCTTTCTGAAAAGCACCATCAATTGTTGGTTCAAAAGCTATGCCTTGTGAGAAAGCTATGTTTATGATTAAGAGAAAATTGCTTACTAAAAATACTTTTTTCATATCATTATTTATTTTTTTGATAGCAAATTAGGTGAATTTCGAGGGAAAATCCTCGAAATTCATTATTCTTTAACAAGTTATTAACACGGCGAACTTGGATGCGACCGTCGCTCGGTTCGCCCCACATTTAGTTATTCAATTTCACAAAACCACCATCAATTAAATAATCGCAACCTGTGATAAAACCAGCTTCGTCGGAGCAAAGATAGACTGCCAATGAGCCAATTTCGTCAGGTTTCGCCATTCGTCCAATAGGTTGAGTTTTTGATAATTTTTCAAACATTTCTTTTTCTTTCCCAGGATAAGTTTTCTTGATAAAACCATCAACGAAAGGCGTATGAACGCGAGCTGGCGAAATACTATTACAACGAATATTATGTTTCAAATAATCTTTGGCTATTTGCAAAGTCATAGTAAAAACTGCCCCTTTGGACATTGAGTAGGCAAATCTTTCAGGAATTCCGACCGTGGCAGCAACCGATGCTATGTTTAGAATCGCACCTCCATTTGCTTTCAAATGTGGAATAACCGCTTGCAAACAATAGAAAGTTCCTTTGACATTTACATTAAAAATCCTGTCAAAATCTTCTTCGCTTGTCGTTTCGACAGTGCCAACATGGGCAATTCCTGCATTGTTTACCAAAATATCAATCGTATTTTCTTTGGCAATTTTATCAACTATTTTCTTGACTTCTTTTTGCTTCGAAATATCAACTTTATGAAAATAGGCTTCACCGCCGTTGGCATTGATAAGGTCGGCTTCTCGCTCAGCTTGGTCAATATTCAATTCAAAAATATGAACAACTGCACCTTGTTGAGCAAAAAGGCGAGAGATAGAAAGACCAATACCACTTGCACCGCCCGTTACGATGGCTACTTTATTGTCAAGACTAAACATTTTTGCCCTTAATTTAATTGATTAAAAACGATTTTTTTAAAGAAATGATATTTTTCGCAAATGTCTTTTTTGTGAAAAATAACTTAATTCTAATGTTTTTTTGATAATTGGGTTAAAAACCTACATTTTCAGTTCAAAATTACTTGTCAATTCTGGAACAAAAAACAAAATGCTGTTACATTTGCTAAAATAATTATTCAACCTATAAATTTTGAGCTACCTTATCTTATGCACACCGTTCTGAAACTTCATCCCAAAGATAATGTTATTGTTGCCTTACAAAATTTAAAAGCTGGCGAAATTGTTGATTTTGAAGGCATAAGCTACGAAATTAAGCATAATATTGATGCCAAGCATAAATTTGTTACTGAAGATTTAGCCATTGGCGACCACGTAACAATGTACGGAGTGTTGGTCGGAAAAGCAACGCAAGCTATTAAACGTGGAGCTCAGGTTACAACTTTTAATCTAAAACACGATTCTGAATTTTATTCTGTAGAAAAGCGTCAGCCTGACACAAGTTGGAATCCCTTGAATGTTGAATCTTGGAAAAACAAAACTTTCAATGGTTATTACCGAAACGATGGAAGTGTGGGCATTCGTAATTATTGGTTGGTTGTTCCTTTGGTTTTTTGCGAAAATCGCAACATTTTGGTCATGAAAGATGCTTTTGAGCGTGAATTGGGTTATTCTCAACCAGAAATATATCGTAATCAAGTAAGAGATTTATTGTCGGCTTACAAATCAGGAAATTTAGATGAACTTGAAAAAATACAATTAGCCGAGCAAGAAGACGAAACAATAAAAAGTTCACCAAGTCACCTTTTTCCAAATGTTGATGGAATAAAGTTCTTGACGCACGAAACTGGTTGTGGCGGAACAAACCAAGATACTGATGCTTTGTGCGACCTTTTCGCAGGAATGATTGTCAATCCAAATGTGGCTGGCGTAACTGTTTTGAGTTTGGGTTGCCAAAAATCACAAATTGATTATTTGAAAAGTGAGGTTTTGAAGCGAAATCCCAAGTTTGATAGACCGATTTTATATTTCGACCAACAAACCTATGGCACAGAAAATGCCATGATGTCGGACGCTATTCGTGAAACTTTCAAGGGAATTATTGAAATAAATAAACAAAATCGTAAGCCAGCTCCACTCAACAAACTAAACATTGGCTTGAAATGTGGCGGGTCAGATGGTTTTTCGGGAATTTCGGCAAATCCAGCTATCGGACATTTATCTGATATTATGGTAAGTTTGGGCGGTACAACATTTTTGGCAGAATTCCCTGAGCTTTGTGGTGTTGAGCAAGAACTTATCAATCGCTGTGTAGATGGAGAAAAGGCTCACAAATTTGCTTATTTAATGAAAGAATATTCCGACCAAGCGGCAGCTGTTGGAGCAACTTTCGACATGAATCCGTCAGTAGGAAATATAAAAGATGGACTAATAACTGATGCCATAAAGTCGGCAGGTGCAGCAAAAAAAGGCGGAAATGCTCCCATTGTAGGCGTATTGAATTATACCGAACAAGCAACCGAAGCAGGTTTACAACTACTTTGTACGCCAGGAAACGATGTGTTGGCAACAACAGGCATGGCAGCTTCGGGAGCAACCATAATATTATTTACGACTGGACTTGGCACGCCAACAGGTAACCCGATTACACCAACAGTTAAGATTTCGACCAATAATAAATTGGCTCAAAAGATGTCAGATATTATTGATTTTAGTTCAGGAAAAATAATTACAGGTGAAGAAACCATTGAGCAAAACGGCGAATCTTTGTTGAATTGGCTCATTGGTTTGGCAAATGGCGACTACCTAACCAAAGCCGAAACGCTCGGGCAAGACGACTTTATTCCTTGGAAAAGAGGGGTGAATTTGTAATATTCACCACATTTAAATTGTCTTCACTTCAAACTTAAATTTATCTTTGTTTGGCACACAACTTCCGTCTTTGATTGTGCAGGTTTGACATTCGATTTTGCCTTCAATCACTGGATTTTTCTTGGTGATTTTTACTTTCTGAATAAAGGTCGCTTCTTTTACAAAATACTGCACTTTTCCGCCCCAAATATCATCATATTTTTCGTGCGGCTTTACTGGCACAAGTTTGCCTACTACTTTATAAGTATCATTTGCTGTGAAAATTGCTGTTGTAGCCATTGGTCCTTCAACTTTCAGTTGTGAGGAGTACATATACCAATTGTCATCAATTTTTGCAGTAAAAACCAAATCAACAGTTTGACCTACTTTTGCCGAAGTTTTTGGAGGTGTAAATGTCCATTTGGCAGGTTTCTGAATTTGTGCCGATGCCGCAAACGATGTGGCAATAAATAATAAAATGATGATTTTTTTCATTGTGTTTTTTATTTGAATAATTTCTAACGCTGCCCAACGGATTAGGAAATCCGTTGTACTATAATCGTACTTCAATATTTTCTTCCTCTATTAACGCACAATTATTCATTTTCATATATAGTTGTGTCAAAACTACTACATCGGCTGCACAATAGCGTTCGATTTTTGCTCTGTCGTTTTCAATATAATAGACGGCGTTCACTTGGTCGCCGCTAATATCTGTTTTGCTGCTCGGAATATCAAAAATCGCTGACAATAAATCTAAACCTGTGTAATGTTTATAATCTCCAAACTTCCACAAATCGAGCGTATCAAGGTGATTTATTTCCCAAGGTTTTTTTCCTGCAAATTGCAAAACGTGAGGTAAACCAATGCTATTGACCAACATTCGGCGACAAATATAAGCAAAATCAAATTCCTTGCCATTGTGGGCACACAGCATCAAATTGCCTTTTGCCTTGTGTTTTTCTATAATTTTCTTGAATTCCAACAGCACTTCTGCCTCATTATCTCCGCCAATCATTTTTACTCGAAGCGAAGGTTTGTTTTCGTCATCAAACAGAATTCCACCTATGCCAATGCAAATAATTTTGCCAAATTCGGCATAAATTGCTGCTTTTTTCAAGTAAAACTCCGCATCTGACAATTTATCGTCATTATGCAAAAAGCTTGCTTTTTTAAGCCAAAGTTTCTTCAAACGTTCATCAAGTAGCTCAAAATCAGGTACTTGCGACACCGTTTCAATGTCAATAAAGAGAATATTTTTGAGGTGTTTGACGAAAGAATCTTCCATGATATAAAATTTGTAATTAGCAAAGCTATGAGATATTATACAAAAACCAAATAAGCCACGCCAAAAGCCCCCAATAAATAGGATAAATTACAATCAATAAACCCAGCACAATTGAATCAAAAAAAGCCGAGCCTTTGGTGATTTTTCTGGAAAGAAACGATGCAAAACTATGGGCAGGGAAAAACAAAACCGAACTAATATAATAGACTGGGTTTTGTATAAAACTAACGTCCGTAAATGTACGATTTTGAAGGCTTGTAAGTTTTTGTTCAAGCAAATTATTGAATATTTTCAAGAAAAAAGAATCTTCTCTAACATCTTCAAAATCAGATTTTTTTATTGGTTTTCCTATGTTATAGTTAGTGTTTTTACCAAACTTGAAAAAATCTTCATAAGAAATCATTATAGGAACAATCGCCAAATCTATTCCGTCAAGCCATGCCATTTGCGACAAACGTGCTGTGCCTTTTTTGAGAGGCAAGAGCTTTGTTTGATGATTAGAAAATCCTTCCGAAAAAATCAATACAATTTCACCTTTTTTGAATAAATCCAAACAATCTTTGAAGGTTTCGTCATTTCCTGTCATAAACTCTTTTCCTTCTGAAAGGCGAAAAACTGGCAACATAAAAAAACTTGAAAGGAGTTTTTTTGCCCATTTTTTTTTGAAAACATCTCCTCTACCTAACGACCACATTCGGCGGTCAAGATAACAACCAATTATTGCAGCGTCAAGAAATGAATTTGAGTGATTGGAAGCTAAAATAATTGCACCCGACTTTGGAATATTTTCCAAACCATTAATACTCAGGCGTTTAAAAAAAAACTTAAAAATGAATCTTACAAAAGGGCGTAAAATAAAATAAAGCAAAATAGGTGCTATTTAAAGGTAAGTATTTGATGGTTCAAAAATCCGAAGAAATATCTAAGCTTCCAAACAGATTTTGTTTTTTGGCATTTGTTCAACAAAAAACAGTAGATTTTTACCAAATAAATCAAACAAACCCAAATTAACTTGGCTTTCACTTTTGCTATCTGTAATTTCGTTTTTGTTATATAACAAAACTGATTCTAAGAAAAAAATGACAAATCTACAAGAACGAATTACGGCAATTTTTCCTGAAGCCAGCCAAATTCCCGAAGCTTATCAGATTCAACCTACACACCAAAAAGAATATTTGGTTGGGGGCGAAATGCGTCAGTGGTCAGGTGTTACACAAGATGTTTTTTCGCCAATTTATGTTAAAAACGGTGAAAAATTTGAAAGTTTACTCATTGGAAGCTACCCAATGACCGATGTTGCTGAAGCAATGGAAGCTCTTGAAGCTGCCCTAAAAGCCTATGATAATGGTCGAGGCGAATGGCCAACTATGAGCCTAAGTGAGCGTATTGCTTGCATGGAGCAATTTATCAAGAAAATGTTGGAGAAAAAGACCGAAATTGTTAATCTTTTGATGTACGAAATTGGCAAATCGTTGGCAGATTCTATCAAAGAATTTGACCGAACTGTTGAATATATTTATGATACAATTGATTGCTTAAAAGACATTGACCGAAATTCATCTCGTTTCAAAATCGAACAAGGAATCATCGGGCAAATTCGCCGCTCGCCTTTGGGCGTTGTGCTTTGCATGGGACCATTCAATTATCCTTTGAACGAAACTTTCTGTACGCTTATTCCGGCAATAATTATGGGAAATACCATTCTTTTCAAGCCGCCAAAGCACGGTACGCTTTTGCATTATCCGCTATTGAAAGCTTTTCAAGAATGTTTTCCGAAGGGCGTTGTCAATACAATTTATGGGCGTGGGGCTGTTGTTGTGCCACCTTTGATGCAAACTGGCAAAATTAATGTTTTGACTTTGATTGGTTCAAGCAAAGTTGCCAATGATTTGAAAAAAATGCATCCAAAACTAAATCGTTTGAGGGCAGTTTTAGGTCTGGATGCCAAAAATGCAGCAATTATCTTGAAAAATGCCGATGTCGAATTGGCAGTAAAAGAATGTATTTTGGGTTCGCTTTCATTCAATGGTCAACGTTGTACTGCAATCAAAATTATATGGGTTCATCGCTCAATCGCCAAGAAATTCTTGAATAGATTTACCGAAGAACTCGAAAAATTAAAATTCGGAATGCCTTGGGAGGCTGGTGTAAATCTTACGCCACTGCCCGAACCAAACAAACCAACTTATTTGGCAGAATGTATTGCCGATGCACAGGCAAATGGGGCAAGTATTATAAACGAAGGTGGTGGAACGTCTGTAAATTCTTTTTTTTACCCTGCGGTTTTATATCCAGTTAATGAAAAAATGAAGGTTTATAGCGAGGAGCAATTTGGACCTTTAGTGCCTGTTGTACCTTTTGATGATGTAGAAGAGCCTATCGAATATATCATAAATTCTTCGCACGGACAGCAGGTGAGTATTTTTGGTACAAATGCCGACCAAATTGCCCATTTGATTGACCCATTAGTTAATCAAGTAAGTCGAGTAAATATCAATGCCCAATGCCAACGTGGGCCCGATACTTTTCCATTTACAGGAAGGAAAGATTCGGCAGAGGGAACACTCTCGGTAGAAGATGCTTTGCGAGCTTTTTCAATCAGAACGGTAGTAGCCACGAAAGATACTGATGCCAACAAAAAGATTTTCAATGAGATTGTAGAAGAGCATAGTTCACATTTTCTTTCAACCAAATATGTGTTTTAAAGGATATTGTAAAAAATAAAGTACCATTATCTCACCCTACCCTCTCCTGCGGCGAGGGTTTATTTAAAGCCCTCTCCTGTAGAGAGGATTTAGGTGAGGTTTATCGGCACTTTATTTTTTAGTTTTTTTCTCAAAAAGAGAGAATATTTTTCTACTTTTGAACGTATTTTTGCTGTGAAATTACGTTTTAAAGAAAACACCTCTCAAAACCAAACAAATAAAACAATGAAGTTTTTCTCGAGAGTAATATTTTATACTTTTCTTTCCTTTACTTTTTTTGCTTGTAAACGCTCTATCAATCCAAGTCAAAATACCAATATTAGTATTGGCGACTATGACGAAGACCTTTCGGCGGTGAGGGTAAAATATGATAGTAAGCCAACAGCCGATGTAGTAGAAAAAAAAGTTATCAAAGAAAAACCAACCACAAACACTATTACGAATATCCCTCAACAAGTTAATAATCAAGTAGATATTGCACTTGATTCGATTGCTGTTCGCAACAAATCAGTTCGTTATTCGGCGGGTTATCGCATTCAGGTCTTTGTTGGAAACGACCGCAAGGAAGTCGATGAGGCAAAATCTTATATTTATCAAAATTTTCCAGAATTAAGCACATATCTTACTTTCAGTCAGCCAACTTACAAGCTCAAAGCGGGCGATTTTACTTCAAGATTAGATGCTGAAAGATATTTTGCTTCTGTAAAACAGCGTTATTCTGCTGCCATGATTATTAATGAAAGAATAGACATTCGTAAAAGTATGCAGACGAAATAAAATGAGTGAATGATTGAATAAAAGAATGCTAATCATTAAACCATTCCAATCTTTCAAAATAAATATATAAACACGCCAATAGTGGCAAGCATTTATCAGTTTTATTGATAATTGTTTATTGATAATTGTTAATTAACGCATGACAGCTTACGTTTTCCCCGGACAAGGGGCTCAATTTAGTGGAATGGGCAAAAATCTCTACGAAAGTTCAGATTCTGCCAAGCAAATGTTTGACAAAGCCAACGAAATTTTAGGTTTTGACATTACAAAAATCATGTTTGAAGGTTCAGACGAGGAACTCAAACAAACCAATGTTACACAACCAGCAATTTTTCTTCACTCAGTAATTTTGGCTTCAACAATAGAAGATTTCAAACCCGATATGGTTGCTGGACATTCGTTGGGAGAGTTTTCGGCTTTAGTTGCGGCGGGTGCTTTGTCTTTTGAAGATGGACTAAAATTAGTTTCGCAACGTGCCGATGCCATGCAACGAGCTTGTCAAATAAAGCCTTCGACAATGGCTGCTATTTTGAATTTAGATGATAAAATCGTAGAAGATATTTGTGCATCAATTGATGGAATAGTTGTTCCTGCCAATTATAATTGCCCAGGTCAATTAGTAATTTCAGGAAGTAT
Organism: Emticicia sp.; assembly: GCA_031378345.1. Taxonomy (GTDB): domain Bacteria; phylum Bacteroidota; class Bacteroidia; order Cytophagales; family Spirosomataceae; genus Emticicia. The sequence continues at coordinate 145,234 of JANNDY010000036.1, read as the reverse complement.
TGAAGCGGTAACAGAAGCTTGCGAACAATTAAAAGCCGCAGGAGCAAAAAGAGCTTTGATTTTGCCTGTTGGTGGAGCTTTTCACTCGCCATTGATGGAGCCAGCCCGTGAAGAATTGGCAAAAGCAATAGCAAATACAACATTTTCTACGCCATCGTGTCCGATTTACCAAAATGTAAATGCACAGCCTTCGAGCGATGTGGAAGTTATAAAAGCAAATTTAATTGCTCAATTGACAGCCCCTGTTCGTTGGACGCAATCGGTGCAAAATATGGTAGCCGATGGTGCAACAAAATTTGTAGAATGTGGGCCAGGAAAGGTTTTACAAGGTTTAGTAAAGAAAATCGCTCCGCCCGAAACAGAAACTGCGGGGGTATAATAATAATGAGTACTACAGTGGAGCTGATTGTTTGAATGAGTGAATATTTTTTACTCATTCAGAACGGGCGGCGTTCTGCATTTTATTTATCCAAAATCTTTTGAATTGCCTCTTGTGCCAATTGAGCAATTTCATCTGCTGTTTTTCCTTTTGGTTCGATGCCTTCAAGCACCGTCCAAGAGAGTTTTGAGAAAGAAACTAAGGGAAACATCTTTTTATTTGGGTCAAACAAATTATTTCCTTGAATAGCTATTGGTACAACAAGAGCATCGGGGGCTTTTTTGATTAATGCCGAAATTCCCCCTCCAACAAAAGGCTTCATAACACCCGAACGTGAGCGTGTACCTTCAGGAAAAATAACTGCCGAATAATTATTTTCTTGAATATATTTACTCAATTTTAATATTTCTCCAACAGCCTGTTTGCCATCTTTTCGGTCAATAAGTGCAGCATGGCTTTTTTGTAAATTATACGAAATACTCGGAATCCCTTTAGCTAATTCTTTCTTAGAAACAAAAATCGGGTGATACTTGCGGAGCAACCAATAAATGCCACAAATATCAAATGTACTTTGGTGATTAGCCATAAATATAATTGGACGATTGGTGGGTAGGGGAGTAGTTTCCTTATATTTCATCGTTGTTCCTGTCAGATACCAACCATAAGCAATCATAAAATTGAGGGCATAAACTACTTTTTGTTGAGCTTTTTCACCAAAAACATAGAGAGCCACAATTTGTGGAAAATGGAATATAACTAATAATAGTCCAAAATAGACCATATAGATACTACTGAGAATATAGTCAAGGATTTTTTTCACAAGAGATTGTTTTTTTTAGCAAAATTAGTTAAAAACTACTTAATTCTCATAAAAAATCTATTATTCTACCTTTTTTTCCTAAATAAAACTTACATTGCACCGTATTTAGAAACTAATATTCTTTAAAAAATACTATCATGGAATTATCCAATTTAAGATTAGAGGTAATGAAATTTGTTGGACAGAAAATAGACACTTTCGTCGATGAATTTCTAAGACCTATCGAAACAAACTGGCAACCGTCAGATTTTCTGCCCGATTCTACTAATGACAATTTTTTGAACGAAGTTCGTGAACTTCAACAAAATGCCAAAGAACTCCCTTATGACTATATGGCAGTGCTTATTGGCGATACAATTACAGAAGAAGCCTTGCCGACTTATGAGTCTTGGTTGATAGATGTAATTGGTGTTGACCAAGTTGATGAACCGAATGGCTGGGCAAAATGGGTGCGTGGATGGACTGCCGAAGAAAATCGTCATGGCGATTTACTCAATAAGTTTTTATACTTGTCGGGGCGAGTAAATATGCGTCAAATGGAAACTTCTACACAATATTTGATAGCCGATGGCTTTGATATTGGTACAGGAAGAGACCCTTATCGTAACTTTATTTATACTTCTTTTCAGGAATTAGCAACAAATATTTCGCACCGAAATACAGCAAAACTATCGAAAGATTTTGGAAATGTGCAATTAGCAAAGATTTGTGGTGTAATATCGGCAGACGAAATGCGTCATGCGAGAGCTTATAAATCTTTTGTTAGTCAAATTCTTGAAATAGATGCTACAGGAATGATGTTGGCTTTTGAAGACATGATGAGGAAAAAAATCGTAATGCCCGCACATTTCTTGCGTGAGTCGGGTATAAAAATGGGACAAACATTTTCTCATTTTTCTGATGCGGCACAACGTTTGGGAGTTTATACTACCAACGACTACATCGAAATAATGGAATCGTTATTGAAAGATTGGAAAATTGACGGCGTACAGAATCTTAATGATGCTGGCGAAAAAGCAAGAGATTATTTGATGGCTTTGCCAAATCGCTTGAAAAAAGTTGCCGAAAAAACTAAAATCCCTAATTTGGAGTATCAGTTTAGCTGGATTTCATAAGGAGATATTATATGAAAAAAGGGCACAAATTGTCAAAACTTTGGCAATTTGTGCCCTTTTTTGTAGGCTTTCCTTGGAAATTTCTTTTTATGTTTTGAATGAGGAAAATAAGCGAGGAGTTTTAAACCATTATAAAATATCTAAGTTTGAACGAAAAATATACTACTATACACTTTCAGCTAATTGGAAATTTATAATTTGTAGCTCTAAATATTCTGACAAATCACTTGTTTTAGTTAAATTTTGAGCCCCATTTGTATTCGTTTTGAGCTACAAATTTAAAATATAATTCTAAAAATAAAACAATATCTCAGCCTTCAAAGAAATATTCATCAATCAATATCGCTTTGCTGTTGAAAGTTATTTTTAGGACTAGACAATGATTCAAACCTTTATTTGATACATCTTCTATTTCATTTTTTTGGAAGAACAAAGTTTTCTGTTGCCCATTCGTTCCATTTTTCGCTCAATTCGATTACTAATTCTGGTTGATTTGAGGCAATATTATATCGTTCGGTTCTATCGGTTTTCAAATTAAAAAGTTGCCATTCGAGGTCTCCAATTTTTTTAACGGCCTTAAAATCACCTTTTCGAACTGCACAAAATTCTTGATGTTCCCAAAAAAGATATTCTCTGTTCAGTTTCGTGTTTTTTGTAACAACATCTACAAGGCTTTTTCCAGCCATCGGATAAATTTCATTACCATCGTGAAACTTTTTAGGGTAAGTAGCTCCCGAAACCCCCACTATTGTTGGCATTAAATCAATCAAATGCCCTACTTCATTGGTAAATTTTCCTTGGTTTTTAGAATTTTTAGGAAAATGAACAATCATCGGTGTGGCTATTCCACCCTCATAAGGTTTTACTTTGTATTCAAAAAATGGTGTATTTGAGGTATTTGCCCAACCAATTCCATAAGAAACTGCTCCTCCAAAATTGGGGTCATTGATTCGTTTAAAATCATTGCTGCCTAATTCATGGTAGTTTTCGGCACAGGCTCCGTTGTCGGACAAAAAGAAAATCAATGTGTTATCAAGAGTTTTATTTTCTTCTAAATAATCCAATAATTTCCCAACATTAGAGTCCATAGAATGTACTTGGGCGGCATAAACAGCCATTCGATATGCCACAGTGTCTTGTTCGGTTTTACTTAATTTTTCCCAAGCCCTCACTCTGCTATCTCTTTCTGAGAAGCCCCAATTTTTATCAATTAAACCAAATTTGATTTGTTTTTCAAGCCTTTGTTTTCGAATTTTATCCCAACCGACTTTATAAGTTTCTTGGAATTTTGCAATGTCTTCTTTTTTAGCATGAAGGGGCCAATGAGGAGCATTAAACGCTAAGTACAAGAAAAAAGGGTTTTTATTTTTTTGCTCTTTTATGAATTTTATTCCATAATCAGTAAAGGCATCGGTGGTATAGAAATCGGGCTTATTGGGAATGTCTATTTTTTCATTATCCAGCCATAAACCCCTGCCTCCCTGTGGTTTAAAATAACTGGTAGCACCCGCCAATATCCCATAGAATCTATCAAAACCTCGCTGTAAAGGCCATTTTTCTATTTCATTCATGCCCACATGCCATTTACCGGCCATGTAGGTATTGTAGCCATTGGTTTTAAGCACTTCGGCAATGGTTACGCTATTTCTATTCAAAAATCCTTGATAACCAGGTGTTCCCCAGTGCGATTGGTCGGGTTTTTCGGGGTCTTCTGCCATGTGTCCCACACCAGCCTTGTGTGAATATAAGCCAGTAAGCAAACTTGCTCGAGTGGGGCAGCAACGTCCTGTATTATAAAATTGCTTAAACCTTACTCCTTTTTTTGCTAATTTATCAATGTTTGGTGTAGGAATTTCACCTCCGTAACAACCGATGTCACTCCATCCCATGTCGTCTGCCATGATAATGATAATATTTGGTTTTTTGGAAGATTGCCCCAAAACTGAACAAGAAATGAGCGAGAAAAGTAAGAAGTTTTTTAGCATTGGTTAAATAACTGGTTAATCATTTTTTTAAATCTTTCGAAGTCGCCAACGCAATTACTCTACCGTGTTTGCTTACGGCATTGTAGAAATGATAAACAACGCCTTTCCACTTTATTACCCAAGGTTTATGGGCATATTCGCTATCATATTCTGTGGAAGGAGCTACTAAATCGTCACCATTCCAGTCCGTCCAATTTACCAAATCATACGAACAAGCAAATCGCTCAAAAGCTTTGGGTTTCCAGAATGCCCCAAAATAAAACATAATGTACATGTTTTTGTACTTTACAATTTGTGCATCGCCACATATTCCTTTATTTTTGGTTATTACAGGATTTTTGCCAAAACGCTCCCATTTTACCATGTCATCAGAAACTGCCATACCTATACTTTCATAGTTGGCGGTATCTCCTTTTGCATTATAATACATCACAAATGGATGCCCAGTTAGTAGCTTTTTATCGTGTATGATATGGCTTTTATAAATGGTTTTATTTTCAAACCATCGTGCATCGGCATCATGTGGAAGCATGACTGGTTTTTTGACTTTGTTCCATTCCATTGCCGATATTAGTTGAGTAGAATTCGCCATACCTACGCCTAAAACCCCAGCTTCATAACCTTTTGAGTTTCCGCCTAAATATGACATCCAATATTTGCCTTGAAATTTTTCAACTGAATATTTCCCGTCCCAATTAAAGTCAATTAATGATACATAACCTGCTTTCTGATTTGCATCCCAAGTATTTTCGCTGAAAGAAAGAATTTTCCCTTTCGTTTTCCATTCAAGCAAATTATCACTTTCTGCAAGCCAAGTTTCATATCCTTGTCCATCGTATAAAATATAGGTCATATGCCATTTTTCATTCTTTCGAAATATAGTTGGGCTATCTATTAATTGAGTTGAATCTGGATGTTTAAAAACAACGCCATATTTGAATGGTGTTTTTATCTCATTAAAAACTTCTTGCATTGTGTTTTGAGGTACAGTTTTGCTTAAAGTAGCCTTGTTTTTTACTATTTGACTTTTGGCTGATAATGAGAACATTACAGTAAAAATCACTAAATACAATGCTGTTTTTTTTATAAAAATAGACTTTCTTGTTATTTTGCAAATTTTCATGATAAATTTAAAAAGACAGAATTTCAATCCGATTTCCTAATAAAAACATTCTCACTCAACAAAACATTTCTTGGGTCAAAATCAACTTTGTCGGGAGCAGCACCGATTTTAAAAGATTGCGTTTGTTGTTTTGTGTTTAAATTCAATTTTAATAGTGTTGGCTTGGTGCTTCCTTTAGTATAATAACCAATTTCCACTGGCAAATTAAAAATAAAATCCCCCTTTTGTGTTTGAGATAATTGAACAGTTAATTTTTTATTAGAAGCATCATAATTCCAAGTGCCATTAATAGTTGGGTTTATTGGTTGATAAAGCCATTGTTTAAAAAATGATTTTAAATCTTTACCCGAAGCTTTTTCCATTTCAGTCCTAAAATCATCAGTGGTGGCATTGGCGTTGAAAAACTTTGTATAATAAGCTTGTATTCCTCTTTTGAAATTATTTTCACCAACCAAATCTCTCAGCATGTGAAGTATCCAAGCTCCTTTTTGATAGGTCAAACCCGAAGTTACATCTTCTTTTTCAGCTGACCTTGGACTGATTATGCTAAAATTTGGCGTTTTTAAAGCTATTTTAAAAACCGTTTCTTTCGCTTTTACAATTTCCTTCGCATATTCTGACTTGCCATATTCATTTTCAATAAAAAGCATAGTGAAAAAAGTAGTCAATCCTTCACTCAACCAAGCGTCATCCCAAGTATTTTCAGTAACTGCATTGCCAAACCATTGGTGGGCAATTTCGTGAATGATTACATTTCTTAATCGTACTTCTCGTTTGCCATTGATTAATTTATCGGAATAAAAAATAGCCGACGAAGTTTCCATGCCTCCACCTGAATTTACAGATTGAATATTAGCCAATTTTTCATAAGCAAAAGGTCCAACATAGCTGCTATAAAACTCCAAAACCTTTTTGGTGGGTTCATCAAAATCATAAAACCCAGCCTCTCTATTTTTGGCATAAACCCATGTTTCAATTGATTTGCCTTCAAACTTATCCACGTATTTTACAGCGAAATCGGCTGCACCCAACACAAATAACCAGCATGAAACTGGTACCGATTGCTTCCAATGGGTCAGTTTAGTTTTATTGCCCAAGTCTGACTCTTCCATCAATAATCCATTGGATATAACTTTGTAATGAGCAGGTGCTTTCACAATAAATTCGGAGGTTGCTTTATCGGAAGGATGGTCTAAAGTAGGCAACCAATGACGAGTTTTATTGGGCCAGTTTTCACTAAAAAAACTTCTATCTCCAAACCTTGTCGGGCCTATTTTTAGTCCATCAATGGGTATTCCATGATATTTTATACTAAATATTAATTCTGAATTGGTAAGAGACGAGCTTGGCAAATTGATAATTATCGCGTCATTTTGATGAGTAAAAGATATGGGTAAACTTCCCACTTTTATTGAATCAATCAACATTCCTTTACCTTGCTTTTCTATTGATTTATTAATTAAATCTAATCGAAAGTTTTGAATTCCTGACGTTTTAAATAAAACGGATATTTTAGCATTGCCAAAAATTTCATCAGACGTATCGGATAAGTTTAGCTCAAATGAATAATGTTTTATGTCTATATTTTTATTGATAGGATAATCATCCGCCAAAGAAATCAAAGGCAATAAAAATAGCCATATTGTTACAAAATAGTGCTTTAAATCTCTCATTATTGTATGGTTATTTTTTTGAGATAATTACCTTTTGGATCAATCTGAGGTGCAAATTTGCTATTTATTACCAAGCCTTCGGCAGGAATAATCATTTTGTCCATTTTATCATTCGATATAATGTCAAATGGCAATGGCATAAAGAAATTATTGATTTTTACTTGGTATTTTTGAAAGCCAATTTCTTTCACATTTACGTCTAATACATTGGTGGTTCTTAAATAGAAATCAAAAAAGGGTTTTAGGTTTTTTCCTGATGCTGTACTAAACAACTTTTCTACGTCATCGGTAGTTACAACATTATCATAGGTATATTTTGGGTCAGTTGCCAGTTTTTTCAATGTTGGAAAAAAGATTTCATCACCAATCAAATACCTCAAACTATGCATAAAAAAAGAACCTTTTCCGTAAATATCGCCACCCGAATACACTTCCTCCTCAGTTATTTCCTCACCCAAAACCATCGCTTTTTTGTTTTTAACACCTCTTCTATGTCCATCTATTATGGTGTTATAAGCGGTTTCACCGCCCAATTCTAACATTGCCAATGCTTCAGCATAAGTGGCAATTCCCTCCTGAATCCACATGTGAGCCCAATCCTTGTTTGTAACCTTATTTGCCCACCATTCATGTGCATATTCGTGAAAAAGATTGTCGGAATACTCGTGACCACCAACATTTCTATATTTAAATTTATTGTCGAAAGTAATCATTGTTTGATGTTCCATTCCTGAATTTGGTACTTCGGCAACGCCTATTTTTTCCTTTGCCCAAGGGTATTCGCCAAAATACTTTTCCAATATTTTAGTATCTCGCTTTTTTAGCTCAATCACCTTTTTGGCTTGTGCGGTATCAGCCTCTAAAACATAGTATTCGATTGGCACTTTATTGCCTTCTATGGTCGTGTAGGTGTCTTTTGCTACTTTATATTTACCAATATTAAACAAAATACAATAGTTACTGATTGTATAATTTGTTTTCCAATAGTAAGTTGATTTGTTGTTTTTAGAGCTGACGTTCATTAATAAACCTGGCCCCGCCACTACTAAATTCGATGGAATTGTTATTTTCATATCCACACCTTCGTTGGGTTCATCGCTTGGGTGGTCTTTGCAAGGAAAATACATTTTGCCACCTTCACCTTGAATATTAATCGACATCCAATCATTGCCAGCTACATCTTTTACCCAAGTAAAGCCCCCATCCCAAGGTGGTTTGATGGCGACGGGCGGTATGCCATGGTATTCAATTTTTACTAATTGATTGCCAATGTCAAAGCCAGAGGAAGAAGTGATAAAAATTTTATCATCTTTTTGGTTAAATAAAGCAGGTTTACCATTCACTTTAATATTAGTGACTTTATATAAATGAATCAAATCAAGTAAAATAGTATCTGTTTTTTGAGATAAATTCAATTTTACCTCAGTAAATCCAGCTATAGATTGTTTGGCAATATCTACATCCAATTCGATTGTATAATGCCTTATGTCCATAATGGCTTGCAGCGGGTTTAGCTTTCCACCTGAGGTAAGGTAAAGGATATCCCTACTATTTATATCATTTCTATTTTGACTTTTCCCGACAAAACCTAAGAGTAAAAATGTAATTAAAATAAGAGTTTTAAGTAAATACATTGAGCTATTTTTCATAGTTTATAAAATTTAAAAGTTTTTAATAGAATGAAATTTGAATGCCCCAAATTTTCTATTTAAACCGTAAAATAATGCTCTAAATATAAGAACATTATGTTTGAAAAAATAGAAAAAACTTATTCTTTTTGAATTAGGTTAACTCACCTACGTGCCTCTGGGAGAGACTTGAAAAACGATTTAACCAAAAGTAGAAACAAGAGATGGTTAAGAAAGCAATTAGGGATGTTTTTGAACCAGAAAAACTTAGTCTTTAAATATTGCTGTAATTTACAACTGATAATACAAATTGAACTGAGGGTGTTAATCCTATCAATTTATTAAATAATCCTATCAATGTGATAGGATATTTCTATATTTGTGATAGAATTATTGAAAATATGGAAGCATTAAGACAACAAAAAATTGTAGGTATTGTTTTGCAAAATAGCCCAATTGGTATTTCAGAAATACTTGGTATTTTAGATGAAAATATTTCTTTACCAACTCTCAACAGGGAGCTTGCAAAATTAAAGGAAACCCAAATAATCCAAACAATAGGCAAAGGTCCAAGTCTGAAATATGTTATCAATCTTGAAAACTTATTGACTTTCCCAATTAATATTGAAGCATTTTTTAATTTAGCCGTTGATGAAAGAAGAATAATCGAAAGATTTAATATCAAGGTATTTGACCAAATCAAAGACGTTCAAGTATTTAGTGAACAAGAAATGCAATTGTTAAATTCAATTAGTAAACAATTTCAAGAAAAAATCAAAAACCTCACGGAAGCACAATTCAGAAAAGAATTTGAGCGATTGATGATAGAATTATCTTGGAAATCGTCGCAAATAGAAGGAAATACGTATGATTTATTAGATACCGAACAGCTTCTTAAATATAACATTGCTTCAGCTTCGCATACCAAAGAAGAGGCTCAAATGCTACTCAATCATAAAATGGTCATTGAATATACCTACCAAAACCGTGATTTATATGAACAGTTAAGTATTGCCAAAATAATAGACATACATACTTTAGTTACTCAGAAAATGGGGATTTCAAAAAATCCACGAAAAAGAATGGTACGCATAACAGGTACAAAATATTTGCCACCTGACAATGAGTTTATTATTGAAGAAGCCTTAGCAAAGCTTTGTGAATTGATAAATAACAAAGCGAATGTTTTTGAAAAAGCATTTTTGTCAATTCTTTTGGTTAGTTATATCCAACCATTTGAAGATGGAAACAAACGCACAGCTCGCTTAACTGGAAACGCCATTTTGATGAATGCAAATGTATGCCCTTTGTCATACCGAAGTGTAAATCCTGCTGAATATAAAAAAGCGGTACTACTTTTTTATGAACTTAACAATATCTCTGCCTTCAAAGAAATATTCATTAATCAATATCGCTTTGCTGTTGAGAATTATTTTTAGGACGAGGCATTATGCAAACCCGATTCTCAGATGCCGTTGTAAAAACGAGACATTGATGGAATAAAATAATATTTTTATGCTGAAAGAAACAAAACATAACGACCTTACTGAGCAAATCATCAAAGCATTTTATGACGTTTATAATGAATTGGGCTTTGGTTTTTTAGAAAAAGTATATCAAAATGCTCTATACTTAGAGTTGAAATCAAGAGGTTTTAAAGTAGAAGCACAAAAGCAAATAAAAGTACATTTCAAAGGCTATGAAGTAGGCGAATATTACCCAGATTTAATTGTTGAAGATGCCGTAATAGTAGAACTAAAAGCAGCAGAGGTAATAGTAGAAGCCTTTGAAAATCAGCTTATAAATTATTTGCGAGCAACCAATATTGAAGTAGGATTACTATTTAACTTTGGCAAAAAACCAGAATTTAGAAGAAAATTATTTGATAATGATAGAAAAAAACTAAAATTCGACTAAATCCGTGCTTGAAAATCCGTGTCATCCGTGTGCTAATTACGTGGTAGATGGAACACGGATGACACGGATTCTGCGAAACACTGATTAAAAGAACTGCATGAGTTCGAGTTTATTAACCCTACAAAATCTCCCTAATAACCTTTCCACTCACATCAGTCAATCTAAAATTTCTGCCTTGAAAAGGGAAGGTAAATTTTTCGTGGTCAAAACCCATGATGTGCATAATTGTTGCCTGTAAATCATGGATATGCGTTTTGCCTTTGATGCCATAATAGCCAATTTCGTCAGTTTCGCCGTGTGAATAGCCTTTTTTAATTCCTGCACCTGCCATAAACATCGTAAAAGCATCCACGTGGTGGTCACGCCCCTTGAATGGTGTATTATTATCGCCCGCACGGTTTTCCATCATGGGCGTTCTTCCAAATTCTCCACCCCAAACAATGAGCGTTTCGTCGAGCAAACCTCTTTGTTTTAAATCTTTGATTAATGCCGTGATAGCTTTATCGACATACTGTACATTTCGGCGTAAACCAATATCAACGCCACTGCCTGCATCGGTTCCGTGATTGTCCCAACGGCGGTCGAAAAGTTGCACTACACGCACGCCTTTTTCAATCAATTTTCTTGCTAAAAGACAATTATTGGCAAATGTTGCCTTTCCTTTTTCTGTACAATACATTTCATGAATATAATCTGGCTCGTCCGAAATATCCATTGTTTCGGGAACTTCCGTTTGCATTCTGAATGCCATTTCGTACTGCGAAATACGTGTCAAAGTTTCGGGGTCGCCAATTTCATCGTAAGTCAATTGATTGATTTTATTGATGGTTTCAATAGATTTTTGTCGCATCAACGAATCAATTTCCCCAGGATTATTGATATACAAAACTGGGTCGCCCTTTGAGCGGCATTGCACACCTTGATAAACCGAAGGCAAAAAGCCATTTCCCCACAAATATTTACCTGCACTTGGCTCTGAACCAGACACCAAAACCATGTAAGCAGGCATATTTTGATTTTCAGAACCCAAGCCATAAGTTATCCAAGAACCCAAACTTGGTCGCCCAACTCTTGCACTGCCCGTGTGCATAAATAGCTGTGCAGGAGCGTGATTAAACTCGTCGGTGTGCATGGCTTTCAAGAAAGTCAGGTCATCTGCTAATTCGGGTAAATACTGAAAATAGTCCGAAAACCAAGCTCCCGATTGCCCATATTGCTGAAAACTTGCCTGTGGGCCGAGCATTTTTGGTACGCCTTTGATAAATGCAAAACGTTTTCCTTCCAAAAGCGATTGCGGACAAAGTTGTCCATCGAGCTTTGCCAACTCGGGTTTATAATCGAAAAGTTCTAATTGCGATGGAGCTCCTTCCATGTGAAGGAAAATAATATTTTTAGCTTTTGCAGGAAAATGTGGTGGTTTTACGGCAAACGGATTTTCGTCAATTGCGGGTTGACCGCTGTTTCCTAAGCAACCACCCAAAATAGAGGAAATAGCCAAACCACCTAAACCCGAAGTACATTTTTTGAGAAAATGACGGCGAGTATTGTATTTTGCTTCATCAAAAAAAGCTTCTTTTTGTATTGGAGTTCTTTTCATTTTGTCAGAAATTCGTCTAAATTCATCATGGCGTTGGCGGTGAGCGTAAGGGCAAAATATTCTGGGTTTTCTTTCTTTTTACGCTTCAAATCCAACAATGCTTCTTGGAAAAGCTGCGTTAAAAGTTCAGTTTTTTGCTTATTTGGATACTTTTGGAAGATTGAATGATAACCCGCATTGATTTTATCTTCTACTTTTGTTGATTTTGCTTTTTGCATCAACAAAGCAATATTTTGTGCAGCAGCATAATTAACGGTATCATTCAAGGCCGTTAAGGCTTGCAATGGAGTATTGGTTCGTACACGACGAGATACACAAACATTTCGTTGTGGACTGTCAAAAGTAATCATCGATGGATAAGGATTGGTGCGTCGCCAATAAGTATAAATGGCTCGGCGATATTGATTTTCTTTCGATTCTCTTCGCCAAGCTCCATCAGTTGGATTTGGCGGACGAACACTCGGCCCATACATTTGATGGTTCAACAAATTGCTGACGCACAGGGCTTGGTCTCGAATTTGTTCGGACGAAAGCCTGACTCTTGGCCCACGAGCCAAAAGCAAGTTACGTGGGTCGTTTTCTTGTAATTCTTTAGAAATAATAGCTGATTGTCGATAAGTTGCCGACATTACCATTGTTTTCAGAAGGGTTTTAACACTCCATTTTTGTTCTTTCATAAAACTAACAGCCAACCAATCCAATAATTCAGGATGCGTAGGTTTTGCTCCCATGCTGCCAAAATCCTCCAAAGATTCCACTAAACCGATACCGAAAAGTTGTTCCCAAAAGCGATTGACAATTACTCTCGAAGTGAGAGGATTTTCTTTATTTATTAACCATTTGGCTAAATCAAGACGATTTTTGCTAATATTTTGTATTTGAGGCAATGATTTTGGCACATTTGGCTGTACTTCATTTCCTTTCAGCAACCAATTCCCTCTCGTGAAAACGTGCATTTTTCTTGCCCTTGAAGCAGGCCTTTCGGCCATGATTGGCGTTGGAATCGCCTCCATTTCTGCCAATTTTTGCAAGGAATCTTGAATCGTTTTTGATGAAGAATTTCTAAAAGAATTGCTCGACTTCAGCTCTATCCAATCTAAATGAATCAAGTCTGTCCAAAAGTTCTTACCTTTTCGATAAACCAAGAAAACATCATGTAAACCCTTGGTTGGCTTTACTTTTCCTGACGAATTGGTATAGCCACTCCATCTCCCCCAACCTGAATTTACTTCTTTTTCACTACATTTTGTTTCAACATTACTAATCAATTCGCCGTCAACCTTATCAATTCGCATTTCAATAAACGAATTTTCTGCCCCGCTTTGATAGCGATAATTTACTTCGTTGATATTGGTCAAATCTACATCTTCATAAACCGTAAATGCCCCTTCGGTGGTCTGCATGATTTCCTTTTGGTTATTCCAAAGCTCAATATGTCTGCTTGTGCTATCAAAAGCCTCCGCTTCTATGCGATAAAAACCTGTTTTTCTTAGAAAATTTTGCCTTTTATCATCTAATAAAACACTTTTCGATTCATCAACTTTCACAGGAAGTTTTTGCTGCAACCAAGTCAAAAGTTGCGTTACTTCTTTCTCTTTTTCCTTCGTGAATGTGCGAAAAAGAGGCTTTTCGTTATACAAATCTCGGTCTTGTGTATTATTGAAAAAAGCTGCTAATTGATAAAACTCTTCATGTCGAAATGGGTCATACGGGTGGCTATGGCACTGCACACAAGCCATTGTTGTGCCTTGCCAAACCTCCATTGTCGTCGAAACTCGGTCAATCAATGCCATGTTTCTAAACTCTTCGTCGTTTGTTCCGCCCTCATCGTTTGCCATTGTATTTCTATGAAAAGCAGTCGCAATCAATTGATTTTCAAGGGTTTCGATAGATTCGTTTGGTTTTTTGGGCAACAAATCGCCTGCAATTTGTTCAATCGTAAATTGGTCGAAAGGCATATCTTTATTGAAGGCCTGAATCACCCAATCACGGTATTTCCAAATACTTCGGTCGAGGTCTTTTTCGTAGCCTTTGGAGTCGGCATAACGAGCCAAATCGAGCCACATTGACGCCCAACGCTCCCCAAAAGCAGGAGATTTCAATAATCTATCAACTTGTTTTTCGTAGGCATTAGGAGAGGAATCTTTAAGAAAAGCAGCAGTTTCTTGCGGATTTGGAGGTAAACCAACCAAATCTAAACTTAAACGACGGAGCAAAGTAGTTTTATCGGCTTCGCCCGAAGGCTTTAAATTTTCTTTTTTTAATCTTTCAAAAACAAAATTATCAATGCCATTTACCGCCCAGTTTTCACCAACATTTGGTGGAGAAATATTACTTTTCGGCTTTATATATGACCAATGGTCTTCCCATTTTGCCCCTTCATTTATCCAATCTTCAATTTTGCTTATCTCTGCATCGCTCAAAGGCTCTTTTTCTTTGGGCATTCGTTCCTCCAAATCGTGTGATTTTATTCGCTTCATCAACTCCGAATTATCGGCATCGTAAGGAATAATAGCAAACTTTCCCGATTTTGCTTTTGAGTAGGCTTCTTCCGGAAACAACAAACTGAAATTTCCATTTTTCTTCACTCCTCCATGACAAACAATACATTTTTTATTGAAAATAGGGCGAATGTCTTCATTATAGCTTATTTTTTCTTTCTTAAAATTTAAAAGTGAAAAAATAGCTATTATCGGAATGGTGAAAATGAGTATCCACTTTAAATTGAAGAAATTCATAAAAAGTCGATTTTAGTAATGTATAATTTCAATATTTTTTTGCACTAATATAATTGATATTTATGGGTTTATTAAATTATTTTTTTAAATTTGATGTAAAGAAAAGATATTATAACACTAATTTTCTTCAAAACTATGAATCAAAATAATAACAACATTTCTCGCCGTGAATTTGTAGGTAAAACAGCCTCTATACTTGGTGGTTTCTTGATAGTTCCAAGATTTGTACTTGGCGGCAAAAGACCTGATGGTACAAAATACCTTGCTCCGAGCGATGTTATTTCTTTAGGATTTATCGGAACAGGTAAGCAAGGAAGAGGACTTTCTTCTTCGTTTCTGACCACAAATGAGGCTCGAATTATAGGAATCAGTGAGGTTTATAAAGCAAAAGCTCTATTGACACTTGATAGAATAAAAACACATTATGAGAAAAACACGCAATTAGGTGCGTATTCTGAAATTCCAGTTTATAATGATTTTAGAGAATTATTGGCTCGAAAAGATGTCGATGCTGTGGTGATTGCTGCTCCCGACCACTGGCACGCAGCAATGGCAGTGCGTGCTGCCGAAGCAGGAAAAGACATATATTGTGAAAAACCGCTTGCTTTGACAGTAAAAGAAGGTCGGGCAATGGTGAATGCAGCACGAAAATACAATCGGGTTTTTCAGACAGGAAGTATGCAACGCTCTTGGCCAGAATTTAGACAAACTGCCGAACTGGTTCGCAATGGTTATATTGGCGAAGTGAAAAGTATCAAAGTAAATGTTGGTCCACCACCAAAACCTTATGATTTACCATCTGAAGCAATTCCCGATGGTTTGGACTGGAAAAAATGGCTTGGACCAAATGAATTTAAGGAATTTAATGCTGAACTTGCTCCGCCAACATCAAAAGATGTTTTTCCGAACTGGAGAAATTACAGAGAATTCGGCGGTGGAATGGTAACCGATTGGGGAGCTCACATGTTTGACATTGTGCAGTGGGCTTTAGATATGGACAATAGTGGGCCAGTGGAAGTGATTGCCCCTGACGGAAAAGAACATCCTTTTTTGACTTATAAATATGAAAATGGCATTACGATGACGCACGAAAAATGGGAATGGAATAATGCCATTCATTTTTTCGGAACTGAGGGCGAAATCAAAATCCAGCGTAAGAAAATCGAAACTACACCAGCCTCACTTGCGACCAAAATCATTGGCGAAACAGAGAAACACGTTTATAAAAGCGAAAATCATTACAAAGACTTTTTGGATGCTATGCGTAAACGTAGTAAACCAATTTTTGATGTAGAAATTGGACATCGAACAGCTTCGGTTTGTAATATTGGCAATATTGCTTATCGCTTAAATCGCTCGTTGAAATGGAATCCTAAAAAAGAAATGTTTTTGAATGATAAAGAAGCAAATGCTTTGTTGGGAAGACCGATGCTAAATGAATGGGGGATTAAAATTTAAGGGGTTTTGAAGAATATTGCCATTGTTTTTCTATCGCTTTAACTTTCCTTAACATACTTTATATTTCTTTAACAACCTGATAGTCAATATTTTAAGTAGTTTTGAGGCGAACAATTAAACATAAAAAAACTTATGAAAATCGCCTCTATTATTTTAGTATCTGTTACATTGGTGGCTACTATTTATTTTGTGTCGCTCAAAATCAGTGTTTACAATTTTCATAAAAACGAACAAAAAAAGTTTGTAGAAAACATAAAATTAGGCAGAAAATCTTATGATGCGGCAAACTGGATGAGTGGGCAAAGTGTGCAAGAAAATGATTGGGCAAGATTGAAAAAAGACTCTGTAGTTGATGTCAGCAATGGAAAAACGTATGCTGTTTCGACATTGCTTGATACGACCAATCTTTTTATAAATTATTGGTTTACAAGTTGCAAAGGTTGTGTAGCAGAAATACCCGAAATTGAGCAATTTTATGAAAAATATAAGAGAAACGTAAGGTTTTTGATGTTGAGCAATGACAGTCTGAGCATTGTGAGAAATTACTTAACAAAACATCATTTCATGATGCCTTTTTATGTATTCAAAAATAGCAATTTCCCTGCCGATTTGGACATTTTTCCTACAAGCCACCTCGTTGTCAATAACAAAACTGCTTTTTACTATGCAGGAATTGGCTATTTTGATAACAAAGATTTTTATCAATATGTTGATAGTGTTTTGGTGAGGTAAAACAAGGAAATTGTATCAATCTTCCTCAACCCATCTTTTAATCCTTTGGACAGTTGTTTCTTCAAAACCATTCAAATCTTCTTCTGAAATGAGTTTTTCACGAAATAGAGCAATAATTACAAAAATAAGGGTAGAATTTGATTGGTCGTCATAACGACTGGCTATGTGTTTATCGAAGTTTTTGACAGCAGTAAAAATGGCATAATAGCTTTCACGGACATTTTTGCCGTCTTTCCATTCTTGAAGAATACCGTTAAATTGTTTCAAACCTATGACAAATTCTTTTTCTAAACTTTGGTCTATCAATGCCCTTGCATGACGTTTTTCAGGTTTTGTGAGTTCCATAATTATCAAATTTATAAGTTCACTTCGTCTTATTTCTCAAAATCAAAAGCCCGCTTCCTTGCTTCCATTCTTGGTCGAAACCTGCTGGAAATGGGGCAACTGGGTGGCTTCCTAATACAATATCAATATCTCCGTCATTGTCCAAATCTGCTGCATCAATGACATTCCAGCGACCTAAATGATTGATTTTTAAGGTTTTTTGAGCAAAACTTTTGCCCTGATTTTCAAGGTAAATAAAACCTTCTAATGGGCGTTTTTCAACATCGGGAAACATTGAAATAACTGCCAAATCTAAATCCCCATCATTATCAAAATCTCTCGGTAAGGCTCTGTACGAACCATTTTGATAGAAAAAATTTGTTTGCTCGAATTGTAAATTGTCTTTATTCGTAAAAATGTAAACGCCATGATAAGGCTTCAAAACTGTAGAAAAGTCAGCATTATCTCCTGCCGTAAAAACAATATCAAGTCTGCCATCTTTGTTCATGTCTGCCAATTCAAACGAACTCGAGCCATAGCTTGGCGGAAATTTTAATAGCGTTTTTTCTTCAAACTTTATGGGAGAATCACTCGCTTTTCCTTTGTTGAGATAAAGCACTATTCGCTCATCGCCTTGGGCAAACTGAGCAACAATATCTAATTTTTTATCACCATCAAAATCTATAATAATCGTTTTAATTGCCCCAACGGTTTCGCTCAAAATTTGTTCTTGAAAAAAACCTTTTTTGTCTTTATTCCAAATCGAAAGTTTGCCTTTAATGAAACCATATTCACAGCTAATTAGCTCATTATCAGCATCTTGGTCAAGATTTTCTTCCAAAACTTGTGTAGGACGATTGAGGTTTGGTAGTAGTTTTTGAACAACTTTATAGCTACTATTTGTTACCGAAGATTTCTCGGCATAACCATTTATTTCGGGGTTTGGTTGAGTTGTTGAGCCAATATAAGTAAGCAAATATTGTTGCAGTTTTGCTTCCGAAAAACCAATATTTGAAATAGCATTTTGCTTTTGAATTGCCTGAAGAGGTGTGCCATTTTTGTCAAATATCCACAAAATTTTGTTGGCTTGGTCGCCCACCAAAATTCGTTGATTTTGGGTATCAATGCCAATGGCAGTAAAATTGGGAAGTGTTCCTCCCTTTGGATTTCTTCCATATGTTGCATTTACTTCAAAAAGCCCTGTCAGTTCTTCGAGTTCGGCAGGTTTTGGCAAATCAAGTTTTTCGGGAGCATTTTTTAGATAATATTTCTTGATTTTTTCCCAATCTCGGTCATCAATCATTTGGTTGGCGGGTTGCAACACAATATTGTCTGAAATTGGCTTTTTCAACTTTACAATTTCTCTTTTTACGCCCATATAAATAGCCATGTTGGGCAAAGTACCAAACTGCCAAACATTTTTGGGTAGGAGGGAAGGCTCAGGAAACTGATGGCAACTTGCACAATAAACTTTTGCCAATTTCTCACCCTCTTCCTCTTCGCTTGGTTTGCAAGAAAGCAAAATTGAACAAAAGCCAAAGATGAGAAACAAACCAGTAATAAATATTGAAAATTTGAATTTCATCGTAGAAAATGAAAGCCCTCCCCATTTTCGGGGAGGGTTGGGTTATTTTACTTTCCTAAAAACCTGCATTTTGTCATTATTTCTAAGCACAAAATACCACTTTCCTTTGGGCGTATTAAGGGTTTTAATATCTCGCACATCGCCTTTTTGCAAGAAACCATTATCGGTAGGCACTGATGCAGTAAATCGTGGCGACGAACCGTTTTCTTTGCCATTTCCTTTCAAAATCAAGCCATACGAAGCATCATATTGAGCTTGGTACATACTTGCTCCACGGAAATTTCCACCCAAAACTACGTCCATATTTCCATCATTATCAACATCTTCCGCAAACATTGTCATGATTTTTGAAACTTGTGCCAAACTTGGTAAAGCCGAAAGTTTGAAAGTTTTATCACCTAAATTTTCAAGATAAACAGACTCAAAAGTATTAATAATACTTTCTTCGGCATCGGCTAACTCTTTTTTGGTGAAAAGTTCGTCAATCGTTTTTCCTGCAAAATCTTTGTAAGTGGTATATTTTCGATTGATAATTCCCGGAATTTGCTTGCCCATTTCGTCTTTTCCGTTTACAGGAAACCAACGAGAGTCGCCACTCCGGGAGTCTTTACTATATGCCAAAATATGGTCTTTTGCTCCATTATTATCAATGTCTTTGATGAGCATTTTTAACTTTCCATCTTCTTCTTTTCTGAATTTTGTATTTGTGCCTAAATTGCCCACCATCAAATCAATATCACCATCTTTATCAAAATCTGCGGCAGTAATTCCTCTCCAAAAACCCGTAAATTCGCTCAATTTGTTGTCAATTTGCATGAATTTCCCTTTGCTGTTTTCAAACATTTTAATTGGCATCCAATCGCCAACGACGGTCAAATCTTGGTCGCCATCTTTGTCTAAATCTGCCCAAATCGCATCGGTTGTCATTCCTGCCAGTCGGAGTTCGGGGGCAATTTTTGTGGTCAAATCAGTAAATATCCCTTTACCATTATTTACCAAAAGATAAGAACGGGGCGATTGTCCATAATTATAACCAACAACTCGACCGCCCACAAACAAATCAATATCACCGTCTTTGTCAAAATCACAAGGTTTTACGCAAGATTTATTATCGAACATTTCGGGCAGAGAATTAAGCGACTTTGAGAAGTTTCCTTTGCCGTCGTTCAAGTAAAGTCTGTCGAATTGCTGAACCATATTTTCATAAAATTCATTACCGCCCGAAACCACATACAAATCTTGGTCTTTGTCGCCATCGGCATCAAAAAATAAGGCATCAACGTCTTCCATCAATGAATCTTCTTGAAAAATCGGCTGTGAAGTTTTTATAAATCCTTCACCTTTTTGGAGATAAAGTTCGCCTGCTTGATATTTTGCTCCGCCCACATAAAAATCTTCAAGCCCATCATTATTTACATCACCAACAGCCATTTTTGGCCCCTCAATGGAAACTTTGAAAGGAATCAAAAGTTCTCGATTAAAGTCAAAATAGGTGTTTTCTTTGTGAACAAAAGGAATATTTGTAGTGATTTCTTCAAAAATTGGCTTTGCAGGAACAAAAAACTGGTGGTCAGCGACTTTTATTTTTGCATTATTTTCATCCAATGTCAAGGTTGAATTAATCTTAGGATTCAAGACAATTTCCATCATTTCATTTTCCCAAATCACCATCATTGTATCAACTTTGGTGAGTTTTCCGATGCCAAAAAGCAAATTTGGTTCAACCGAACTCATAAATCCACGAGTGGGCATCATTTGCTGTAATTGCTCGCCTTCAGAGGTTTTCAAGATAACTTTTGCCCCAATTCCGAAGGTATTTTTGTGGTTTCCTTTTAGCTTTATTTTTACATAATTATTTTTTAGAAGCTGACGACTATTGTTCAAATAAATTGCCGAAGGTTCATTTAAGTTGTTGGTTACCAAATCTAAATCACCGTCATTATCCAAATCGGCATAGACCGAACCATTAGAAATGCCATTTTCTTCAAAGCCCCAACCCATTGATTTATCTTGAAAACGCAACTCTTTTGTGCCTTTATACAAGTAATTGTGCCATTTTCCACTTGGCATTTTGTCAATCGCTTCTTGGTCGAGCTTGGCAGAAGTTGGTAAATTGAAATGTAGAGAATCAGCAGCAATAAATTTCAAATAATCTAAGTCATTTGGTCTTCTCAAAATGCCGTTAGAGACAAAAATATCTTTGATACCGTCGCCGTCATAATCTGCCAAAAGTGTACTCCAACTCCAATCAGTTGCCATGACGCCTGCCATTGGTGCAATGTCGCTGAACCGTTTTCCGCCCATACTTAGTTGCAAGCAATTGCGACTATATTGATTAAAATAACCAAATTGAAGTTTATACAAATAAATATCAAGCGGGTCTTCGCCAACTGAAGATTTTTCGACTTTTTCATCTTCTGGGTACATATCCAAAGTCATTACATCTTGAAAACCGTCGTTGTTTATATCGGCAATATCCGAACCCATCGAAAAACGGCTCAAATGATTGAAATGCTCTTTGACTTCTTCCTTATAAGTACCATTTTTTTGATTGATATAATAATAATCATCTTCATGAAAATCATTACTTACATAAATATCATCCCAACCATCATTATTCAAATCAGCAACAGAAATACCCAAACCATAGCCCATTGCCGCTTGATAAATGCCTGCTTCTTTGCTAATATCAACAAATTTGCCATTTTTATTTTCGTACAAATAATCACCAGCTTCATTGTCTTTCAACATTCGGGTATTTACTCGGTCGTAGGAGCGAGAATTATGCACGGCATGGTTGAGCAAATACATATCCAAATCTCCGTCTTTATCAAAGTCAAAAAAGGCAGCTTGGGTCGAAAATCCTGTAAAATCTAAGCCATATTCATTAGCTTTTTCTGTAAAAGTGAGGTCGCCATTATTGATATAAAGCTCATTTGAGCCTTCCAAACCTTTGTAATTCCCGACGGCACAAACATAAATATCAAGTAAGCCATCACCATTGACATCCGCCATTGTTACGCCAGTTTTCCAGTCAGAAAGGCCTTCAATGCCTGATTTTATCGAAATATCTTCAAATTGTGGCTTACCGTCCTTTGCTCCTTTGTTCAAATAAAGTTTGTTTTTACCTTGATTTGATACAAAAAATAAATCTGTCAGTCCATCATTATTAATATCGCCTGCTGAAACTCCGCCACCATTATAAAAATAGAGATAATCCAAGATATTGAAATCCTTTGTTTCTTTAATTGTATTCGAAAAATCAACTTTTGTATCAATTGGAGAAAGTTTTTGAAATAGCTTTACATCGTCGGTGTTTTTGTTTGATTTGCACGCACAAAGAATGAGTATTATGCTTAAATATTTAACTATTTTTTTCATACTTTTTTTACTTTTTAAAACTAAATACTTGTGCTTTATCGTTGTTTTTTGCTAAAATAAGCACTTCTTTGTTGCTTAAACTTTTCAATTTGCACATTTTTCGTACTTGTCCCATTGTCTTGAAACCTGAATCTTTTGATTTTATTGTTTGGAAAATACCCTTACCCATTCCTTTCATAAATAAACCATAATTTGCATCAAAACGTCCCCATTCAGGCAAAACGTCAAAGAAATTTCCTGCCAAAACAATATCAAGAATACCATCATTATCAAAATCACCAGTTTCTATTGCCGAAATTGTCGAAAACTGAACTTCCGTTGGCAAGGCTTTTATTGTAAAATTACCTTTGCCGTCATTTATTAAAAATGAAGTTTTTGTCGTAACTATTTTTTTCTCAATGCCATCTTTCATTTGTTCGGGCGAAAATAATTCCGTGATGCTCTTATTTGCATAGTCCGTATATTTGATAAAGTTCTTTTTTATCATGGGCAAAGCTCTTTGCAACTCACCTTTTAGCACCATCGGATAGGTTTTTCCGTCTTCGGTTAGGCACGAAATAATTTGTTCGGTTGTGCCATTTTTATCAAAATCATTGACGTGCAGAAATGCAGGATTTTCTGGAGAAACCTTCAATTTGTTGTTTTCTCCCATATTACCGACAATAAAATCAATGTCGCCATCACCATCAATATCGGCTGGTTTTATACAATTCCACAAGCCTTCCGAATCTTTTATTTTGCTTCCTAAAGTCAGTTTTCTGCCTTTTTCATTCTTAAAAACTATAATTTCGCCCCAATCTTGCGTAATTATCAAATCCCAAAAACCATCTTTATCAACATCTGCCCATTCGGCATCTGTAACCATTCCTAAATTTATAATTTCGGGAATAAATCGTTTCGATTGATTTTTGAAATTTCCTGTACCATCGTTGATATAAAAATTACTCGAAGGATTGATGCCATATTTTCCCGAAATCATGCGTGAACCTACAAATAAATCTTGGTCGCCGTCTTTGTCAAAATCCCCAGCGGTTACACATGAGCCATTTTCAAAAATAGAAGGAAAATTAATATCTCGCTTGAAATTTCCTTTACCATCATTTCGATAAAGCAAATCGTGCAATTCGGGAGCATTGGGTTCAAACTCGTTGCTACCTGTTACAATAAATAAATCGAGGTCATTGTCTTTGTCAGCATCAAAAAATAAGGCATCGGTATTTTCGGTCGTAACGTCCATGCCAAAATCTATTTGCTTTGACTCAGTAAACTTTCCATTTTTTTGTTGAATAAAAAGTTGCTTTACTTGACCAGCCGCACCGCCCAAATAAAGGTCGTCCAAACCATCGCCATTTACATCACCAACTGCCATTGCAGGACCTTGCGTAGAATATTTTTGCTTCAAAAGTACATCTCGGTCATAATCAACAAATTGACTTTCTTGATGTGTATAAGTAAGCGTATTTGCCGAAACATCGCTAAATAATTGGTTTTTCGGAGAAATATTTGCCTTGAAAACCTGATTTGCATTTTTATAATCTAAGGTAATAGTCTGATTTGATTTAGGGTTTTTAATTACCTCCATTTTATCGTCAGTCCAGATAATTTTCAAAGAATCAATCGTACTTTTTTCACCCAAACCAAAAACCATTTGGTGGTCGCACGAAGACTGAAAACCTCGATTAGGCATTTGTTGCAAAAGTTTGGTAGAACCTTGTTGGTAAACAGTAATTTTTGCCCCTATTCCGTTCAAATTTTTGGCAGTTCCTTTCAATTTTACTGTCAAAAAGTGGTTTTTTGTTTGCTCATTTGCTTTATTTTTGAAAACTGAAAGCGGTGAATTGATATTATTGACAACCAAATCCAAATCGCCGTCATTGTCCAAATCACCGTAAGCCGAACCATTTGAAAATCCCGGGCCAGCCAATCCCCAATCTTTTACATTATTGGTAAAATGCAAATCACCAGTATTCTTGAAAGCATAATTGGGAATCGGAACAGAAGAAATCTTGTCAATAAACTCTTTTGAATCAAATTTTTTGCCTTCAAGCATTTGCTGCATAGTATTTCTATCACCCAAAAAATCTACAAAGTCTTGGTCTGTCAAATCTTTTGCGATGCCGTTTGCTACAAAAATATCTTTCAAACCATCATTATCCATGTCAAAAATCAATGCTCCCCAACTCCAATCAGTAGAATGAACGCCCGAAAGTTGCCCGATTTCGCTAAAAGTACCATCTCCGTTATTCAAATGGAGGTTATTTCGCATATATTGGTGCCAAAACCCTTGTTTTAGCTTCAATTCAACCAAGTTATAGCCCTCAAAAATACTTGTAGTTTTGAGTCGTCTATCATCAGCGGGCAACATATCTGTTACGAAAATATCAAGATTTCCGTCATTATTTATGTCGGCAATATCCGCCCCCATCGAACTTAGACTAATATGAGGCATTTCATTCTCAATATCTTCTTTGAAAGTACCATTTTTTTGATTGATGTATAAATAATCTCGCTCATAGAAATCATTCGAAATATAAATATCTTGCCAATTATCATTGTTGACATCGCCAATCGTAATGCCAAGTCCAAAACCAATCAAACTACCATAAATACCAGCGTCCTCCGAAACATCAATGAATTTTATATCAGTTGTACTTGGGCTGTCATTTCTAAACAATTTATCTCCACCCAACTTGTCACGCTCATTTCTTAAATTCTGATAACCTAATTTATCAATAGGCGTAAAACTATTATTGAGTAAATACATATCTAAATCGCCATCACGGTCGTAATCAAAAAAAGCTGCATGAGTCGAAAATCCACCATCTTCTAAACCTGCTTCTTTTGCTTTTTCTAAATAAGTTGGAATACCATTTTTTATGCCTTGATTTATGTACAATTGGTTACCACGTTGGTCTCGACTACCAGAATTGCAAACATAAATATCCATCAAACCATCACCATTGACATCGGCAAAAGTTACGCCTGTTGACCAGAATTTTTTGCCAATAATTCCTGCTTTTAAAGTAATGTCCTCGAAGGTCATTTTGCCTTTATTCAAATACAATTTATTATCTTCAAAATTTGAAGTAACAAAAATATCCGAAAGACCATCATTATTGACATCTCCAATGGCAACACCGCCGCCATTATAAAAATTTCGATAATTGAAGATGTTAAAATCTTTTTTTTCAAGACTTCTATTCACAAAATCAATACCTGTTTCAGATGCAGGTATTGATTCAAACAATGTATTTTCTGTTGAAGAGTCCAAAATTGAACTCTCTGTTTTTTTGCAAGAAAGAGATAGAAATATGCAACAACTCGCCCAAAGTATCTTTTTCATCTTTATAGGTTAAAGTATTTGTAAAAATAAAAAGGCAGAACCTTGTGGGAACTGCCTTTTTAATAAAACTCTTAAAAATTAATACCCAGGATTTTGTTTTAATAATGGGTTAGCATCAATACGAGCCTGAGGAATTGGGAACAATTCTCTTGTTTTGTTCAAGTTCTTCATGAATTTTCTTTCAAGGCTGAAAGTACCAAAACGAATCATATCGTTACGTCTCCATCCTTCCCAAGCCATTTCACGACCTCTTTCTGCCAAAATATCTTTCTCAGTCAAAGCAGTCATAGCAGCAACACCAGATCTTACTCTTACCTTATTAACATCTACCAATGCATCAGCAGTTTTACCAAGTCTGAAAGAAGCTTCGGCTCTCATCAAAAGAGCATCAGCATAACGAAACACAACATAGTCATTACTTTGGTCGCCATTAGGGTTGTTTCTTTGAATCTCATACTTCTGTGAACGGATACCGGCTACCTGAAACTCAGGGTCAGCATCTGTCATTTGATCTTTTTGAAAATCCGCAATAAACGCCAATGGCTGATTTTTTGCATCAACTAATTTAGCACCAGAAGCAGCAAATTGCTGTCCTTCAATCCACATTGCTTTACGTAAATCGGTTTTCTCAAATGAGTTATAGAAATCTGCTAAAGTACAGAATCCGTTCCAAGGTGAGTTACCCAAACCATAAGTTTGCTGATTTGCATAGTGCAAAGTTCTCATTTGGAAGTTCATTCCACCTGCTTTGAAACTATCAAAAGGAATAGTCCAAATATTTTCTCCAGAACCCTGGTTTTGAACAATAAAGTTTGAAAGTGTTGATGAACCAAGAGCAAAACCATTTTTAGTATTTACTACTTTGTTTATCGTATCAAAAGCTTTTTGCCACTCAGGAGAACCTTTGTAAACGCCTGCATTCAAATACAATTTAGCCAATAACATGTTCGCAGCATCTTGTGTCATACGACTATATGCTTTACCAGCAGTAAGGCTTGGAATAGCTTCTGTCAATTCTTTCTCAAGGAAAGCATAAACCTCAGCACGTGTTTTAGTACCACCATTTGAAGCAGCGTCAGTTACGATTGGCACATTACCAAAAGCATCAATAGCCATAAAATAGTAGAACGCACGAATAGCACGCAATTCATCAACCGCTGCTTTGTTTGTACTTACAACTGGTATCAATTGGTTGATTTGTGAAATATTACCAAAGATAAAACCCCACATACCATTGATTGGTCCGTGTTGTGGAGTCCAAGTATGACGAGAATACGCCAACCAGTCACCATTATCAAACCAGTCACCACCACGAGTTGGAACAATTAATTCGTCAGAAGAAGCCTCACTTGGATTGAACCAATCCCAAGTAATTCCTCTTAAACCACCATAAGCTGGTCCTAAAGCCGCTGCAACTTGAGCGTCAGTTTTCAAAAACTGATCTGCAGGTATTGCATCATATACGGGTTCGGTCAAATCTGTACAAGACTGTAATGACAATGAAGTCAAAGCACCAACAGTCAATGCTGTAAAAATGAATTTTTTCATATTATTATTTATAAATATTTTGATTTATTATATAAACGATTTGTTAGTACAAATGGTTTTAGAAACTTAAACTTACGCCAGCAGTAATACCACGAGTCTTATAAAAAGTCTCACGTACATCAATACCTGGAGCTTGTGAGCCAATTGATAACGCTTGGCTAATCTCAGGATCAACACCTGAATACTTAGTAAACAACAATAAATTGTTTCCAGCTACATAAACACGAGCTCTTTTAACAACACTTTTTCCTACTGGAATTGTATATCCCAAAGAAGCATTATTCAAACGAACATAGTTACCAGACTCAACATAATAGTCCATCGGTAATGTACGCTCATCATTTACAACAGTTGTCAATGCAGATTTTAAAGCATTACTTTCTGCAATACGACCATCTTGGCGACCTAATAATAAATTGTTAGTATTCACAATTTTAGCTCCCAAGTTACTTATTAATTGGAACTGGAAATCAATATTACCATACTTAATGTTGTTAGTTAAGCCACCAACAAATACAGGCGTTGGATTACCAATGTAAGTTTGGTCTTCTCTATCAGGATTTGCTTGATTTACTTTACCATCACCATTCAAATCTTGGAATACATATCTACCATTTTCAATTTTAGCAACTTTTGCTCCGTAGAATACACCAACTGGTTGACCAGCCTGTAATACCGAGAAAGCAACTGCCGATGTACCTCTAATAAAGCTACCTAAGCTTGTTTGTAAAAATACTTGATCAGGTGCTGCAAAATCATTGTTTTTCAAACTCAATACTTTGTTTTTGTTGAATGAACCAGCAAAAGTAGAGCTGAATGAGAATTTAGCATTATCAACCCACTGGTATGAGGCTGAAAGTTCAACACCTTTGTTTTGCATACTTCCAATGTTTGCTAAGATTGTAGGGAATACAAATCCTTTCTCTTGTGGAGCATTAACAACATACAAGAGGTCTTTAGTTTTACGAGTGTACCAGTCAATCGAACCAGACAATTTTCCTTTAAACATAGAGAAGTCTAAACCAGCTCCGTAGTTTTCGTTAACTTCCCATTTCAAGTTTGGATTTGGGTTTCCTTGAATTGCATAAGCAGGCAAGAAATCATCAGTTCCACCATCATAGTATGTACCACTTGGGCCATAGAATGATTTAGACCGCAATGGAGAGATACCTTCTGAGTTACCAGTTCTACCCCAGCTAACACGTAGTTTTAAGTTATCAATTGCAGAGTTGCCTTTCAAGAAAGCCTCTTCATTCAATGCCCAACCTACTGATACTGATGGGAAGAAGCCCCATTTATTGTTATCTCCAAATTTAGTAGAGCCATCACGACGTACGTTTACAGTGGCAAAATATTTATTAGCCATACTGTATTGAGCACGAGCAAGGAACGAAACCAATTTATATTCATTTTTGTAAGAACCAAGTAAATTTGGATTAGTTCTGATACCAAGTCCAGAGCCAAGGTTGTTTGCACCTAAATCGTTAGATAAGAAGTTATTGTTACCTGCACCAAAACCGTCATTTATAACATCTTGGTAAGTATAACCACCTAATAAACTTAATGTGCTATTTGAGCTAACTGCTTTTGTATAACTCAACGTTGTTTCCAATTGTTGGTCATTTGTAGCATTCAAAAATCTATTTCCAGCATTTCCACCTACTGTAGAAAGAAGATTTCCAGGAGTTGATTTTACAAAAGTGCTACTGTTTCTGTTTTGTGTACGCAAAGTTCCACTTACATTAAACACCAAACCTTCAATGATTGTATATCCTGCCTGAGCATTAAATAACAAATCTTGTAGTTTTTCTTTTTGAGAATAGTTCTCAAGTACAGCCAAAGGATTGAAGTTAGCAAAAGTACCCGGAATCTGGAAATACGTTCCATCTGAATTAAAAACTGGGTCAGTTGGACGCATATTCATTGCGAAACCGATTGCTCTGTTTTGTGCAATATCAGCATTAGCTTGTGAAGCAGACATATTAAACTTCATTGCTAATTTTCCATTCATTGCTTTAGAATCAAGATTCAAACGTGCATTTACACGGTCTTTTCCTGAGCCAAGCAAAGTACCTGTTTGGTCTAAATAACCAACCGAAGCACGGTAAGAGAAATTCTCTGAACCACCAGAAATACCAACATTATGGTTTTGACTTGTTGCTTTACGAGTAATTACATCTAACCAATCGGTGTTAGCCCCACCGTCAGTAAAAGCTTGCTTATACTTTGTAGCAGCAGCTCTGAAATCAGCACCGTTCAATAAATCTGGTCTTTGAGAAATAGTTTCTTGTCCAACATAAGCACTGTAATCAACCGTTGGAGTACCAGATTTTCCTCTCTTGGTAGTAATCAAGATTACACCATTAGAGCCTCTTGAACCATATATTGCAGCAGAAGAAGCATCACGAAGCACGTCCATTGTCTGAATATCTTCAGGAGCAACGTTTTCGATTGGAGCACCAATCACACCATCAATTACGTAAAGTGGCTCAGAACCAGCACTTAACGACCCTGTTCCTCTCAAACGTACAGTTGGTCTTGAGTTCGGGTCTCCACTACTTGATGTAATTACCAAACCAGCAACTTTACCTTGAGCAGCAGCCAAAGGGTTTGTTACAACGCCTGCGTTAAAATCACGGCTACCCAAACTTGTTACAGTTCCAGAGATTTCTTTTCTCTTTTGCGTACCATAACCAACCACTACAACCTCTTCAAGGGCTTTAGTGTCGTCAATCATTACTACATCAACGGTTGTTTTGTTACCGATAGCAACTTCTTTGGTCTCCATACCTACAAAACTAAATACTAATGTAGCACCTTTTGGCACACCAGCAAGTTTGTAAGCACCATTAACGTCGGTTTGAGAACCTTTTGTAGTACCTTTCGTTTGTACAGTTACGCCTGGCAAACCAGTACCGTCATTCCCTTTTACTGTACCTGAAATGGTTACATCTTGTGCCATCACAGAGAATGTAAGTGATGTTAGCAGCATTGCGGCGAATGTGAAAAGCGTTTTTTTCACACCAGCCAATAGTCGCTCAGAGGGGCGACCCACTTGGTAGGACTTCATCATAGGTTGTAATTAAAGTAAGTTATAAAATGATTAATAATTAGAAAACTTCGTCAAATAATTGCCTAAACTCCTATTTTTTGTGTTTGTCAACTTAACTGCATGAACAAACGAAATAGAAATTTGTTAAGAAAAGGTTAAACTATTTTTCTAATCAACTGCCAAAATTACAAAAAGAAATATATAAAGTCCAAAAAATAAGACTAAAAAATAAAAATTCTTTAAAATATTCAATTTTTGAAAATTGTACAAAGGCAATATAATATTTTGTATTTCACCGACTTTGGTGTTTGCTTTTTCTTTTAAAAGTAAGTATTTTTGCTTAAAAAAGGCTTTTAGGTCTATAAAAACCAATTTTTGCCAATTTTGTACTTTTTAAAGAAGTTTTTTGTCAAGCAATAAAATTTTAATCTGATTGATAAAAAAGGAAAATCTTTGAAAAATTCAATAATTTACGAATAATGATAAATCAAAAATTACAACAACTTGCCAAAGATTTAGCAGGAGAATTACATTTTGACCAAGTAATGCGAACATTGTATGCCACTGATGCGTCGGCATATCGTGAAATGCCTTTGGCGGTGGCCATTCCAAAAGACGAGTCTGATATTAAAAAACTGATAGTTTTTGCTCATGAAAATAATACATCCTTGATTCCTCGTACAGCAGGAACTTCGCTTGCAGGACAAGTTGTGGGCAATGGAATAATCGTTGATGTTTCTCGAACGTTCACTAAAATATTAGAAGTAAACAAAGAAGAAAGCTGGGTGAGAGTGCAGCCTGGGGTTGTGCGTGATGAGCTGAACTACTTCCTGAAAGAATATGGTTTGTTTTTTGGTCCTGAAACATCAACAGCTAATCGTGCTATGATTGGTGGAATGGTGGGCAATAATTCTTGTGGTTCAAATTCAATAGTTTATGGTAGCACCCGTGACCATCTTTTGGAAGTTAAAGGTTTTTTGAGTGATGGTAGTTTTGTTGAATTTAAACCCGTAGCGACGGTCGCCCTAACCCCCGATGGGGGAATTTCTTTCAACACAAAAATGAAAGAAGAAGGTTTAGAAGGGAAACTGTATAGGCATATATATAATGTATTAATCAACCCTGAAAATCAAAAGGAAATTAGGCGTGAGTTTCCCAAACCAAGTATTAAAAGAAGAAATACTGGCTATGCTATTGATGAACTATTGGACGCATTTGACCCCCTCCCGACCTCCCCCGATAGGGGAGGAGAAAAAGCTCCCTCCCTATTGGGGAGGGTTGGGGAGGGGTTCAATTTCTGCAAACTAATAGCAGGCTCAGAAGGGACCTTGATGTTTTTGACAGAAATAAAAATTCATGTCAATCCATTACCTCCAAAGCATTTGGGCTTGGTTTGTGTGCATTTCAATTCAATTGATGAAGCTCTTCGAGCCAATTTGATTGCCTTGAAATATAATCCTTCGGCGGTCGAGTTGATAGACCATTATATATTAGAATGTACGAAAGAAAATAAAGAACAGTTACAAAATCGTTTCTTCGTACAAGGCGACCCTGGGGCAATTTTAGTTGTTGAATTGGCTCGTGAGTCGAAAGAAGAAGTAGAAAAACTGGCTACCGAAATGGAAATTGAAATGCGAGCAGCGAGCTTGGGCTATCATTTTCCATTACTTTTTGGGGAAGATACCAAGAAAATTTGGACTTTACGGAAAGCGGGTTTAGGCTTGCTCTCCAATCTCCCAGGCGATGAAAAAGCCGTTGCTGTAATCGAAGATACTGCCGTTGATGTCAATGATTTGCCCGATTTTATTAGAGAATTCAATGAAATTTTGACCAAAAACAGTATGTCTGCCGTGCATTATGCTCATGCTGGTTCGGGCGAAATTCATTTGCGACCAATCATTAATTTAAAAACAGCAGAAGGGCATCGTCAGTTTAGAATGATTGCCGAAGAAATTTCGACTTTAGTAAAAAAATACAAAGGTTCGCTTTCGGGCGAACATGGCGATGGGCGTTTGAGAGGAGAATTTATTCGTCAACAAATTGGCGAGAAAAATTATGCTTTGATAAAAGAATTGAAACAAGTTTGGGACCCACAAAATATTTTCAACCCAAACAAAATTGTTGATACGCCTCCGATGGACAAATTCCTTCGCTACGAGGCTGACCAAAAAGTGCCAGAATTTAAAACTGTTTTTAAGTTTAATAATCAAAATATTCTCCAACACGCCGAGCAATGCAATGGCTCGGGCGATTGTCGAAAAACAGAATTGAGTGGCGGCACAATGTGTCCGAGTTACATGGCAACTCGCAACGAAAAAGATACCACTCGTGCAAGAGCGAATATTTTAAGGGAAGTTTTGACAAATTCTGAAAAACTCAATCGTTTTGATAGCAAAGAAGTAAAAGAAGTGATGGATTTATGCTTGCTTTGCAAAGGTTGCAAGTCCGAATGTCCATCGAATGTGGATGTGGCAAAGCTAAAAATGGAGTTTTTACAACATTACCATGAGAAAAATGGTGTTCCTATAAGGTCATGGTTGATTGGCAATTATGCAAAAATGAGCAATATTGCATCTTATGTTCCGTGGGCTTATAATTTGGTTTTAGGAAATGCTCCGCTACGAAGAATAGCTAATCGCATCATAGGTTTTCACCCAGACCGTACAATGCCTTTACTAAGTAATAATACTTTGAAAGGGTGGTTTAAAAAAGAAGTTAAAACAAGTACTAAAAATAGAAAAAAACTTGTCTATCTTTTCTGCGATGAGTTCACCAATTATAATGATGTAGAAATTGGAAAAAAAGCTATTGATTTATTGCAAAAACTTGGCTATCAAGTAGTTATCCCTAATCACGTAGATTCTGGGCGGGCGTATTTATCAAAAGGGTTGCTTAAAGATGCTCAAAAATTAGCTAATCAAAATGTAACATTATTGAAAGATTTAATCAATGAAAATACACCCATTATTGGTATTGAACCTTCAGCAATTTTGACTTTCAGAGATGAATATCCAGATTTGGTAGAACCAAATTTGGTAGAATCTGCCCAAAAATTAGCGAAAAATGCCCTGATGATTGATGAGTTTATTGCCCGTGAAATTGATGCCAAACGCATTACAAGCGAACACTTTACCCAAGAAAAACGCTTGATAAAATTGCACGGACATTGCCAACAAAAAGCAGTTGCTTCACTAACGCCTACAAAAAAGATACTTTCGTTGCCTAAAAACTACGAAGTGCATTTAATTCCATCGGGCTGTTGTGGCATGGCGGGTTCGTTTGGTTATGAAAAAGAGCATTATGAATTGTCGATGCAAATTGGCGAGTTGGTGCTTTTTCCAACTGTAAGAAAACAAGCCGAAGATGTAATAATTGCTGCCCCAGGAACGAGTTGCCGACATCAAATTCATGACGGAACGGGTCGAAAAGCCTTGCACCCTGTCGAGATTTTGTGGGAGGCTTTGGTTTAAAATCTTGCAATTATCATAATTTTGGCGAAATATTTGCATTAAATAGAAGCAGATATTTCGCTTTTTATATTTCATAAGTATCTGACTACAAGCTATTTGTATTTTTTAGACATTAAAATATTGAACCCTAAGGCTCTAAAAAGAGTTATATTTTGTAAATTTACACTTACCAACCATTTAGAAAAGTAAAAATGAGTAACCGAAATTTATTGAGTTTAGAGCTGACCACACCTGTTGATGACGAAAGACCTGTTTTTTTAGCTGGAAATTTTAGCGAATGGAATCCTGATGTGGCAGATTTTGAAATGCAGCGGGTGAGCAAGGGAAAGTACAAATTTACTTTTTCGCCTGAGATTAAACTTCCCGAAAAATTAGAATACAAATATACACGTGGCGGTTGGAATTATGTCGAGTTGGATACTTATGGAAATGCTCCAACGAATCGCTCAATTAACTCATTATCAGGCAAGTACGAAGATTTTGTTCCTTATTGGCGACATGATGGCTCAACAGCATCTATAAAAAAACTGATGCCTAAAGTACAAGTCATTTCTGAAGATTTTGCAATTCCGCAATTGGGTAAAACACGGAAAATTCATATTCTTCTCCCCCACGATTACGACAAAAATACAGATAAAAAATACCCTGTTTTGTATTTGCAAGATGCCCAAAACTTATTTGGAGAAGGCTCAAGCTACGGAAATTGGGAAATTGATAAACGTCTGTCCTTATTGGCAAAGCATGAAAAAGGTGATGTAATTATTGTGGCGATAGACCACGGAAATGAAGACCGTTTTAATGAATATTCACCCTATACGGTCGAAAAAAAAGGCAAAGGTTTGGGCATGAAATATGCCAATTTCATTGTCAGAAATTTAAAACCGCACATTGATGCCAATTTTAGAACCAAAACTGAGCGACAATTCACAGGAATTGGTGGCAGTTCGATGGGAGGTTTGATAAGTATTTATGCAGGCTTGATGTACCCCGAAACCATCGGTCGTTTGATGGTTTTTTCTCCCGCACTTTGGGTTTCTCCTAAAATTTATTTTGATGCCATTGAGTTTTTTAGTCCGATGGATACTAATATCTATCTTTATGGTGGTGGAAAAGAAGGTTCCGTGATGATTCCGAATGTAAAGAAAATGAAGGAAACCATCGAAAATCAAGGTTGGGATGCTGAAAAAATAAAAATCAAACTTTCGACCGACCCCAAAGGTGAGCATAACGAAAAACGATGGGGGCAAGAATTTCCAAAGGCGGTTGAGTGGTTGTTTTTTGATAAATAGAAGATGTTTTTTGATTATCAATTGCCTCCTGCCGCATCGGCGGTCCGATTTAGCTGGAGGATGCGGAGTTTATGATTGCTTAAAATTAAGAATATGAAAATCAATATAATATCTCAAAATACAGATTCCAAAACCATCATTTTCCCATTAACAGACAATGAAAATTTGGCGGAAAATCTTTCAAAAATTGCCAAACTCGTTGGTTTGAGTGCGGAAAATTTACAACAAGATTTTAAGGCAGGCTCAAAAGAAAGTTTGATGCTTTATGGCAAGCAAGAGGGACTCGAAAAAGTCTATCTTTTGGGTTTGGGTAAAGAGCCAAAACAAACTGATTTTATCAAAGTTTTTCGTTCGTTTTTCTATAATTCAAAGAAAAAACTACCAAAAAGCATTGGTTTGAAGTTAAAATTGACTGGTTTAGAAGAATTTGCCGAGTTTATTGTCAATGGCATTTGTTTGGCAGAATATGAAGTTGGCTTACATAAAACTGAAAAAACAACAAGTTTAGATTTTTTTAGTGAAGAAGGCATTTTAGAAATTCAAGTTGCTGAAAGTGAAGTAAAAAAAGTTGAAAATGCTGCAAAAATCGGTCAAGAAACTGCCGAAACACAAGCCCGAATAATGGCTTTAGTGGATGCCCCCGCCAATTTTAAATATCCGCAAAAAATTGCAGAATTTGCCATAGAATCAGGCGAAAAATATGGCTTTGATGTAAAAGTTTTTGACGAAAAACAATGCCTCGAACTCGGACTTCATGCACTTTTGGCAGTAGGAAAAGGCAGTACCGAAAATCCTGCAAGATTTATCGTGATGGAATATTCCCCCCCCTCGGCTTCGCTCGGGGAGCGGGTGTTTGAAGAGCAAGGGGAAAGGGCGTACCCTGAGCGAAGTCGAAGGGTAGGTTTAGTAGGCAAAGGAGTAACTTTTGATACTGGTGGAATTTCAATTAAAGGTTCGGCGAGCATGAGTTATATGAAGTCGGACATGGGTGGAGCAGGAGCAGTTTTGGGAACAATGGAATTGGCTGCAAAACTCAAATTGCCCGTGCATTTGATTGGTGTTATTCCATGCACTGAAAACTGTGTTGATGGCAATGCCTTGAAACCGAGCGATGTAATTTCATCATATTCAGGAAAAACAATTGAAGTAATTGATACCGATGCCGAAGGGCGTTTGGTACTTGCCGATGGACTTGCCTACATCAAGAAAAACTACGAGCCAGATGTCATTATTGACTTGGCAACTTTGACCGGAAATTGCATTGCAGCATTGGGCTATGTTGCGGCAGGTTTACTTTCAAATAATGATGAATTAGTTGATAAGTTGTTGAACATCAGTCAATTAACTGGTGAAAAACTTTGGCGTTTACCACTTTGGGATGATTATAAAGACATGATGAATTCGGATATTGCCGATATAAAAAACCTTTCATCAATGCCATTGGCTGGGGCAATTACAGCAGCAAAATTCCTCGAAGTTTTCATTGATGGACACACCAATTGGGCTCATCTCGACATCGCAGGATTGGCTTTTGGCGACTCAGAATTTACCAAAATGAAATCTGCGACAGCTTTTGGCGTTAGACTTTTGACTGCATGGTTAAGAAGTATAAACTAATGGAATTTCAAAATGTCAAAAACTTATATTAATAAATTAGAATCTAACAATCATTCTCCATCAAAGAGAGTTGTTGAAACCTTTTTTTTATTTTTTGCTCCATTTCCTTTCGGAGTAGGGCTTTTGTTTCTTTTTCTCCTTTCTTTTTCTACCTTCGCCCAAAAATCTTATGTACTTGGCAAAGCAATTGATAAGGTAACAAAGAAAGGAATTCCGTCGGCTACGGTTGTGAATAAAAATACAAAACAAATTACGAGAACAAGCGAAAATGGTAATTTTTTGGTACGAGCATCAAAAGGAGATTCTATCAAAATATCTTCGATTGGCTATAAAAATGCAGGTATTGAATGGGACGGTGTTACGATGGAACCTATCCTCGAAATGAAGCAAGATGCTATTGCTTTGCAAGAAGTTGTGGTACGAGATAAGCGTTTGGAGCAAATAAAGAAGCAAATTGACGAGCTTTTGGCAGCCCCCGAAGCTTCAACAAAGTTGAAATGGAAAGATATTTCAAACTTAATCAATACAAATACCTCAACGCCCGGAGCTATCGGCATTTCGATTGATGGACTTTACGAACTTTTTAGCAAAGAAGGAAAATCTCGGCGAAAGTTAGCGGCAATGAAGCAAGAAGACCTACGAAAACTCTTAGTTGAGTACCGTTATAACACAGAGTACATTTCATTTGTAACAAAACTAAAAGGTCAGGAGTTAAAAAACTTTATGAAATTTTGTAATTTGCCCGAAAACTTTGTGCTAAGTGCCAATGATTATGACCTTACTTTTGAGGTTTATCGTTGTTTGGAAGAGTTTCAAAGAATACCGAGTTTTAAGTTTTAAGGATTCGAGATAATAGATTTGGGATACGAGAAATTTTAAAAAAATCCCGTATCTCTTATCCCGTATCTCTTACCTCATATCCCGAATCTCAAATCTAAAAAAAATATGCAAGAAATAGAAATCCCTCAAAGAAAATCACGCACATTTATTGGCGAAGAGTTTGTGCTAAATTCATGGCAAAGTGTGAAACCCTTGTATGAAAATTTGCTACATCGTGTGCTTGAAAATGCCCAAGATTTAAGAAAATGGTTCATTGACCGTAGCGAATTGGAGTCATATTTGTCTGAAAATATGGCTTGGCGATATATCAAAATGACCTGCGATACTGTCAGCGAAGAAAATCAAAAAAGCTATCAGTTTTTTGTGGAACAAATTCAACCCGAACTCTCTGTTTATAGCGACCAGCTCAACAAAAAAGCTCTTGAAAACCCTTTTTTAGATGATTTGAAAGATGCTGGCTTCAGCATTATGATTCGTGGAATGAAAAAATCGGTCGAACTTTTTCGTGAAGAAAACATTCCAATTGAAACCCAAATTCAAACTAAACAGACTGACTATCAAGCACTTACGGCAGCAATGACCGTTACTATCAATGGTGAAGAACTGACTTTGCCAAAAGCTGCAGACTTGCTCAAATCGCCAACAAGAAAGGTAAGAAAAGAAGCTTGGACGAAAATTGCAGAACGCCGTTACCAAGACCACGAAAAGTTGGATAATCTCTTCAACGAGTTACGAGATTTACGCCACCAGTTAGCCCTTAATGCTGGTTTTATCAATTTTCGTGATTATATGTTTGCTGCCATGGGGCGTTTCGATTATACACCTCAAGATTGTTTTAATTTCCATGAAGCCGTTGCCGAAACAGTCGTTCCTTTGGTTGATGAAATGGCAAAAGCACGTCGTAACAAGTTGAATATCAACAATTTACGCCCGTGGGACTTGAAGGTCAATCCTGACGGAAAACCAGCTTTAAAGCCTTTCAATAATGGAGAAGATTTGTTGGATAAAACGGTTGAATGTTTCCAAAAAATTGACCCAAAACTCGCAGATTATATTCGCATCATGCGACGTATGGGGCATTTTGATGTGGAAGCTCGCAAAGGAAAAGCCCCTGGTGGCTATAATTATCCTTTGGAAGAAATTGGTGTGCCGTTTATCTTTATGAATGCCACTTCGAGTTTGCGAGATGTGGTTACGATGGTTCATGAAGGTGGACACGCCATCCATTCATTTGCCGTGAGAGATTTACCAATAAATGCCTTTAGAAACCCAACTTCGGAGGTGGCAGAATTGGCTTCGATGTCAATGGAATTAATTTCTATGGAACATTGGGGCGTGTTTTTTGAAAATGAAGAAGACCTAAAACGTGCCAAAATCGAGCATTTAGAAGACATTTTGGAGGTTTTGCCGTGGATTGCTACCGTGGATAAATTTCAACACTGGATTTATGAAAACCCTAATCATAGCATCGAAGAGCGTCAAACTCAATGGCTAAAAACTGTGGAACAATTTTCAGATTCAAGTACAAGCTGGAAAGGTTTGGAGCGTTTCAAACGCTATACTTGGCAGCGACAATTGCATATTTACGAAGTGCCATTTTATTATATTGAGTACGGAATGGCTCAATTAGGGGCAATAAGTGTTTGGCGTAATTACAAAAAAGATGCTCAAAAAGGCTTGAATGGCTACATGAACGCCCTAAAATTAGGCTATACCACAACAATAGGCAAGATTTATGAAGCTGCCAACGTAAAATTCGATTTCTCGAAAGCATACATTGCTGAACTAATGGATTTTGTGAAAGATGAGTTGGAGAAGTTGAAGTAAAAATAGAAAATTTCATAAAAACCAATCAAAAAAAATCATTGCCTGATATAAATTAAAAATATCAAGTAATGATTTTTTACATTTACGCATAAATTCAATCCCTTTCTTAATCTTATGAAAAAATATTACTACGCTATCATTTTAGCGTTCACTCCTGTTTTCGCAACTTTCGCCCAATCAACCAATACACTTTGGTACAAACAACCTGCTCAATATTTTGAAGAAAGTTTAGTTTTAGGCAATGGCAAATTAGGTGCAACGGTTTTTGGCGGCGTAAATTCCGACAAAATCTACCTTAACGATGCCACTCTTTGGACAGGTGAGCCTGTAAATGCCAATATGAACCCTACGGCATTCCAAAATCTTCCTGCAATTAGAGAAGCATTAAAAAATGAAAATTA
Organism: Emticicia sp.; assembly: GCA_031378345.1. Taxonomy (GTDB): domain Bacteria; phylum Bacteroidota; class Bacteroidia; order Cytophagales; family Spirosomataceae; genus Emticicia. Next base: position 105,392 of record JANNDY010000036.1, on the reverse strand, counting down.
TAAATTAGCCGACCAACTTAATAAAAAATTGCAAGGCACTTTTTCTGAGTCTTTTGCTCCGTTGGGAACAATGTATATTAATCAAGCGAACGCAGATAATTATACAAATTATTACCGAGAATTGAATATTTCAGAGGCAATTTCAAAGGTTAGCTACGAAATTAATGGCGTGAAATTTACTCGTGAATATTTTGTTTCTGCTCCCGACCAAATTATGGTCATTAAACTAACGAGTAGCCAAAAAGGAGCTTTAAGTTTTGATGTAAAATTCAATAGTTTGCTTAAATACAAGGATATAACATCGAATAATATTTTGCAAGTAAATGGCTATGCTCCTACTCATGCCGAGCCAAGTTATCGAAAAAGCGATAATCCAATAGCTTTTGATGAAACCAAAGGAACAAGATTTACGACTTTGGCAAAAATCAAAAATACTGATGGTACAATCATTAAAACTGATAGCACTTTGGGCGTAAAAAATGCCACCGAAGCCTTAATTTATGTGTCGATTGCGACAAGTTTTAATGGTTTCGATAAAAATCCAGCTACGCAAGGACTTGATAATAAAGCCATTGCATCAGCAAATATGTCGAAAGCATTTGCCAAATCATTCACACTAATAAAACAAGCACATTTGCTTGATTACCAAAAGTTTTTTAAACGTGTAAGTTTAGATTTAGGCAAAACCACTGCTCCAAATTTGCCAACCGATGAACGACTAAGACGCTACGCCAAAGGCGAGGAAGATAAAAATTTAGAAGTTTTGTATTTTCAATATGGACGTTATTTACTCATAAGTAGCTCACGTACATTGGGCGTTCCTGCCAATTTACAAGGAATATGGAACCCATACATGCGTCCGCCGTGGAGCAGTAATTATACGACCAATATCAATGCCGAAGAAAATTATTGGTTGGCCGAAAACACCAATTTGAGCGAAATGCACGCTCCAATGATGCGTTTTATTAAGAATATTGCCACAACTGGAAAAATTACAGCAAAAACCTTCTACGGTGTAAATGGTTGGACGGCGGCCCATAATTCTGATATTTGGGCAATGAGTAATCCTGTTGGAGCATTTGGCGAGGGCGACCCATCATGGGCAAACTGGAACATGGCTGGTGCTTGGTTGAGTACGCATTTGTGGGAACATTATGTTTTTACACAAGACAAAAATTTCTTGAAAAACGAAGCCTACGACATCATGCACGGAGCAGCACAATTTTGCTTGGAATGGTTGGTAAAAGACAAAAACGGTAAGCTAATTACCTCACCATCAACCTCTCCCGAGAACATTTTTATTGCTTCTGACGGCTATAAAGGTGCAACGATGTACGGCGGAAGTGCAGATTTGGCAATGATTCGTGAATGTTTTGACAAGACAATTAAAGCTTCAAAAATATTAAATATTGATGCCGATTTCAGAGTAAAATTGGAGGATGCTTATGCAAAACTTTATCCTTATCAAATCGGTAAAAAAGGCAATTTGCAAGAATGGTATTACGATTGGGAAGATGCAGAACCAAAGCACCGCCACCAATCGCATTTATTTGGACTTTTTCCTGGAAACCATATTACGCCCTTGAAAACTCCCGCATTGGCAGATGCTTGTAGAAAAACACTCGAAATAAAAGGCGATGAAACAACGGGTTGGAGCAAAGGCTGGAGAATTAACCTTTGGGCAAGACTTTGGGACGGCAATCATGCGTATAAAATGTACCGTGAATTGTTACATTATGTAGAACCTGACGGCGTAAAAACAAACTACGCTCGTGGTGGCGGAACGTACCCAAATTTATTCGATGCCCATCCTCCATTTCAGATTGATGGAAATTTTGGCGGAGCAGCAGCCGTTGCTGAAATGTTGGTGCAATCAGATGTGAATGAGATTAGATTACTTCCTGCCCTACCCGATGTTTGGGAAAGTGGCTCAGTAAAAGGCATTTGTGCCAGAGGTGGCTTCGAGGTTTCATTAGATTGGAGTAATAAAAAACTCAAAAAGCTAACGATTTTCTCTAAAAAAGGTGGTAAAACCACTTTAATTTCTGTCGATAAGACAAAAATGGTTTCATTGGCTGCTGGGCAGAAAATGGAGATTGTTTGGTAGGACATAAACAATTACTCCCGTAATCTTGCAAAAACTTGGTACGATTACGGGAATAATTTTTAAGATTTACTAACTACTTAAATCCTTTCATAATTACAGAAAAAGACATTATTGTTCAAATTCGACATAAAATAGGCTAATTATAAAACTTGTATTTCTACCCTCCTCACTATTTTCTTCCGTAAATTTTTACTAAAAATCATTTTGGTAAAAATTTATCAAAATACATAAAACTCTCTTATATTTGATAACCGATTGTCCATCTAATTCAATTGTTTAAACCCTAAAAATATGGAAAAACTGCTTGTAACGCTCATTTTAAGCGTTTTTGGGGCTGTCAATGTCTTTTCACAAGCCAATCGAACACTTATCGCATCGACTAATTCCTTTCTTAATACGCTCAATGCTGAGGAAGTAAAGAAAACAGTGTATGACTTCAACGACCCACTTCGTTTCAAATGGACGAATTTACCTGTGGGTTTAGTACCTCGCCCAGGTATTGCTTATGGCTCACTTTCTGATAAAAGTCATTTGGCATTTCATAGGGTTCTTTCATCCATGCTCAGTTCGCAAGGATATTTGAAAACCACCAGCATCATGGCGTTGGACGATATTTTAAATTCACTTTACCAAACAATGTTTAATGAAAAAAAAATCGACCAAAAAATACTAACCTAAATGCAAAACCTCAAATGGGCTTATGGTAATTATTATATTTCTGTTTGGGGAAAACCTGACACAAAAACACCTTGGGGACTGAATTTTGGTGGACATCACATGGCCTTGCTGCGAAGGAATTTGATGAAACTCAAAAAGCCATTTTCAAAATGTTGATTCAAGAATATACCCATAATTTTGAACATCAAAAAGCTCACCAATTATTTGATAAAATCATGCAATCTGGCATCGAGAAGGTGTATTTTGCTTGGATTGGTAGCCTCGAAAACAACAAGCCTCATTATTACTTAATCAATGGTCCTGATTTTTTGATTGAATATGATAACGTAGGCTTTCAGAATGATGGCAATCATATTCACGCTATTTTGCGTGAAAAAGACAATGATTTTGGCAAAGATATTCTGAAACAACATTATTTAGAATCAAAATATTAGTCTCTATAGTGAGTTAAGATCTTATTTACGCAACATTTTAAATTAGATAAAGCGTTTTTTTTAAAATTACCCCTAACTAAACTCAAAATGAATCGAACAATTCTATTTATTTTCTTAGGCCTATTTCTTTTTGGCAATAAGAATATTAATGCCCAAGATGCACGTAGTAAATTGATTGCACGAGGTGCCGAACTTGAGTTAAAAAAGGCAACCTACAAAGCCCCACCCGGTGATGCTCTTTCACACCACACTTCTGGCTTTGCCAAAATTATGTGTTCGGCAGTTTTCATTACCGGACTAAAGCCAGACTTTGCCGCCGAAAATGTAGGGTATTTTTCAAGCCCATACGCCGAACGTGCCAAAGTAGGTAAACCAATAATTGATTATGACAAAAAAGCTGTTTCAATTACCCTTCCAAATGGTGTTACTCGAACGGCAATCTATTCAGGTGACCAAGGTTGTGTAACCTTATCCGAAGGAAAAAGTTCTTTGAATTATAAACCCATAAAAATTCCTCGGAATTTACCTAATGCCACCACAACTCCGTGGCCAATGGGCGATGTATTACCAAGCAACCCCATGCCTTCTGAAATTGACATGGCAAAGGTTGAACAAGCAGTCAATGCTGCATTTGAAACTGCAGAAGCTCAAACAGCGGCTTTTGTAGTTACATACAAAGGTAGAATTATTGGTGAACGCTACGGCGAGGGTATCAACAAAGATACACCCTTGGAAAGTTGGTCGATGGGTAAAAGTTTGTCAGCCACAATTATGGGAATCCTAATTGGCAAAGGTGTGTATAAATTAGAGCAACCCGCTCCTATTCCACAATGGCAAGGCAAAGGCGATGCACGAGCAAAAATCAGAATCATGGACATTATGCACATGTCAAGTGGCTTATACTGCAGAGCTCCGCAAGACCCTGACTTTGACCCTACTTTGGGTTATCCTGACCATTTATACCTATACACCGATGCTGGCAATTCTTTTGCGTATGCAGCTAATTTACCTCAACAATGGCTACCAAACACTGTTGGTCGTTACAGAAACTCAGATCCAGTTCTGACTAATTATCTAAATAGATTAGGAATAAAAAAACTGAAAAGAAACTATCATACCTTTCCTCAAGAAGCCTTGTTTGATAAAATCGGGGTACGTACAATGATTATGGAAACCGACCCTTCTGGAAACTTTTTGACCCAAGGCTATGAGTTTGCTTCTGGGAGAGACTGGGCCCGATTGGGTAATTTGTATTTACAAGAAGGTACTTGGAATAGTGAACAGATTTTACCCAAAGGTTTTTCTAAATTTGTGAGTACCTTAGCAGAGCCTTGGGTAAAGGATGGCCGCCCTATCTATGGAGGTTTATTTTGGATAAATGGCGATGGTGCTCGCCCTATTCCCAAAGAATCTTATATGATGTTAGGTGCAGGAGGGCAATCGGTAACCATTATACCTTCACATGATTTGGTCGTCGTTCGCCTTGGACATTATAAAGGTGCAAGAGCAGGTGATATTGCTCTAAACAAAGCCTATTCATTATTAATGGAAGCTATTCCTGAGAAAAAGAAATGAGCGAGTATATTAACGAAAATACCTTTAATCAAAAATCATGTATGAAAAAATTTACATTTACCAATGTCCTCTTTGTACTTTTTATTGGCACTCTCCTATTTTCAACTAATGTACTTGCACAAGAAGAAGACACAGGAAAAAGTGGCAAAGTTGAACCTCAATATATCAAAGAGATTGACCAGTTGGCCAAGAATAAGCAAATACAAGTGGCTTTTCAATCAATTTTAGCACAAAACAAACGAAATCGTGAAGAGCTAATTATGCTAACAGAAATTGCAGCACCCCCTTTTATGGAAGACAAACGAGCTGCTCGTTTCTCTGCTATGCTTAAAGAAGCTGGAGCCGATTCGGTATGGATTGACAAAGTAGGTAATGTGATTGCTTTAAGAAAAGGGAAAAAAGGCAAAGGCCGTGTAGGATTCGATGCTCATTTAGACACCGTATTTCCACTCGAAACAAATGTAAAAGTAAAAATAAAGGGAGATACTTTGTTTGCCCCAGGCGTTGGCGATGATACACGGGCTTTAGTAATGGTAGTTTCTGTTTTAAGGGCAATGGAAGAAGCAAAAATAGAAACACAAGCTGATATTTTATTCATTGGCTCAGTAGGCGAAGAAGGTCTTGGAGATTTACGAGGAGTCAAGCACCTTTTCAGTGACCAAAGTCCCCATTTAGACTCTTGGATTTCAATAGACGGTGGCGATATAGGGCGAATAAGCACTATGGGGTTGGGGTCTTGCCGTTATCGTATTACCTTCAAAGGGCCGGGTGGGCATTCGTGGGGAGCATTTGGTTTGGCAAATCCTCAGCACGCATTGGGTTCGGCAATTCATTACTTTACTAAGTCAGCCGATAAGTTTACCAGAAGTGGAGCTCGCACAAGCTATAATGTAGGGAGAATTGGTGGTGGTACATCTGTCAACTCTATCGCTTTTGAGTCATGGATGGAAATAGATATGCGTTCAGAATTTCCAGGAAATCTCAACCAAGTTGATTCTATTTTAAAAGCTTCTGTTCAACAAGCATTACAAGAACACAATGCAATGAAAAGAATGGGACCAGCACTCACTGTTGACATTGTGAAAATCGGAGACCGTCCTTCAGGCGAGTTGGCAGAAAATCTTCCATTAATTCAACGGACAATGGCAACCGCCAGTTATTTTGGTGTTTCACCAAGTGTCTCACGGGGTTCTACCAATTCAAATATTCCTATTTCAAGAGGAATTCCTGCTGTTACCATCGGTCGAGGAGGTAAGTCGGGTAATGCTCATGCCCTCAGTGAATGGTGGTACGATGACAAAGAAAGTTACAAAGCTATTCAGTTTGCATTACTGACTTTGGTTGCTGAAGCAGGTATAGTGAATCCTTGAAGATTTTGAAAAATTATCAAAAAACAGTCTGAATAGGTTAATGCATTAATTCATTGATAATCAATATGTTATACATGAAAGAAAAACTCGTTTTGTTAATTTTCTTTATTGCAAACTTGGCATTCGCTCAACGACCAAGCTTTCTAAAAAAAGACAGTATTCAATCAACTTTAGATAAAAATACACAGGTTTATTATTACGATAAATCTACAGCTTCCAAAGCAAAACCTTTGGTGGTTGAATTACACTCTTGGAGCAATACGGCTGATTCGCAGAAAGATATACTTGCCGAACAAGCCCACGCAAAAAATTGGAATTATATTTTGCCAAATTTCAGAGGAGTAAACAATCATCTGAAAGCTTGTTGTAGCGAATTTGTCATTGCCGATATCGACGAAGCCATTGATTGGGCTTTGAAGTACATGAAAGTTGATAAAACGAATATTTATGTCGTTGGCAACAGCGGAGGAGGTTATGCAACTATGGCCATGTATATGAAATCTAGACATAATATTCGAGTATTTTCGGCGTGGTCATCTATTTCTGATTTAGCAACTTGGCATGAAGAATCGGTTGAAAGAAAGAATAAATATGCTGCCGAAATCATTCAATGTACAAGTGCAAACGGAGTATTCGACGACCAAAAAGCAAGAGAACGTTCTCCTTTGTTTTGGGAAACGCCTATAAAAAAGCGTAGAAATAGTGTTTTACAAATTTATGCAGGTATTCATGATGGCTACACAGGTTCAGTACCGATTTCACAGTCTATTAAGTTTTATAACAAACTTTTAATAGATACTGACGAAACAGACGACGCTCGCTACGTATCGTCCGACGATGCTTCAACAATGCTCAAAACGCAGAGTTTTCCAGTTAAAAAACCAGTAAAAAAGATAGATAGTAGAGCAATTTTGTATCAAAAATCTTCCAAAAAAATTACGCTAACCATTTTTGAAGGTACGCACGAGATTTTGAAAAACATTGCTTTAGATTTGATTGGTAATTGAGGTCGATATTTCCTAATTTCGTGTCAATATTTACACTTACTCATCAATCCTCTATGAAAAAAATCTTTATTACGATACTTCTATTGCTGACCAATTCCTATTGGCTCATTGCTCAAAAAAATGTTTCCGTCAGTTTTGAACAATTTATTTCGCTACGACAATGTGGCAACCCAGTAATTTCACCAAATGGTGATAACGTAGCCTTCACTGTTACCACTACTGACTGGAAAGAAAATGGGTATGACACCGAAATATGGTTGTCTATCAAAGGTGTTGAACCTTTTCAACTTACTCGTACCTCCAAAGGCAGTAGCACATCGCCCAAATGGTCGCCCGATGGAAAATGGTTGGCATTTTTGGCTGATAGAGGAGACAAAACACAAATTTTTGTAATAAGAGCACTCGGAGGAGAGGCACAAGCCATTACAAAAGAAGAAGAAGGTATCTTGAATTATGAATGGTCGCCCAAGGGAAAGATGCTAGCTTTTACTAAAAACGAACCAGAAGGTAAGAAATTGAAAAATACCAAAGAACGCTATGGTGGCTTTGCTTTTGACGATGAAGAATACTCATTATCACATTTATGGTTGGTTGATTTTCAGCCAGATATAATGCCCGCCCCCAATGAAAAACCCTGCTACGACTCAAAAGACTCCACCAAGAAAAAAGATTGTATCACTTTGCCCAAACCCATTCGATTGACAGATGGGAAATTTACGGTAACTAATTTTGGTTGGTCACCCGATGGCACTCACATTGCATTTAGCCACCAACCAACGCCTTTGTTATACTCTTCTATGCATTCGGATATTTCGATGGTAGAAGTCAGCTCGAAAAAAGTAAGTTTATTGGTGAAAAATCCAACTGGAGATAATTTCACTGCATGGTCGCCCGATGCTAAAGAAATATTGTTTCAGAGTACATTGAACGACTCTACCTCCAATTTTTATAAAAACAATAGACTTTTCAGAATAGCAATTACAGGAGGTAATGTCACTGAATTAGACCCAATCTTCGACGAAAACAAAAATATAATTGACTGGAATGCTGAGGGCATTTTCTTTCAGGCTAATCAACGTGCTACTGGTGTTTCTTTATTTATGTTAAGTCCTGTTGCAAATACCTCTACACAGGTAGCAGGCCTGACAGATTTTGTTGGCTCTATTAGCTTTTCGATTAATGGAAAACAAATGGCATTTTTAGGGAGAGATGCCAATTCATTACAAGAAGTTTATCAAAAACTTGACGGGAAATTATTTAAACTTACCAGTTTCAACAAACAAATAGAGTCCTGGAACACCCCCACAAGTGAAATTGTGAAGTGGAAAAGCAAAGATGGTACCGAGATAGAAGGTGTTTTGCATAAACCTAAAAACTTTGACCGATCTAAAAAATATCCATTATTGGTAGTAATCCATGGTGGTCCTACGGGTATAGATAACCCCACACCCATTCCAGGCTCTGTTTATCCAATCATGCAATGGGTCGAAAAAGGAGCTATTGTGTTACGACCCAATTATCGGGGTTCTGCTGGATATGGTGAAAAATTCAGGTCTTTGAATGTTAGAAATTTGGGCGTAGGTGACATGGACGATGTGATGTCAGGCGTAGATTTTTTAGAAAAACAAGGCTTCGTTGATTCAAACAAAATGGGCTGTATGGGTTGGAGCCAAGGTGGTTATATTTCAGCATTTTTAACAACCAATACCAATCGTTTCAAAGCCATTTCAGTTGGAGCAGGTATTTCCAATTGGGTTACCTATTACGTCAGCACAGACATTCATCCTTTTACTCGCCAATACCTACAAGCCAATCCTTGGAAAGACCCCGAAATTTACAGAAAAACAAGCCCGATGACGAATATCCTGAACGCCAAAACACCCACCTTGATTCAGCATGGGGAATTTGACAAACGTGTCCCTATCTCCAATGCCTACGAGCTATTGCAAGGGCTCCAAGATGTGGGAGTACCTACTAAGTTAGTTGTTTACAAAGGCTTTGGACATGGAATTACGAAACCCAAAGAACGCTTGGCAGCCATTTGGCATAACTATCAATGGTTTGGCAAATACATATTTAGTGAAAATATCGATATCCCAACAGAATAATTTTAAAACCTTAAAAAAACCAAAGTGATGAAAAAAACTATTCATTACCTACTTATTATGCTATTGCTAAGCAATTCTATTTTTGCTCAGCAAGCTAAAGTTAGTTCTTCATTGTCTTTCGATCCAGCAATTTATGAAGGTATCAAATGGCGAGAACTGGGGCCTTTTCGTGGCGGACGTTCTTGCACGGTTACGGGCGTAAAAGGCAAGCCAAACCTTTATTACTTTGGTGCCGTTGGCGGTGGTGTTTGGCGTTCTAACGATGCTGGACAAACTTGGGGCAACATTTCTGATAATTATTTTGGTGGAACAATCGGTGCAATTGCTGTTGCTGAAAGCGACCCGAATGTAATTTTTGTGGGTGAAGGGGAGCAAACTTTACGCAATAACGTTGCCGCTGGCTCAGGTTTATGGAAATCAACCGATGCCGGAACAACTTGGAAAAATATTGGTTTGGCAGACTCGAAGCATATTTCTCGCATTCGTGTTCATCCAAAAAATTCTGACTTGGTTTATGTTGCGGCCATGGGGAACTTATGGAAACCTAACGAAACAAGGGGTATTTTCCGTAGCAGTGATGGCGGACAAACTTGGAAGAAAATTTTATACATCAATGACAAATCAGGTGCGGCCGATTTAGTTCTCGACCCAAATAATCCTCGCATTATGTACGCCAGCACTTGGAATATGTCCCGCAACGGTTATCGCATGGATAGTGGTGGACCTGATTCTAAAATTTGGAAAAGTACCGATGGTGGCGATACTTGGGAAAATCTTTCAGACAAACAAGGCATGCCTAAAGGAATCAATGGCATTATTGGCGTTACGATTTCACCAAAAAACTCCAATCGAGTATGGGCAATCATCGAAAATCAAGAAGCAGGTGGAGTTTATCGCTCAGACGATGCAGGTAAAACTTGGGCAAAAATCAACCAAGACCGTGCTTTGTTGCAAAGAGCGTGGTATTATTGCCGCATCTATGCCGATTCTCAAAATGAAGATTTGGTTTATGTAATGAATGTAAGTTATGGTATCTCGAAAGACGGTGGTAAAACTTTTGAACTAAAAAATGCTCCGCACGGCGACCACCATGACCTTTGGATTGACCCTGACAATAATCAACGAATGGTGATTGGTGATGATGGCGGAGCTCAAGTATCAAACGACGGTGGAAATAATTGGACAACATATCACAATCAACCAACGGCACAATTTTATAGAGTATCAACCGATAATCATTTCCCTTATCGCATTTATGGAGCTCAACAAGATAATTCAAGCATCCGAATTCCGCACCGAACTGGTGGAAATGCTGTTACAGAAAAAGATTGGGATGCTTTGTCTATTGGCGAAAGTGCTCATTTAGCACCCGACCCACTCAACGATGATGTTGTTTTTGGTGGAGATTACAAAGGCTACATGACCATGCAAGATTTAGCCACTGGACAAGAACGCTCGACAAATGTCTATCCTGACCTTCCTGCTGGCTCTGGTGCAGAAGTGATGAAATACAGGTTCAACTGGAATTATCCAGTATTTTTCAGTCCTCATAATCCTAAAAAGCTATATGCTTGTTCAAACTATCTTCATGTAAGTTATAATGGTGGTGAAAGTTGGGAGGTTGTTAGTCCTGATTTGACAAGAGGCGAACCTGAAACCATCAAATCATCGGGAGGGCCAATCACGCAAGATAATACAGGAGCAGAATACTATGCCAATATTTTTGCAGCTACCGAATCTCACTATACCGAAGGCGAAATCTGGACTGGTTCTGATGATGGCTATGTAAATGTTAGCACAGATGCAGGGAAAAACTGGAAAAACGTTACACCACCAATGTCGCCTAAATTTAATATGATTAATGCCGTAGAGGTAAATCCATTCGTGAAAGGTGGAGCTTATATCGCCGCTACTTCTTATAAATTTGGCGATTATACACCCTACATCTACAAAACTTTAGATTATGGCAAAACTTGGACTGTGATTACAAAAAATATTCCCAAAGAAGAGTTTGTAAGAGTGGTAAGAGCTGACCCAAAACGCAAAGGTTTACTTTATGCAGGAACCGAAAAAGGTGTTTGGATTTCGTTTGATGATGGTGAAAACTGGCAAAAAATGCAACTCAATCTACCGCCCGTTCCGATACATGATTTGGCGGTAAAAAATGATAATCTTGTGGCGGCTACACATGGACGCAGTTTTTGGCTCATCGACGACCTTTCTCCTTTTCAACAAATCAATAGTGAAATGGCATCAAAAGAAGTCATTTTGTATAAACCAATGACCTCTTATCGCATTGCAGGAAGCAACAGAAGAGATGCAAACATGGAAGGAGAAAACCATCCTAACGGCGTTATGATTCATTATTTTATTAAAAAATATGATGAAAAAACAGAGGTTAAAATTGATATTTTAGAAAGTGATGGTGATACCATTCGCACTTTTAGCAATAAGGCAAAAGAGAAAATGAATTTATTAACCACAAAAGCTGGTGGCGGTCGCTTTGTTTGGGATATGCGTTACCCAGGATATAAAACCTTCCCCGGTATGGTGTTTTATGGCTCGCCTAATCAAGGTCCAAAGGCTGTTCCTGGCAAATATCAAGTGAGACTTACAGTAAATGGACAATCTCAAACACAAGAATTTGAGATAATAAAAGACCCGCGTATGAAAACAACACAGGAAGATTTTCAAGCACAATTTGATTTTTTGATGAAAGTTCGCAACAAAGTAACGGAAGTCAATGAAGGCATTATCAATATCCGTAAAATAAAGGAAGATTTGGCGTACTTGAAAAAGAAAATGGGAGAAGACCCCAAAAACAAAGATATAAATGATGCTATAAAGAAGTTTGAAGATGAACTTAAAACGATAGAGAACGATATTCATCAAACAAAAAATAGCAGTGTGCAAGACCCTATCAATTATGGAATTAAGCTTAATAACCGCCTTGCACACTTAATGTACGAACAAGCCCAAGGCGATTTTCGACCAACCAAGCAAGGTGAAGAAGTGCGAGAAAAATTGACTCAAGAAGTTGATAAAGAAATAATAAAGTTGAGAAACTGCATTGATAACAATTTGATAAAAATCAATCAAATGGCACGAGAAAAAGGCACTTTATTTGTCAATTAATTAACGATTTACTTTTAAAACTTCTCTTAAAATGCTTTGGCAGGAAATATCTTGCCAAAGCATTTTTAATAACACTTCTCAATCTCCTACAATTTTTTTACTAATAATCCACACTGGAAATTCCATTTTGAGAATTCCAGAATGGGAACGTTCCCGATAACGATTGCATAAAATAACCTCCTTTAATAATTGATTTTCTGACAGAATAAAGATATTTTTATTGTTTTCTTGCTAATTCAACCTAAAATATTCGATAAACCCTACAAAAAACATGAATACAAAATATAATTCATCTACCTTAAAGTTGATTCTGTTTTTATTTATCTTGCCGTATTTAGCCGTTTCTCAAATAGGTAAGCGTTTTCTGTCTGAAAAAAGGTAATAAAAGACCCAGTTACTGGCATAATGCTTACTTTTTTGACCAGCACACCCAAGGGCGACTCTAAAATTTATCAAACGCACAACCAATGGACTTCTGATGGGCAATGGCTGATATTCCGAAGTAATCGAGTAAAAGGTGAGGTAATGGCTGTGAACGAAAAAACTGGTGATATAGTGCAAGTAACCGAAGGTGGATATACAGGAATGCTAAACGTTGCTCGCAAATCAATGAAGTTATACTTCTTCAGAAACCCAGAAACCGACTCTACAAAACATAGAAATAGTAGCTCTATGCAAGTGGTAGAAGTAAATCTCGAAAAATTATTTGCTGATAGCAAAGCAGGAACACTAAAATCAGCTTCGGATTATCAACGAATTTGTGGTACAACACAAAAGAATTAGGTGTAGGTGGCGATATAGATTAGATGGTGATGAAGAATGGGCCTATTTCCGCATAGGAAAAGAGGAAGCAGTAAGGCATTTGCCAAAAAATACTAAACTCGAAGCAGCATTCTGACCAAGAAATATGGGAGCCGATCCAGCATGAATCAGAGCAATGAATATCAACACTGGCGAAACAAAACACGTATTTATTGACAAACAAAAAAGACACCCAATGAGTGTCTTTTTGCAATTTATTGTATGATGAATTGTAATTAAATAGCTGGGTCGGCTGGTGTACTTTTATTATTATCACGCTCCGCTTGTGGATAAGGATAAAAATTACGGGTACGTTCCGCCCCAGTAGTTCCTGCCGCTGGACGACCAAAACGACGACTGTCTTCTAAGCGAAATCCTTGCATGAATAATTCGATGCAACGGTGCTTATAAATCTCAGTCAAAACTGCTGCTGCTGTTTTATCTCCTGCATAAGCTGAGAGGTCAGCACCAATGCCCCAAACGTCAGTTTTCTTTGTCAAAACCTTGTCTAACGCTGCAATAGCGGCATCAATGCTACCTTTACGAGCATTTGCTTCGGCAATGATTAAAGTCATTTCGGCTGGTAAATACACTGGAATAGAAGTTGTATTTGCTGTAAAAAAGCTTGCTCGTCCTAAGTTATTTGCGGCTACTGCTGTTTGAAAAAAGAAGCCAATTCGCTTATCTTTTGCATCTGGCTTCAACGCTGCTGGTAAACCAAAATCAGTATTAACTGGTTCGGTTACATTTCGGTTACTAAATGTTGGGTCAAAAATTGGGTTACGAGAAGTATCATCAAAAGAAAAAGCTGATTTTTTAGTCAAATCTACTTTTGCTGCAGCTGCCAATGCTTTGTCATTGTCGCCAAGCATTAAGCTATAACGAGCAATGAGTGCCTGTACGGTATTGCTCAAATCAATTCCTGAAACTACACGGCTCGTAAAGTTTGCAGATGGAGCTGTTGCCAATGCCGTTGCGGCATTTTCTAAAATGGAAACTGCACTTTTCAATACTTCGGTACGAGCTACAAAGGGTGCATTGTCACCAGTTGTAATAGGTGATTGTTCCCAACCATTTGCCAAGTTTCCAAGAGCCAAAGCCTTAAAAATAGAAGCATAGGCTATCAAACCGCTACGAGTTCCTGCATCGGTTGATACTTTATCAACATTGTTCAAGATATTATCTGCATTGGCTCTTACTAAATGACTTTGATTCCAAAGATTTGAAACCAATGAGTTAGTGCCTTGCACGGCAAGTCCACCCGCTTCCAAGTTTAGTTCGTCGGTATTTCCAGCATTAAGTACTTTTAGTTCTTTTGTTGTCAAACCAATAGCACTTGGAAGTGCATATCCTGGCGAAGCACGTCCAACGGTTAAGCGATATTGCAAGCCATTTGCTAAGGCAATTAAGCCATTTACATCATTGACTACCTGTGGCTCACTTGCAGAGCTTGGATTTAGGTACTCTTTGTTACAAGAAGTAGCCACCAGCATCGATGCAGTGAGGAATGAATATATGATTGTTTTTTTCATTTTATTATCAGCCCCCTAACCCCCGATGGGGGATTTTTGATTAGAACTTTTCATATCTTTGGAGGTATTAGAATATGAAAGTTTTTTACTATAATATTTTCTTTTCCCTTTTTACCCCCCATCGGGGGGCAAGGGGGGCTTAGAACGTTGCTGTTAATTGTAATTGATAAGTTCTTGGAATCGGTACATTACCAAAGTCCACGCCACGCAAAAGGTCGTTATTTCCACCAGCATTTGTTTCTGGGTCGAAGCCATTGTATTTATCCCATGAAATAAGGTTACGACCAACCAACGAAAGATTGAAATTGCTCATGCCTTTCACCAAGTTTGGTAATTGGTAGTTTAATGAAATCTCACGAAGTTTGATAAACGAACCATCGTCCACACGATATTCTTCAATCGGCACAAGGGCGAAAACTGAGCCACGAGGCATTGTTCCTCTCATTTCTGCATCAGCCACATCGCCAATACCTACGTTATTTCTTGTACGTTTGTCAGCATTGAATACTTGCGAACCTTGTACGGCATCTAACAAAAAGCCTAATGTTGCTTTTTTGTAGGTCAAAGTATTTACTAACGAACCCGTCCATTTTGGATTTGGATTTCCGATAACGGTACGCACAAATGCTCCCGAAGGTTGTCCGTCGGCTCCACGTTGTGGAGTAAAGGCAGTTGGGTCGGTTGTACTTTGTACGCCACGTTCACGTTGTGGCAAGCCTTGAGGTGTGAGCAATAATGAGCCATCTGGATTTTTTGCATAAGGATTGCCTAAGAAAACCGATGCAGGCTGACCTTCTACTAAGAAAACAGGAGCTCCTGCTGAGTTTGCAATGGCAATCGTTGGGCTACCTAAACTCAGAATCTTGTTGCGGTTGCGGTTATAAAGCACCGTTACGTCCCAAGAGAAATCTTTGTTTTTGATTGGCATAAAATTCAAAGATAATTCCAAACCTTTATTTTCCATCGAACCAACATTGTTTACAATGCCTGTTCCACCTGTTGTTGCTGCCAAAACTCGGTTTACTACCAAATCAGTAATTTTTTGTTGGTAAACTGTCAAGCCGATATTTACTTTGTTTTTCAAGATAGAAAGGTCTAATCCTCCTTCTGCCTCATTCATACGCTCAGGACGTACACGAGGGTTTGCCAAAGTTGAACTTGGAGTGATAGTATTTTTTCCCAAGAAAGGCACTGGAGAAAACTGCCAAAAACGGTCATAAGAACCAATTCCTGTTAGATTTCCAGCTTGTCCTACCGACATACGTAATTTTAAACCACTCACGATATTGTTCAACGAACTGTTTTTCCAACCTGACAAATCAGAAGGCACAAAACTTGCACTAAATTTTGGGTAAACTTGTTTGGTTTCTGACGGAGAGAATTTTGAAGAACGGTCTTGACGAATTGCTCCTGTAACGAAAGCTAAGTTTTTATAGCCAAAAGTTCCTTGACCGAAAAAACCACTCAAATTAAATTGGTCAACACCAAAACCTGCCGTAACAGTTGTACTTGCTGCTCCACTCACTGTTTCGATAAATGGGGCAAGGTTTTCGCCACTCGAACGAGCAAACTCAGTTTTGCTTGATTGATAGTTTGCACCTGCAATCAAATTCATTTTCAAATCGTTTGTCAATTCACGCTCATACGAAACGTTTAAGTCGCTATTAAATAAAATTGAGTTGCTATTAGCATTCGAAGCATAACCATTTGGATAACGCTCTGCTGGCAAACCCGCCGCCGCTTGGTAAGGATAAGCAGGAATAAAGTTAAGGCCCAAAGCCGAAAACGCATCAACACCTACTATCCAATCAATTGCAAAACCTTTGAATGGCGTTAAGTTTAGTTGAAAATCATTAACAGTACGATTGACGGTTTGTGTAAATTTCATTGCCTCAACCGTCGTCAAAGGATTCACACGAGTAGGCTCCACTGCTTGCAAATTTCCTGCGGCATCACGCACCGTAATATCATAAATATTATTGGTGATGTTGATAGAGTTGATTGGGCTATAAAAAACGTTACCGTTAGCTTTTTCGTTGGCAAAGCTATTTGTATAGCTCAAACCTACCGAAAGTTTCGCCCAATTTGCCAAGCGTTGGTCAACTCTAGCACGCAAACCATAGCGATTGAAATCTGTACCTTTTATAATACCTTCATTTTTCATATACGAAAGCGATGCGAAATATTGTGTTTTTTCTGTTCCACCACTAACCGAAACATTGTTATTTGTTCCCATTCCTTTCTGAAAAATCTGGTCTTGATAATCGTAGCGTGTTACATCAACCAAATTTGTGGCCAATTGCGTAGTTGCTCCTTCACGCACAATACCGACAGTAGTTGTACCTGGATTTGCCGCAATATTTGCTGGCGAAATAGCACCAATTGGGTGCAAACGCAAGCCAGCAAATCCAAATTGCTTACCGTAAGTCGAAATAAAGACTTTTTTACGCAATTCGTTTGAATTTACACTTGTCGAGAAAGTTATTTTTGGTGTACCATTTTTTCCTCGTTTGGTCGTAATCAATACTACACCATTGGCTGCACGAGAACCATATTGGGCAGCGGCTGCCGCACCATTGATAATATTGATGCTTTCAATATCAGATGGATTAATGTCTGACATACGATTTGTTCCGATTGTTGCTGCACCTACCTGATTGCCCAATGCCGTTTGTGAAACGTTGCTCGAAGAGTTACTCACAATCACACCGTCAATAACATAGAGTGGGTCTGAACTTCCTTGAATTGATTTCACACCACGCAAACGAATAGTGATTCCGCCCGCAGGGTCGCCTGAGTTTTGAGTGATTTGGGCTCCAGGAACTTTACCTTGTAAAGCACCAAAAAGATTTGATGAACCCGTTTTTTCTAAACTTTCGGCATTTACTGAACTTATGGCATTACCTAATTCACGACGAGAAGTTTTGACAGTTGAACCCGTAACTACTACCTCGTCAAGATTCATTACATCATCCTTTACTGTAATGTCTTGTGTGATGCTGGTTTGACTGCCTAAGTTGATGGCTTGAATAGCATTGGCATAGCCAATTGAACTTACCATAAGTTTATAACTTCCTGCTGGTAGGTTAGCATTGAGCGAGTAATCGCCTGTTGCATTGGTAATTGTTCCGAAAGATGTACCTTCGATTTTTACGGTTGCCCCTGGAATTCCGCCAGTTGCATCTGAAATTTTTCCTTTAATGACATAAACGGTACTTTGTGCAAGCACATTCAGCGAGAATGTGAGCATCACGACCATGCCAGTAAGGAATTGCAGTTTGTTTTTGAAAATTTTCATCATAGAGTGATTGTTAAAGAATTAAAGATTGTCGAAGATAAAACACGCATAAAAACGCAATTATTAAAAAGCTATTTTCTTGCATATTTATTACAAATATAATATTTATAAAAGAAATTTTAAAAATATTTATTGAAAAATTATAAATTACCGAAATAAACCTTCTATTTCGTATCCTAAAAATTGCACAAAAACGCAATACATAATATGCACAAAGTCGCAGTTTCACCAATGCTCAAAAAAGAGCGACAAGAATTTATCATTAAACAACTCAATTTGCACAACAAAGTTCTCTCGACAGACCTTTGCCAAGAATTGAACGTTTCGGAAGATACCGTCAGGCGAGATTTGACCGAACTTTCGGAAAACAATAAACTCGTGAAAGTACATGGCGGAGCTTTATCAAAATCTTACTACGGGAATGACAATGAAGAGGGCATTTATGAACAAGGCAAAAAACAAATTATTGCCCAAAAAGCCGTTAGCCTGATAAAAGATGACATGTTGATTTTGACAAGTGGCGGCACAACCCTGCGTGAAGTAATAAGACTTTTGCCGAAAAATCTAAAAGCAACTTTCTGTACCGTAAGCTTGATGGCTGCCGAAGAACTTCTCAAACACCCAAATATTGATGTCATTTTTATTGGTGGGAAATTATCCAAAGATGCTAAAATATGCGTAGGAGGTGATTCTATCTTGAAATTGAGTGAAATATCTTTCGATTTATGCTTCATCGGCACCAATGGTATTGATGCCAAACATGGTTTGACCGACTCAGATTTGGAAGTGGTACAAGTGAAAAAAGCGATGCGAAAAGCCTCCAAAAAGTTTATTGTTTTGTCTATTTCTGAAAAACTCAATTCTGTTGCTCGTGCCAAAATTTGTCAACCCAGCGAGATTGACTATTTGATTACCGAACTTGAATCAAACAATTCACAACTTGCTGCTTACAGACAAGCGGGCGTAGGTTTGTTGTAAAATTGTATCAATTAGATATTAGACTTCTTGCAAAAGTCGTTTAGGTCGTAAAATAGCACCTTTTCGGCTATAAACTGAGCTTTTTTTTCAACTTTAGCGGTGCTACGCTTTCAAAATTTATTCAATTTTCGAGCGAAAATTTACAATTTTTCAATCATAAAAGACTTTCGCAAGAAGTCTATTCTACATAAAATTACTTTTCAAAACGGCTCAATCCAGACAAGGTTTCTGTTGCTGGTTTTTGCTTTAAAAATATTTCCTACCCCAACCTCAAAACCTGCATTGAGAGTATTTGAGTTGCCTGCATGATAATTTATTTCCGAATGGTTTGGTAATTTATTGGTTGAAAGAGGCTTCCCTTGAAAAGTTGTATTTTCTTAAAAAAGTACAATTTGTTTTCTAATACGATTTTTGCCTGCTACTTTTCTACTTTTTGGGTAAATTTAAGCCATTTGTTTTGGAAAAGGCTTTTAATAAGTTTTTCAACGCTTAGGCTGCTATTTTACTTTGATTTGCGAGCTTTTTCCGTCATTTGACTATCGGGACTGCTCAAGACATTCGCTTTTTAGGTGGTAAAAGTTTTACTAAACTTTCCCAATCAATGGTCTGATAAATTGTCTCAATTTGTGTCTTCTTCTTGAATAAGTACGGAGATGCCCAATCAATTTGGTAAAGTTTGGAGAATTGAGGTCGTGTATATTGCATCTGTATTTTTAAGTTTTCGCAGACACAAAATACGAAAAACCTCGATATATGCCAAATTTGAACATATTCGGGGTTTTATTTTGACGTAACTTTCTTATTATTAGTTAGTTACATGTTCAAAGGGATGCCTTTGTAAGAAAATGACTGTGGAGTTTTACATATTCACCAACTCATTTCCTCTAAGCACAGGTACAACATCATATAAATCTTTTTGCAAGCAATAGCTAATATCTTTATTAATACCCAAACGTTGCAAACGACGAATGTGCGAGGAATTTGCCAAATAACCCAGCATATCATCTTTTGCTTGTTGGTACATTCGCATCGCTAAAATGGCACTATCTTCTGCCACAAAATATTCGTCATTTACAGCATCAACAACTGCACCTGCAAATAGTGTATCTTCCAGATTTACTTTGCCTTTCCAACCAGCACACAGTACGAGTACATCGTAAGGTTGAGTTTTTAGGTATTCTACGATGGCATTTAAGTTCAAAAAAGCACCAATCAAAACTTTCACTGCCGAGCCTTTCGCCATCGTAATAGAGTGCGTGCCGTTGGTGGTTGTCATAGCGATTTTTTCACCAATCAATTTTTCATTCATATAGCTAAAAGGCGAGTTGTCGAGGTCGAAACCTTCTACTTTTTTAGCATCACGCTCGGCGGCAGCAATGTAGCCTTTTTCCTGCAATTGTTTACATTCTTCTACTGTTTCGACAGGAATAATGGCTTTTACACCATAAGCAAAGCCCGTAACCATGCACGAAGTAGCCCTGAAAATATCAGTAACTATGACAATCGAATTTTCAATATTATGCAAATGTAATAAATCAGGAGTTAGGCAAACGTCAATGTTTTTCATTAAAAATGTCAAATTAATTTTCGGCAAAGATGCCAAAAAATGCTGAAAAAGTCTAAACGAGGTTTCATAATAATGTCAAAAAAAGTTTTTGACATATTTTTTTAAAATTAATTTCTATACTTCCACCGAAATTCTAAAAATAATCCTACCTTTTTAATCTTTTTTTAATCAAAATATCGGAATTGTGAAAATACTATCGTAATTTTGCACCCGAAAATCTAATGATAGAATGAGCGAATGATACGATGTTTGAATATTATTGAAGGATATTCTTCTTAAAATTCTATCATTCGCTCATTCTATCATTCACTCATTTTTAGTTCTACATTCAAAACTCATCAAAAATTATATGGCATCAGTCAGACCAGATGAAGTTTCGGCAATCTTGCGTGAGCAGTTAGCAGGTTCAAGAACCGAAGCCGAACTCGAAGAAGTTGGTACTGTGCTACAAGTCGGTGACGGCGTGGCACGTATATATGGTTTATCAAAAGTTCAAGCCGGTGAATTGCTGGCATTTGAAAACGGCTTAAAAGCCCTTGCACTTAACCTCGAAGAAGACAACGTAGGAGCGGTACTTTTGGGTGATTCGTCAGGTATCAAAGAAGGAGCAACAGTAAAACGTACAGGTGAAATTGCCTCTGTAAAAGTAGGTGAAGGTATCATTGGTCGTGTTGTGAATACTTTGGCAGAACCTATCGACGGAAATGGCCCGATTCAAGGCGAAACTTTCGAAATGCCTTTGGAGCGTAAAGCACCAGGCGTAATCTATCGTCAGCCTGTAACCGAACCTTTGCAAACAGGTATCAAATCTATTGATGCCATGATTCCGATCGGTCGTGGACAACGTGAGTTAATTATCGGTGACCGTCAAACTGGAAAAACTGCAGTTTGTATTGATACGATTATTAATCAAAAAGAGTTTTTCGATAAAGGCGAGCCAGTATATTGTATATATGTAGCTTGTGGTCAGAAAGCATCTACTGTGAAAGCTGTTGAACAAACACTTCGTAGATATGGAGCAATGGACTATACAGTTATCGTAAATGCAGGTGCGGCTGACCCTTCTCCAATGCAATTCTTTGCTCCATTTACAGGTGCAGCCATTGGCGAATATTTCCGTGATACTGGTCGTGCAGCATTGGTTATTTATGACGATTTGTCGAAGCAAGCAGTTGCTTACCGTGAAGTTTCTCTATTACTTCGTCGTCCTCCAGGACGTGAAGCATATCCTGGCGACGTTTTCTATCTACACAGTCGTTTGCTGGAGCGTGCTGCAAAAATCAGCTCTGATGATTCGATTGCAAGAGAAATGAACGATTTACCTCCTTCGTTGAAAGGTAAAGTAAAAGGTGGTGGTTCATTAACAGCCCTTCCGATTATTGAAACACAAGCAGGTGACGTTTCGGCATATATTCCGACTAACGTAATTTCGATTACTGACGGTCAGATTTTCTTGGAATCAAACTTGTTTAATGCAGGTATTCGTCCAGCTATCAACGTGGGTATCTCGGTATCACGTGTAGGAGGAAATGCTCAAATCAAGTCAATGAAGAAAGTTGCAGGAACATTGAAACTTGACCAAGCACAATTCCGTGAATTGGAGGCTTTCTCTAAGTTCGGTTCTGACCTTGATGCTGCCACTCGTTTGACTATCGAAAGAGGTCGTCGTAACCAAGAGATTTTGAAGCAAGCACAGTTTTCGCCAGTTCCAGTAGCTGACCAAGTAGCTGTAATATATGCCTCAATCAATGGTGTGATGGACAAAGTGCCAGTTAGCCGAGCAAAAGAATACGAAACAGAATTTACCTTATTACTAAAAGCACAAAATCCAGAGGTTTTGGAGAAGCTTGGAGCAGGAAAATTGGACGATTCTGTAACTGACATCATCAAGAAAGTTGGTAAAGAATTAGCAGAGAAATACGCTTAATAAATATAATTAAGAATTGAGAATTAAGAATTAAGAATGTTTTTTCAGCATCATTAATTCTTAATTCTACATTCTACATTCTTAATTTTTAGAATTATGCCTTCATTAAAAGAAGTTAGAAATAGAATTGTTTCGGTAAATTCGACAACACAAATTACCAAAGCAATGAAAATGGTATCTGCGGCGAAACTTCGTCGTGCTCAAGATGCTATTATTCAAATGCGTCCGTACGCAACAAAGTTGAACGAATTGATTTCCACTGTTTCGGCAAATACCGAAGTGGGAGCTTCAAGTCCATATACAAAAGTGCGTTCGGTAGAAAAAGTTTTGGTCATTGTTGTAACATCAGACCGTGGACTTTGTGGGGCTTTCAACGCTAATGTTGTGAAAGCTGCTCAAGCACATATCAGCGAAAAATATCCTTCTCAGGCTGCCAAAGGAAATGTTGAAATCATGCCTTTGGGAAAAAAAGGTGGTGATACATTGCTAAAACGTGGTTTTAAGACAAATACAGGCTACATGGATATTTTCCAACGCCTAAGTTTTGCTATTGCCCGTCAAGGTGCTGAGGAAGTAATGGAAGCATTTGCCGAAGGAAAGTATGATGTAGTAGAATTGGTTTTTAACGAATTCAAGAATGTTGCTACGCAGATTATTCGTATTGAGCAAATGTTGCCCATGGTTGATAAAAAGAATGACGCAAAAGCTGCCAAAACGGATTATCTTTTTGAGCCTTCAGAAGAACAAATTGTATTGGAATTGATGCCAAAAGCAATCAAAATGCAATTATATAAATCTGTTTTGGAATCAAATGCCTCGGAACATGGTGCCAGAATGACTGCCATGGATAAAGCAACCGACAATGCTAATGAATTGTTACGCTCTCTGAAAATTGAGTATAACCGTAGCCGTCAAGCAGCAATTACAAATGAAATTTTGGAAATTGTTGGTGGTGCTGAGGCTTTGAAAGGACAATAGAATGTTTAATAGATATTTTGAAAAAGGCGATAAATCGAAAGGTTTATCGCTTTTTTTGTTGAAAAGATTGATTGCGAACAGAGGGTGTGGTAGGTGGGGTTTGAAACTCGTCTGCTTGAACGTCCGCTCAATAAAGTTAACAAATTTTATGTTTATTCCTAATTCTCATCAAAGTTTACTTCAACCTAAACTAATACCCAATAATATTCCAAATGTTTAATTACTTATGCTTGCCACAAGCCCATGCTGTACGTTCGTTTTTCTTCGTCTATAATTGAGTCGATAAAATCATTAAGATGAAGTTCTTTCAAAGAAGCATATATTTTTCTATCCTGATTGGCCTTTTCAGCCAATTCATATTTCATTTGTTGATATTTTAATCTTGCCCAATCATTTTTTCTTAAAAAATTTCGAAATAAAATGTGTCTTTCCAATGCCTTACTTTGAACTGGGCAAACATAAAGATGATGCTTTACGGTGTCTAATATTTCGCTTGTCATTTTACCATTCCTTTTAAATACCTCCCGGTCTTCAATTCCCTGATTGCCATTATAGTAATATCCTATTTTTTTCAAGCCCAATTTTATTTTTTCAAAATCTACTTGATTCGAATAGATAATATCAATGTCGATTATTGGCTTTGAATCCAAATCTGGTACAGAAGTACTTCCCACGTGTTCAATTGTATATGCAAGTCCCTCTAAGACATTATCAATATCACTTTTAATATTTGTATAAGCTTTAACCCAACTTGATGAATATTTTTCGAGTACCATTTTGTTTTATAAAATGACGCACAACTAATTGTCATACGCAAGATAATTATTCCCCTTGATTTTGTTGCAATTCGGCAATCAAATCAAACTCTTCTTCGAGTTTATGGCTCAATCTCTCAAAAATGGCATAGAATTTCTGGTATTTTTGATGATTTACTTGATTTGGTTGATAAATTTTTGATGATTGAATCGTTTTGGCAGCTTCTTCTAATGTACCAAAAACACCCATTTCGGTCAAAGCCAACATTGCCGCTCCGACATTGGCACTGTCGTGGTTGTCGTTGATATTGACCTGCTTTCCGAACATATCCGAAATGATTTGCGACCAAAGTGGCAGCGTTGCATAAGTACCATTGACATACAAATTATCAATTTTTCGGTAGGTTTGAAGCATTTTTCCGATGCTATAAATTTCAAACAAAATGCCTTCAATCGTTGCCCGCACAAAATGCTGTTGCTCATGTGTAATATTAATTCCAAAATAAACACCACGAGCGTTGGCGTTCCAAAGTGGAGCTCTTTCTCCTAATAAATAAGGCAGAAAAAGCAAGCCATTTGCCCCCGTAGCTACCTGTGAAGCATCTTTGAACAAATCATTGAGAGCATCTTCAAAATCTAAACCATTATTAAAATTGCCAAATTGCCGAGCAAACCACTCAAAAGCAACACCTCCATTATTGCTGGGTCCTCCTGAAATATAATGCCCTTTGTCGAGAATATAATTAAAAAACCGTTGCTTTTCGTCTTGCAAAACTTCCTTTCCTGCCACCCTAACAGCACCGCTCGAAGTTATTGAAATAGTGGCTTGTCCTTCACCCACAACCCCTGAGCCGAGCGTTGCCAAGCAACCATCACTACTACCAATAATCAATTTTGTTTTGTCCGAAAGTCGCAATGATTTTGCTAAAGCTGGACGAAGTTTCATGTCAGCATTAAAAATTGAAGTTGGTTCGGAAAGATGGCTACTCGAAATTCCAGCAAAATTTAAAGATTTTTGTTCCCATTTCAATTCATGAATATTGAAAAGCCCCGTTGCCGAAGCCAAACTGTAATCAATTAAATATTCGCCTGTAAATTGATGCAAAATATACTCTTTCAGCGAAATAAATTTACTTGTTTTGGCAAAGCGTTCGGGGTCGTGGTTTTTTATCCAAGTGATTTTTGCTAAAGGCGACATCGGGTGAATGGGCGTGCCAGTTGCTCGATAAATTTCAATACCCAAAGCAGAGTTTTTCAATTCGGTTGCCTCTTTGCTCGCCCGATTATCTGCCCAAATGATGGCATTGCCCAGCGGAATGCCATTTTTATCAACTGGCAAAACGCTGTGCATCGAAGAGCTAAAAACTATTGACAAAACCTTGTTTTTTTTCATAAAAACAGGGTCATTGAGCAAGCCTTTCAGCACAAAAAGTACAGTGATAAAAACCTGTTCGGGGTCTTGTTCACTATAATCTGGCTGGGTATGAAAAGTAGGATATGTGCCTTTTCGGGTAGCAATTTGCTTGCCTTTTAGGTCAAAAGCGATGATTCGTACCGCCGTTGTTTCGATGTCGATGGTTATGATTGTTTCCATAAATCTAATGAGTGAATTAGTGAATGAGTGATTTAGTGAATGAGCGATTTTAATTACGTTTATGTATAATCACCCATTCACTAAATCACTCATTTTTCCTATAATGCCCCGGTGTATAACCTGTTAGTTTTTTGAATGTTGTTGAAAAATGCTGCGACGAATAAAATCCTGTATCTAAGGCAATGTCTGTCAAGCTAATAGTTGTTGATTTTAGTAGGCGAATGGCTTCTGAAATTCTCAAATTTATCAAATAATTGAGTGGTGAAAAACCCGAATATGTTTTTACTTTTTCGTTGAAAGCCGTTGTCCCCAAACCCATAATTACTGCCATTTCTTCCACAGTCCAAGGGTGAGCGAGGTTTTCACGCAAAATTTGGTCTAATTTCTGAAATGTTTGAGGAAAATCTCGTCGTTGGTTATCTTGTTTGCTAAGTTGTCGGGCGGTTGTGATTAGCAGTTCGTCAAGCAAATGATTGATGCGAGTTTTGAAGCCTAATTCGCTGTTAAATACCTCATTTTCAAGGTTTTGCAGAATTTCACCCAATTGTTTGAAGTTTTGCAAAAGCGGTTTTTTATTCAACGAAAAAAGTTTGCCAATTAGCCTTTGCTCAATTTCCGAAATGCTACTCCATTCGCCCAAAATCAGCTCGCCGTCTTCCGAGAAAAAACGAGGATTTATAGTGATGGAAGCAACTACGCCCACATCCCACATTTCTTTCAAACCACCAAAGCTTTGTTTAGGAAAAGCCAAAACAACATCATTCGGATAGGCTGTAACTGCTTGATTATCAATATTCCACTCAAATTTGCCTTCCAAAATAAACAATATTTTCAAACCATGACTTTCTTTGATAGGCATAGAGTTGGGCTGCACCTGCTGAATCTTTTTACGAAAAAACTCAATCAAGTGCGGAAATGCCTGTATTTCGGGTGACTTGCCTTTATGTAAAGAAAAAATGGTCATGTAGCATTTGGCATATTTATTTAGAAGTATAAAAGAGCTAATAGCTAAATGCTAATGGCTAAAAGCTTTTTAAAACCCTGTAAAAATATTACAATTTTTTCAAGCAATCGTTATAAAATTCACCACCGTAAGCATTTGGTAGTTTTTGTCGAATTAGTTCAAGATATTTGATTTTAGAAATAAAACCTAATCTTCAATTATTCTATGAAAAAACAATTTCTACTATTTATGTTGTTGATGATTTTTTCTATGGCAACTTTCGCCCAGAAAGTGTCAGGAAAAGTATCCTCCACAAAAGATGGAGCAACGCTACCCGGTGTTTCGGTGCAAGTCAAAGGTACAAATACTGGTACAAATACCAATGCCGATGGTGTATTTAGTCTGAATGCTGGCTCAGATGCTACTTTGGTTTTTAGCTTTATTGGCTTCAAAAATCAAGAAATTAAAGTTGGGAATCAAACAACTATTAATGTTTCTCTTGAAGAAGATACCCAAAATCTCGAAGAAGTTGTAGTTACGGCTTTGGGTATCAAAAAAGAAGCAAAAAAATTGGGTTATGCCACCTCAACGGTCGGTAGAGAGCAATTGACCGAAAACCGTACACCAAATTTGATGAATGCCTTGACAGGTAAAATCGCAGGTGTAAATATTTCAGGTTTAGGAACTGGACCCAATGGAACTTCCAAAATCAGAATCAGGGGGCAATCTTCTATTTCTGGTCAAAACAACCCTCTAATTGTTGTTAATGGTGTGCCGATTGATAATACAAACTTTGGTACAAACCCCGGCAATGCTGGTGCAGATAACTCCATTGGTGTTCGTGGTGGTGGAAATACCTCTGACGGTGGCGATGGACTTTCTTCAATAAATCCTGACGATGTTGAAAGTATGACGGTTTTGAAAGGTGCAACTGCAGCAGCTTTGTATGGTTCTCGTGCAAAAGATGGTGTAATTATGATTACAACAAAATCGAAAGGCGATAACAAAGGTATTGGCGTAACTTTCAATTCAAACTTTACTAACGAAACGCCTTTGGATTTTACAGATTTTCAATATGAATATGGACAAGGCGAGTTTGTAAATGGCGTAGGCACAAGACCAACAACAGCAAACCCAACTTCTGGGCAGTGGTCTTTTGGTGAAAAATTTGCCCCTGGTATTACACAGGTGCTTTTTGATGGAGTTACAGTTCCTTACGAGCCTCAATACAATAATATTCGTAATTTTTATCGCAATGGTCAAAACTTCTCGAACACCATTTCATTGGCTTCTTCGGGCGATAAAGGTGGCATGAATCTTTCGTTTGCCAATATGGATAGCAAAGGAATTGTTCCGAATAATAGCTTCAATCGTAAGACTATTAATTTGGGATATTCTTATAATTTATCAAAAAAGCTAAGTTTTGCCGGAAACATCAATTATTCAAACGAATTTAATAAAAACCCTCCAAACGTTGCCAATCAAGACAACTCGATTCCGACGGCACTTTCAAATATGGCAAACTCAATGCCTTTGGCTTTGTTGGAAGAAAAGAAATTTAATGCTGCAGGAAATGAATTCATTTATTCAAGATTCATGAATCGCACGAATCCTTATTTTACATTATCGGAGCAGTTTCAGAGAATTCGTCGTGATAGAATGTTTGGAAATATTTCAGTAAAATATAACGTTACCGACTGGCTATATATTCAAGGTCGTGTTGGACAAGATTATTGGTCACGTGACCAAGAGTTTAATAACTTCGCAACGGGTACAGCTTCTTTGGCTGCAGCACCTGCGGGTTTTGTCAATGGAACTTTCACGCAAGAATCCAGAAGGTTTAGAGAAACAAATGCTGATATTTTGATTGCAGCTACAAAAACCTTCGGAAACTTCGGCATTGATTTGAATGTTGGTGGCAATCAAATGTATCGCCGTTCAGATTTGAACTCGGTGCAAGTACAAGATTTTGTCGTTAGGGGCTTATATACAGTAATGAATGGTCGTGTGAAAGACCCACTTTATGGCTTGTCAGAAAGAGCCGTAAATTCTATTTATGGGTCGAGTGAGTTTTCATTCAAAAACTTTTTATTTGTAAACGTAACTGCCCGAAACGACTGGTTTTCAACACTTTCTCCCGAAAATCGCAGTATTTTATATCCTTCGGTTTCGGCAAGTTATGTCTTTTCTCAGTCATTTGATAATATGCCAAGTTGGTTGAATTTCGGAAAACTAAGAGTTGCTTATGCCGAAGTGGGTAGTGATACCGACGTTTCGCCTTATTCGAATAACTTATTTTATGGTATCAATGCCAACCTACTTAGCAACCCAGCAGGAGCTTTGCAGCCTGTGGGTGGTTCTTCAGGTAATACCTTGCCGAATGCCAATTTACGACCAATGAGAGCATCTGAAAAAGAAGTTGGTTTGGAATTAAAATTATTCAAAAACCGAGTAAATCTTGACTTTGCAATTTATCAGAAAGAAACTACCGACCAAATCGTTTCGGCACAAGTTTCAGATGCTTCAGGCTTTGTGAGTACATTAATTAATAGTGGAAAAAGTCGCACAAATGGTGTTGAAATGTTGCTGAATTTAGTGCCAGTAAAAACTTCGGGCTTTCAGTGGGACGTAACTTTTAATGCCTCTTACAATAAAACAAAAGTATTGAGCCTTTTGACAGACACTCCAGGTGAAAGAATCACTGTCGGAACGCACGTTTTCAATGGCGAGCTTCGTCAGGTAGTTGGCCAAGAAATGGGTCAAATTTATGGATTTGGCTACAAAAGAGATGCAAACGGCGTACAAATTTTTGGTACAAATGGTATTCCACTTCGTACAGCAGATTTGATTTCTTATGGAAGTGCTTTACCAAAATGGATTGGAGGTATCAATAATGCTTTTAGTTATAAAGGTCTTACACTTTCTGCCTTGATTGATTTCAAATTAGGAAACATGATGCTTTCAGGCTCAAATTTTAACCTTTACCGTCATGGTTTGCACAAAAATACACTTGGAGGACGTGATACAGGCGGTATTATAGGCGTTGGTGTAAATGATAAAGGAGAGCCAAATACCGTAAAAGCAAACGTTCAAGATTACTGGTCGGTTGTTCGATCTTTAGCTTTGATAGAGCCAATTGTATATAACGGGGGTTATTGGAAATTACGCCAAATCACTGCAGGATATGACCTAACGAAGTTTATTCCGAAGAATGCACCAATCAAAGGAGCAAAGCTAAGCTTGGTTGCCAACAATGTTTTGTTGCTTAAAAAATGGGTGGATAATATCGACCCCGAGTCATTTGGCTACTCGTCAGATAACCTCGTGGGCATGGAATCACACGGTTTACCAACAACTCGTAGCATGGGTTTTAATTTGAATGTGAAATTTTAAACCCCACCCCCGACCCCTCCCCAAAAAGGAGGGGAGTTTAAGCCCTCCCTTTTGGGGAGGGTTGGGTGGGGTTCTAACCTTAAAAAACAAATAAATTTTATAATGAAAAATATACTCAAAATAACATATCTTTCCCTTGTACTTATTGGTCTGGGGAGCTGCGACAAAGGTTTCGATGAACTAAATGTCAATAAAACTGCAGCAACCGCTGTCAATCCAGTTTTTATTCTCAACAATGCAACCATCAATTCTACTTATGCAACAGGCACTATTTTTTATGAAATAGGCATTGTTCAGCAGATGGTTACGCCCAATTCTGGGGTTTTGACAGGAGCAAATTTCAACCAAGATAACCGTGATAATACTGTGCAAAACTGGCAGAAATATTACCGAACAGTTATCAGAAATACGCAAGATGCCATTGATCAAACTAAAGCTGTGCCTGCACGAAGCAATTTGATGAATATGGCAAGAATCTTACAGGCTTATGCTTTCATAGTTTTGACAGATTCTTATGGCGATATTCCTTATGTAGATGCAGCAAAGGGTTACACTGACCAAATCGTTTTGCCAAAATATGATACCCAGCAAGCGGTTTATGCAGGAGTTATCAAAGAACTATCAGAAGCCTCAGCAGCTTTAGATGCTACAAAAACAATTGAAACAGCAGATGTTTTATATGGTGGAAATGTTGCTCTTTGGAAAAAATTTGGCAATTCACTTTTGCTTCGTGCAGGTATGCGTTTGAGCAAAGTAGATGCTGCACAAGCACAATCAGTAGTTGCAAAAGCAGCAGCGGCTGGCGTAATGGAACTCAATACTGACAATGCCATGGTTCGCCATGATGCCAATTATGTAAACGGTGTTGGAAATTTATTAAATTCTACCGAAGCGGCAAACGTATATTTGGCTGCCCCATTTGCTGACTATCTAAAAAAGACAAACGACCCACGTTTGAAATCTATCGCAGTGCGTTATGTAGGAGCAAAATCTGGTCCTGAGCAAGTTGCTTCAAGAGCTACAACTGACCCTTCTTTACAAGTTGGATTTCCATTTGGCTTTGATAATGGCTCGATTTCGGCGGAAGTAACCAAAAACAAACTGGCAAGCTTCTATGATTTCAGTCAAGTTGATAGAACTCGTATGGCAAAAAACACTGCACCAAATTTCTTGGTAACGGCAGCCCAAACGCAACTTTTATTGGCAGAAGCTGCCCAAAAAGGTTGGGTAAGTGCAGCAACAGCAGAGGCATATTTCAATAAAGGCGTAAGACTTCACATGGAGCAATTGGCTTCTTTTGATGCCAATTCGGCAGTTGCTCCAGCAGCGATTACGACCTATTTGACCGAAAATCCTTTCAAAACAGCAACGGCTTTGGAGCAAATAAACACGCAATATTGGGTAGCTTCTTTTTTGAATGGACCAGAGGCATTTGCCAATTTCCGTAGAAGTGGTTTTCCAGCTCTTACGCCAAATCCTTTTCCTGGAAAATCAATTAAAGGAACATTTATTCGCCGCTTGACTTATCCAAACTCTGAGATTTCGGTCAATAGTACTAATGTAAAAGAAGCTATTTCAAGAATGGGTGCCGATGACTTAGATACCAAAGTTTGGTGGGATAAATAAATGTTTAAAACCCCATCAGTAATATCATATCATAACCAACAGGATTTTTTAGATAAAACATAGTCTTTAATCTTGAAAATCATTTTGTATTGTAAGATTGTTGATGGGGTTTTGTATTTTTACGACCTAAATCGAAATACATTAATAATAAAAAGAAGATGCAAATTGGAATCGTAGGTCTTGGTAAAATGGGTTATAACTTAGCTCTAAATTTAAGAAATAATAATTATGAAGTTGTAGCATACGATGTCAGTACACAATCAGTTGATAAAATAGGTGAAGAAGGTGGAGTTTTAGGAGCATATTCTTTAGAAAGTCTTTGTAGCAAACTAAAAGGTAGAAAAGTAATTTGGCTAATGGTACCTTCGGGCGAAATCGTAGATGAAGTAATAGAAGAATTAGTCGATTCGCTCAAGCCAAACGATATTATTATTGACGGTGGAAATTCCAATTTTAAAGATTCAGTAAGACGATATAATTATCTAAAAACTAAGCAAATAGCATTTTTAGACTGTGGAACAAGTGGTGGAACAAGTGGAGCTTTGAATGGTGCTTGCACCATGATTGGCGGCGATAAATCAACTTTTGACTATGTAGAGAAAGTTTTCAAGGATATTTCACTCGAAAATGGCTATTTGTACACAGGCGAATCAGGAAGCGGACATTTTGTAAAAATGGTACACAATGGCATCGAATATGGCATGATGCAAGCCATTGCCGAAGGCTTCGAACTCTTTGAAAAATCTAACTATGACCTTGATTTTGAAGCAGTTGCAAAAATGTTTAATCATGGTTCGGTTGTACGTGGTTGGTTGATGGAATTAACCGAAAATGCTTTCAGAAAAGATGCAAAACTCGATGCTATTAAAGGAATCATGCACTCATCAGGCGAAGGGAAATGGACGCTCGAAACAGCACTCGACATGGGCGTTGCAACGCCAGTTATCGCTCTTTCATTGATGATGCGTTATCGTTCACAACAAACCGATACCTTTTCAGGAAAAGTAGTAGCTGCCCTTCGAAACGAATTCGGTGGACACGCTGTGGAAAAAAATGAGTGAATTTTGAATGAGTGAATAATAAAAATAACTCATTCATTCAATTATTCATTTACACAAAAACAAACAACATTCACTCATTCAACATTCACTCATTCAAAATTGTATTTCACAGGCATAGATATAGGCACAACAAGCACAAAAGCCGTCGTTTTTGATATTTCGGGCAAAGTTTTGGCACAACATAGCGTAGCTTACGAAATGTTCCATCCGAAATCCGACTGGAGCGAGCAAAATCCTGATGAAATTTATGAAGCTATACTGGATTGTTTGTCTTTTTTAGATAAACGCTCATTGTTGGAAACGCTTAGTTTTTCCTCCGCCATGCACAGTTTTATGGCTGTTGATGAATTAGGAAAACCACTTACAAATCTTATCGTTTGGGCAGATAATCGAGCCATTGAGATAGCTAATCACTTGAAAGACAGTCGTTTAGGAAAAGAAATTTATCAAAATACAGGTACACCCATTCACCCTTTTTCTTTTTTGTGTAAAATACTTTGGTTGAAAGAACACGAACCTGAAATTTTTGAAAAAGTCCATAAGTTTATTGGAATAAAAGAATACATTTGGCACAAAATTTTTGGAAAATACGAGATAGATTATTCTCTTGCCTCGGCAACAGGCATGATGAATATTAAAAACTTGTCTTGGGATAAAAAAACTTTAGAGCTTATCGGAATTAGTGAAGAAAAATTACCCAAAATCGTTCCGACGACTTTTTCAAGGAAAAAAGAGTCACTAAATTATTTTATAGGAGCTGCTGATGGACCTTTGGCAAATTTAGGAACAAATGCCATGGGGAAAAGTAAAATGGCATTCACAATGGGAACAAGTGGTGCGGTCAGAGTTTGTGTTGATGAATATTATTCTGACCCTCAAATGCGAACTTTCAATTACTTACTTTCTGAAAATTTGCATGTAATTGGTGGGGCAACAAATAACGGTGCAATTGTAATTCAGTGGCTCAAAGAACAAATTTTACAAACGATTGAACCCACTGAGAAATTAATAGAAAAGGCTAAAAGAGTGCCAGCAGGAGCAGAAAAACTGTTGTTTTTGCCTTATATTTTGGGGGAAAGAGCTCCAGTTTGGAACGCCGAAGCCAAAGGAGTTTTCTTTGGTCTAAGCATCAATCATACGCAAGGACATCTTATTCGGGCGGTGATGGAAGGAATAATTTTCAACCTTTTTTCAGTTGGAAAGATATTGATGGAGCGAAATCCTATTACCGAAATTTGTGCGAGCGGAGGTTTTGCCAAAAGCGATTTTTGGTTACAATTAGTTGCAGATATTTTCCAGAAAAAAGTTATTATTTCAGAAAACGTAGAAGGTTCGGCTTGGGGTGCAGTTTTGGTGGCTATGCAAGCCATGAATATTGAACCTCAAATTTCAGAGCAAAAAACTGGTAAAATCTTCTTGCCAAACCTCGAAAATGCTCAAATTTATTCAGATTTACACACAAAATTTGAACGTTTATATGAAAAATTGAAAGATGAATTTTAAATAAACACCCCCCAAACAAACTATGAAAAAACTCCTCCTTATTCTCCTTTTATTTTCACTAAATCAAGCTTTTGCACAGCAAATTCAATTCTCAAAAGAACAATTGCTGGTATATACTGCCCAATGGAAAGGCGAACGTTTCCCTGACGGGCGACCAAAGGTTTCTGATGATTTGGTAAAACGATTGGCAAATATTTCCCTTGAAGAAGCGTGGGGAGTTTTGCGAAATGAAGGTTTCAACAATCAATTTGAAGCGGGTTGGCAAATTATTCACCCTGAAAAAGCCTTAGCAGGAAGAGTCGTAACGGCACAATATATGCCCACTCGACCAGATATTGACAAGCCGATTCGTGAAAAAGGCAAAACCGAAGGACGCTCAGGCTCTCCTAATTCTTGGCCGATTGATTTACTTCAAAATGGCGATGTTTATGTAGCAGATGGTTTCGGAAAAATCATTGACGGAACGCTTATCGGAGATAATCTGGGTAATTCGATTTATGCAAAATCAAAAACTGGCGTAGTTTTCGATGCGGGAATTCGAGATTTGGAAGGCTTGGAGGCAATTGATGGATTTGTAGGTTTTGTGCGTGGCTATGACCCTTCATATATCAAAGAAGTGATGCTGACGAGTATCAATGCTCCCATTCGTATTGGTAGAGCAACAGTCATTCCTGGTGATTTGATTTTGGGCAAGAAAGAAGGCGTTGTATTTATTCCTGCATATTTAGCTGAAAAAGTAATCATTACTGCCGAATTTGTAGCTATGAAAGACGATTTTGGGCATCAACGCTTGCGTGAAAGCAAATACACGCCAGGGCAAATTGACCAAGCTTGGAGTGAAGAAATTAAGAAAGATTTTATGCAATGGATGAAAGACAATCCAACAAAAGTACCTATGTCTAAGCAAGAATTAGATGCTTTTATGAAAGACCGTAATTGGTGATAAGAAATAACGAATTAAATTAATGACGAATGTTCTTTAATTCGTCATTCAAAAATCGAATAACCCTACATTAAATACATTCAAAACTATGAAAATCAATCTCGATAGATTCAAATTTAAAGGTGAGATACCCCTCGCCCCAGAATTAGTACAAAGTACTGCGGTTCGGCGTTCCGAAAATCAAATATTTACAGAAGAAAAACAAGTCGAAAGTCGAAGAGATTTCTTCAAAAAAGCCTCTTTGGGAGGCTTGAGTTTAGGTTTGATGTTTGATGGAAAACCTGAGCAAGAAGCTGAATATTTGACTCAAAAAATCAACAAATTTGGCAATCCATCAGATTTGAAAATCACCGATGTTCGCATCGCCGTTGTTACAAAAGCACCAATGACTTGCCCTATTATTCGCATTGACACCAATCAAGGAATTTCGGGTTATGGCGAAATTAGAGATGGAGCAAGTGCTAAATATGGCTTGTTTTTGAAAAGTCGTCTATTAGGTAAAAACCCTTGTACGCCAGAAATGATTTTTAAAGATATTAAGCAATTTGGTAATCATGGACGTGCCGCAGGAGGCGTTTGTGGCGTAGAAATGGCCTTGATGGATTTGGCAGGAAAAGCTTATGGCGTTCCATGCTACCAAATTTTAGGGGGAAAATACAGAGATTATATTCGTGTTTACGGCGATACTCCAACTGTACCCGATGCAGTAGAATTTGGAAAAAAAATGAAAGAAAGAAAAGACTTAGGGCTTACTTTCTTAAAAATGGATTTTGGCGTAGATTTATTAAAAAACCACCCACATACTGTCATTGGAGGCTTAAATACCGACTATGCCAAACAATGGGGAGTAGGAACTCCAAATAAAGGAAATGCTCGCAGTTATTCACAAACCAAGCACCCATTTACAGGCGTTCAGATAACCGATGAGGGCTTAGATATTATGGCAAACTTCGTTGCAGAAGTTCGTAAATCTGTAGGATATGATATTCCTTTGGCTGCTGACCATTTTGGACATTTTGGCGTAAATACTGCCATTCGTCTGGCAAAAAGAGTAGAAAAGTATCAATTAGCATGGCTTGAAGATATGGTACCTTGGTTTTATACAGACCAGTGGAAACAAATTTCTGACGCAGTAGATACACCAACGCTTACAGGCGAAGACATTTATTTGAAAGAAGAATTTATCAAATTGATTGATGCCCGTGCCGTTGATATGATTCAGCCAGACTTAGCAAGTTCGGGCGGATTATTAGAAACTAAAAAAATTGGCGATTACGCCGAAGAGCACGGAATCGCGATGGCGATGCACTTTGCAGGTACACCCGTTTCGTTCATGGCAAATATTCATTGTGCGGCAGCTACCGAAAACTTTGTTGCCTTAGAGCATCATTCGTTTGATGTTCCTTGGTGGGAAGATTTGGTAACAGGTATCGAAAAACCAATTTATAAAGATGGCTTTGTAAAAGTACCTGATAAACCAGGTTTGGGAATCGAACTCAACGAAAAAGTAATAAAAGAACACCTTTTAGCAGGTGAATTATATTTTGCCCCAACAACCGAATGGGACAAAGTTGATTCATGGGATAGGAGTTGGAGTTGAGAAATTATTAAAATGTTAAAAAACATTGAAAAACTATGTACGGATCAGGCTCATTATCAAAACCTTTTGAAGGAATTGAAAATACTATCATGACCAAGGATGGCACAAAAATCTATGCATTAGAGGCAGGAAAAGGTGAAAAAACTATCGTTTTGGCTCATGGCTATGGCTTTACATCCCAAGAATGGAATGTAATTGCTCCTCAATTAGTGCAATTAGGCTACCGAGTAATTGCGTTCGATCAACGTGGGCATGGAAAATCAAGCATAGGAAGTGATGGTATTAGCTCACTTTCGATGGCTTCAGATTACAAATCGATTTTTGAGTTTTATGATATTCAAAATGCTACTCTCGTCGGTCATTCGATGGGGGGCTTTTTGGCTATGAAGTTTATGCTTGATTATCCTGAAATGTTGCAAACACGTATCAAAAACTGCGTTTTGATGGCTACTTTTGCAGGTGATGTCAATAAAAATAATTTTCAAAATCGTCTTCAAATTCCGCTTATCAAATCTGGAATTTTACTCAATCTCATCAAAATAAAAGCCATTGGTAATGCTTTCGTAAAGTCTTTATTGGGCGAAAATCCAGATAATGAAGTGATTAGGGTTTTTAGTGAGATTTTCCAAGCACAAAATCACAAAGCCTTAATTCCGATTTTAGAGGCTTTTGGTAACGAAAATTATTATTCACAACTATATAAAATCACAGTTCCGTGTACGGTCATTATTGGTTCGAGAGATAAAACCACACCCCCTTTTCATAGCGAAGATTTAGCAAGATTGATCCCTAATTCAAAAAAAATAGTGATTAATAACAAAGGGCATGGTTTAAATTGGGAAGCCCCAGAAAGTATCGTGCAAGAAATAATTGCTTTAAATAGTTGAATATAACGGCCTCATTTACAAGCAAAAAACTTGTAAATGAGGCTTTTGTTTAAAATTATTTTTCGTCGTTTATATGTTCATCTACCACTTCTTCGACTTTCTTTTTGATTCCTGACAAAACTTTATCTTTCGCAAAAATAAAAATAGCCAAGATAACAAGGTAAAAAACAAACATTATCGAGAATCCAACCCACGAACTTTTGAGTAGAAAATTTAGCCCAATGGCAATTAAAATACTCAGAAAAATCAACACAACAATGCCCAAAATAAAAGTAATAAGAGCATAAGCGGCTTTCACGGCTACACCCTCAATTTTATCTTGAATACCAAGTTTGGCAAGTTCAAATTTTGCTTCGATGAGTTTGATAATGTTTTCTCGCAACTCATTTATTTTCAAAAAATCAGACATATTGTCTTTTATATTCATATTTGATGCTAAATGTATCAAAAACTACTCAAATTTCGCAAAATGCTTCTCTTCAATAATTTTTATGAGTAGAATAGTTCTGGCACTTCCGATGGCGATTGCAGTTATGGGAGAAGTAAAAACTGTTTCGTAGATATTATATGCCTTGTTCAGTTTTTCGCCAAAAACCTTATAATTTCCTGACTTATCGCCCAGCACAATTTTTCCATCACAGGCAGAATAAATATCATATTTTCCGTTGGAAACTCGCCCCCAAATCAAGCCAGCTTTGGGTATTTCTTGCTTTTGTTTATTATGGTGAATGCGTCCTTTTTTGCCCATCCAACCACCCATTGCCACAAAATCTTTCTCGTTTTCAAACTGTATTTCATGAAAAATGCTATTGCCAATTTTTTGCTCACGTTGCCATTTTTTATTGTCAAAACTATACAAATGTGTCTTGTTGGGCGTGTACATGAGTGCATAAACCTTTTTGTTGAAAGGATTATATTTTACGCACCACACCATTTTGAAGGCATTTTGATAAACTTTTGCCCAAGTAAGACCTTTATCAATTGTTTTTAGAATAAATCCAAAAGGAATAGTTTTGTCGGAGTGAGCAATGGCTGAATTTCCACCAGCGATGAAAGCAGTTGAATCATTTACAACTGTTAAATTATAAAAACAGGCTTTTTCATAGCCTTTCAATTTGATAGTTTCCCAAGTTTTACTGACCAAATTATGCTTATAAATAACTCCTTTATCAGCACCAATAATTAAGTTTTGGTCATCAAAATGATCCATTTTATAAATATCAACATTTTCACTTGGATAGTCGATATTTGAAAGATTTCCCTCAGAATCAATCAATTTTAGTGTACCGTATTTTCCACCAATCCAAAATTTATCACCTACGGGTATAATGTCGTAATAGGACGAATCCGAATAGGAAACTCCTTGTTGTAAGACTTGTATAGCTACCTTTTGGGAGTACGAAACGCCACAAGTTAGTAATACTAAAATTCCGAAAATTATTTTGGGTAAACGTTTCAACAAATGGCTGTTTCTAATAGTTATGGTCTGCGGTTGAGCTGAATTTATCATCTTCTCACAAAAATAGAAACTTGACAGCATTATACAAACTTTTTTGAAGCAAATTACGAGGAATGTAGAAAAGCGGGGTGTGTAACCAATGCAGAATTAAGAATTTGTGGAATATTGTGCAAGTGTATTTTAGTGTTCAAAATCTACACCTTAATTGCCAAAGCCTCACAAGCACGGCGAGCCGCTTCCTGTTCGGCTTTTTTCTTGTTCCAACCGCCACCTTTACTTACAGCTTCGCCATCAACCGAAACCTGAGCAACAAATTCTTTGTGGTGATGCTTGCCGTTTTCTTGAATTATCTCAAAAACAACTTTCTTGCCCTCTTGTTGCGACCAGCTTAGTAGAATACTTTTGTAGTTTGTATTTGTTTGAATGACCGTATCAAGGTCGAAGTAGTTGGCAATGAGTTTTTTTAGAATAAATTGTTTCGTAAAACGAAAGCCTTTATCTAAATAAATTGCTCCAATAAGTGCCTCCATGGCATCACCATACATCGAAGTACGGTTATGAGCAATTCGCTGACCGTCAAATTCAATGAGTCGTTCTAAGCCAATTTTGCGGGCAAGGATATTTAAAGATTCTCGATTAACAATTCTTGAGCGAATTTCGGTAAGAAACCCTTCATCTTTGAATGGATATTTTTTGAAGAGATATTCTGCCACAATCATTCCAAGTACCGAATCTCCGAGATATTCTAATCTTTCATTAGATTCTCGAAAACCACCAATATTTGTTTCTTTCGACGCAGAAGTGTGTCTAAAAGCTAACTGATAGAGCAAAGGATTACTCGGTTTTTCACCGACAATCTGCTCTACTGACTTTCTAAAACTGCGTTCCTTAGAATCAGATTTGAAAAACCCAAAAAAAGTATTGCTAACTTTTGATAACACAAATTCAGAATTAAATTTAAACCAACTTCTTAAATATCAAGGTAGCATTATGACCGCCAAACCCAAAACAATTACTCAAAACTACATCTATTTTTCGAGCTTTCGCTACATTCGGTGTCAAATCTATTCGAGGGTCAATACTTTCATCAACATTAAAAAGATTAATTGTTGGCGGAACTATTTGGTGTTTGATAGCCAAAATCGCTGCAACCGACTCGACAGCACCTGCTGCACCGAGCAAATGTCCAGTCATTGATTTTGTCGAACTGATACTCATTTTATAAGTATGCTCGCCAAATAATCGTTCGATTGCCTTAATTTCTTGTGGGTCGCCCAATGGCGTAGAAGTGCCATGTGTATTGATATAGTCTATATCTTCGGGCTTCATGTTGGCATCGTCGAGGGCATCTTCCATTGAAAGAAATGCACCCAAACCTTCAGGATGAGGAGCTGTAATATGATAAGCATCTGACGAGAAACCGCCACCCACTATCTCACAATAAATTTTTGCTCCACGAGCCATTGCGTGTTCGTATTCTTCCAAAATTAATGCTGCACCACCATCACCCAAAATAAAGCCATCACGGTCTTTATCATAAGGGCGAGAAGCCGTTGCAGGGTCGTCATTACGTTCAGACATAGCACGTAAGCCATTAAAACCACCAATTCCTGCTTGTGTAATGGCTGCCTCTGAGCCTCCTGAGATACAAAGATTAATTCTGCCCAAACGAATATAGTTGAAGGCATCAATAATAGCATTGTTGGTGGAAGCACACGCCGAAACAGTGATGTAATTTGGTCCTCGGAATCCATACTTTATAGAAATTTGCCCCGAAGCACTGTCAGCAATCATTTTAGGAATAAAGAACGGGTTAAACCTTGGTGTTCCATCGCCACCAGCAAAATTAATCACTTCTTCTTCAAAAGTTTTTAATCCTCCAATGCCAGAACCCCAGATGACACCTGCTTTATTTTTATTAATACTTTCTAAATCAAGCCCAGAGTCTTTGATCGCTTCATCGGCAACAACCATTGCATACTGAGTAAATACGTCCATTTTACGGGCATCTTGACGAGGAATAAACTGCGTAACGTCAAAGTTTTTTACTTCACAGGCAAATTGCGTGCGAAATTTGCTGGCATCGAATTTTGTAATAGTGGCTGCACCGCTTACGCCGTTTTTCAGTCCATTCCAATATTCTTCGACGGTGTTTCCGATAGGCGTTAAAGCCCCTAATCCTGTTACAACTACTCGCTTGAATGTCATAAAATGAGGTTTTAGTCAAATTAAATCGTAAGCAAAAAAAAGTCGAGTTCTGAGTGATGTATAAAAGAAATTTTTACAAAAACTTTATGAAAGTTTCGTAGAAAATTCTTAGAATTAACACTCTGAACTCGACAAAAATACTTATTTAGAATTTTCTTCCAAGTAAGTGATAGCCTGGCCTACGGTCTGGATATTTTCTGCTTGGTCATCTGGAATAGAAACATTGAATTCCTTTTCAAATTCCATTATCAATTCTACGGTGTCTAATGAGTCTGCTCCTAAATCATTTGTGAATGATGCCTCGGGAGTTACTTCTGACTCATCTACTCCGAGTTTCTCTACGATAATTTTCGTTACTTTTGTTGCAATTGCTGACATTTTGAACTGTAAGTTTGGTGAAAAACGACTGCAAAGAAAACGCTTTTAAACGGAAACAACAAAATAGATGAAATTTTTTTGATGTCAGATTTATTCCGACCTTTGCAGTGTTTGTTTCAAAAATGAAGAAATAACTTCTTTTTAGCTTGAAATTGCTTAAAAAAGGCAATGTTTTCTTTTAAAAAAGCAAATAACCAACAAAAATTTTGTTTGAAAAAAACTTAAAAAAAATACAAAGTGTTGAAAATCAATCGTTTAAAAAATCAAAATTCGGGAAATTTCGTCCTAATTGCTGGACCTTGCGTAGTTGAAGGGCGAGATATGGCTTTAGAAATTGCAGAAAAAGTAAAAGCTATCACTGACCGTTTGCAGATTTCGTATATTTTTAAGGCATCTTATCGAAAAGCCAATCGTACAAAATTAGATTCGTTTACGGGAATTGGGGATGAGTTGGCTTTAAATATTTTGAAAGAAGTGGGCGACACTTTCGACTTACCAACTGTTACAGATATTCATGAATCTCATGAGGCAGCATTGGCAGCAAAATATGTTGATGTTTTACAAATTCCGGCATTTTTATGTCGCCAAACTGAGCTTTTGGTGGCAGCAGCTCAAACAGGAAAAGCTGTAAATGTAAAAAAAGGACAATTTATGCACGGTTCGGGAATGGGCTTTGCCGTAGAAAAAATAAAAGCTATCAATCCTGACGTACAAGTAATGCTGACTGATAGAGGCAATTCGTTTGGCTATTCTGATATTGTAGTTG
The DNA here is from genome assembly GCA_031378345.1 of Emticicia sp. Taxonomy (GTDB): domain Bacteria; phylum Bacteroidota; class Bacteroidia; order Cytophagales; family Spirosomataceae; genus Emticicia. The sequence continues at coordinate 62,781 of JANNDY010000036.1, read as the reverse complement.
ATTATAGAAATATTGTCGAAATGAAGGCTTTTGAAGTGCCAATTATCATGGATTGCACACATTCGCTGCAACAGCCAAATCAATCGTCGGGTGTAACAGGAGGAAAGCCTGCTTTGATAGAAACTATTGCTAAAGCAGCTATCGCTGTAGGTGCGGATGGGATTTTTATTGAAACTCATCCAAATCCATCAATTGCAAAATCAGACGGGGCAAATATGCTTGCTTTAGATAAATTAGAAGGGCTTTTGGAAAAATTACTTAGAATTAGAGAGGCAATCAAATAGACCATCATTTTCATAAGAGATTCTTGCCGTTGAATAACAAATTAGGTAGGTATTTCTTTTTTTCAAAAAAGGTTTTTACCTTTGATTAAATACTATCAATGATGACTCCAAATCACTTAACAGTTTTTATACAAATGGCAAAAAGAAAAGATGTTCAGGAAGAGCCTGAACAACAAATAAATATCGAATTATCGGAAGAAATGGCAGAGGGCGTTTATGCAAATCTTGCTATGATTGCACACTCAAACACCGAATTTGTGATAGATTTTATACGTTTAATGCCCGGTGTACCGAAAGCTAAAGTAAAATCTCGTGTGATTTTAACGCCCGAACATGCTCAACGTTTATTGGTAGCGTTGCAAGATAATATTTTAAAATACGAAGATAATTTTGGAACGATTCGTCAAACCAGTGAGCCGATGCCATTTCCTATGAATTTTGGTGGACCAATGGGCGAAGCGTGATGTAACGCCGTTTGTTTAAATTGAATTACTTTGACTTAAAATGTTGATTATCAGTAAGTTATAGGCTTTAATCTCCTGAATCTTCTTTCAATAAAAGTTCAATAAAAAAGAGGAGGTCGTACAGATATCCTCTTTTTTTGTATCAAAATTTAATCAAACTCCCTCCGAATTCTAATTTCCTGATTTGTCTTCATGAAGAACCAAACAAGCCGTTTCGGCGGTTTTTGGCTCTAATTTGAAACCCATTTTCTGAATACTTTCTTGTACTTTCGTTACCTCTTTAGGGAAATCTGCTACCCAAACGATACTATTATCTATCGTGCTACTCTCATTAACTATGGGCATATCAACCACTTTAGTGTCCCAAAGGAGTTTTAGGAAATCTTTTAAAGGCATATCCATACCAACATTATTGGTTGGCGGTGTAATATCTTTATTGGTTGTCAGAGCATAAACTTTTCGAGTACGATTTTCATTCTTAGCTTTTACTGCAAAAATTTCTTCCAAATGCTTCATGCCAATTTCGCCCAAACGATGCTTCATTGGCTCAGGCACTTTAATTGTCATGCTATATTGTTGTTTTTCATCCAACAAATATTTCGTTTGCTCCGAAACTTCCAAACAAGCTCGGTCGTTAGGATTTGGTCGAGTAGTTTGGTAAAGCACTTGGTACATCAACGGCACAGTACAGTTGATAAATTCATACTCAAAATCAGATTTTTTATTAATTTGCGACTGAATACCTTCTTTATATGCTGAAACTGCCACTTTATAAAAACTTTTGTCTTCTGCCTGTACAGCATTCATAGCAGTTGCATTTTCGCTTTTAGGAGCAAATTCTGCTTTTGTTTTTACTGCTAAAATAGCTCCACTTTTAGTCAAATAAATAACTTCGGCGGTAACTTCTTCGGGCGAAGTTATTGCTTTTATATAGCCTTGTGGGTCAATAATAATTGTATGGGGCATCAGTTGATGATAAAATAACTGATTGATTGATTTGTCATTATCAAGTCCGATGGCTAAAAATGTTGGGCGTTTTTTTAGAAAATTAACAACTTTCCAGCGTTCTTCGTCTGTGATATTAATGACCTCTAAATCATTCTTAAATTTGAATTGCAAGTCTGCCAAATGGTCCATTGCTGGCAAGCAAGGCCCACAGAATGTAGCCCAAAACTCTAAAATGACTACTTTGCCTCTATAATCTTTTATGTTTTTTTTGATTGTGCCTTCTTTGGTCAAAATATTTATGTCAAAATTAGGCACTAACGAGCCAATCTGAATTGATTCCGAAACTGCACCTTCTTGGGCAAAAGTTTTACCTAAAAATATATGGAAGGTGATAAATAAGGCTAAAATCTTTTTCATTTTTATTTCAACTCAATTGATGAGCCATGCAAAATTACGCCTTTTTTGAGTGTATTTGCAAGGATTTATTTAATGTTTGCACTACAACGAGTAGTTTTCATGTCTTTATCTAACGAATTTTGAGCAAAAATCTTGCCATTAGCTTCTCATTTAAAGATACATATGGCTTAATCATGCAAATCCAAAAAATCACTTAATCATGGTATATTTTTATGCACGCATACTATTTTTCAAAAAAATTGACTTAATTTCGCCTTTATATACAACAAATTCTATTTGTTAAATCTATCAACAAAAACCAAACAATGAAAAATACACAAGTAAATTTAATTGCTCGTCCTGTGGGTACACCAACGGCTGACTGTTGGCAAATCGAAGAAACAGAAACGCCACAACTTGCTGATAATCAGGTGCTTATCCAAGCACAATATCTTTCGATTGACCCTGCCATGAGAGGCTGGATGAATGAAGGAAAATCATACATTCGCCCCGTAAGAATTGGTGAAGTGATGCGTGCTTTGGGGGCAGGAGTTATTGTAGAATCGAAACATCCTGATTTTAAGGTGGGTGATTTCGTTACGGCAGGGGTGGGTGTACAAGAATTTGCAGTGATGGATGGAAAAGAAGCAGTAAAAGTTGATACTAATTTTATTCCTTTGCCTGCTTATCTCGGTACTTTGGGAATGTCAGGTATGACTGCCTATTTCGGAATTTTGGACACGGGTCAGCCAAAAGAAGGTGAAACCGTAGTCGTTTCTGGAGCTGCAGGTGCTGTGGGAAGTGTTGTTGGTCAAATCGCCAAAATAAAAGGCTGCAGAGTCGTTGGCATTGCTGGTGGAGCAGATAAATGTAAATACGTAGTTGAAGAATTAGGCTTCGATGCTTGCGTAGATTATAAAGATGGCGATTTAAGAAAACAATTGAAAGGCGTTTGTCCTGATGGAATAGATGTTTATTTTGATAATGTTGGCGGTGAAATTCTGGATACTGTTTTAGGCTTAATCAATCTTCATGCAAGAATTGTGATTTGTGGAGCAATTTCGCAATATAACGCTACCGAAAAACCAGTTGGACCAAGCAATTATTTGTCGCTTTTGGTCAATCGTGCAAGAATGGAAGGAATTGTAGTTTTTGATAATGCTGCAAACTATGGAAAAGCTGCAAAAGAAATGGCAGGTTGGATTGCACAAGGCAAGTTAAATTCTAAGGTTTTTGTAGCCGAAGGTGGCGTAAAAGCATTTCCTGATACTTTAATGAAACTTTTTAATGGTGAAAATACTGGAAAATTAGTGTTGAAAGTGTAGATTTGTTGTATGACAAATGACGCACAAAATCATATTGATATTCTAATCGAACGTATCGCCTCGTGCCAATCATGGGGCGATAAATTCTTTCCCGAAGGAATTTTTCCATCGTATCGGCAAAACAAATATTTGTTCTACAAACGCCCCGATACCAATATTTTCTACACAGCTACGATTGTTTTTATCTTGAATCAAATCAAGCATAAAGTTTCTAAGAAATCACAAACTCTTATTGAGAAAATTACTGAAAAAGCCATCAAAAACTATCCCGATTTTCAGAACAAAGATGGTTTAAAAACTTATAATTTTTGGCAAACAAAACCAACCAATCATTTTCCTAATGGCTTTATTTTCAGACATTTAGACCATTTCAGAATTCCCGATGATATAGATGATACAGCTTTAATTTATTTGACTTTGCCTCACCCAAAAGAAGACGTGGTTTGGTTGAAAGAGAAGTTGAAGTTGCATACACAACCAGCCCCCCCCGCCCCCGATGGGGGAGCTTTTTCTTTTTCACCTTTGGTGAAAAAACTTTCAGAGAATAAGTTTTTAGCTCCCCCATCGGGGGCGGGGGGGGCTGTATATTCAACTTGGTTTGGAAAAAATATGCCGATTGAGTTTGATGTCTGTGCTTTGTGTAACTTGATGTATTTGTTTGAAAAATATCAATTGCCTTATAATGAGTATGATGAGGCGGTTTTTGTTTTTTTGCGAGAAGTCATTTCGCAAGAAAAATATATCACCGCTGCTTTTGAAGTCGCTCATAATTATGCAACTACACCATTAATTATTTATCATTATGCTCGACTTTTGGGAGATTTTAAAATAAAACAATTAGAAGTTTGTAGAGAAAAATTGATTCAAAAAACAAAGCAATTGCTTGATGATGAGAAGGTTATGATGAATAAAGTGATTTTAGAAATTGCTTTGTTGAAATTGGAAAAAGAACATAAACTTACTAATTACCAATTGCCAGTAACAAATAACCAGTCTCCATTTACATACTTTATCGCAGGGCTTTTGAGCTCTTACAGAAACCCAATTTTATATTTTTTCGCTCCTATGAAAATTACTCAAATGGAATGGAAGTGCGAAGCACATGATTTGGCTCTTATTGTGGAGCGAACTACAAGTTCGCTCCACATTCTAAATTCGCATCGGAATACCTTTATTTTTTAAATAATATTTTAATTCAGGAATACCAATTTCTTTGAAGTGAAAAATACTTGCTGCCAATCCTGCATCGGCTTTGCCGGTGGTAAAAACATCATAAAAATGTTCCATAGTACCAGCACCGCCCGAAGCAATAATCGGAATATTTGAATTATCAGAAATTTCGGCCGTCAATTCAATTGCAAAGCCAGCTTTTGTGCCATCGGTGTCCATCGAAGTCAATAAAATTTCACCTGCCCCACGGTCTTCTACCTCTTTTGCCCATTCGATTGTTTTTAGTTCGGTAGGTTTACGTCCACCATGTGTATGAACGATATGCTGAAAGCCATTTTCGTAAGAAATATATCTTGTATCAATGGCTACAACAATACATTGCGAACCAAATTCGAGAGCTAACTCATTGATTAACTGAGGATTACGAACAGCCGAAGAGTTGATGGAAACTTTATCAGCACCTGCATTGAGTAGCTTTGAAACATCTGCAACCGAGCCAATTCCACCACCGACACAAAAAGGAATATTGATTGTATGGGCTACTCGTCTGACTAAATCAAGCAAAGTTTTGCGTTCTTCGACCGTAGCCGTAATATCCAAAAACACCAATTCATCGGCACCTTGGCGAGCGTATTCTGCTCCCAATTCTACGGGGTCGCCCGCATCACGAAGGTTGACAAAATTTGTACCTTTTACGGTGCGTCCGTCTTTAATATCTAAACAAGGAATGATTCTTTTTGTGAGCATGTTTCAATTATCAATTATCAATTATCAATAAAACTTGATAATTAAATTTCGTTCGGGCGGCGTTCCGCTGTGAGGCATTCCGTATAAATATTAGGTCGAGCAATTTGCATCATTATTGCTGGATTGTCGAGTGGTGTAAAACCAAATTGTGCATATAAACCATGTGCATCACGAGTGGCAAGCATCCAGCGTCTAAGTCCTTGTAAATCAGACACTTGCATAATACACTCCATGAGCCATTTTGATAAACCATTGCCTCTTTCGCTTTCCAAGACAAACACATCGGCCAAATAAGCAAATGTTGCATAGTCAGAAATAATACGTGCATAGCCTACTTGTGAATTGTCTTTGTAAATACCAAAAGCAAGACTATTTTCGGCGGCACGTTTCACAATTTCCATCGGAACATTGGGCGACCAATAGCTTGTTGATAAAAAGCCATGAATTACATCAAATTGTAATCTGGCTTTATCGGTGCTTATGGTATAGTCGTTACTTTGAAATTCGTAAATCATAAAATTTATAAATATAGAACGCTGATTATTATGATTTTTAAGATAAAATATGATTTTTTTGGTCTTATCATAAAAAATCATAACAACCATAATAATCAGCGTTCTATTATTTTTTTGAAATTAGGTTTATGTTCATTTGAAAAAACTTTTCGCTTGAATTGTGGTTCTTTTCCGAAGTTTATTAATAGTCCTACTTCGATGTCAGTTGCTCGTAAATAATTAGTTAATTGTGCCTCATGTTCTTCAACAAGACCTTCTGCCGCTTTTAATTCAAGAATGATCTTGTTTTCTACAATAATATCAGCATAATAAAATCCAACTTTTTCGTCATCATAAAAAACATCTATTGGATATTGTTGAAAACATTGGAGTCCCGATTTTCTTAACTCAATTATGAAGGCATTTTCATATACTTTTTCTAAAAATCCATAACCAAGTGTGTTATACACTTTATAAAAAGTTTTAATTATTCGCCCAGTTAGTTCAGAATGTTTGTAATTTGTTTCCATCAATGAATCTCATAAAAACCGCTTTTCAATTTCTTTCAAAGTAATACGCCCTTCGTAGAATGCTTTGCCAACAATTACACCAAAAATATTGAGTTCTGCCAAATCTTCAAGGTCTCGCATCGAACTTACACCGCCACTTGCAATTACCTGTAAATCAGGAAATTGTGCGTGCATATTTTTGTATAAATCGACCGAAGCACCTTGTAAAAGTCCATCTTTGGCAACATCGGTGCTTATCGTGTATTTTACGCCTTTCTGAATCCAATCACTTACAAAATCATAAACCCAAATACCCGAATCTTCTTCCCAACCACTTACAGCGATTTTTTCATTGCGTGCATCGGCTCCCAAAATGATTGCTTCGCTCCCAAATCTTTTCAACCAATCTTCAAATAACTCAGGATTTTTGATGGCAATGCTTCCACCTGTAATTTGTTTTGCCCCACAATCAAAAGCCAACCGAATATCATCATCAGATTGTACTCCTCCGCCAAAATCTATGTGTAAATTAGTTTTAGAGGCAATGGTTTCTAATACTTTTGCGTTAGTGATTTTCTTGTTTTTTGCACCATCCAAATCAACCAAATGAAGTCGTTTGAGGCCTGCATCTTCAAACATCTTTGCTACTTCGAGCGGATTTTCGTTATAAGTTTTTTTCTGAGAATAATCACCTTGCGTGAGTCTTACGCATTTTCCTTCGATGATGTCAATAGCTGGAATGATTTGAAACATAATTTTTGCGAAACGATTTTTATAATCGTGGATTATGAAAAATAAACTATGGCAAAGATAAGGTTTTTCTGATAAACGCTGTCTTGAAAAAGTAAACAAAAAACGTAACTACTTGCTAATGAAATAGTTACGCTTGAATTTTAGTTATTATTCTTACTTCAAGGCTTCAAAACCAAAACTTTCTCCGAAACCGCTACGATTTTTGACTTTGTAAAATATACTGGAAAATACCCGCCAGTTCCCCACAAATTAAATAAATCGCTGTAATGTTCGGAGCGTGGGTCGCCTGATTGTCCAGGATTATTGATGCCTAAAGTTCTGTCCCAATTTTCGGTATCAACAATTATTTTAAAAGAAGCTCCGTGCGTTTGATTCAAATTATTGCTTGAATTATTGACGGTTTCTCCATAACCCCCACGAGGAATTGGACCAAGATTAATTTTTGCTTTTAAGGTTGGGTCATTTACCCAATCAGAAAGAGCGTGCGTGAGTTTAATATGTTTATTATTGGCTTGCCCGTATTGCCATTGACTTTCATCTTTGCCTAAGCGATTAGTAATATTATCAACTGCTTGCTTGAAACACGCAATCAATATCGAATCTCGACTTACCAATGGATTTGCTCCTAAAAATGACGGAGGCGTTACAAGCCAATCGGTCAGGCGTTTAGTCGGAATAGTTTTCATGTATTTTTGAGCTTTTTCTGGAACAGCCAATTGATGCACCGCTTTTTGTAAAAGGCTTTCCCACTCAACATAAATCGTAGCGGTGGTCGATTCGGGACTTAACTCAAACGTGTCCCAGTTTTCGAGTTTCGATTTAAGAATGCGGTATTTTTCATCAATGGGTAATCTTTTTAACATCGGAACTAAACTACGAGCTGTGAGTGAAACATAATCGCTTTGCAACAAAGCAAATTCCTCCAAAGTATGTTTTTTGCCCGAACTCAATACTTCTTCAATGCGATTGGCTCGTACAGGATTTGCCCATTTCCAGCCAATGGCATTTCTATTGGGGAAATCTACTGGAGTCAAATTATTATTGGCTGTTGCCACAAAACCTTCAATCGGGTCGAATTTATTGGGTAACAAATTGATAGGTAAATAACCTCCCCATTCATAACGTCCATCGCCCGAAACAGGAACTAAACCTGACCAATTTTTACGAATCGGAGAAATGCCAACCGCTTGCCAGCCAATATGCCCTTTTTTATCAGCCCAAATCATGTTTTCTCCAGGAATGCGACTGAATGTGCAAGCTTTGCGAAATTCGTCCCAGTTTTTCGCTTGATTCATGCGTAAACTTGCCAAATAGGGAGCACAACCTACTTCTTGCCAACCTGCTCGAACAGCATATAAATGATTGTTTTTTGCATCTTCATATACCACAGGTCCATGTCGAGTATATTTGAGTTGAACGATTTTTGGCGTTTGACCTTTTATTTGAATTGTGTCAGTGATTGTTTTTATGTTTTCCCAAATACCCTTGTATTTATACTGATTAGAATTTTTAGGATTGGTTTCGTAAACGTATAAATCTTCGTTGTCAGTTTCAAAAATGGTTAATCCCCAAGCTCCGTATTCGTTATGACCAATCGAAACGCCTGGCAAAGTCGGTTCGCCGCCGCCAATTACATTCCAGTTTGGAGCATTGAGATGCACCCAATAACGCAACGAAGGCGTAGATTGAGCTCGATGCGGGTCATTTGCCAGCATTGGGTAGCCACTTTCGGTCAGTTTTCCCGAAACAATCCAATTATTTGAACCAACATTCTCTTTTTCGTCTTTGTACCAATCATCAAAACCATCTAACAAGCCAACTTTATTATCAGGTTTAGGAAATTTCAATGGAGCTCTAAAAGCCTCATAATATTCGAGAATATTGCTAAACAAAACATCATTATCAAGTATTTTATCAAGTTTTAAATTAGGTTCATCGTCTGAATTTTTTGGGTGAAACCAAGATAATTCTCGTACTTTATCTGCCCCTAAAAGTTTGACTAAACGAGCATTATTAATTTCTTCTTCGATATTGCTTAAAAGCCCTTGGTGGCGACTGATGACAATTTCTGGAGTCCAAAAATCAGGAAGCGTATTTAGTAGTTTAAATTCAAAAGGAAGTTCGTCAGGTTTTTGTCGAGCTTCGGCAATGTAGGCGTTTATTCCTGCCACAAAAGCCTCAATAATTTGCTTGCTACGAGGATGATAATGTTGTAATTCGGCTGTCAAATTCCCCCGAAACTTAAATAATCTTGTGCCAATATCACGTTTGAGTTCTCGTTCACCGAGCAGTTCTGCCATTGTTCCTGTGGCTTGTCTTCGCCACATTTCGAGCTGAAAAAGGCGATCAGAAGCAGCTACATAACCTTGCGTTACAAATAAATCATGTTCGTTTTGAGCATAAATGTGTGAAACGCCCCATTTATCTTTATAAACCTCAACGGGTTGTTGCAGAATTTTGAGGTTAATCGTTTGGGCAAAACAAGCAGAAGTTAGTAAGAAAAAGATTGAAGTTTTGATGAAGTTTTTCATTTTTAGGCACTGGTTATTTTTTTTTCAAATATACATGAATTTAATTCTCAAACAATTCAAAATGCACTTCACAATACCATTTTCATAGCAACCATTCCTAAAAATTTGGTTTTCATTTGTTCAAAATTTAAGCGAGAAGTACCGCAAATTTCAAAACCAAGACTTTCATAAAACCTGATGGCATCTTTGCTGCTATCCATCGCTTTGAGCCAAACATAGTTTTTGCTTTGATTTTTTGCCATTTTGATAGCAAATTCCATCAATTTTCGACCTATACCCTTGCCTATTGCTTCTTTTGTAAGATAAATCCTTTCTACTTCAAAGCCATTTCCTGCTTGTTCGGCTAATTGATTTTCGGGGCGAAGTTTTAGAAAACCAACAGGTTTTTCATTGAATATTGTCAAGAAAAAAAGGTTTTTTTCGTCCGAAAGTTCATTTGCTAACTGCTTGATATTGAAGCATTTATGGGCATACCAAGCTCCGTTATCGTGCCATAAATGTGTATAATGGTCAAAGTACGCACGGGTGGCTACGCCAGAAAGTTTTTCAACATCTGCAATACCAATTGCTTGAATTTGTATCATTTCAAATCAAGTTTCATTGTAAAATCTGTTTGTACTTCTGTTCCTAAAACAAAAGTATGTTTGCCCAAAAACTCAAAACCCATTTTTTGGTAAAATTTCATAGCATTTTCGTTTTTCTCCCAAACTCCCAACCAAATTACCTCAAAATTATTTTCGGCAGACCAATTCACACAAAAACCCATTAATTTTCTGCCTAATTGTTGTCCATGAAAAGTTTTATCTACATAAAAACGTTCGATTTCTACGACTTTTTTTCCTGCCAAACCTTCGGTCGAATGATCTTTTATTAGCTTTGCAAAACCAATAATTTCAGCCTCATATTTCACTGTAAAGTATTGATTATCAATAGTTTGCAGGTCTTTGTAGATTTGTTCGAGAGCAAAGTTTTTGGCTACGTGATGCTCCATGTTTTCGGGCGTATTGTATTCGGTATATGTATCTCGAAAGGTTTTTTCGGCAAATTGTCGAATGGCTACGGCATCTTCCAAAATTGCTAAACTGATTTGAAAGTTCATGGGTTTCAAATTAAATTTTCAAACAAAATACAAAACAAACAAAAACTTTTATGAAAAAAAATGTAATTTTCTCTACCTTTGAAATCTTACCTAACGCAGACTATAAAAATGAGTAATTCAACCCCTTCACAAAGACTTTATTCGCTTGATGCCCTACGTGGTTTTGATATGTTTTGGATTATAGGCGGCGAAGAAATTTTCCATGAACTTGCCAAAGCAAGCAATCACCCTGCCGCCATTTGGATTGCTGCTCAACTTTCGCACGTGGCATGGAATGGCTTTCGATTTTATGACTTGATTTTCCCACTTTTCTTATTTATTTCGGGCGTTTCTACACCTTATTCGGTTGGTAGAGAAATGGATAATGGTGTTGAAAAACAAAAAATATTACTAAGAATCATCAAAAGAGGCTTGATTTTGGTACTTTTGGGCATTATTTATAACAATGGGTTGCAGTTTAAGGAACTTTCTCACATTCGCTTTCCAAGTGTGCTGGGGCGAATAGGCTTGGCATATATGTTTGCTTGTATTATTTATATTTACGCAAGTCCGAAGTGGCAATATGTTTTCTTTGGTGGCATTTTGATTGGCTATTGGATGCTACTAAAATTCAACTCTGCACCAGGTTTTGCGGCTGGTGATTTGACAATGGAAGGCAATTTTGTTTCGTGGTTCGACCGAACTGTGCTTCCCGGACATTTGCACCTAAAAATACATGACCCAGAAGGTTTACTTTCTACACTTCCTGCAATATGCACAGGACTTTTAGGGATTTTTGCAGGAAATTTCTTGAAAAATAGCCCCATCGAAAAAATCAGAAAAGCAGCTTTTCTTGCCATTGCGGGCATTATTTGCTTGATTATTGGCGGTTCGTGGGATATGTTTTTTCCAATCAACAAGAACCTTTGGACAAGCTCGTTTATGCTTTATGCGGGTGGTTGTAGCCTTATACTTTTAGCAATTTTCTACTTCGCCATTGATGTACTTGAACAGAAAAATTGGGCATTTTTCTTCACCGTTATTGGCATGAATTCTATCTTGATTTATTTGTCTGAAAAATTTATAGATTGGTATTTTACGGCAGAAGGTCTTTTCCGTTGGTTCGGACAACTTTTCAGTGAACATTATTATGAGTTTGCAATCCTTGTTTGCGTGGTGCTTATAAAATGGTTATTTTTGTTATTTATGTATCGCAAAAAACTATTTTTGAGGGTTTAGAATTCGTCGGGGATTTGTTATTTTTTGTTAATAAAAAACTTTTTAAGGAAAATAATCGTATTTATGGCAATACAAGAAAAGTTTTTTATAAAAATAAATTTATCACGAAAATGAAAATTAAAGCATTATTAAGTATTATTTTGATTGCAGTAAGTAGTTGCTTTGCCGTCAATGCACCAACCTCAACTGCCGAGCCTATCAGCCATGAAATTTGGAATGGACTTTTGAAAAAGTATGTTGATGCCAAAGGCTTTGTTGATTATGCAGGTTTCAAAAAAGACCAAGTAGAACTACGGAAATACCTTACTTTGGTAGAAAACAATGCTCCAGGAGATAAATGGAGCAAAGATGAAAAATTGGCGTATTGGATAAATGCCTATAATGCTTTTACGGTGCAATTGATTTTGGATAACACTAAAAACAAAATTACAAGCATCAAAGATATTGGTAGTAAGGTGAAAATTCCATTCGTAAACACGCCGTGGGATGTAAAATTTATCAATATTGGAGGCAAAAAAATGGATTTGAATAATATCGAACATGGCATTATTCGCAAAGATTTCAGTGAACCACGTATTCACTTTGCTTTGGTTTGTGCCGCAAAATCTTGCCCACCACTTCGAAATGAGGCATATATTGCTTCAAAATTGAACCAACAATTGGACGACCAAGGAACAGATTTCTTGAATGACTCTTTCAAAAATCAAGTTTCGGCAAAAGAAGCTAAATTGTCAAACCTTTTCAAATGGTACGGAGGTGATTTCAAAGGGAAAATGCCGATAATTGAATGGGTAAATAAATATTCAAAAGTAAAAGCAAACAAAGATGCCGAAATTTCGCATTTAGATTATAGTTGGGATTTGAATGGAAAGTATTAGTCAATATTTATTCGTAAATTTGAAGAAAAACCTTTTTAATGAAACGAGGCTCAAAACTATTCAGTATTTTCAATAATCGTTGTCCGAGATGTAATGAGGGGAAGTTTTTTATTTCTGAAAATCCTTATGACTTCAAACTTTTTGGTAAAATTCCTGAAAAATGCTCCCATTGCGACTTGCGTTTTGAGCCAGAACCAGGCTTTTTCTTTGGTGCAATGTATATAAGTTATGCCATGAATATAGCTATTTTTGTCAATGGACTAATTTTACTCTTCATTTTCGACTTGAATCTACTCTATTGGGGCATAGCCATGATAAGCTTAGTGCTGGTTTTGCTGCCCGTAATTTTCAGAATTGCAAGGCTAATATGGATAAACTTCTTTGTAAGCTATGACCCTGAAAAAGCAAAAAAAGCTAATTAAAAAATCTTATGCTCAAAACCACATTAGGTAAATTCAGAACGGTAGCTTTTTTGGAAGGTTGCTCATTTATTCTTTTTGGAATCACGATGCCGCTAAAATACATGATGCAAATGCCAAAACCCAATTATGTGGTTGGAATGGCACACGGCGTACTTTTTATTAGCTACGTCATACTTTTGGCTTTGGTTGCGATGCAGAATAAATGGTCTTTAAACAAAATTATTTTGGCATTTATTGCTTCACTCATTCCTTTCGGTACTTTTTATGCCGACAAAAAACTATTTAGACAATAGGCTCAAAAAGCAAAGTATTTTCTACGAAAACTTTATTGCTTTCAAACAAGCAAGCATTGGTTTTCTTTGAAATAGGAAAACAAACGATTTTTGCCGAACTTTGCAAAAAATGTGGGCTATCGGGCGGCGTTCCGCTCTCCAGAATCGTCAGAGAATACCAAAATGAAGACAAAAGGAATAGTAAAAAATAAAATCAATATTGTAACACTCGGTTGTTCAAAAAATATCGTTGATTCGGAAGTGCTTTTCACGCAATTAAAAGGCAATGGTATGAAAGTTACGCACGAATCAAAAAAAGATGATTCAAATATTGTAATCATAAATACCTGCGGATTTATTGACAATGCCAAGCAAGAATCTATTGACACGATTCTCCGATATGTAGATGCAAAAGAGGCAGGAATTGTAGACAAAGTTTACGTAACAGGCTGTCTATCACACCGTTACAAAGATGAATTGGCAATCGAAATGCCCACCGTTGATGCGTGGTTTGGCACAAATGAGCTGCCAAGAATGCTCAAAACCTTGAAAGCTGACTACAAACATGAACTCGTAGGCGAGCGACTTCTCACAACTCCAGCACATTATGCTTACCTCAAAATTGCCGAAGGTTGCGACCGCCCTTGTAGCTTCTGTGCCATTCCGATTATGCGTGGTGGTCATGTGAGCCAACCAATGGAAAATTTGGTGCTACAAGCAAAAAATTTGGCTAAAAAAGGCACAAAAGAACTCATTCTGATTGCCCAAGATTTGACTTATTATGGTTTAGATATTTATAAAAAAAGAAATCTTGCTGAACTTTTAGACCAACTTTCTGACGTGGAAGGCATTGATTGGATTCGCTTGCAATATGCTTATCCATCGGGTTTCCCTTTGGAAGTTTTAGATGTTATCAAAAATCGCTCGAATGTTTGTAAATATCTTGACATGCCGCTGCAACATGGTTCGTCAGAGATGCTAAAAATCATGCGAAGAGGCATTGACCGCCCAAAAACGGAGGCTTTGATAAATACCATTCGTGAGAAAGTACCAGAAATGGCTATCAGAACGACGCTCATTGCTGGACACCCTGGCGAAACAGAAACATATTTTGAGGAAATGTATGAATTTGTAGAAAAAATGAGATTTGATAGATTAGGCGTTTTTCAATATTCTCACGAAGATGATACTCATTCATTTTCATTGCGAGATGACATTGATGCCGAAACAAAACAAGAACGTACCGATATTATTATGGAATTGCAACAAGGAATTTCGGCGGAGCTAAACCAAGCAAAAATTGGAAATACCTACAAAGTTTTGTTTGACAGAAAAGAGGGTGGATATTTCATCGGTCGTACCGAATTCGACTCGCCAGAAGTAGATAACGAAGTGCTAATTCCTGCTTCGCAATACGTCCGTTTGGGAGATTTTGCCAATGTAAAAATAAACAAGGCAGAAGAATTTGATTTGTTTGGGGATTTGACATAAGTTACTGATAGTCAAATAGTTATGTGTTTTTAAAACTTCTTTTTGCTGCCTAACAAATAAAATAGACTTTTTTGGGAAAATTATTGAATTTTAACGAACTTCGTTAAAACAAACTTCGATTCCCATGAAAAAGACCTTATTTCTCCTTTTTAACTTACTGATTATCAGCAAGTTAGCCTTTGCACAATCGGTAACATTAGCTACCTCAATTCCCGTAAGCCCTACCAAAGGAACGGTAGTTTATAACAACGGCACGAACCAACTCCAATATTGGAACGGCACCGCTTGGATACCTATTACGAATGCAGCCTCTGGTACAGGCTGGGCATTAAACGGAACGGATATTTATAATTCAAATTCAGGAAGGGTTTTAATCGGTGCAAGTTCACTTGCATCATCTTTCAAATTTAATGTTGTTACACCACCCAGTAGCTTCGGAATTCTTCATTCAGGGACTAATAACATAAATATAGGAAGTTATGTAGGTGGTGCTAATGGATTCTTTGGCACAACAAGTAACCATCCCTTTTTCTTAATGGCCAATTTTGGTTCACAGATGGTAATTTTGCCAAATGGTAATATTGGTATTGGTGTTTCTACTCCTACCAATAAATTGCAAATCGGGTCTGTAACAAATGCTTTTGTTGGCAACGACCTTGCCATTGGTAATGGAGTAAATACTATGTCAATTTACCAATCAAGTGCTTCAACTTTGATTGCATCTACGACTGATATTGTCCTAAAACCCCGTAATAATAATGCTGGCTATGTTGGCATCAATGTAGATAGTCCCACCAATAGATTACAAATAGGGTCAATGGGAGGAACAGGTTATGCTGGTAATGACATTGCTATTGGAAATGGAACAAATGTTACAGGACTTTATCAGTCCAGTGCGTCTTTTTCAATAGCTTCTACAACAAGTATTGTTTTGAGACCAAACAATGGTAATGGTCTTGTAGGAATTAACACTACAAGTCCTCGAGCACCATTAGATGTTGCCACTGCCGCTAATGTAAATAGCTTAAGTGATTTCTTTACTTCGATAAATGTACTCGCCTACGGTCTCAATAATCTTGGTTTTGTTCAATATAATAGCCCTCGCCCAAATTCCTATGTACCTGGTGTTTCAATTGTTGCAGAAGGTTCTGTTTACGCCGAAACTTTTGATGTCTATTCGGATAGTCGTATAAAAAATATTAAAGGAATAAGCAATTCGGCAAAAGATTTGGAGACCATCATGGCAATACAAATAACTGATTATACCATGAAAGATAGAGTGCAATATGGTAACAAACCTTTCAAAAAAGTAATTGCCCAACAAGTAGAAAAAGTATATCCGCAAGCAGTGAGCCAAATAAAAGATGTTGTACCTGACATATATACTTTGGCAGAAAAAGTTGTTTTTGATGAGGTAAATAAAAATCTAATATGTTTATTATCAAGATTTTATGATATAAAAGTTGGCGAAAAAATAGAATTTGTTCATAAAAAAGAGGGCAAAATTAAAGCCGAGGTCGTGGGGGTTTCAGGCAATAGTTTTACCGTCAAAGATTGGCAATACCCAACTGATAAAATCTTTGTATATGGGCGAGAAGTAAATGATTTTCGAAGTGTAGATTATGAGGCGATTTCGATGCTTGGCATAAGTGCGATTCAGCAATTGGCAAAGGAAAATGAGGACTTGAAAAGTAGATTTACAACTGAAAATGATGTGTTAAAAAAACAAATTTCAGACCTTTATGCTCGTTTTGAACGTTTCGAAGCAATGATAATAAAAGAAACAAAAACAACTGAAAAATTAAATAATTAAGCTATATTAATACCCAAATTACCATTTTCAACTCAACCATTAAAAATAAACTTCAAAACAATCAAATATGAGAATTTTTCTAACCCTTCTTTTAATTTCTAACGCCATTTTTGCCCAAATAGGCAAAGAAAAAGTTGTCGTAACTGACCTTACCCGAATCAAGCAAATTGGCACAATTGCGGTTTCGCCTGATGGCAAGAAAGCAATTTTTGCAGTAAAAACTTC
This sequence comes from Emticicia sp., assembly GCA_031378345.1. Classification (GTDB taxonomy): domain Bacteria; phylum Bacteroidota; class Bacteroidia; order Cytophagales; family Spirosomataceae; genus Emticicia. The sequence continues at coordinate 45,742 of JANNDY010000036.1, read as the reverse complement.
TGAGCCAAACGAAGAAAACAAACTTGAATATGACTACCGTGTTCATATGTACTTAACTGATTTTCAGTCAGTTAGACAACTCACTCGTGGCTCAGAAAGTGTTAGTAGTGCCGTTTGGTCGCCAGATTCAAAGCAAATTGCTTTTAATAGAAATGTCAAAGGAAAATCTCAGATTTTTGTCATGCCGCTTGATGGTGGCGAGGCTTTCCAGTTAACTGATTTGAAATATGGAGCATCAAGCCCCAATTGGTCAAAAGATGGCTCAAAGATTTCGTTTAGTGCAAATCTTTCTTTGACAGAACTTTTGAAAGATTCTTTGCTAAATCCTTCAAAAGGTGTTCCTTTTTGGTCATTAGAAAAACCTGGTTTCAAGAACAATGAATTTTTGAAGCCAACTAAAGGCATTAAACCAAATCCAGATGGTACAATTGAGGAGATTCGTGCCTATTTGGATAAAGATGTGGAAGACAAAAAAGCGAAGGTTTTCAATCGCCTAACTTTTCAAGGCGAAGCTACTACGCAACCTGAACTTTCATTCAACCATATTTTTGTGATTGATGTAAAAGAAGGGGCAAAAGCTACTCCTATTACCAAAGGTTTTTCGAGTTATAATGGTGGAACTTGGCTCGAAAATGGTCAGATTTTGGCATCAACAGACTTAGATTCTTTGCAACACCCCGACCGCGAACAAAGTTCTAAAATGCTGATAATCAATACAAATGGCTCAAAAAAAGTATTTTTGAGTGAAAAAGGCAAATCATTTAATAATGTTTTGTTTTCGCCCGATGGAAAAAATATTTTGTTTACAAAATCATTTTCGGAAGGAGTAAATATTGCAGAATTATTTATTGCAAACGCTGATGGAAGTAACCCACAAGCTGTAAAATTTGACCGTTCGATTAGTCAGTTAATTTGGTCGAAAGATTCAAAATATATTTATTTCACAGCACAATCCAATGGTGGGCAGCCGATGTTTCGCCTTGATTCAAAAACCTTGAAAACCGAACAATTGACCGATTTTGACTCAGGAATTTTAGGGTTCGATGTTTCTGCTGATAAAGTTGTTTATGCCAAAACCGAAGTAGTAAATCCAAATGAGCTTTATGTGGCAGATTTGCAGATGAAAAATGCCCAAAAACTCACTTCTGTAAATGATTGGGTGAAAAACAAAGCCCTGAGTTTTCCTGAAAAACGAATTTATACCAATACAAAGGGACAAAAAGTTGAGTATTGGATTATGAAACCAAGCAATTTTGAAGCTGGGAAAAAATATCCATTATTACTCAATATGCACGGTGGTCCAACTGCCATGTGGGGGCCGGGAGAATTTTCGATGTGGCATGAATTTCAATATTTTTGTTCGCAAGGCTATGGTGTAGTTTATGCCAATCCACGTGGTTCGGGCGGTTATGGTTTAGATTTCTTGCGTGCTAATATCAAAGATTGGGGAACTGGCCCCGCTGAAGATGTACTCGCTGCCGAAACCGATGCAGCAAAACAAGCTTGGGTTGATACTTCTCGCCAAGTAATTACTGGTGGCTCTTACGCAGGTTATCTTACAGCTTGGATTGTTGGGCATGACCATCGTTTCAAGGCAGCATTTGCTCAACGTGGCGTTTATGATTTAACTACCTTTTTGGGTGAAGGAAATGCTTGGCGTTTGATTCCGAGTTACTTCAATTTCCCTTGGAATGATAGAACTGAGGGCGTTTTGTCGTCAAATTCGCCTTATACTTTCGTACAAAACATTCGTACTCCCTTGCTTATTAAACATGGAGAAAACGACCTCAGAACAGGGCCTATTCAAAGTGAAATGATGTATAAATCTATGAAAATTATGGGCAAAGAAGTAGAATACGTAAGAATGCCAGGAGCAACGCACGAACTTTCTCGCACAGGAAACGTTCGCCAAAGAATTGACCGTATGCTACGTATTTATGAGTTTTTTGAGAGATTTATTAGCCCCACCGAGCGACGGTCGCCCAACCCTCCCCGATAGGGAGGGCTAAATAAAAAGCCACAAAAAAAGCCGAGGCAAAACCTCGGCTTTTTATTACTACACTTACCTAAACCCTAAAACTCCATAGGAACGGCAACACTTGTCGTATCCCAGGAAATGGTTAAAGTCTTGTCGTCAGTAGTGATTGTTAATTTCTCTACTACGTCTTTTAATGTTTTTACAGGAACGGTTACCTCTGCAACGTTTTTGTCTTTGATTTTATCATAACCATAAGCACCCCATTGTTTCAATTCGCTATTCAAAATAATTGTCCATTCTTTTTCGCCTAATTTCGAGAAAAGTGAATATGTGCCAGCTTTTACTGCTTTTCCACCAAATTTCCCATCTTTTTTGAAAGTAATTTCGGTTGCTCCATTAGCACCTGTACGCCAAACTGTTCCAAATTTTTCTAAACCGCCAAAAACAACTCTTCCTTTTTTAGAGGGTTGTCCGTAAGTAACTTTTACGTTGGCACTTTCGGCAACAGCCGCAGGGCTTGGTTGAGCAAAAGATAATGTGCCGACTGTCAGCAATAGAGCAAAAAATAATAATCCTTTTTTCATTTACTTAGAATTTGTGTTGAGATATATGAATATAAACGATAAAAATTGCATTTTAGTTTTTAAATATTCGCTTTTTCTGAAAAAATAAGAGATTTTAATGATAAATCTAAATTATTGATAGATGAGTTGCTCTAAATCTATCGACTTTATTTATAATGTTACTCCTGCATTTTTTCAGCAAAAATCTTTGCCATTTCTCGTGGATTCGTTGGGTTTAGGTTATTTGTGTCAGACTCTACCAAACCGTCACGCAAGCGAATGATTCTATGAGCATATTTTGCAATATCTTCTTCGTGTGTAACCATTACTATGGTATTTCCTTTAGAATATAGTTCATCAAAAAGCTCCATAATTTCATACGAAGTTCGTGAGTCCAAATTACCCGTAGGCTCATCGGCAAGCAAAATACTTGGGTCATTGACCAAGGCACGAGCAATAGCTACACGCTGGCGTTGCCCCCCCGAAAGTTCATTAGGTTTGTGATGAGCTCTATTATCTAAGCCAACATTTTTAAGCGTAAGCATTGCTTTTTCGGTGCGTTGCGATTTTGTATAGCCTGCATATATAAGCGGCAAAGCCACATTTTCAAGAGCAGATTGACGTGGAAGCAAGTTGAATGTCTGAAATACGAAGCCAATTTCTTTGTTTCGGATTTCTGCCAATTCGTTATCACTCATGCTGCTTACGTCGTGGTTATTTAATATATATTTTCCGCCCGTTGGGGAGTCCAAACAACCAATAATATTCATTAAAGTAGATTTTCCTGAACCAGAAGGACCCATAAATGCTACATATTCACCTTTATTGACCGAAATCGTAACCGATTTTAAGGCATCAATAATTTCGCTACCCATGATGTAGCGTTTTGAAATATTGGTTGTTTCAATGATTTTCATACCCAGACTACTGTTGGTTTTTGTGCGAAGCTGAATTTGGAAGCATAACGCATTTAGGTTTTTACTAATTCAAATTTATAGAATCAATTAAAGCCATCCTTACTTTTTTCCATCAATGCTTTTTGGGCTTGATAGGTGGAAAGAAACGCTTGATAATCGGCAGGGGTTGTCAATTGTTTTAGCTTTAATAAACCATCTTCGGCGTAGTCTGTCATGCCGATTTTGAGCGATTGTTGGACATAAAGTTTCCATAATTCTACGGAATTATCATTCAACTCGGTGGCTCTAAAAATGAAGTTATATGCATCATTTGGCTTTTTCAGACTTATATTATAAAAATCAAGAGTTTTATTTAAAATTATAGGATTTAGTGGATTTTGTGCCAAAACTTTATCAAAATCTGTTTTGGTTTTGACATTTTTCAACAATTCAGTTGCTTGTTCCTTTTGAAAGGCGGTAATTATTTTTTTGTAATCTTGCTTTTGTAAAATTTCTACCGAAGAAATATCCCCAGCTTTACTCAGATATGCGATTGCTTTGTCATAAACACCCTGTTGCAAAAACCACATTCCTACAACCTGATTATATAAAGGTTTGTGTTTTGTAGAATCTTGTGCCAAAACTGAAAGCTGTTTTAAGCCTTCTAATTTATTTTCTTTGAAAAAGTTCCTTGCCGAAATCGCAAATTCTAAGTCTTCATAAAATGAATTATTTGCTTCTTTTCGTTGAATATTTTGCAAATCTTTACTTGAATAAGGAAACTGACGATTATTGAAAGAGGACAAATTATAAAGCATAGCAAATTGGCTCACATTTAACGTCGAATCTTTTGATAATTCAATATTTGTTGAGGCGGGTTGCCTTAAAAACTTATCTGCTGCTGCTCGATTTGCTCGAAGACTCATACTTTTAGTTGCTCGATTATCGCCTCCAATCTTCGGGTCAGATGGTCTTAATACTTTATAAAGCGAATCTTTTTCACCATGTTTTAATTGAAAAGCTAATAAATTAGATTCTGCCAAATCACAATCCGAACAATGTGTTTTTGCCAAATTTAAATAGTAAAATGTTGAATCTGGAATCTTTGATTTTTCATACAAAAAGGCAATATTTGTTAGTAATTGTTGGTTTTTCGGGAATTTTTTCACTCCTTCTTGCATATTAAACAAAGCATCAAAAAACATGTCTTTTTCCTGCAAAACTTTACTCAGACCAACGTAGGCAAAGGGGCTTGGGTTTTTCTCTAAAGCATTTTTCAAGAAAAAACCAGTGTTTTCTTTGTCGTTGGCGTTCATTGCCAAAGTTGCCAAAGCATAATTAGATTTATGATTTCGGACATCAAAATGGAGTGCTTCTTTATAAAACGTTTCGGCATAGGGTATATCATTTTGGGCAGTATAAAAATCTCCAATTACATTATAATAACCTGCCTTTGTTTGGTAATAATTAAAATAGTTTTTAGAAGAAATAAGCATAAAAATCAAAACAATTGCCGCCATTCTGAAAAGCATTAATTCAAAAAACTTTGGCTTATAAATTATCTTATGAACTTCCAACCCTTTTTGTAGTGGTTGAATAAAATTGACCAAAATATAAAAGAAAAACGCCAAACCAACAGCCAAATGTGTGTAAGAAATAAAATCTTCGATTGCTTCAATAAGTGGGTCGTTAGCAGTGGCGTAAGCAAAACCAATTGTTGCAGTAGAAATAATTGCCATTCCCAAGAAAAGCCACGAACCAATAGTACGGAAATTAACAAAATTTGCTTGTTCACAATACTCTCTAAAGCCAAAAACTCCCAAAACAAGCGAAAATGTGTACAAAACCAAAGGATTTATTGACAAAATGTTCCAATCTATATATTGAGATTTTTCGAGATAAATCAACAAAATATTTAGCAAATAAATGCTTGAAATGATAAGAAATTGTGGCAAATGATTTCGATTTTTCACACCCGAATTTGAAACCACCCAAACCAAACTTGACAGGATCTCATGCGAAATAAAAATAATAAAAATTGCTGTCAGAAAAATTGCAGAAAGTAAACCATAAGAAGCAATTGCCAAAACTGGCTGCTGGATTTTTGCAGAAAAAGCAACTAAAAATATTACTGAGATTGTCAAAACTAAGAAGGATAATAGCTTTTTGAGAAAACTTACTTGCGGAGCGAACGTATTGTAATAAAAAGCCAAACCAGCAAAAACTCCAAAGGCTGCCAGAAAAGCAACTTGATTGGTGATATTAAAGATATTTTCTAAGTGAAAAGTTATTAAAACTCCTGCCAAAATAATCATTCCGCCCAAAAACCAATATCGGCTCATGCTCGAAAAAGCTACAAGCAAAAGATTCAAACCTAAAAGAAATAAACCTAAAAACGCATAATAAGCAAACATATTTACTGACATTGCCGATGCTAAAAAACGTTCTTTTACTATATAAGCATTCCCATTGACAGTAAATTTCAACTTTCCATCTGAAAACGTATCTAAAATTGTTGGAATTTCATCAAGTTCGCTCAAAATGTCCCAATGTAGCACATTTTCGAGTCCACGAAACCAATAAATTCCTAAAAGAGCGATAGAAAAAAGAAGAATTGTTAAAAAAGAAAGAAAGCTAAATCGTTCGGTTTTCAACCAGTTGTGCCAAAAAAAGAATTTTTGCATAAAAATATGAAGAGGTTTTCTCACGTGAAACAGCTATTTATCCACAGCTTGTTTACACGTATAATAAATATTTGAGCCGTGAAGATAACGTAAAAACATTGTTTGATTATATTTGCAGTTCTAAAAAACTAAACACCTCATAAAATGACGCTTCATAAAGAAGGTACAGGAACGATTTCATTGACAATAATTGCCTTATTGCTTATAAATGTAATTTTGAGATACTTTTTGCCCGAACAAGAAATTGTACATACATTATTACTTATCGCAAGTATTTTTTTATTTGTAATTGTTGTTCAATTTTTTCGTAAACCGACACGAACAACAATTATAAACCCAAAGCATGTGATTGCACCAGCTGACGGAAAAGTAGTAGTAATTGAAGAAGTTGTCGAAACAGAATATTTCAAAGGTCCACGCCGACAAGTTTCTATTTTCATGTCGCCACTCAATGTTCATATTAACTTCAACCCAATTGCGGGCGTGGTTTCTTACTTCAAATATCATGCAGGAAAATATTTGGTAGCTTGGCACCCTAAATCCAGCACAGAAAATGAGCGAACGACTATTGTGGTAAAACACGCTAATGGTACAGAGGTTTTGTTCCGTCAAATTGCTGGGGCTTTGGCTCGCAGAATTTGTTGGTATGTAAAAGAAGGACAAACCGTTGAGCAAGGTTCGGAGTTTGGTTTTATAAAATTTGGTTCAAGAATTGATATTTTCTTGCCTTTAGATGCCAAAATTTTAGTAAAACTTGATGACAAACCTGTGGGTGGCGAAACTATAATTGCGGAGCTTTGAACTTATATTTCTATGAGGTATTCTCTTGTTCGTATTAATATCTCATGTAACGCACGAAGTCTGAAAGACTTCAACCTGAATAGCCCCGAATGAAATTCGGAGAGAAAATAAGGCAGGAAGCCCCCAACCCTGAAGTTGGTTGAACCGCTATTGTTCAACCCACTTAGGGTTGGAGCTTACATTTCTTTCAAAGCATGAGTTGCACTCACGGTTATTCAAACGGTCCGCCGTAGCGGTTTAAGCCCTTTGGGCTTGGGTGCGTAACATGAGTTATGACAAATAACAAGTGAGCAATCGTAGTTTTTTTTGCCTTATATTTATACAAATGCACTTTTACAGCATTTTCATACAAAAAGCACCCTTTTGAGGTGCTTTTTGTCATTTTAAGAGGTCCCGAGCGGATTCGAACCGCTGTAGCAGCTTTTGCAGAGCTGAGCCTAGCCACTCGGCCACAGGACCATTTTGAATTACGATTTCAGAATTACGAACGGTTCGCCGTTGCGATTACGAATTTAATTCTTTCCTCCTTCAATTCGAATTGCAAAAGTACAAGACTCATGCCAAAGTGCCAAAGTTTTTCACAAAAAATCTCAAGATTCTTTAAAATTAAGAATGCAGAATAAAATATTTCAAGAAAAAAAATACGTAAATGATTGATAATTAGCAATTTACGTTTGTAACTCGTAATTCGTAATTCGTAATTCGTAAATTCCATGCAACCCTCTCACCATTTTTTTGCATCTTGCTATTGAACGCAAAACTTTATGGCAAAAATTTTATCCCTTTTTAGCAACGAATACGACTTGGCAAAAGCCGTACAGAAGCAAGACCCCAAAGCACAAACTCGACTTTACGAAAAGTTTTCGTCGAAAATGCTGGCGGTCTGCACTCGCTACGTAGGTGATAAGATGGAAGCGGAGGATGTAATGATTGATGGTTTTATGCGAATTTTTGATAAAATTGACCAATTTACATTTCAAGGGAGTTTTGAGGGCTGGATACGCAAAATCATGGTAAACGAAGCCTTGATGTATGTCAGAAGCAAAAAAATGATTATCGTTGATTTGGAATATGCCACCGAAGAAACCTCAGATTCATCGTTTAGTACTGACCTCGAAGCAGCCGATTTGATGAAAATTATTGAAGAATTGCCCGTTGGTTATCGCACAGTTTTCAACCTTTATGCAATTGAGGGCTATACTCACCAAGAAATTGGCGAAATGCTCGGAATCTCAGAAGGAACATCAAAATCACAGTTGAGTAGGGCAAGGGTAATGTTGCAAGCAAAAGTATTGAAGAGAGAAAATCACACTTTTGAACAAAAATCCCTCGGTTAATTTAGTTTTTAACAAGAAAATGAACATTATAATAAAAATGAAAAAACATCCAATTGACGACCTTTTTGCCAAAAAATTGGTAGAATTTCGACAAGAACCTTCTCAAAAAGCCTTTGAGAAATTTCAGGCACGTTTAGCAGAAAAACAAGAAAAACCAAAAGGTGGAATATTTTCTATTCACCGAAATTGGAGTTATTATGCCGCAGCCGCTGGAATCGTTGCGGTTTTGTCAATAGGGTTTTTATCGCAAAAAAATACATCAAACGAAGCTACTCTGGCAAGCGTTGTTGCTCCAAAAAAAGCACAAAACACGATTCAAAACAAAACACAAAGCACTCCGATTCAAGGTTCTGATAGTCAATTAGTTATAGCAAAAAAATCGCTTGAAAACAATATTGAAAAGGCAGGAAATTCAACTTTGAAAGAAGTAAAAACAATGCCCGAAACGAGTATTGCGAACAATGAAATTTTGCCAATAATAATTGAAAAAATCATTATTGATGATTCGCCCGAAGAACAAAATTCGGTGGCTACTACCCAAATTTTTGTAACGCCAAGTGTCGAAACTTTGCAGCAAACAGAAACAAAAATAGCAGATGTCAGCAAAAATACTCCTGACGAATCTATTGTGCTTATTCTTGAACCCGAAACTTTGGAAGAAGAAGTCATTCCTTCACTCAACCAAGATTCTGCTATGTCTTTGAAAGAAGTCCAGCGTTTGGGTGAAGAAAAGGCTGAAAATGACAAATCTTTTATAGCAAAACTTTATGGCGAATACAAGCATTTTAAATATGGCGAAAAGATTGATTTTGAAAAAATAGGTTTGAAAAATGCTTTGGCGAGAGTTGATGAAAATCTTTTTAAAGAAGATAGAGATGACGTGATTGGTTTTGTTCAAAGAAAAATAGGAAGATTACAGAAGAAAGATTAAAGAATATTTAGACGAAAAAACAATGAAAAAACTGCACTTAATCTTGCTACTTATTGCAGGTAGCATCACAGCAAAAGCAAATGTCAAGACTGATACAACTATTGTCGAATTTACTGACAAAGGCGTTAAAAAGCGTGTAACGGTCTATACATCAAGCAAAAAGGAATTTGACTTGCCCAAAGTTCTCAATCTCGACAATGTGCTAAAAAGCATAGGAGTTGATTCTTTGGAAAGAAAAAAAGCAATCGTTTTGGCAGGAAATGATGGAGAAAAGCAAGATACGATTTTGGTATTTGCCCAAGATGGACGCACCATTAAAATAGTAGCACGATTACCCAAAGAAATGTCTTCAAGAAGAGATACACTTCGCAATGAAAATAATGGCGACCATTGGAGTCGTGAAGAAAAAAACAATGACTACGACCATGATAGAGAATCAAATAATGATGAAGAAGAAAAACCAAAGAAAAAATCTAAAAGCTCTGGTAGGTTCTTCTCTCGTAGTGATTTTGGCATTTATCTTGGCGTAAATAATTGGACAAAAAATCCATCCAATGCTTCATCGCTTGACACTTGGGGGTCGAGATATGTTGCACTTTCACTCCAACGAAATGCAACCCTAATTAATGGCAAACAAGTTGATTTAGCTTTTACTTATGGTCCAGAAATCGCTTGGAATAATTTTATGTTTGAAGAAAATAGTGTTATCGATATGGTAGGAAAACAAGTAGTTTTCAAAGATTTTGGACAAAATCTAAAAAAAACCAAGTTGGTTGTTCCTATGATTAACTTCCCGATGATGTTTAATTTAGGCTTTGAGGAAGCAAAATTCAGAATTGGTTTAGGTGGCTATATTGGTTATCGTTTGAGAAGTTATAGAAAACTCCAAAATGAAGATGGTGGGCAAAAAGTAAAAGCAAAAGGTAGCTATGGACTGAATGATTTTCGCTACGGTTTAACCGCCGAACTTGGTAAAAGAAAAGGCTTAACTTTCTTTTTCAGGTATGATTTAAGTGAAATGTTCAAGGTTGAGCAAAAAAACGCCGCAGGTTTGCAAGCATGGAGTGTTGGACTGAGGTTATAAAAGTACTTTCGTAAAAAAGGGGCTATCTGGATTTTCAGATAGCCCCTTTTTTTATTTCAATTTCCTAATTACTATTGGTACGCAAGCTATCTTACAATTTTGAATTATTGTTACAATTGTTGTAGCACTTGCCGCACAATTACCAGTAGATTTAACGGTTACAGTATAAGTTCCTGCCATATAATTTGCCGCCGAAGCAATTATTGGGTTTTGCAAAGTTGAAGAAAAACCATTCGGACCCGACCAAGAATAACTCAACCCACCAGAACTTGTAGCAGACAAATTAATTGCTGAACCTTCATTTACAGGCGAATTGCTACTTGCCGTTACCAAAGTTGGTGGTACACAGCCGCTTACACCGATATCAAGGCTATGGTTTGACAGCGTCATAGCCCCTGTCATAAAATCAATTACAGCAAAATCATTATTATCTAAAGCATTATTACGTAAGTTTTGGCTATTTTGAACGCTTGGTATTTTCACTAATAAAGCATCAGAATCTCGCATTTCAGCAACATTTTCAAGAGAATCGGGTAATATTGGTGCTCCTCCAGGCGATACTTCAATAAGTTCAAGACTTATTAAAGGTGCTTGCAACATTTTTAACCTTATCTGATAATGATGTTCGTATTTTACAGTATCTATTACATTTTCATTATTAAAAAGAAAAGTTCCACCATCTACCGTAACTGTACTTGCTATTTGAATCCCGCCTTTTTCCATGTCATGTAGCGTTACAGCCACACCGTCAATTCCCTCTTCATTTGGGTCTTGAATACCATTTTTATTAACGTCATGCCAAACACGATTTCCTATTTCGATAAAGGCATCTCCACAACTTGCCTTCATATCTCCTACGCCACCAGATTTACCGAGAGTGCCGGGTTTGCCAGCATAAACAGCAAAACTTCTTATTAGCGAACCATCAGTATTACTAAATATTTGAAAACCGCCAGCATGATAAACTTCATCAACAGGGTCCATTGCAGAAGACAAAATCTCCCCTGAACCAGGAAGAAGCATCATTCCACCATTTGCTATTTCTCTATGGGCTGGATTTCCGAAGAAATTCCAGTAATCTCTTCCATAAAATTCTCCTCCACCAAACCCCTCATCATTTCCTACTCCACTACCTGTCAATGGTCCTGCTTGACCATTACTTTCCATTTCGTAAACACCATTATTATTATAAACACGTAAAATATCACCACTTACAAAACCATCATAAAGTTTTCCATCATCTATAGGAGCCATTGCTCTAAAACCCAATGCCAAGCCAAACCTATCCATCAAACCAATAATCATACTACCATCAGTATCAAACTCTAAATCTGCAATTAGTGGTTGAGGATTAATAGCAAACCCAACTGTTTTACCTCGGTCGCTATCAAAAAAACTTGCACAAGCTTTTGGAAATGTATTAGACCAAGGTCGCCAGTAGCGAATATTTATACATTGGTCAGTAGCATCGGCAGCACCCCGTTTGTAGGTAAGTGGAAATTGATAAAAGATTTTAAAAATACCTGTTTTTGGGTCAAATTCATAAATTGTACCACTGAGTGAGGTTGAATCTTGTGCTGTTTCGCTCGAACAAACAACTCCCAAATAAATTTTGCCTTGATATTCTTTCAAACTCCATGGACGATAATCTCCGTCCGAACATGGGTTTGGTATTGCATAAGATTTTACAGAAGCACTATTGGGTATTCCTGCAGGCGAACCTACAAAACAACTATATAATTTTCTATCATAAAGATTAACCAAATACAAAGTTTTTTCATCACTTGATAAAGCGATAGAGCCAATACCGACTGTTCCGGCGGCAGCCACACTTGCGGCATCTTCACTACTTAGCAACTTATCGGCTGGCAAATCTGTATGTGGGTCGGGACCGGTATCAATGCCAATGGTTTTAACATCAATAAGTGGTTCAATAACATTTGTTATTGTATTAAATTTATAAATACCACCCGTTCCTAAGGGACCAAGCCCAACGTGTCTTCGCACAACAGCACTTGTAAGCACAGCTTTTCCACGACCTTGATAATCAAGACCCCACAAAGAACCAACTTCTGACGCTTTTGCAATATGTGTTGGCATCGGTCCTGTTGTACCGCCCACACCCGATGCACTATAAGGAAAAGAAACAAAAGCATCGTCATCTCCAGCAGAGCCTCCAGCTAAGGCATCGCCACTAACATAACAAGGCGTAAACACTAAAGTACCATCAACTATACAAAAATCATTATTAGTTAAAATCCCTAAACTCACATCATTTGCTCCTCCAACAGGAATAGTCAAAAACTGGACATTCGTTTTACTCTGACCTGCACTCTTTCCATTGTTATTTGTCCCAAGTCCTGTAAATTCCACCCTAACCTTACTTCCAACAGGAACTTGACCAGCAGAAAAATTATAATTACCGTCAATATCAGTTTGAGTTATAAATGGAGAGCCTGATGAGCCAACAAATACACTCACTGTAATATTGCGTAGTCCAAGTTCGTTTGGAGGATTTTGGATACCATTATTATTGAAATCCTTAAATACAATACCTGAAAGTTGGGCATGAATATTAGGGACATTCAAAAAGCAAAGCACTACAATTAAATGTAATGTTTTATTAATTGTTTTAGGGAACATTAGCAAATGTTTCATGATTTTATAAAAATTTATAAAATCTTACTTCGCATTGAAATAAAATTTTAAGAAAGCACAACAAAGAAATTAACTCTTAGTTTATTGAGTAAATGTTTGCAAAGCCTGTGCCACAAATTTTAAAAAAAACTGTTTTTCGTAGCCGTTTGCTAAGTTTTTTGGCTTTTTTGTACAAAAAATGAAAGTTTTGAGCATATTTTCATTTTTTGATACACAAAAATGACTTATTCAGGTATGGTCAAAATACCAAAAAATTGAGGCGTTTTGATATTAAAAAAGGCTTGAAAATATACTTTCAAAAATTTTTTTTTCATCAAGTGTTTGACAAACCAAAAAAAGGGTATAATTTTGCAACTCTTTTTAGAAACAGGGCAATCGTAAAGTCTGGTTAATGAATAGAAAATGAAGTAAAAGGGGGTGTACCAGAGTGGCCAAATGGGGCAGACTGTAAATCTGCTAGCTTACGCTTACGGTGGTTCGAATCCATCCGCCCCCACTATTTAATTTGTCGTATAGAAGTAAATATAAGCGAAAGTAGCTCATTTGGTAGAGCGGTAGCCTTCCAAGCTTCAGGTGGCGGGTTCGAGCCCCGTCTTTCGCTCAATTTGAGCATAGTCAGTTCAAGATTCAGGTGGTGGCGGTTCGGTCGTTACCGATTCGAGCCCCGTCTTTCGCTCAATTTGAGCATAGTCAGTTCAAGATTCAGGTGGTGGCGGTTCGGTCGTTACCGATTCGAGCCCCGTCTTTCGCTCAATTCGATTATCAAAATAATTTTTGATAATTTATAATTGAGATGCCTTCATAGCTCAGTGGTAGAGCACTTCCTTGGTAAGGAAGAGGTCGGCAGTCCGATTCTGCTTGAAGGCTCTGTTTCAAAAAGAGTTTTCTTGAATGTAAGATTTCGTTCTGCTTGAAAATTAGTTCAAGAAATTTTTAATCAAGGCTCTTGTTTTAAAGCACAGTAATTATTTTAAATTAAGTATAATAAGAACAACAAAAATAGACTTTATCAATTATGGCAAAAGAAAATTTTGACCGCAGCAAGCCTCACGTAAACATCGGTACCATTGGTCACGTCGATCATGGTAAGACAACTTTGACGGCTGCCATCACAAAGGTACTTTCAGAAAGAGGTTTGGCAGAGAAGAGAGATTTCTCATCAATTGACAATGCTCCTGAAGAAAAAGAACGTGGTATTACAATTAATACTGCTCACGTAGAATATTCAACAGAAAACCGTCACTATGCTCACGTAGATTGTCCGGGACACGCTGACTATGTTAAGAACATGGTTACTGGTGCTGCTCAAATGGACGGTGCTATTCTTGTAGTAGCAGCTACTGACGGACCAATGCCACAAACACGTGAGCACATCCTTTTGGCTCGCCAAGTTGGTGTTCCTCAATTGGTTGTGTTTATGAATAAAGTGGATATGGTTGACGATCCAGAATTGTTGGAACTTGTTGAAATGGAAATTCGTGAATTATTAACATTCTACAAGTATGATGGTGATAATATTCCAGTAATTCAAGGTTCGGCACTTGGTGGATTGAACGGAGAGCCATCATGGGTTGCAAAAATAGATGAACTAATGGCGGCTGTGGATAGCTTTATTCCACTTCCTCCACGTGCAACTGACAAGCCATTCTTGATGCCTGTTGAAGACGTGTTCTCAATCACAGGTCGTGGTACAGTTGCTACAGGTCGTATTGAAACAGGTATCATCAACTCATCTGAAGGTGTTGAAATCTTAGGTATGGGTGCAGAAAACTTGAAATCAGTTGTTACTGGTGTTGAGATGTTCCGTAAAATCCTTGACCGTGGAGAGGCAGGAGATAACGTAGGTTTATTATTACGTGGTATTGAGAAAGAATCAATCAAGCGTGGTATGGTAATTTGTAAGCCAGGTTCAGTTAAGCCACATGCTCATTTCAAAGCTGAGGTTTATGTATTGAGCAAAGAAGAAGGTGGACGTCATACTCCATTCTTTAACAAATACCGTCCTCAATTCTATTTCCGTACAACTGACGTAACAGGAGAAATCTCGTTGCCAGAAGGAGTAGAAATGGTTATGCCAGGTGATAACATCACTATTGAGGTAAAATTAATCAGTGCAATTGCTATGGATAAAGGACTTCGTTTTGCGATTCGTGAAGGTGGACGTACTGTAGGTGCTGGTCAAGTAACTGAGATCATCGCTTAATTTTATTAGGCTGATAATATAAAGAGCGTTCCCTTTTAGAGAACGCTCTTTTTGTTTTTAATCTCATTGTGAAATAGGTGTCATACAAGCGAATCCTATTTTCATTCTTCCTTCACGACCACCCAAATATTACTACTTCGTCCCTTATCGTCGGTGCAAGAAATTTTAAGTTTTCCGATTGTTGGCGTAAAGAAAAAAGGCTTATTTGAAGGTGTTTTCTGCAAAAGTCGGTCATTGATATACCAATAAACTTCCTTCACATCATTGGCAGTTTGACAAGCCAGTTGCATTTGTTGAGCATCATTTTTATTGATAAAATACTCACTTCCATCGTTCGGATTTGTAATAATCGGGGCATTATTCGCTGTCCTGAAAACCCTTGTGCAAGTCGGGTTATGAGGCGGGATTTTCTCATACAAAATATGCTTTAACTCATAAAAACTAATCAATTCTGGGGCAAAGTTTGTATAGAGTTTTCCTTTGTAATTTCCGTCAATCGGCAAGCATTGTGTGCAGTAACTTATTGATTCTGAGTTACTTACGAAAAATTTCTTTAGATGAGTACACTTACGAGTATGTGAAATTCCTTTGATAGAATAATCTAAAATTCGGTTGCTACAATATTCGCTCGGCAAGTCGCCCGACTCATCACAAACTTGGCGAGAAACCACTTCTTTTGGTTGTCGAAACCATTCGCTCGAAGTATTATAATCAATCGTATTGAAAATTTGAAAAAGCAAAGGCGTAGCAATTTCTGCTCCGCTTAGTTCGGGTACTCCCTCACCCGAAAAATTACCAACCCAAACACCAACCGTGTATTTTTTATTATAGCCAATGCTCCACGCATCACGCTTACCAAAAGAAGTGCCTGTTTTCCAAGCGATTTTTGGCAAACGATAGGTATAATCAAAGTTATTGGGCAAATCTGGGCGTTTGATTTGAGCTAAAATTTCGGTGATTAGGTAAGTTGCTGAGGTGGAAATAAGAGGTGAAGATTCGTTTTTCTTGAAAGATTTATCATGCTTAAAACTACATTTCTGCCATTTTCCATTATTGGCAAAAGCTGCATAAAGCTGAGTCATTTCTTCGAGCGTAACGCCACAGCCACCGAGAACTATTGACAGCCCTAAATCTTTTTCTTGCTTCTTAACTGTCTGAAAATCAGCCTTTTTTAGTTGTTCGATTAAATCTTTTTTGCCTAAATCTCGCACAATTTTTACGGCAGGAAGATTCAACGAATTTGCCAATGCAAACTCAACCGAAACTTTTCCATTGAATTTTCGGTCAAAATTTTCTGGTTCAAAACCATTAAAATTTGTTGGCACATCATTAACGATATTTTTTGGCGTAATAATGCCTTTATCGAAAGCCGTGGCGTAGAGAAGAGGCTTTAAAGCACTTCCGGGCGAGCGGATAGCTTGAACGCCGTCAACTTGTCCGCCATCAAAACTATTGTTGAAACCTGCCGAGCCTACGTATGCCTCAACCTGCATAGTTTCGTTGTTGATGACAAGCACGGCAGCGTTATGAATATTCATCGCCCGTGTGCGATTGATATAATTTGAAACCATCTGCTCAACCTTTGCTTGCGTAGCTTGCTTGATGCTTGATTGAATAATAGCTTGGTCGGAATATTGTTTTTTCAACCGAAGCGAAAGATGCGGTGCATTTTTTGGAGCTTCGTGGCGAAAAACGTTCAAAGGTTCTTTCAAAGCATCGTTAATGACTTGATTATCAAATGTTTGTGATTTTTGAAAACGTTTTAGCCATTTATTCCTTTCTTCAACAATCAGTGGGTTTTTAGTACCTAAACGTAAACTTGTTGGGCGATTTGGAATGATAGCAAGCGTTGTTACTTCTGCCAAACTTAGTCTATCAGGAGATTTTTGAAAGTATAAATATGAGGCAGATTTGATACCTTCAATGTTTGAGCCATAAGGTACAAGATTAAGATACATTTGCAGAATTTCGTCTTTTGAATAGAAAATTTCCAACTGAATCGCTCGGAAAATTTCAGTGATTTTATTGAAATATGTTCGTTTGTTGGGGGTCAACATTCTGACGACTTGCATCGTAATTGTGCTTGCTCCCGAAGTTCGACGATTATTGGTCAAATTATTAAAAGTCGCTCGGCAAATCGCCACTGGATTTACCCCAAAATGATAGTTAAAATATTTATCTTCTTTGGCAAGAATGGCTTTTCGGAGCGTAGGCGTAATTTCTCGAAGTTCAACAAACATTCGCCATTTTTCGTCAGGACTCAAAAATGCGTGCATCACTTTTCCTTCCGAATCGGTGATAAGCGTTGAATATTTGAGATGTACTTTTGGAGGGAAAATAAGGTTGAGTAAAACAAATATTGCCAGAAAAACTAAAATTATTTTAGTCCAACGGTGTTTAAAAAATGAAATGAGTTTGGGTTTTATTTTATCAATCATAAAAAAAAATGCTTCACTAATGGCACGAATTAAACGAATTTAAGCGAATTTTATGCAAAATAAATCAATGTGCTAATGTGCCAATATGCCAATGTGCTGATTATCAAATCTTTATGTGAAAAATTTATAAACTCAATTTCATGAATATCAAACTCAAATCGCAACTCCGAAAAATTACAACCTTTATTTTTGATGTGGATGGTGTGCTGACCGATGCAACGGTAATTGCCTTACGAGGTGGTGAATTGGCAAGAGTTTTTAACGTAAAAGATGGTTATGCCTTAGCAATGGCCGTAAAATCGGGTTATAGAATTGCTATTATTTCGGGAGGAAAAGAAGAAAGTATTCGTGAAAGACTTACTCCGTTTGGCATCAAAGATATTTTTCTGGGCGTGAGAACGGACCAAAAGTTAGCGGTTTTTGATAAATATTTAGAAGATAATAAGCTTTTGGCAGACGAAATCGTATTTATGGGCGATGATTTGCCTGACTGGGAAATTATGAAACATCGGAATGTTTTATCTGCCTGCCCTGCCGATGCTGTGGAGGAAATCATTGAAATTGTTGATTATAATTCTACTCGAAATGGCGGCAATTGTGCCGTGCGAGAAGTCATCGAATTGGTGATGAAAGAACAAGGTAAATGGATGAAAATATTTTAGATTCGAGAAGCGAGATACAGGATTTGAGAAAAATATTCACTCATTAATTTTATGAAACGACGAGAATTTATGAACCTAACAGCAACAAGTGCTTTACTTTCTTCTGTGGAAACGATTGCACAAGAGAAAATATCTGTTGAAAATATCAATGCTGGATTTCAACTAAAAATTATGGCAACCAATTGGGGCTGGGAAGGTTCAATGGACGCTTTTTGTGCTGCAGTAAAAAAGGAAGGCTACGATGGTGTAGAACTTTGGTGGCCCAATGAGCCAAAAGACCAAAAAGAACTTTTTGCCGCTCTCGAAAAGCATGATTTAGAAATTGGTTATTTGTGCGGCAGTAGTCAAAAAGACTATTCGGCACACCTCGAAACATTCAAGAAAAACATTGATGCGGCTACCTCACAATCTGCAAAAAAACCGTTGTATATCAATTGCCATAGTGGACGAGATTTCTTTACTTATGAGCAAAATAAGGCATTTATTGAGCATACTACCGAAGCAACTGCCAAAACAGGTATCAAAATTTGCCATGAAACACATCGTGGAAGGATGCTTTTTGCAGCACATATCACACGAAATTTCATGGAGAAAAATCCTGCTTTACGATTGACACTTGATATTTCGCATTGGTGCAATGTACACGAGTCTTTGCTCGAAGACCAAGTCGAAACGGTGGCTTTGGCATTGGAACGAGTAGAACATTTACACGCCAGAATCGGACATCAAGAAGGACCACAAGTCAATGACCCAAGGGCTCCAGAGTGGGGAAGTGCTGTAAAAGCACACCTAAATTGGTGGGATAAAGTAATGGAAAGAAAGATGAAAGAGGGTGGAATAATGACGATTTTGACAGAATTTGGCCCGCCAAATTATCTTCAAACATTGCCATATACGCAGCAACCTGTTGCCGACCAATGGGCGATTAATATATATATGATGCAAATGTTGAGAAAGAGATATTTGAAATAATGACTTATAACACCCAACCTTTTTGCCGTTTTTTCCGTTACTTCAATATATATCTTGTGAATATTTTGAAATGAAAAAAATGAAAAATCTGGTTTTATTATTAACATTGACTTTAACTTATAATAGCTTTGCAAACTCGATAAGTGATTCATCATCAATGAGTTATCAAAATAGCTTATCACTAAAAAAAGAAGGAAAATATCTACGAGATAAAACCATTCTGCCATTGCCAATAATTTTTAGGCTGCCCGAAACTGGTTTTGCGGCAGGGGCATTGGTTACAGGTACATTTAAGTTTAAAAATGATAATGAAGTAGCAAAACCTTCTCAAATTTCAATTGGAGTTGCTTACACGCAAAAAAAACAATTTTTGGCTTATATGCCGTTTTCAGTTTTCTACGATAACAATAAATATTATATCAGCGGTGAGGTGGGTTTCTTCAAGTACAATTACAAATACTTTGGTATAGGCGAAAACCAAATTCCAGAGGAAAATTATGGCGTTGACTATCCTCGATTAAAAATTTTAGTGTCTCGACTGATTGCTAAAAACCTTTATGTAGGTCTGAGATACCAGTTTGAAAATTATAAAATCACCTCTACCGATGCAGGCAAAGAATTGGCTTCGGGCAAAATCGCAGGAAGTGAAAACAGTCGTACATCAAGTTTAGGAATTTCGTTTTTGAAAGATTCCCGTGACGCAGTTTTTTATCCACGTAAAGGAACATTTGCGGAATTTTATATTTTACCAACTTTGAAAGTCTTCGGAGCTGACCGGAATTTTAATCGAATTGTGCTGGATGCCGCTAACTATCAATCAATTAGCAAGAAAATAGTGTTTGCAAGTAATTTGTATGGAAGCTTTATTCAAGGGCAAAATGTTCCATTTAACCAACTTTCATTGTTGGGCGGAGCAAAGAAAATGCGTGGACTTTTTGAAGGCAAATTTCGTGATAAAAACTTTTTCCTATTACAAGCTGAAGGCCGATTTGAAGTTTGGAAGTTTTTGGGATTAACCGCTTTTAGTTCATTAGGGTATTTGGGCGATGATAAAAATCTGATACGTTTCAATAAACCAAAGTTTACTTATGGTTGTGGACTACGCATCAAAGCAATTAAAAAAGAACATATAAATATTAGAGTTGATTATGGCATTCAACCTGGCGAAAAAGGAAATTTATATCTGACGATTGGGGAAGCATTTTGACAAAAAAAAGACCGAGCTACCTAAAGATTGATAGCTCGGTTCTGTCGTTCATGGAAAACAAGAAAGCACTTAACTCTTTCAAACTATGAAAAAATTCTACTCTGATTATGTAAGTCTAAAAAGCGTACCAAGTTTGGCACGGGTTTCTGCAAATAGCTTGTAAAATTAGTAAGTGGGTACAATTGTGGATAAGTTGTATTTTACTACTAAAATAACGTTCAGAATAGTTTTTCTCATCTTAAAACTTCATCATTAAAACCTCATTAAATTAATTGAAAAATCACCTTTCATGTAAATATTGAATAATATCTCGCACCTTGCAGTACGTTTGCTCCGCTTTTGTTAGCAACCAATATCTAAACCAATACAAAACCATGTTTTTTTTAACAATCGGTGTCATTATCTTGATAGTAGGATTTGCTATCAACACCCCATCATTACAGTTTGCTCGTTTTTCTCGCCCGCTCAAAGTAGTGGGTATTATTTTGATTCTTTTAGGGCTTGCATCTTCCACTGTCAAACAAATTGATGCAGGTCGAGTTGGTGTGCAGTCGCTTTTTGGAAATGTAAAAGAAGGTACACTTACGAGTGGACTAAACTTTGTGAACCCATTGGTAGAAGTTACTGAATTTGATACCCGTACGCAAAATTACACGATGTCGGGCGTACATGACGAAGGCAAACAAGCAGGTGATGATGCCATTCGTGTGCTATCGTCTGATGGTTTGGAAGTGGTCATTGATTTGACGGTTCTTTACCGAGTTCAACCCGACCAAGCTCCAACGATTTTAAAGAAAATCGGAGGAAATTATGAAGATGTAATCGTTCGTCCGATTACACGTACACGTATTCGTGATATTGCTGCTTATTATGAAGCGGTTGCTTTATATTCTACGAAAAGAGATGAATTTCAAGGAAAAATATTCAAGTCTATTGAAACTGATTTTAAATCAAGAGGTTTAGTTTTAGAGCAATTATTGGTCAGAAATATCAATTTGCCAGAATCAGTTAAAAAAACCATTGAGTCGAAAATCAATGCCGAGCAAGAAGCTCAAAAAATGCAGTTTGTCTTGCAAAAAGAAAAACAAGAAGCCGAGCGTAAGCGTGTAGAAGCTCAAGGTATTTCGGACTATCAAAGAATCATTACCACAACTTTGACCGACAAGCAATTGCAGTATGAAATGATTAAAGCCCAAAAAGAGATTGCAACATCAGCCAATACGAAGATAATTATCATGGGCGGAAAAGGAAATACGCCGATGATTTTGAATGATAAGTAGTTGTCGATTTTGGAATTTTGTCTATAAAATAAAAACGAGCCAAAATCTTTCTGAGATTTTGGCTCGTTTTTGTATATACACATCAGAAATTGATTTTCGGGTTACAAAAAGCCGTAGATGCTTGATAATCAGCTGCTTTCGTAAATCGTAATTCGTAAATCGTAATTCTGTTGTGTATTTTACTCCTCTCCACCAAATCTACCACCACCAATCAAATTTCCAAAGAAAAGAGTATTCAAAAACAACTTATTTGTACCATACCAAAATGCCCTGAAATTTGGATTTTCGGACATCGCAATTACTCGCCCTGCACCAACATTTAAGGCAATGACGGCAGGCGAATTTTTAATCAACTTCTCATTTTTTGAATGAACATAACCTGCCAACAAAGGATTTGCCGTGAAAACCAAAGGTGTATTATAAGGATTTTTGGTGTCTTCCATGAAAATATTATTGTCTTTAAACAAAGCCAATTTATTTTGTTGATAACCAAAACAAAGCGGGTGCGAAGGGTCAATTTTTGCTTCAAAAATAGTTCCTGCGGTTTCTAAAGCACCTGTATATTTTTCCTGTAAATTATAAGAACGTTTTTCTCCAGCACCATCATTATTTGGCTTCTCTTTTATTGTAATATTGGCTATTTTCTTTGTAGAAATCCATTCTACGGCATCTGTCATGGCAACAAGCACACCGCCGCCTTGCACAAAACGCTTAATTTTTTCGTCAGAAAGATTGTTATAATTTCCTCCTGCCATTAAAATATGAGTGTACTTTTCCAAAGCTACTCGATTGACGGTTTCGATGTCTGCGAAGGTCAGTGGAATATTAATTCGTGTGTCAAGCAAATGCCAAATTTCGCCCGCGTCGGTTGATTGCACGCCCGTTCCTACCAACATCAAAACTTTTGGTGTTCGCATTTTTCTGAATTTTTCGCTGCCCAAATCTATTCCGTCGGGCGTAAGACCTGTTTGAGTTGCATAAAAATCTACGCCATCTCTTTCGGCAAGCGTTTGAAGCAAAGCCGAAGGGTCAGAGCCATTACTAAAAATCTGAATTGTGCCATAATCGAAAGCCTTTTCTTTGCCTTCAACAACTGCCTTAAATGGCTCAAAGGCAACTTTTAGGTTATAGCCTTTTTTCAATAATTCGTAAGCGGTACGTGGAGCATAATAACTGTTCCACTCAAAAAAGTAAGCATAAGGACTTTTTCCATAAACTTTCCCTTTCGGAAAATCATTTTTTTCTACTTTTTCACCTAACGAAATTGCTGTTTTTGCCTCAGCCATTGGCATATTCATACAATATTGCAGCGACCATGCCGAAATGTCATAAAACAAACTATCTTCAAAAGTTGTACGCTTTTCAAACAAAGATTTTATGAGGCGATGTTGCGGTTGATTCATCGGCACAACGAAGGAGTTTTCTTTGCTAAAGCCTTGATTATCAATACGTTCATCTTTAGAAACTCGATAAACATCAATCTGATTTCGTTTCAACATATTAATCATTTCCCAAGTTTTTGCGGCATCATTGCTATTGCCAAATACATAGCCTTTCACGGCATCGGTCGAAGTTTCTTTATAAAAAGACCTCATGTGTTCGAGCAATTCTACACGCATTTCACGCCCAGCACGCAGCGTTGATAATGTGGCAGTAAATTGGTTACGAACTGTAAACGGAAAGCTCAAAACACCATTAGTAGTTTCTTGCAAATGCCCACGAGAAGAGGCTTGCTCAAACAAAATGCCTATCGAACCATTGACATCGGGTAGGGTAGAACCTTTTCCATAATAAAAATCGTCGTAATTTTCTTGTGTATAATATGCCGAACCTATTTTGTCCATGCCCGCCGCTTGGTATTTGCCAAATTTTATGGTCAAATCAATATTACGCTTTGGTGTCATTGGGTGCGTGCGTGCAGGAATTCCTGGTTGAAAGAAAAAGCTCGAATTGCTGCCCATTTCGTGGTGGTCGGTCAAAATATTTGGTCGCCAGTCATAAAACTTCACCAAACGACCTTTACTTTCAGGCATTTGTTGATAAAGCCAATCACGGTTCATGTCGAACCAATAATGGTTGGAGCGACCGCCGGGCCAAGTTTCGCTAAATTCTCGGCTATTTATATCACTCACCAAATTATTACTTCGATTGATATTCACCCAAGTTGCAAAACGATTTCCACCGTCAGCATTGATTACGGGGTCAATCAGAATAATAGTTTCATTCAAAAGCGAGTCAATGCCAGCCCCTTGTGCGGCAGCCAAATAATAAGCCGACATCAAATTTGAGTTTGTGCCACTCGCCTCATTTCCATGCACCGAATAGCCCATCCAGACAACGATTGGCATTTTTTGCAAGTCTAAACTGCCTGATTGTGAAGGATTTACAAGTTTTTGATGTTCGGTTTTGATTTGTTCTATGCGTCCATGATTTTGCGGAGAAGTTACTGTAATGAGCAACAATTCACGGTTTTCAAAGGTTTTGGCATACGTTTCTACTCGAAAACGGTTGGAATGTCGTGCCAATTCTTTCATGTAAGTAATTGTTTCGTAAGGCGTTACGTGCTGTTCGCCAACTTGATAGCCCAAAAACTTTTGAGGAGTTGGAATCGAGGCATCATAAGTAATATTTTGAGGTAAATAGTAGCTATCTGCCACTTGGCTAAATGCTTGACTAACAAGTAATTGTAAGAAAATGAGGGTTAGGATAAATGTTTTTTTCATGTTGAGAAGTTTTTTTTAACAAATAAGTAGAGAAAATCTCAAAAAAGCAAAAAGCCTCCGACAAAGAGGCTTTTTTTATAGACAAAATAAACTTTATACCTTGAAAAAAATCTGCTTTTACAGCTATTTTTCAAGGAGGATTTTATATTGGATTTTTTTCCTAAAACTTAATTTGCAGCCTTCAATTTTGCTTCAATCGTTTGCTGCGTGTGCGGAACTGCCCTCAAACGCTCCTTCGGAATGAGTTTTCCTGAATCACGACAAACGCCATACGTACCATTTTTGATGCGAATCAATGCTGCTTCTAATTGTTGAGCAAATTTCTGCAAACGCCCCGCCGACTGACTTAATTGTTCTTTTTCGCTAACATCTGCCCCATCTTCCATGAGTTTGGTGCTGTTGGCAAAATAATCTGTACCATTATCATTTTTGCGACTGAGGGTTTCTCTAATAAAATTCAGCTCGGTGCGAGTTGCATCTAATTTTTGAGTAATAATTACCTCAAACTCCCTTAGTTCAGCTTCTGAATATCGGGTCTTTTCTTCAACTGCTGTCATAGTTTTTTTTGCAGTAAATGTTATATTCTGGGCATTTTTGAAAAATCCCACAAATATAGCTTTTTGATAGAGTAAAACAATGATGGCCCAAAAAATATTAAAAATAGTAAAAAAAAATTTATTTAATGGTATTTGTTTAAACACAGTAAATTATTTGGTTTTACTGTAAATTTCAAATATAGCATTGGGTATTCTGACCAAATATATTGTGAAAATTTTCGTCAAAAATTTAACTATTTTAAGAAACAATTTCTTTTTTCTAAGTTTGCACCGTGAAACTAAATTCACAAACAAAATATTATTCTGTTTATGACATATTTAGAACCTGCTCCAATCAAGGATAAAGAGAATCCTTTGGAGTCAATGATGCAAAGATTTGACGCAGCGGTGAAGATTTTGGGAATCAGTGAAGAAATGTATTACATCTTGAAAGTTCCTGCTCGTCAAGTAACTGTTGGCTTACCTGTAATGATGGATAATGGTCAAATCAAAGTTTTTGAAGGCTACCGAGTTATTCATTCTACTATTTTAGGACCAAGTAAAGGCGGTATTCGCTTCGACCCCGCCGTCAATATTGACGAAGTACGAGCTTTGGCAGCATGGATGACTTGGAAATGTGCCGTTATTGATATTCCTTATGGAGGAGCAAAAGGTGGAATCGCATGTAACCCAAGAGAAATGTCGGCAGGTGAAATGGAACGTTTGACACGTGCCTACACTATTTCAATGCTTGATATTTTTGGTCCAGATAAAGATATTCCAGCACCAGATATGGGAACTGGACCTCGTGAAATGGCATGGTTAATGGACGAATATTCAAAGGCAAAAGGAATGACGGTCAATGCTGTGGTAACTGGCAAACCGTTGGTTTTGGGCGGTTCGTTGGGGCGAACCGAAGCAACTGGCAGAGGAGTCATGGTTTCGGCTTTGGCAGGAATGGAAAAACTTCGCCTTAATCCATATAAAGCTACGGCCGCTGTGCAGGGTTTTGGCAATGTTGGTTCGTTTGCAGCCAAACTTTTGCAGGAAAAAGGTGTAACAATTTGTGGGTTGAGCGATATTTCGGGAGCGTATTATAATGCAAAAGGCATTGATGTTGAAAAAGCAATGGCTTTCCGAAATGCAAATAATGGCACATTGGAAGGCTATAAAGAGGCAGATTTGATTTCAAATGAAGAATTATTAGCATTGAGTGTTGATGTTTTAGTGCCTGCTGCCACGGAAGATGTAATTACGCATGACAATGCTGCAAAAATTCAAGCAAGATTAATTGTAGAAGGGGCAAATGGACCGACTTCGGCAAGTGCTGATGATATTATTAATGAAAAAGGCATTATGGTTGTGCCTGATATTTTGGCAAATGCCGGTGGCGTTACGGTGTCGTATTTTGAATGGGTACAAAACCGCATTGGTTATAAATGGACACTCGACCGCATCAATCGTCGCTCTGACCGCATGATGAAAGATGCTTTTGATAATGTGTTTGCAACTTCGCAAAAGCATGGTGTTTCGTTGCGTTTGGCTGCCTATATTGTAGCTATTGATAAAGTGGCGAGTACGTATAAGTTTAGAGGTGGTTATGGTTGATGCTTCGTCAGCAGCGGTCGTCCGATTCACTCGGTAACCAACCATTGATTGGTGATATTACTCGGCAACCAACCTTATCAAATAAGGCTTCGCACTATGTGAAGCCTTATTTATCTATAATTATAAACCAAACGCTCTCTACTTCTCAATTAAAACCTTAAAAACTTGTTTCTTTTTTTCGTCTGCAATTTTCAAGAAATAAATCCCTGTTGCTTTTCCTTTCAAAGCTTCATTCATTTTCCCTTTAACTTCGCTCCAATTTCCTTTTTCGGAATAAAAAACTTGCCCTACTTGGTCAGAAAATGTATAGGTGAAACTTTGAGATTTGAAGGCATCATCAATGTCAAATTCGATGTTTCCATTGCTTGGATTTGGGTAAATTTTGCCAAAGTTTTTAACATTTTCTTCTGTTGCCAAAGGCAATGCTTGCAACTGAAAACGAGCCATCACTGGAATATGGTCGGAAGTTGTATTTCTATAATTATTGAGGTACATAAAAGGCAACTCTACCCTTACAGAATTTTGTAAGTAACTGGTTTTCAGCTTGTTAGAAATTAAAATGTGGTCAATTACATTGTCTTCACCGATGTAAGTTCTGTATCCATTATCGCTCAAAGTTTTGGTAATTGCTTGCCAATTTTCGGTGTCATCAACAAATTTTTTGTACGAAGATTCTTTGGTCGAAATGCCCGCCACAACATTTTCATCAACATCATCATTAAAGTCGCCAGCTATCATAACCAACTCGTCTTTGAACTGCTTATCAAGCGAATCCTTCAGCACTTCCACATCAATTTTTCTTTGCTGAAAAATCCTTTCGCTATTCGGAATATCAGAAGCTGTATTTGCCCTTGCGTGTATACCAACCACGTTTAAGCGACGCTTTACACCATCAACATTAGCATCGCATACAAACAAAAATGGTAGCCTTCCACTTGCCCAAAAACGATCAAAAGTATCAGGATAATTGGCAATCGGAGTCGTGCCTTTCAGCAAAGGTTTTGAAGAAATGGCAGTAATGACACTTTCTTTATAAATAAAACAAACTCGCTGGGCATCGTCTGCCACACCACCTGCCGAAATCGCAGTCGAACATAAGCCTTTAAAACCTATCATTTTTGCAACTAAATCTGTAAAAGCCGTAGGGTTTGACACCTCCGAAAGTACGTATAAATCAGCTTTTAGCGAATCTAAAACTCGCTTGACATTGGTTTGTTGAAGTGCCTCGTCAGTTGCTCCATTTGCCTTATTTCCAAACCAATAAACGTTCCAAGCGGCTACGTCTAAGGTTTTGTCTAAGCTGATAGTTGAATTCGTTTTTGGCAAAGCCGCCGCCGTTGGAATATCTGCTTTAAAACGTGGATAAATTTGAAAACCATCATTAAAACGCCCCACAATGCCCGTAATCGCTATATTTCCTTGTGGTTTGGTCAAGCCATCAATATCGGTGGTTTCCCAAACTCTGACTGTTGAGGCATTTGTTCCGTCCGAAATTGTGTAGTTGGTGTTGGGCAAAAAGACGAATTTTTTGTCTGAAAAATTAATATTTTGTACCGAAATCAAGTTGCCTTCATTGGCAGATAATTGGGCAGAAGTGATGGTTTTTGGTAAAAGAATTTTGTTAGTCGTGCCTATTTTTGTAAAATCAGTAGCTTGAATAACTAACTGCTTGCTGATATTTGATAATTTCCCCGAAACCTGCACGGAATCGCCTAATTTGAGATTGGCGAAAGTTCCGCTGACAGGAATTCCACCACTTTCGTCTTGAATATATAGTAGACTGTTTACTTCGCCTGTAACTCTGCCTGCTGCTTTCACAGTAGTTTGTTCGGCAATTGTTTTAATAATCGAAACTTTAGTAAATCCTAAAATCGTTTCTGTAATTTGAAAATTAAGCGGAGCTGTTGTCAAAACTTTATAATTTGAAGTAGCTCCGTATCTGACCACAAGATTTTGTTTTCCAAATTGTATGTTATTCAATTTATCAGAAACTCTAACATAAAAAGCGTCATTGATTTGCTTATTTTGAATTTTATAAGAAATCATTATTTCCCAGTTTTTATCATCTTTGGAAACTTCAAAATTCTTTTCATTTTCGGGTAAAATTTCTAAATCTCCCTCCAAATTACTTCCTGTAATATCAATTTTATAGCTATTTGGAAGCTGATTTGATATTTTATTGAGCATTTGAGGTAAGTTTTTAAGTGAAATATCCGCAGAATTCGAAACACTAAAAACATCATTCCAAGTTGTTCCTACTACAATTTCATCAACTTTTACATTGGGTGCATTGGCGGCAGCTCCTTGTCTGAGAGCCACTGAGCCTATATTTTCTAAGTCTGTTTCGCCAGCTGGAGTAGTTGAAAGTGCAGTTGTTGGCTCTTTATCAATTGTCGGATTTACATACAAAACCACCTCATCGTCAGTTGTACTTGTAGTTTTGAAAGTATATTTCATCACAACTATAATTGTTGTGTTCAAATCATAAACCGTAGCACCATAATTAGGAATATTGCTTGCTTTTGTTACGCCAATCTGAAAGCCCACACCACTTTTTTTAACAAAAACTTTTCCTCTAAAAATTGTTCCTAAGTCTTTTGGACCTAAATGAAAAAAATAATCGCCCGCATCTTGGGCGGCTGTTACATTTAGCAAAAACCTTGTATAAACCGAACCCGTAGAAACTTGGTTTGTTATTTGACGGTTAATGTCTTCGCCCGAAGTTGTAAGAATCGCCGAGCCACCCTCAACACTTAATGTGCCTTGGCTAAGTCCACTGCTTACTTTTATGGTATTTGTGCCGCCTCCACTATGGGCTGTCCAGCCATTAGCGGTCAAAAGTGAATTTTCGGTATATTTAAACCCTTCTTTGAAAATGACTTGTCCAAATGATTGTGAAAAAATAAATGTAAATAGAATAATGTAGAGGTTTTTCATAGAAAAGGATACTTTTAGCAAAATATTATATTTTTTGTTGATAAAATAAAGAAAGACTTACACAAATTTAGCAAGAGTTACTCTGCCCCGAAGCCCGAAAGGCTTTTTCATGCGTAACATGAGTTATATAAAACTTGGTAAGAATAAATAGTAACAATCGTTCAATATAAACTCGGAAAAACTGAAGGTTTGGCTTCGTGCATTATTTCATAAGCGGCATCAAAAATAGTTTCGGCATTTGGTTTCGAGAAGTAATCTCCGTCAGAAGCATAAGCGGGGCGGTGTGCCTGAGAAGCGATGGCAATAGGGGCAGAATCTAACCAACGATAAGCATTTTGACCATCAAGCACTTGTTGCATCATGTATGCCGAACCTCCGCCTGGCACATCTTCGTCTGCAAAAATTACTCGATTTGTCTTTTTTATTGACTCAACAATTTTGTAATTTATGTCGAAAGGCAGCAATGACTGCACATCAATTATTTCGGCATAGATGCCTATTTCCTCTAATTGTGCTGCTGCTTCCATCACAATTCGGCACATCGAACCATAAGTTACAATCGTCAAGTCTGTGCCTTCTTTCAAAGTTTCGGGAATACCCAAAGGCAAGCAAATCTCAGTCAAATTTGAGGGCATTTTTTCCTTAATTCGATAGCCATTCAAACATTCAATAATCAATGCTGGGTCATCGCCTTTTAGAATTGTATTATAAAAACCTGCCGCTTGAACCATATTTCGAGGAACTAAAATGTGCATTCCTCGCAACGAACCAAGCATAGCTGCCATAGGTGAACCTGAGTGCCAAATTCCTTCCAAACGATGCCCACGTGTACGAACTATTAGCGGAGCAAATTGTTTTCCGACTGTTCGATAACGAAGCGTTGCCAAGTCGTCGGTGAGGGTTGCCAAAGCATAATATATATAGTCGAAATATTGAATCTCTACAATTGGACGCAAACCACGCATGGCTGCACCAATTCCTTGCCCAATAATGGTTGTTTCACGAATTCCTGCATCGGTTACTCGCAATTCGCCGTGTTTTTCTTGTAATCCTGCAAAACCTTGATTTACGTCTCCAATCTTGCCTACATCTTCACCCAAAGCAAAAATACGAGGGTCGTTTTCAAGTAATTTATCAAAAAAAGTATTAATAATTTCTCGCCCATCAACAATTTGGCTATGCTCATTATAAGTTGGAGCAATACCTTTGACATTCATTGGCGAAGTTGGAAATTCGCTTAGAAGATGCGAATTAAATCTTATATAGTTTTCGGGAGCAATTTCCTTAAACCATGCTAAAATGCCTTTTTTTGATGAATTTTCTTCAAAACGTAATAAACGAATGGCTTTTTTCATTGCCGAAACTACATCTCTTCGGACAGGATTTTCAGTTTTTTCTAAACCATCTTTAATTTCAGCAATTGCTTTTGCACTTTTACTCTCAGTAGAGGCTTTTTTTAGTAAAACAATGGCTTGTTCATACTCAGGTTTTAATGAATCTCTGTAGGCAGTCCATGCAGCATTACGAGATTTTTTTGCAATATCTTTTGCCTTTGTTTCTATTTCTTTTAACTCTTCTTCTGTACCATAATTATTTTCTAAAATCCATTCACGAAAATGTACATTACAGTCAAATTCATGCTCATAAGCTAATCTTTCCTTAGTTTTATAACGCTCGTGCGAACCCGAAGTTGAGTGTCCTTGTGGCTGCGTTGTTTCTATCACATGAACCAAAACAGGCACATGTTGGTCACGGGCATAGCGTGCGGCTCTTTGGTATGCCTCAATAAGTTCAACATAATTCCATGCTCTTGCTACAATAATTTCTAAGCCATTTGTGCCATTTTCTCTTTGAAATCCTGCCAATGCTTCCGAAATACTCGACTTTGTAGTTTGATATTCTATTGGTACAGAAATACCAAAACCATCATCCCAAACCGAAAATATAAGCGGAATTTGCAGTACACCAGCGGCATTTATCGACTCAAAAAACATTCCTTGAGAAGTAGAGGCATCGCCAATTGTAGCAAAACAAACTTCGTTTCCTTGATGAGAAAATTTTGTAAGTGCCTGTAAATCAGGGTTTTGGCGAAAAAGTTTTGAAGCATAAGCTAATCCAACTGCACGGGGCATTTGACCCGCAGTAGAAGAAACATCGCAAACGGTATTATACATTTGCGTTTGGTCGAGCCATTCGCCTTGAGCATCAATCCAATGATTTCCGTAGTGAGCATTCATCGAACGACCACCTGTAAATGGGTCATGAGCAATATCAGTATGGGCATATAATTGTGCAAAAAATTGTTGCCAATTAAGTACATCGATGGCAGCCAAAAAAGTTTGGTCTCGATAGTATCCTGAGCGAAAATCACCTTTGCGAAAAACTTTCGACATTGCCAATTGAGCAACTTCTTTTCCATCACCAAAGACGCCAAATTTGGCTCGCCCCCTAAACACATCCTGCCGCCCGATGTAACTAACTTCACGGCTTTCGCAAGCAATGCGGTAATCGTTTAGCACTTCTTGTTGAGTAAGAAGTACATCCGTCGAAGTGATTGGGTCAAGGAGTTCGGTCATAAGATGATGAAGAATTAAGGTAATTCTACTTATTTTGGTTCATAAATAGTTAGTATGACAACTAATTATGATGTAAAGTTATGAGAAAATAAATCATTTTCAAAAAATTGCTTCACAGAGAAATTTTGTTAATGACTTGTTAAAAATTTGGTACATATATATTTAATGATGTTTATTTGCGTAAAGATTATGCTTTACTAATAAAAAATCATTTTTTAACTTTTAAAATTTAACAAATTCCAATGAAAAAATTATTTTCAACAATCGCAGTAGTTTTTGCTTTTGTAGCTTCAATTCAAGCACAAGGCGTATTAAAATTTAACAAAGAAGTACATGATTTCGGTAAATTGACTGAAGGTCCTTTAGCTACTTACAACTTTGAAGTAACAAACACAGGTACAGCACCAGTAGTAATTTCAAATGCAATGGCTTCATGTGGTTGCACAACTCCAGAGTGGTCGAAAGACGCAATTGCTCCAGGTGGCAAAAGTGTAATCAAAGTTGGTTATAATACATCTGGTCGCCCAGGTGCATTTACAAAAACTATCACTGTAACAAGTTCAGCAGAAAATGCAACTGTTATTTTGACTATCAAAGGTGAAGTAACAGGTGCGGCAGCTCCTGCTCCTGCCCCAGCGACTGGTTCAACTCCAGCAGCGAAGAAAAAAGCAAAATAAGATTTTAGAAATTAGGTTTTAGGTAGTAGGTTTTAGGCATACTGCGTAGAATATTTTCTTTAAAAAAAGCTCTCTGTTCAAAAAACAGGGAGCTTTTTTATTGTTATAGTTTTTGAATAATTATTTGTCATAAACCGTTGATTGTCAAATGTTTGACACTTTTTAACTTGTTACTTTCTAACTTAAATAACTTCGATAATTTGCCAAAGTCAAAAAAAATATCGAATATCGAATAAAATATCAGACTTCACCCAAACAAAATTATAAACCATGAATTTTCTCTGTATTTGTACTTACTTCAAAGGAGTTGAGTTTCTGAAATCTTGCAAAGCCGAAGGAAACACCGTTTATTTATTGACCAATAAAAAGTTAGAACATAAGCCTTGGCCTCGTGAGTCAGTTGATGAGTTTTTTTATTTGGATAATGTAGAGAATACCTTCGATACCTACCAAAAAATACTAACGGGGTTGTCGGGTTTTATGCGTAGCAAAAAGATAGACCGAGTAGTTGCTTTAGATGATTTTGATGTAGAAAAAGCAGCTTTAGTGCGTGAGCATTTCCGAATTCCTGGCATGGGACAAACTACGGCTCGCTATTTTCGAGATAAATTGGCTATGCGAGTGCAAGCACAAGATTCTGGCATTGCTGTACCGCCTTTTAGTCCGCTTTTTCATGACATTGATATTACCGAATATTTGCAAAAAACTTCGCCTCCATGGGTCATAAAACCTCGTTCAGAGGCTTCGGCGGCAGGAATAAAGAAAGTTTATAGTTTTCAAGAAGCATGGGACACCATACATTCTTTGGGGGATGAAAGACATAATTTTTTGATAGAGCAATTCAAACCTGGCGATGTGTATCATGTTGATGCCCTGACGGTTGAAGGAAAAGTGATTTTTTCAAGAAGCAATCAATACCTCAATACGCCTTTGGAAGTTGCTCACGGAGGCGGCATTTTTCGCTCAGTTACTGTCGAACATGACTCAAAAGACGACAAGGCTTTGAAGAAAATGAATGAGCAAGTAATGAAGGCATTTGGCTTGAAATTCAGTGCTTCACATACCGAAATGATAAAATGTCATGAAGATGGAAAATTTTATTTTCTGGAAACAGCTTCTCGTGTAGGTGGAGCAAATCTGGCAGAAATGGTTGAGTTTTCGTCGGGCATAAATTTGTGGCGAGAATGGGCAAAAATAGAGACAGCGGTTGCTACAAATGGAGTTTATGAATTGCCAAAAGTGGAAGATTATTATTCAGGAATTGTCATTTCGCTTTCGTCGCACCAATACCCCGATTATGCTCCTTTCAATGACCCAGAAATTGTCTGGAAAATGAATGAAGAGTATCATATTGGCATCATTGTTCGCTCAAAAAACCGTGAAAAAGTTATGGAATTGATGGAAAAATACGCAAAAATGATTCGAGATTTAGGCTATCATGCTTCGGCACCTGCTCCTGATAAACCTGTACATTAATGAACGCTGGCAGGGCTTCAAGCCCCTGCCAGCGTTTCTAAGTTTTCGAAATAATGCAAATATCTTCTTTCTCCAAATTGGAAAAAGAACAAACAAAAATAGAAATGAAAAAAATATTCTTTTACACTTTGTTTCTATTCATAAATTTTTCTTGTAAGACAAAACAAATATTAAACAATAATCAAGTTTTAAAATTTGAGGGTAACTTTTCAAACGTGGCAAATGAGCCTGAACGCAATGTAAGTCCATCAACAAAAGCCTATTTTGGGAGTTTTGTTAAGCCATTCAATTTTAGAACTTTTGCTATGGATTCACTTTCAACATTTGAAATTAAAATATTGGATAATAAAAACCTTAACTTGATTATTAAGAATAAGAACGAAACACGAATTGCAAAAGTAAAATATGAGTATAAAAACGGAACTATTAATATTGACAAAAACAAATATAATGAAGGAGTTCCTTTGATTTTTCATCGTTATCGAAATATACAAATGAAAATGTTTTTTAACTCTACTAATGATTTAGCAATAGAATTTAATGGAGAAGCAGGTGGAGGAATTTTTATAATGTATTTTGGAGGTAAGATAGTAGAAAATTATAGTTTTAAAAGAATTTAGATGATACTTTTTATATAATTCATTCATTTTAGCGAAGTTTTCAATGTTTGGAACTCTAATTCGACGAAAGAAGTAAATGTTTGATAATCAATTAATTAACGCAAAATATATCTCTCAGCTTCTCCTTTTGGAGTGAAAAATGCCGACAATAAACAACAAAGCATAAAGTAATCATGACTACCCAACAAATAATAGAATACGTAAACTCCCATCCTTCGGGAAAAGTAAAATTAGCCATTGCGGATATTGATGGCGTTTTGCGTGGAAAATACATCAGCAAAGAAAAATTCATGTCCGTTATTGAAGGCGAACTTGGTTTTTGTGATGTGGTTTTTGGCTGGGATATGGCAGATGTTTGTTATGATAATGGCACTTTTACAGGTTGGCATTCTGGCTACCCAGATGCCAAAGCAAAGCTTGATTTAACGACTTTTCGTAAAATTCCTTGGGAAAATGATGTACCTTTTTTCTTGGGAGAATTCATTGAAGGTGCTGCCGAAGTTTGCCCTCGAACTTTATTAAAAAAAGTGATTCAAGATGCTGATAATCAAGGGTTTAAGGCTTTTTTTTCACAAGAATTTGAATGGTTTAATTTTGAAGAAACTCCAGCCACCATTCACCAAAAAGGTTTTCAAAACCTTACGCCACTTACGCCCGGAATGTTTGGCTATTCGCTTTTGCGGAGCAGTTTACGTAACGATTTTATGACAAATTTGTTTGAACAACTCACCAAATTTGATATTCCAGTCGAAGGACTTCACACCGAAACTGGGCCTGGGGTTTACGAAGCTGCCATTGCGTATTCTGAAATTTTGAAAGCTGCCGACAGAGCCATTTTATTCAAAACTTCGGTGAAAGAAATTGCCAATAAATTAGGAATTATGGCAACTTTCATGGCAAAAATCAATGAAAACCTGCCTGGTTGCAGCGGACACGTCCATCAAAGCCTTTGGGACGCTGAGGAAGAGAAAAACCTTTTTTATGATGAAAAGTCTCCCAACAATATTAGTAAATTCATGGAAAGTTACATAGCTGGTCAGCTATTTTGCTTGCCATTTATCTTGCCAATGATTGCTCCAACAATCAATAGTTATAAAAGATTAGTTGAAGGTGCGTGGGCTCCGACAACACTTACTTGGGGCATTGATAATCGCACCGTAGCATTGCGTGCATTGCCTTTGGGCAAAAAATCTTGTCGCCTCGAAACTCGTGTGGTTGGCTCAGATACCAACCCATATTTGGCATTGGCAGCTTGTTTGGCAGCAGGTTTGTATGGTATTCGCAAAAATTTGAAACTAACTCAAGCTGCAACTGTGGGCAACGGTTATCGAGATATTAGCAACGGAATTTTGCCAAGAAACCTCGATGAAGCTACGCAAGCAATGAAAAATTCGGATGTAGCAAAAGAGCTTTTTGGAGAAAGATTTGTCGAACATTTTACCCAAACTCGTGAGTGGGAGTGGAGGCAACACGCCAAAGCCGTAAGTGATTGGGAATTGAAACGTTATTTTGAGATTGTTTGAAAAGTTATCTATTTTTCATAAAAAAGACAAAAAGTGATATTAAACTCACCTTTTGGCTCTACAAAATACTTAAATTTTAATGCACCAGTCGTCTATTGACTGTGGGCTGCAGACATTTCAATAAGAACCTCTACGTCTATCACGGCGGTCTTCTTTTCTATCACGGACATCTTCTTTTCTATCTCTTTTATCTTCTTTTTTGTCTTTCACATCTTCTTTTGCATCACGCACATCCTCTTTGGCATCTCTAATATATTCCAAACGATCTTTTTTCCCACCATTATGTTTGGCATCTCTGATGTCTTCTTTTTTATCACGAATATCCTCAGCCTTATCACGTCGGTCTTCGGCTTTGTCTTTACGGTCTTCTTTTTTATCACGTACATCTTCACGATGGTCACGCACATCTTCTCTGCGGTCGTGGCGAGCCTGTGCCTGAGCATTAATTGTTGAAAAAGTTGTTAATGCAAGAGCAAATCCGAGTAATTTGATTGTAGTTTTCATGTTTTAAATTGGTTTAAAATTGATAGTTTTTTTGAATTATGTTTCTTTGATTCAAGAAGCATACAAAAGGTTTAAAACGATAAAGATTTTTTTTACTAAATCAAAAATTTCAAAATAAGTTCTTAGCAACTACAAAACCGCCGATTCTTTCAATTTTATAATTCCTTCGTCGGCATCAATGATGGCTTCGATGCCAATGGGTACAGTAAATTTATCTTTGATATGTCCAATCATTGCTCCCGAAAATGCTGGAATTTTGAGTGGTTTGATGTGGTCTTCAAAAATATCTTCGAGTGTAAGCGAGCCATAATTCCCTTTGGATGGGGGGCAGTCGGTACATTTTCCGAAAACAAAACCTGCAATTTGGTTCAAAATTCCAGCTAATTTTAATTGCGTAATCATGCGGTCAATGCGATAAGTGTCTTCTTGCACATCTTCAAGAAATAAAATTGCTCCTGTGAAATCTGGGACATATTTTGAGCCAAGAATATGTGAAAGCACCGTCAGGTTTCCACCTATTAATTTGCCCGTTGCTTTACCCGAATTAATGGTAATAATTCGGTCTTCCATTTGTACCAAACTATCTCCTTTTCTTACAGGATTAGTCATTTTGGTAGCATTTCCTTCAATTAATGTATTTTTGAAATACTCAACCGAAAAATTATTCCAAGTAGAAGAACCAACGGGTCCGTGAAAAGTAACGAGTCCAGTTTGACTGTAAATACCTAATAATAAGGCAGTTATGTCGCTATAACCAATAAATACTTTGGGGTTTTTCTTGATGAGTTCGTAGTCTAAAAGGGGCAAAATTCTGGCACAACCCCAGCCTCCGTGCATTGCCATGATTGCATCAATTTTATTATCAGCAAACATTTCATTGATGTCTGCGGCACGGTCTTCATCTTTTCCTGCCAAGTAACCATAACGGTCGAAAATATGCTTTCCTTGAACCACTTTAAAACCCATCACTTGCAAACCTTCAATGGCGATTTGTACTTCTTCTTTGATAAAAGCAGAATAGGCGGGGCAAACCAAACCAATTGTATCACCTTTCTTTAAGGCTGCGGGTTTGATGGTTTTTAGTTTGTCATTAAAAGTAAGGAAGTTCATGTTTGTGAATCCATAAGTAGCTAATAATGAGGCACTAAGAAAGTTTCTGCGAGAAGTTTTTGAAGAATTAGAAAACATTTTTAATGGGAATTACGATGAAATCATAGGAACGAATTTACGAGATTATATTCAGAATCAAAATATTTCAACTAATTTTATGGAAATGATTAATGAGTTTTGAAAATTATTAACAAAAGCAAAAACAGCCAATCGTATGCCTTCACTCCGAAAACAAATTCATGATACGCTCGAAATCTCACTTCGACAAAAAAATGGTATTGGCTTCGTTATTAATCTTTTTCTGACCCTTATAATTTTTCTCAATACCATTGCAATTATCTTGCACACAGTTCCAGAAATAAAGCAAAATTATGACCCTTATTTTCTTGATTTTGAGGTATTTTCAGTCATAATTTTTACTATCGAATATATACTTAGGCTTTGGTCATGTGTTGAAAATGAGCAATATAAGCATCCAATTTCTGGTAGATTTCGCTTCATATTTTCAGCTTGGGGTTTGATAGATTTGTTAGCTATTTTACCTTTTTTCTTGTCGTTTTTCTTGACAGATTTAGCTTTTATTCGTATTCTTCGCTTACTCAGAATGTTACGTTTGTTTCGTGTAAGTAAATATTTTCATGCCCTACGTGTAATTCAGAGAGTTTTGAAAGAAAAACAAGAAGAATTAATTTTGAGTATGGTTTTCATTATTTTCATGCTAATTATTTCATCGAGTTTAGTTTATTATGTCGAGCATGAAGCTCAGCCACGAGCCTTTTCGAGTATTCCTCAGGCGATGTGGTGGGGCGTAAATACTATGACAACTGTTGGCTATGGTGACTTGCACCCGATTACGCCTTTCGGTAAGTTTTTAGGTGGAATTATTGCCATTCTTGGTGTTGCTATTTTTGCTTTGCCAACAGGTATTTTGGCATCAGGCT
This sequence comes from Emticicia sp., assembly GCA_031378345.1. Taxonomy (GTDB): domain Bacteria; phylum Bacteroidota; class Bacteroidia; order Cytophagales; family Spirosomataceae; genus Emticicia. The sequence continues at coordinate 6,817 of JANNDY010000036.1, read as the reverse complement.
TTGCCGAACAAATAAGGGAACAAGGCGACAAACGAAAGAAAATATGTCCGCATTGTGGTGAAGAATTACATTAAATTTTTAGTTTAAATCCAAACAAAAATGCCATTCCAGATAGCTGGGATGGCATTTTTGTTAATTAACTATGTATTATTTTTAATTACATCCACCTATTTCTGCTTTAAATATTGCTCCGCTATCTGCTTTAAAGCCTGGAAGTAACGTTACCGAATTTCCTGCTTTGTATAACACATTTGCTCCAGTATTTACTTTGTTGGTTGCCGTAATTGTTGCACTTGCTTGTTTTGTTTGTGCATTTGAGTAATCATCTGCTGGACTAACCAAAACTAAATTTTCAGGACAAGTGCCTATCGTTACCACCACTGCTTTAATATCAACGCAGCCATTTGGTGCAGTTGCTTTGATATAATAAGTACCAGAAACCGCAACCGCCGCTGGAGTTGGTAAAGCAATTGTTCCTGCCATATCAGTATGATAACTTAATACTGTACCGACTGGTAATGTACTTCCAACTGTTACTGCAGCTAAAGTTAAATTAACGGTACTTGGTGTTGCCACTGTCGCAGGGTTTGTTATTACCAAAATAGGAGGAGTATTATTTAAAGTTGCTACTACACTTGCTGTTGCTGTACAACCGTTTGCCTCAGTTACTGTTAGCATGTATGTACCTGCTGTTGTAACTTGCAATGTTGCTGCTGTTGATCCGCCTGTCCATAAATAACTTATACCCGTACCAAAAGCTGTCAACGTTGTACTTGGTGTTGTACAAGTCAATGCTAAGTTTCCAGTAATTCCAACAATTGGAGGTGTATTATCTAAAGTAGTTTCTACACTTGCAGTTGCTGTGCAACCATTTGTTCCAGTAACCGTTACGCTGAAAGTTCCAGCCGTACTTACTACTAATGTTGAAGTAGTTTGTCCAGTTCCCCACATGTATGTACCACCGCCAGTTGCTGTCAATGTTGTTGTTGGTGTAGTACAATTCAGAGCTAAGTTTCCAGTGATACTTGCTGTTGGCGTTGTATTATCCAAAGTTGTAATTGCACTTGCAGTTGCTGTGCAACCATTTGTTCCAGTAACCGTTACGCTGAATGTTCCCGCCGTACTTACTACTATTGTTGAAGTAGTTTCGCCGCTTCCCCATAGATAAGTACCACCACCTGTTGCTGTCAGCGTGGTTGTTGGTGTTGCACAATTCAGAGCTAAGTTTCCAGTGATACTTGCTGTTGGCGTTGTATTATCCAAAGTAGTAATTGCACTTGCAGTTGCTGTGCAACCATTTGTTCCAGTAACCGTTACGCTGAATGTTCCAGCAGTAGAAACGACTAAAGTAGAAGTAGTTTCTCCAGTTCCCCACATATAAGTTCCACCGCCAGTTGCAGTCAGCGTTGTTGTTGGTGTTGTACAATTCAGAGCTAAATCTCCTGTAATACTTGCTGTTGGCGTTGTATTATCCAAAGTCGTAATTACACTTGCAGTTGCTGTGCAACCATTTGTTCCAGTAACCGTTACGCTGAAAGTTCCAGCAGTAGAAACGACTAAAGTAGAAGTAGTTTCTCCAGTTCCCCACATATATGTTCCACCGCCAGTTGCAGTCAGCGTTGTTGTTGGTGTTGTACAATTCAGAGCTAAACCATTATCTGAAGTAATGTTTGTTGATAATGTATTATCCAAAGTTACAGTTACACTTGCAGTTGCTGTGCAACCATTCATGTTCGTACCTGTAACACTGTATGTACCTGCACTCATTACTGTCAAACTTGGAGTAGTTTGTCCAGTTGACCAAAGGAAAGATATTACTGGACCACCTGCTGTTAATGTGGTACTTGTGATAGTACAATTTAGAGCTAATCCATTATCATTATTAATATGTACCAATGGCGGAGGTAATACATTTGGCAATGGAACAATGCTTGCTGTTGCAGTACAGCCATTTGGAGATGTAACTGTTACGGTATAGGGTGTTGGCATCATCCCATTCACTGTTATAGTTGAAGATGTTGCACCATTTGACCAAAGATAAGTGCCTCCGCCAGTAGCTGTTAATATAACAGGACTAACAAAATCACAAATATTTACAGGTGCTTGTGTAAGTACAATTGTTGGTGTTGTACCATCTAAAGTTGTGGTTACACTTGCTGTACTCGTACAACCATTTGCTCCTGTTACAGTTACTACAAATGTTCCTGCCGTAGAAACTGTGATGCTTGCATTTGTTCCTAAAGCATTAGACCACATATAAGCCCCACCGCCAGTTGCTGTTAAAGTTGTACTTTGTGTCGTACAATTTAGAGCCAAACCATTATTATTGGTAATACTTGCTGTTGGTGTTGTACTGTCCAAAGTTGTTGTTACACTTGCTGTTGCTGTGCAACCATTCTCCCCTGTTACAGTGACCATAAATGTTCCTGCTGTACTTACTACTATACTTGAAGTCGTTTCGCCCATTCCCCACAAATATGTTCCTGTACCAGTTGCTGTCAAAGTTGTACTTGGTGTTGCACAATTCAATGCCAAACCATTGCTATTTGTAATTAAATCAGATGGCGTTGTATTATCCAAACTTACTGCTACACTTGCAGTTGCTGTACAGCCATTGGCAGTCGAAACAGTTACCATGTAAGTTCCTGAGGCAATTACAGTTAATGTTGAAGCCGTTGAGCCACCAGTCCAAAGGTATGATGTTCCTGTGCCAGTTGCTGTCAAGGTTGTTGTTGGCGTTGAACAATTTAATGCCAAATTTCCAGTAATATTTGCTATTGGAGCCATATTATCCAAAGTCGTTGTTACACTTGCAGTTGCTGTACAACCATTTGCTCCAGTAACAGTTACTACGAATGTTCCTGTGGTTGTTACTACCAAACTATTGCCTGTTGTTCCACCAGTCCAAACATAAGATGGGAGTGTACCGCTTGCTACCAATGTTGTACTTGGCGTTGAACAATTTAATGCTGTATTTCCACTTATAGTAACCGCTGGTGCTGTATTATTCAAAGTAGTGGTTACACTTGCTGTACTCGTACAACCATTTGCTCCATTAACAGTTACTACAAATGTTCCTGCTGTTGAAACTGTTATACTTGCATTTGTTCCTAATGAATTAGACCATGAATAAGTACCACCACCTGCTGCTGTTAATATTGTACTTGGTGCAGTACAGTTTAGAGCTAAACCATTATTATTTGTAATGCTTGCTGTTGGTGTTGCATTGTCTAAAGTCGTTGTTACGCTTGCCGAACTCGTACAGCCTCCCATACTTACAACTACGCTAAATGTTCCTGCTGTACTTACTGCCAATGTTGAAGTAGTCTCGCCATTTCCCCATAAATAAGTGCCTCCTCCAGTTGCTGTCAAGGTTGTACTTGGTGTAGTACAATTCAGAGCTAAATTACCAGTAACAACTGCTGTTGGCGTTTGATTAACAGTTACACTTGAATTTGCTGTAGCTGTGCAACCATTGGCATAAGCAACAGTAAGAGTATACGTACCTGTTGCAGTAGTTTGAGCATTCAGAATCATTATTGATGGGTTCGTTGTACTTGATGAAGTAAATGAATTTGGTCCTGACCAAGAATAAGATGTTATGCTTGTGCCTGCTGCAAATAAACTTACAGATGAGCCACTACAAATTGTTGCATTAGCATTTGTAATTCCTGGCATTGGTGCAGCTTTGTTTTCCATTACTTCAATACTCGCCGTTGCGGTGCAATTATTCGCATTGGTAACAGTTACAACATAAGTACCTCCAGCCGAAACCATTTGTTCAGCATTTGTCCCTAACATTGTTGAACCAATAGACCATTGATAAGTACCACCACCAGTTGCAGTTAAAGTTATTGTTGGAGAAGTACAAGTCAATGTTGCAGAGACTGGCGTGATTCCTGCCACTGGTTGAGCATTAACTGTTACTGTTACAGGTTTCACATCACTACAACCATTTGCATTAGTTCCTTTGATATAATATGTGCCACTTGTAGCAACCATATCAGGATTTGCCAATGTTACAGTAGCTATTGCATCGGTAAAGAAAGTAAATGTTAAACCAGAAGTAGAACCAGTTGTAACAGCTGATGCAGTTAAATTTACTGTGCTTGGTGAACAAACTGCGTCTGGTGCTACTGTTACTACCGTTACTGGATTTGTAACTGTAATTACTTGGGTATAAGTAGTAGTGTTATTAGCAAAATCTTTTGCTGTCCAAACAAGGTTGTGATTTCCAACAGTTAAAGGCAATGAAGCCAAATTATTTGTAACAGACTGAACACCCCCACAATTATCTATTGCCAAAGCTAAGTAATTTGCAGGTAAAGGTAAAAGAGCTTGAATTGATGCTTGCGATGCTGTACAACCTGCATTATTTGCTATAATTGATATTGGAAGCAGAGTTGTTGTTCCAACGGCAGCTACAAACGTTGGTGGTGTTGCATCTTGAATTGTTACTGTTACATCATCATTTGAGCCACCACAACCATGAGCAAGGTCTATTACAGTCCATTTGAAAGTATATAATCCTAAACCTTGTGCAGTTGTGAAAGTTGAAGTTGGGCTATGAATATCTGAGAATGTACCTGCACCTGATGGAATACCCGGAGAAGAAACAACTGTCCATGTACCTTGTCCAACCGTTAGAGGCGTTGCTCCTAAGCTAAATGCTATACCCGGACAAGCTGTCATATCTGTACCTGCAGCAGCTATTGTTGCCAAAGGCCAGATAGTTATAGGTAAGCTTTGCGGTTGAGCTTGGCTACACGTATTTGCATCTGCAACGCTTATGAGTATATACTCTTGCATACCTGCTGCACTTGTTGGTATATTGAGTGTGGCAGTGTTGCCAGATGAAACAATAGTTTGGTTGCTTCCTGTTAAACCAATTTTATAAGTAAATGTATAATTAGCAGTTCCATTTGTACCTGTAAATGTAATTACTGGTGATGCTCCATTTTGACAAATAGCTGGTACATCAACAGCTATTGATGCTGTTGGGAGAGGATTGATTTTAACTTCAACAGCATCGCTCGGCACAGCATTACAAGTTGGACTTGTGGCAACTGCATAATACCAAATCGAACCTGTTGCTGTTGTTGGTGGTGTAAATGTTGCACCATTTCCAACTGATGTACCTCCTGTATTGCTATTACTTGTGTTGCTAAACCATTCATAAGTTATAGTTCCTGTGCCACTGGCTGCAACTGAAAGGTCAGTTGGAGTAGCATCTTTGCAATAGGTAGCTGTCAATGGTTGTGTTGTAATAGCTGTTAATGGAGTTACAACCACCTCCGCACTACCAGAACCGGTACCTACACAACCACTACCACTTGTTACCGAAGTAATAGTGAAAGTAAGCGTACCTGCACTCGTTGGAGCAGGTGCTTCAATTGAGAATGGAGATGTAGTCGCAGAAGTATTATAAGTATTCGTACCATCAGAATAAACAATCGCCCAAGGACCAGTACCTACCGAAGTAAATGTCAAGTTAGGTAAAGTTGCATCTGCACAAACTGTACCGCCACCAGAGATAACTGTCATTGCTGTTGTGTTAGGATTAACAACAACATTAAATGTGCAAGCCAATGAGGTATTGTTTGCTGCATCTGTGGCAGTATAAGTTACTGCGTGAGTACCCACAGGGAATGTTTGACCTGGAAGTACAGTTATTGGTGTTCCTACGCCATTCAATAATACAGTTTTAGACCAAACTAAACTTCCCGATAAAGTACAGTTATCTGTTGCTGATGGCTCTGTCCACGTAGCTGTTTGCGTACACTGACCAGCAGCTGGTGTTACTGTTACTGTTGTTGGGCAAGCTGCAATAACTGGTTTTGTATTATCAATGACTGTTATTACTTGGTTATAAGTAGTAGTAAGATTCGCAAAATCTTTTACTGTCCAAACAAGGTTATATGTGCCTAATGCTAAGTCTGTACCCAAACTTGCATAATTATTTGTAACTGATTGAACGCCGCAATTATCTGAGGTCATTGCTGCTGTTACGCTTGTTATCAATATACCTGATTTAGGTGCTGTACAACTTCCCCCTACATACAATGTTTGTGCAGGGAAATGTATAGTTGGATTAGTAAAAGTTGGTGGTGTTGCATCTTCTAAGTTAATTACAACATCATCAGAAGAAGGCGTACAATTATTGTCAGTTGTTACTGTCCAACGTAATGTATAATTTCCAAAACTTTGTAATGGAATGAAGGTTGCTAATGGGTCATTTAATGCTGCTCCCATACCTGTTGTTTGGAAAAGTCCTGCACCTACTGTTGAAGCACCAGGAGAGGCAATTACTGTCCAAGTACCAGTTTCAATAACGCTTGCATTAGATAATAATGGAGTGGCTCCTAATTGTACTGGTATTCCAGGGCAAGAAGTGATAGTAGCTGGTCCCGCATTTGCTTGTGAGGCTGATGGGTAAACAGTGAATATTCCATTGATATATGTGATATCGTAATTACTTGCCAAGAAGCCCATGCCTCCAATTGCTAAAGTTGGTACTATTGGAATTGCACCAGCAACTGCTGTACTTGTTGTTAAGGTTACATTAGTTAATGTTTCACTATTTGGTAATACTAATGGAGCGTATGTAAATGCAGTGCCATTTGTAACCCCTAAAGGTAATGCTGTCGCTTGGCAGGCTGCTTGGTTGTTGACTGTTATTGTTAGTGGGAATTTACCAATTGAGAAATCTTCACTATCTGTACTTCCTAAATAATTGGCATTTTCTGCATAAGTATAAGATGCTGTTGCAGTTCCTGCATTAATATTATTGGCATAGTCAGCTGTTGGTGTTAAACTT
>JANNDY010000152.1:0-50735 GCA_031378345.1 Emticicia sp. | reverse complement strand
CTGATATTAAACTCGTTTTTGCCAAAAAATTACTAAATAAACTCAACTCTGATGATGGTTTGTTAAACGCAATACAAGTTAGACACCTGCAAAGACAAACTGATATTGATAGGTTTTCCAGAGTGCCAAAGTAGAACTAAGCAATGATAGAAAAAGGGTAAGTCATTTAGAAACTTCGTAAAAGCAGTTTCTTCAACAAGTTTAGTTTTTTTAAGAGGTGTAACGTTATCATTTTTCAATCCTAAAGCCAATATAGTAGCTCGTTTTATAATATTGCTTGAAGGATTATTGCCAAAATCGCTGGAATGATTATATTTTGAAGATGATATGTTTTCTAATATATCATATGGTATATCAACGCTTTCACCGTTGTTGGAAAAAGTATTAACAATATGAAAGAAGATATCAGCAACTATTTCACTATTTAATATTCCTTTTTCACCATGCTCGACAAAGCCAGCAGCTTTAGGAGATTTACTTGGGTTATTAGTAAAAAAACTGTTGTAAATACCCCAAATAATTTTAAAATATGTACCCGCAGGCATACTTGAACGTGCCATAGTAGATTAAGATATTTTTTGGTGAGTCAAAATTATGAACTTTAAAACCTAAATTTACTTAATTTACAACAAATCAAAAATAGTATAAATTTACCCTCAAAAAATCCTCCCAAAAATCCCCCCAAAAATCACAACAAATCTTTTATAGTTATCTGCCTTGTTTTTCTATACAAAATCTTGAGAATTTTAATCCACGAATTTACTCCCAAACGCATTGTTTTTTTTCTTCACAAAACATTACTTTATTTTTTATAAGCAATTTAAGGTTAAAAAAATGGTAAACCCTACGTAGCGTAATAGGAAAAACCCTTATTAGTAAATTTGTGCATTAAAGCTCATCTCGTCCATCGATATAAATTTTAGTTGGCGAACTAAAATGAGAGCAATTCAGCCATACGTAATTATTTACCCAAAATTAACATCAGCAAAACCTAAACAATAATTAGAAATGAAAAGAAATTCTATGAAAAATAAAAATAATAAAACTGGAATTATAAATACACGGGAAGCTCTACCTAAACCTATGAAAAGCACTGATATTGGTGGATTTCGGTTGCTTTATTGGGGTCAAAACGATGATTTATTTGGTTACATATACTAATAATTTAAATCAAACATAAAATGAAAAATTATCTACTTGTTTTAATTTCAATCATTTTGTTGCTCACTTCCTGCGGGGGTGAGCAACAAATGGCGACAACCATTCGCCAGCCAATTGTGATTGTTCTTGGGCGGGATATTAGCCAAAGTTTCAAAGGCTATAACCAATTCAATCCACAACATATTAATTCTGTATGCGAAGCAGCCGAAAAATCTGGCTCTGATGTAGTTATAGCTTTCGGAACTATCGGGAATCCTACTGATAGTTCATTTTTTCGTTGCGTTATTCATGGTGTACCTACACCTAACCTTAACGCTACTTTAACGCAAAAAGCGAAATACAATGAGGGTATCGTAAAGTTAAAAGCCTCCAACAGTCAAGCAATCTCCGATTTTGTGGCAAAAGCAAACTCGATGGCTACTCGACCTCTTGAGTCAAATACTGATGTGAACGGGTTTTTAGAAAAGGCAAATCGCCTATTTTCTGAGCCTCAATTTAATGGGTACAATAAGCTTTTTTATGCAAATACCGATGGTATTCACTCCGTGGGTAGTGACACAGCACTGGTCTGTAATATTCCAAAAGATGTACAAATTTATGTTTCTGGCTGGAAAAATGCTCACAATATTAGTTCAAATAAGCCTTTTGAGTCATCAGAAGGGTTTGTAAGTTTTATTTCAATATTTTTAAACAAATAATTTAATGAACAATAATAATAACAATGGAGTTAATCGTGGCAATGTTGTGGACAATATCCATAACCCTAATGCTACAACTGCAATTCACGAAGCATCTACTGCCGCTGAATATGCCAATACTGGTCGCAAACACCGTTCTGTATTTTACAATCTTCGAGATATTGTCAGTACGTGGAACGATTTATTAGTCAACGACCCAGTTACTATGTTCACTACAATTTTCGTTATCTGTTTCGCTGCTGATATTTTAGTAGCATGGGAAATGTATCGTGATGTTGTGTCCTATGTTTTGCCAACTACCCCTACTTGGGCGATGTTTTTATTAGGGGTTTTAATCAATGGTTTTGCTGCTATTGTATCTCATCTCTTTAGCAAATCAAAATCTGATGGACTTTTTAATTACGAAGTTTGGAATTTACAACACCTGACAAACAAGGGAGAAAAGCCCTATGAAGTTGCTGTAAGAGAAATAACAAAAGACAAAAAAAATGATTTAATTCTGTTTTGGGGATGCTTTGTAATATTATTAGCTATAGTTGGGCTGGCATCATTTAACCGTTCATCTCTACTTTCTGCGGCTGGTCAAACTCAAGCAGACTATAATTGGTTACAGAAAATATTGCCAATCGTAATTGTTATTGCTGAAGTTTTCACAGGTATTTATCTCTTTTTTGTCATTAAACGTTTGAATAAGAAGCTAAAAGCATCAATTGAACGGAATAAATTTTTGAAAAATCTGCATTTAACGAATGAACATGATAAAATTGTTGGTCGCTTAATTCAAAATGCTCAGGATAAAGGAGAACACATAGATTTTCAAAGAAATGTTAAAAATGCCCTCTATCGCTTACAGTTTCGGGATTTAGACGACAAATATATTGATGAAATGGATTTTAACCAAGCAGAGTTTATTGTAAAAAACCTAAGCAATAATTCCCTTGCAAATATCCGTATTATCGGCAATTTGGATGGAGGGGGTGTAACAAATCCAACTTATACTGATGAAGAAGGCAAAGCAACTATACATTGGCAAACTGCTGCAGAAAATATTCTTATCTTACAAGTTGGTGGTATTGATTTGAGAGGACCTTTCGCAAAGAATCAGACTCATATTGTTCGTTTGCAAATACCACCATCGCCGTCCATAACCACACTAATTAATTGATTTAACGCCCCTTCGGGGGCTTTTTTACTTTTTAAAGATATGAAATTATTAATTACCTTATTTTTAATAAGTTGCGTTGTGTCAAGTTGCTCCAATACTCCTGTGACTAAGATATGCGACTTATATAAAATGCAATCTGAGTTCTCGGATAAAGATGTTCAAATAGTTCAGTTGAAAGTAGTTAGATGTACAGGGGTTTTATCTGCTTCAATGGTTGAATTAACAGATGGGGAGTGTTCGATTCGACTTTTTACTACTAAACCTTACACTGTTGGTGAAATTGTTGATATAGAAGCCAAGTATATGGTTTTATTGAATTATGATGAACAAACTGTTTCATTTTTAGTAACTGATGATTTTCCGCTTCATCCAGACAAGTTAATGGATTTACTACCCATTGTTACAAGGAAAATGTTTAACTAAACAATTATTAAATCGGATAGCATTCATTTCCTACATTCCAGCAGTGCTGAAAAAGCACCGCTTCCATTAGCTCCAGGCACACCGTCTGCCAGCGTTGCGGCAGCCAGTAAGCCTGTTTTGGGCATGGCTACATTGATTTATTGGTTTTAAAATTACTTTGTAATAAATTCTTATTATTGGAAATATTTTCTTTCCACTCAGCACCACATCCCACTTTTGGTTTACTTTCGTAATTTTTTTTACTTCATTTGTTAGGTAAGCGGTTTTAAGTGGTTTATTTACCGCCCCAGTTCATCTACTCCAATAAAAATTTTCTCCTTGCCATACGCTACGCTTTAATGGCAATTCCACGCCCAACCAAAATTTATTCATGGCTCGTTCACTTAAAAGGTCGGTTTTTCAATACCCTAAACCGTAACCAAAAAATGGAGCTAAAAATGTCAAAATTAACCAATGAAACTAAAATTGCTACTCAAAAACAGGCTGAAAAGATAGTAGAAAATCATATTTACACCAATCAAACTTTATTAGTTGAAGATTGCTTGAAAGCGAATTTCTTTACCTTCAATGATATTCAAAACTTACTTTTATCTGATGATGAAACATTGGAACACCTACAATCCGAAGGCTACCCACTTTCTGAAATCACAACTACAATGATTGATGATGCTAAAACCGAACATACAATTTATGAATGGTGGTTAGTTTCTGAATGACTTGCAGCTACTTTGGAGCATAATAAGCAACCATTATTACAAAATGCTTATGGCACTTGGTGGGGCAGAACTTGCTCAGGACAAGCAATTTATATGGATACTATAATCCAAGAAATAGCCCTACTTACTTCATAGTAGGATCAAAGAAAGATTTTCTAAAATCAAATCATAGTATTTATTAAGAGCTTTTATTTACCCAATCCACTAATTCAGTAACACTTGTAACCGCAGCTTGAAAAGTTGGCACAGAATCATTATTTGCGTATGACATTGTGTTTACAAATCGTTCATACTCCTTTGGATATTCTGAATCTGAACTTATAATATGTATCATGTTTGAAAATTTTTCATTTATTGAAAGGTCTTTTATTCGTTCAGAACGATTTTTATCTCTTTCCAATGCTGATTTTACTAATTCGGGAAATTGAGTATTATTGATAGCTAAATCTTTCAAAATAGCTAAATCGTGTATGTGCCTTACAATATCAGGACTATCATTTTCGCTACCCCTTACCCTATCTGCAATACGCCATGCGATTGCACTTAATTTATCAGCGGCATTTTCAACAGGGTTTATGCACGGAATATTTTTTATTTCAGCTTGTTGCTCTGAAACTTGATTGATAATTGATGATACTGGTAAAGAAATGGCTGGTAACAAAAGGTCTGAAACTGTTAATTCCAATAAAATATGAGGTCGTAAAGCATCAGCACGAGCAAAATAAGTAGGATAATTGATTTCTATTGCCACAAATTTATTACCATTTCGGGCGGTAATTTGTTCGTCATTAATTTCAAAATATTCTCTTAAATGGTTGATTATTAGACCTTTAAAGGTTGAAAGAATTTTACTTTGTTGACTTTTATTAACTTGTTCTAATTTTGGAGCAAGGACTCTAAAATCTACATCTTCGGAAAATCTTTGAATCAGTTGATGGGCTTTAGAAAGTGCCGTACCGCCAGTAAATACAATGGTATAATCCTCAAAATGGATACCTGATATTATCTTGATAGCTTGGGTAACAAACCAATCTTTTTCAATAAAGGCTTCGCTAATACCTTTTATCTGTGCAACTTCTACAATAACATCTTTTTTAGGCAACATATTCATACTTTATCGTGGTATCTTTAAAACTAATTTTACGGTTTACTCTGCTTTTTACAGTAATCAACCGACCCGTTGGAATTTGTGTTGAACGTCCCTCATTATACGCCAATTCTGCCTGAGAAGGCATAATTTTAACACCCAAGCGTTCTAATGCTTCCTTAGCTAATGTAGGGAGTGAAGCGGTTGGAATGGTTTCGCCAGTTAAAGATGAAATCCGTGCTTTTGAATAAAGCCCATAACCAATTCTTACAAGTTTCCCATTGTCTGCTAAATGTTTTAATGCTCTTCCTACTTGGTCATATCCCCCTAAATCTAAAAAGTCTTTCCGTAATAAGATAGATACTTTCTTCCTGACAATTCTTGCAAGAATTCTGCTTTCTAATGTTTTGATAGTTTTCATTGATTATCAATTAGTTACAATTACAAAAATACGACAAATTATAGTTACAAATATACGACGTTTTTAATGTCTTGTCAATCTTTTTTTAGGTAGTGCATCAAGTATTGCTTCTATTCATAGTTCACTTCAAGCAAAAGAAGATTTGCTAATGCTTTAAGCAACGCTGCACTTTTGCTAAAAGCACCATAATTTTCCACTTAGAGCGAAAAATTATTTTAGCAAACTTTTGCCGATAAATCTGTCCTATTTCAAAGCCTTTTTTGACTTGAATGATTAGTCTATAATCTTCCTTTCTTGTTCTTTGCAATAGTAGAAAAAATTAATAAATAACATAAGTAGTTAATAATCAATGTTTTACATAAAAAAAATATATAAAAAGGCTTGTTTTAAAACTTATTTATTTGTAAATTTATAGTGTAATCAAACAAGGAAAATGCCCCTTTTATTAGTGGGCTTAAACATCTATGTAGCAATGAATAAAGTAATCCTAATTGGCAATGTGGGCAATATGCCCGAAGTTAAGACCCTTGAAAATGGGTCTAAGGTGGTTAATCTTAATTTGGCAACAAATGAGAGATACACTAATAAAGCAGGGGAAAAGGTAGAGCAAACGGAATGGCATCGAGTGGAAGCATGGAACGGCATCGCAGAAGCGATTGAAAAATATGTACAGAAAGGCGACAGAATTTTCATAGAAGGAAAACTAAATACGCAAAAATGGAACGATGAACAAGGAATTGCCAAAAACACCACAAAAATAAGAGCCTATATGATGGAGTTTTTAGGCTACCGCAGGGAGCAAATAGAAAGTCAAACTAATACAGCCGAGCCAAAAGCAACTAAATCCAATAAAAAGCCCAAAGAAGAGCCACCGCAAGCAGAAGCAAAAAAGGTGGTTTATGATGATGAAATGCCATTTTAAAGGTATATTTTTTTAATTGAAATTACAACAATAAACAATTTTAAAATAGTTATATTTTGTAATTTATATAGATTTAAGGGAAACAGCCCCCTCTAATTGGCTAAATTTTTAAACATTTCAAACAAAATGAGCAATCAAAAAACAATTATCCCGACAAGAAACGGTCAAAGCACAGAAAAAACAGACAGTGCGACCGTTGCCGAAAATGTTGAAGTTGTTGAAACACAAACAACAGGAACATTGCAAATTATAGGTAGAAAAACGCCTAATGATGTTTTTGAAAAGTTGGAGCAAGGCAACAAGCTACGTGAGAATTTCCACCGATTCAAAGAAAAATTCGACGTTTGCGGAGAATTTAAAACGAACTACAACAACGAGGCGTTGTTAATGACTATCCAAAATCTTGGTACAGGTGCAGAAATTAAAATTCAAAGTATTCCCATGATTTTGGAATTTGTTGAAGACAAAGTGATTAAGGCGGGGAAAAATCACCTTGAGCATTTAGAAGATGAAATATTAAATTTTGCTATCTAAAAATCATTTTTCCCACCTTTCGGGGTGGGAAAACAAAAATCATTTTCACCAAAAAATACTATCAAAATGGAAAATATAGAAACAATAAATTGGGAGGTAGAAGAAAAACCAATCTTTTCAAACGGAGAAGTAATAAATGGCTACAAAGGCTTATTTCGTAATGATACTAATGGCTTATTGAGCATTCAAAAATCAAGTTATACACCTACAAAAAATGAAAGATTCATAGAGGTTGCAGAGAAATTAAATGAAATTACGGGGTTTCCTATTAAAAACTACTATGATGTAGAAGGAGGAAAAAAAACACTTGCGTTTTTAGAGTGTACCGAGCCAGTACAAATCTGTGGCTATGAATTTAAAGACTATTTAATGTTAGGCAATAGTTTTGATGGTAGTACAGGTTTTTTTATTGGTAATAGTTCGATAATGGTTAGATGTGAAAACCGATTTGCAAAGAATTTTCGTCAATTGCAGGTAAATCACACTAAAAACAATGCTAATCGTATTGATTTACTTTGTCATACTTTTGAAATGTTTATCAGTCAAAGAAAGCTATTGTTTGAAAATATGGAGCGTTTTGCATCCGTTCAAATAGATGATTCAATCCGTACCGCTTTAGTAGAGCGATTAACCCGAATGACGGAGGAAGAAAAATTAGGCAATGAGATTTCAACCAGAAAAAGTAATATTATTTCACAAATCAATCATTGTATTGACATCGAGTGTGAAGTTTTAGGAAATAATGCTTTTGGACTTTTTAACGGAGTTACGTATTATACGACCCATGTTAAACCATCTAAAAATAAAGTCTTGGGCAGTCCATTTGGCACTTTAAACGAGCTAAATCAAACCGCCTTCCGATTTTGTGATGAATTGGTTCACGCCTAAAATTTTGACTTGCACCGCTGAAAGGCGGTGCAAGAAATCAATAAGGTTTTTTAGTATAGTATAAATATTCTTTTGTTCGGATATAAACGGCAAGGAACTAAATCAAGTAGTAAATACTTCTTTGATTTGGCTCTTTGCTGTATTTTTGGCTTGCACCGCTGAAGGGCGGTGCAAGAGATTAATAAGGATTTTTTTAAGTATTTTTTATATAAGGTATTTATGCTATTTTTTATTTTTTCCCTATCTTGATTCTTTAACGTTTAAAAATTGTGTTATTTTGAGTAATTTATAGGCTAAATGAACAGATTATTACATGAAAAAAATTGAAAAATTATTATATAGTTATCAACAAGCGGAAATAGAAATGTTACAGAAAGTAAAAGATTTATTGCTTGATGTGAATGATATTGCTCCTAAAATTAACGCCACGGTTTCGACTACCTATTCAAAATTAAATGGTAATTGTGCTATTTTGCACCATGAAAAATTGATTATTGCTGAATTGACCCGAAGTGATAAAAAACCACTAACAGATTATGAAGAGTATTTGATTAAATTTTCAAAATTTATCGAAGAAAATAAGATTTTTAGACAAGATTACTTCTTGAAAATCATTCATAAAGATAATATTGGAATTAAAAAACGCTTCAAAAATCCATTGCTCTGGAAACCCGAAGAAGTCAAAGCAATATTGAATAGCCTTAAAGAAGATTTGAAAGATTCCCCATTAAACGAAGTGCTTGAATAGATTTTAATAAACAAAGTCATTTCAAACTTAAAACAACGTTATTCTAACATTAAAATAAGTTTATATTTACTGCCCCCTCCTTCTTTTGGTACTACTTTTTTATTTTGGATTGTTTTTTAAACGATATACTTTCTTATTCCTTTATTTGGGTTGTTTCGGTTTCTCAACGGTTATTTACCGCCCACGTTCAACTTTCCAACAAAAATTTTCCCCTTTCATTCTGAAATTCCACGCCGAGCCAAAATTTATTGCTGGTTCGTTCACTTTAATGGTCGGTTGTTCAATTCCCGTAAACCGCAACCCCAAACAAAGGAGAACAATATGAAACTGTTTACAAAAGAACAAAGGTCAAAATTATTAAAAAATGGTAGTGCCGAAAATCGAGGACAAGACCATAAACCAGTTGTAAAACTGTTTACACCCGATGCAAATTGTACTTGGTTATTATCTGAAATAGATTCTGAAAATCTCGATTTAGCTTTTGGCTTATGTGATTTAGGAATGGGTTATCCTGAACTTGGCTATGTTTCAATTACCGAACTTTCTTCTATTCGTGGTAAGTTTGGATTACCAGTTGAACGAGATATTTGCTTTGAAGGTAAATATCCTTTAAGCTATTACAATGAAGCTGCTTATATCAAAGATTGTATTACAACAAATCCAATATTACTTGAGCAAATAGCGGAAGCAAATCTGAAAAAGCCGAAAAATCGTTTCAAATAGCTTTGTTGAAATGCCTCTTTTAAGGGGCATTTCAACTTAAAATAAATTCATTATAACCTTGTTTTAACGTTAAAATAAGGTTATATTTGATGTGAAATATATTTTTAACTACTTTTGTAACGAAACTTTAACACATCATCTGTTATACTGATAGTATGATGATTTTTGATACAGATGAATTTATAAGACTAAGCCAAGAGTTTTTACAAAGTGGTAAAGCACTTCCTCATTGGCTGGAGCAAGCTGTACTTAAAGCAAAGGATGTGGAAAAAGAACGCATTGCTTATGATAAAAAGTTTTTTGAAGAATCGGAGCAGAATAAAAAACCATTTCAAAATAGGATAAACAATTTGTTTTTAGATTTTGATAATAACCTGCCCGCAGAATATTTTACTTTCAAAAACCCACAGCTTGAAAATTCTCTCAATGCAACCAAAGAGAATATCAAGCAGTTTGCTAATGATATTCAACAGCTTTCAGAAAAAGCAGGAGGAAATCAAAATATTGAAAACCAAGCCGTAAAAATCACGTCTAATTTATTGGATAGACTTAAAAATGATTTAGGCTTTTCAACAGAAGAAAAAAAGCAACTTGAAAATAAAACGGCAGAAGAAATTGCCGACTATTATTCAAAAACTCGTTCTGGTAAAATGGATAAATTGAATAATTCAATCAATGATTTCCGTAAAGAGCTACACGACCTTGAAAAATCGTGTGAAGGCAAACCAAAAGATGAAATAACAAAGATTTATGAAGAAAAAATAGACAATATCGAAAGAGCAACCAGATTTCGTCATACTGATGTTAAAATCTATTTTGATAAAAATAAGTACGATATTGAATCTATCAATAATATTAAAGCACCGTGTCAAACATCTTTAAACGTTTCCGATGAAACGCTAAAATCTGTTAATGATAAAAAAAACTTGTTAGAAATTACATTATAAATTAGTAAAACACCTAAATTCGTATCTAAATAAAACCAAAAACAATTTGAAATAAACCAACATTCTAAATAAAATATAGCGTTTTGCTTATAGACCTGCACTGAAAACAGCCAAATTTAAAGTACACAGGGGAAGGAAGCTAAAACGCCTACGGTAACGTGGGCGTTCCTTTTGCTTGTGTACGGGTCTTGGCTGACCTTCAGTGCGAGCATGGGAATTAGCTCACGCTTTTTTGTTTAGGCTAAACCTCCAAGCCTATGAAATCGCAAGCCGTAGTAATTTCAATTCTTCTTTCAGCCAATCTCAATTTTCCTGTTTTTGCCACAAATCAGAAAGAAGACCCCCAAACTGTTGATGCAGTCATTACAGAACTCAAATTGATTTTCAACGAACTCAATTTGCAATTTCGCTCGAATGTTTCCAACGATGAAATCATTTTTGGTTTACAGCATACACTGGCAGACCAAAGGCAACCCGAAAGCGAAAAAGGTAAAAAATTTGATGCTACACCTGAATATTTATCAAAAGTGGTGAGATATTACCGAAACTTTACGAATGTGATTTTAACAAACAAATCGGATATAGAGATAATACAAATACAGGTAAATATTTTACATGATTTGACTATTTATGGAGAAGAATCATCTTTCAGCGTAAAATCTGAAAAAGAAATCCAAGTACGAAATAAGCAAGCGTCAAGGGGCTATTTCATAGCCGAGAACCGCCAAGACCACCCAACCGAAGTAAACACCGACCCGATGCTTTTAGCCAAAGATAAAGACGGAATGAATGAAGGAATAGGGTTTAATATTGATGGAAAAGACTTGATTTTTATGAAACAATATTTGGCTTCGTTGTTAGAGGTGGTCAAAAAATAAGTTTATTATAACGTTAATATAACTTCAAATTAAACTTAATAATTGCCTTGCATTTTTCTTGAATTGCTTTATTTTATCTGAAATAATAGTATTTGAAATACCATTCAAAGGTAAACTAAGTGCCAGATGAAATCAAGAACAAAGCTTTAACACCCATTCAACAAAGAACCCATGATTCGATGTTGGATATTTATTTGAATCCTGGCAAGGGCAAAGAAGCGATGTATCAACACTCGGTACTTTGCCAAACTTATTTTCCTTATCGCAATCAAGGCGATGATGTAAAAATGTGGCAACACAAGCAAGGCGATATTCAATTGGCTATTACAGCCAATCCAATTTTAAACCCATACACTCGTGAATATGAGCAGATAGGAATTCCTTATGGCTCAAAACCACGCCTTATTTTAGCCTATCTCAATACCCAAGCGATTAAGAAACAAAGTAGTGTTCTCCATGTTGAAGAAAGTATGACCGCTTTCATCAAAAGTCTTGGACTCAGCAATGATGGAAGAACTCTCAAAGAAGTAAAAGAGCAATTGAGGCGATTAATGACCGCAAATATAACCCTTGGATACATTCAGGATAACAAGGTACAGCAGGTTGATTTTAAGATAGTAGATGCCTTTGAATTTTGGTTTCCAAAGGATGAACGCCAAAGGGTATTTTGGGAATCTAAAATACAACTTTCTGATAAATATTTCAACAGCTTACAGCAACACGCCATTCCATTGGATGAAAGAGCTTTATCCGCCCTTGCTCACAACGCCCTTGCCCTTGATATTTATTCATGGCTTGCCCAAAGGCTACACCGAATAAATCCAGCTAAACCTCAATTTGTAGCATGGACAAATCTAAAAGAGCAATTTGGTTTTGGCTATTCAGAAATCAGAAAATTCAGGCAGATTTTTAACAGAACGCTCAAAGAGGTTCAAAAACAATACATGGAAGCGAAATTCGAGGTAGATGGTAGTAAGGGCATCTATTTGTATAATTCAGCACCACCGATAAAGAAAACGATGATTGTGATGCCAGAAAAACCTTTTGGACTAATTGTATAATTTTTACTCCCGATAACCCAATAATTCCAATTCTCCTTTCACACCTTTTATGCTCAAATCATATCGTGTAATGAATGAATCATATTCAGGAAACATATCTTGAAGTATTGAACCACGTAAACCTTTTATCATATCTCGTTGCAAGTTCTCTTCTAAGGTCTTTTTTGCGTCATAATAAGGGCTATGTTGAACGTTCTCTATGATTTTGGTATGAAGTGTTGTATCTTGACTAAATAAGCGTTCTTCGAGCGTTTTTAGGTCTTTTTCAAAATCTATCCTTATTTGTTGTAATTCCACCAACTTACTTTCAATTTGTTGTGTAGTTTCTTGCTGCTTCTTGCTTGCTTTCTTTGTCTTGACCTTTTTAATCTCGTATTTATCAAAAAGATTTGGTGTATTAACCATAGAACTCAAAAAACCCCCAACGTTATCAACTTTGTTGCCAGCGTTGATATAATTGATTGTGTAAGTAATAGCACTTTCAATTTGGTCAATTGGCAAACTTTCTATCCATTTTTTTACCTGTCTTTTTGAAACGTATTTACTGACTATTTTATAAATACGGTCAATGTCCTCATTCTTCTTTTCAAAAATATTTGATTGCTGGAGTTGAGTTATTTCTTTTTCAGCAAGTTGTTTTGTCCTTTGATTTTTAGGATTTTCAAAAATATTGAAAGTAATAGCAATGACTTTTTTCTTGAAAATTTCTTCATCAAACGTGAAATAAATATCTGTGAATTTATACAAATCCTTTTCAGCTCGCTTTAAAACCCCTTTAAAATGTCCGTAAAGCTGATATTCATTGGGTTGAATTGAGAGTGAAGTCTTCAATTCATCAACTTTAAACTTCCTTTTACCTATTTTTTGATATTGTTTAAGCAACTCAAACAAGCGAACCGAATAAATACTGGTAAGGCTCAATATATTTCTAATATCATATACCAAGTATCTTTCTTTCAATTCGAGCAGAAAAGGTTTAAGAGCAGGGTGGAAGCTCAGTTTAATATAATTTTCCTTTGAGCTATCCTCTGGATTAGCCGTAGAAGCTACTAAATGCGTTTTGAAAAGTTCTTTTCGCCCTTCTGCGGTAGTCCTTAAAATTTCAACTTTTTTATCTAATAATTTATCTCCTGCATTTTTAATACTTTCATATACCTGCCCAGAATCATGTAGATTAAATTCCCTTACAATATCGCCAGTATTGATTCGATATTCATTGAAATCGGTATCATTATGCTTAATTAGAGTAAGCATATAAGCAAAAACCCTTGTTTCCCAAATATCAAACTTATACCTTGCTTCAACTAATTCATTCGCCTTTCGGATAAGTTTAATGTCGGATTCAACGATTGGTAGTTGTTTTTTCTTTGAAGACATTGGGTTGGTAAATGGTTTTGCAAATATATCTATCACATCCAAATAATCAATAGATATATCACATCTATTTTTTTGTATGATAGATTTTCTGTGTTAAAATATTGGTTGTTTTTTCCGAATTATTTGTGATAGATACTTAATAAAACAGGCTTGAAAACGCTGTTTTTTCCTATAAAATGACAGTTTTTAGGTCGTTTTTGGAGCAAAATAAACCTCCGAATTATTTGTGATAGATGTTTTCAAGAATTTTACCGATTTTTCTTAAAAAAAGTAATTTTGTGGATAAGTTTAAAACCTCCGAATTATTTGTGATAGTTCCGAATTATGTGCGATAGTTCTCCGAATTATGTGCGATAGTTGATAAAAGAATCTCCGAATTATATGCGATAGTTGCCGAATTATATGTGATAGATAGGGGCTTTAAACCACTGACTATCAAGCACTTACAGCGACTGAAAATATATACAGTATTTGTTGTTATAAAAACAACAACAATACAAAAGTTTGTTTGTTGTATTACTAAAAAAGTTAGTATTGATTTTGTGTTTAGAATTTTACGCCTTTTGCCATATTTTATTCGGTCTTCTAATTGGAATTGTTTTATACAAAAAAAATTCCGCCGCCGCCCGCCCTTTTCATTTTGCAGAACATACTTTAGTTGAACTGACAAAATGGCTGTTTTACTGTTTTTTTGAGTTTAATGGTACTTTACCACGTGCAATTTGGTTTATTTCATTTTTATTGGTACGTGAAGTTTGGTGCAGTTTTCTAAAAAATCAGGTTTTTCCCATTTTGGAACACGTGTAATTTGGTACGCTTTCGATGTTTTTTACTAAAAAATGCCAGTTTAAAAGCAAATTTTCCATAATCCACGTGAATATTGGTACAAATTCATTTTAAAAATACGTGCAGTTTGGTACGAACGCTATTTTGCTTCAATTTTAGAATTTATCCACGTGTAATTTGGTACGCTTTTTTGGATTATTGACGTGAAAATTGGTTCGTTTTCCACGTGTAGTTTGGTACACAAACCTATAATAGCCTATAAATAAAACCTATAACAAAAAAAAATGGCTGTGGATAAGGTAATTTTAGAGAAAATAGTATAAAAAAATTACTATCTGAAAGAAATAGATTTTTCTAAAACCAACTTTTAAATTTTTTACTTGCCACTCATTCAAAAAAGGTTTAGCTTTGCTTTATAACATTATTTTAAAGTTATTTTAAAGTTACTTTGTATGATTTATACCATTGGAGGAATCAAAGGAGGAAGTGGCAAATCTACGATTGCTACAAATTTGGCTGTTTTTTTTGCTATCAACGGAAAAGATACGCTTTTGATTGATGCAGACGACCAAGAAACGGCAACGGATTTTACAAACATCCGCAATGAAACATTGGAAGGTAAGGCAGGATACACGGCAATTCAATTAACAAATCAATCGTTGCGGCAACAAGCTCTCAACCTCAAATCAAAATACGATGAAATTGTAATTGATACTGGCGGGCGAGATACCACGAGCCAAAGAGCAGCTCTCTCAATTACCGATATTTTCATTGTACCATTTGTACCACGTTCTTTTGATATGTGGACACTTGAAAAAGTTATCAATCTCATTGATGAAATGAAACAGGCAAATCCGAACATGAAAGCGGTTGCAGTGTTGAATAAAACAGACCATCAAGGAAACGATAATAGCACGGCAAAAGAATTTTTGACCGATGATGAAACGGTAAATGAAACCCTCAAATTCATCAATACACCATTAGGCAACCGAAAGGCTTTTGGCAATGCCGCAGCTTCGGGGCTTTCAGTTATTGAGATTACACCCAAAGATGCCAAAGCGATTGCAGAATTTGAAAATTTATACAACGTTGTTACGAATTTAAAATAACGTTATATTTAACTTATTATAACTTTAAAATAAAGTAAAAATATGGCAATTACTAAAAAACCGCAGAAAAAAGACATATCCGAAAAAGAGGTATTAAACCTAATCAATAAAGGTGGCTCAGTGGCTAAAAAAGAGCTAAAAGAAAATGAAAAAGCATTTGTGCAGATTCGTTTATTGCCCGATTTAGTTTCAGAAATAGATAATTTGATAGCCAAAAGAATCATCAAAGTTTCAAGACATTCATGGTTTATGGAAGCCATTGAAGACAAAATAAAGAAAGAGAGATTGACTTAGTGAAAACACAGGAGGCAAAGAAAATTCCTATTACAGAAGTCCTTTCAAAACTTGGTTTTCAACCAGAAAAGAAATTCAAAGGGGGTATAGAACTTGGTTATCTTTCGCCATTTCGAGGTGAAAAAGAGCCAAGTTTTTTTGTGAATACTCAAAAAAATGTATGGTATGATTTTGGAGAAAAAGGAGGAAACTTACTTGATTTTGTCATGCGATACAAGCACACAGACCTAAGCGGAGCATTGAATTTCTTAGATGAACTTTTCGGACAAAACAAATATATTCCAACTCAAAAACCCTATAAAAATCTACCAAGTACATCCAAGCCAATAAATACATCTACGTTTAGATTGAATAAAATATATGCCTTTGGCGAAACAGATTCATCATTAAAAACATATATTCTTGCTGAAAGAAATATCAGTGAGCAAGTCGCTAACGCTTTCTTGAAAGAAATTCATTTTACAAATACCAAAACAGGCAAACAATATTTTGCTGTTGGTTTTGAAAATATTGAAGGTAGTTACGAAATTAGAAATCCGTATTTTAAAAGCTCAATAGGAAAGAAAAATATTAGCATGATTGTAGGTGAAAAAGGCAAATCTGCTATATTGTTTGAAGGTTTTATGGACTTTTTATCTTATTTGAGTATAAAAAGAACTTTAAGTATTGAAGAAGATGCAATTATATTAAATTCTGTTTCTTTCGTTGAGAAAGCTCTAAAACATATTCATTCAAAAAGCTATATAGAAATAAAAGGGTATTTGGATAATGACAAAACTGGAGGTGAAAAAACAATGTTTTTTCAAAATGAATTGAAGGGGATATTTAATGACCAACGATTTACATTCAAACCATTTAAAGATTTGAATAGCTTTTTACAAAATGTAAAACAAGTTTAAAATAACGTTATTATAAAGTGAAAATAAGTTTATATTGATATTAAATATTATTTCTGCCAGTGAATGATTATGTTGCTTTTTCGTTACAAAATCTAATTTGTTTTCATAATTTCAGATACTTTCTTGTTTTTACTTCACGTGCAGTTTGGTACGCCATATAATATAACAAACTCATAATCAGGAGGTTATAATATGGCAAGGAACAACAAAATTGAATTACACGGCTTTCTTGGGCATGATGCTAAAGTGATTGAATCCGATGGAAAAACATTTGTGTCGCTTAGAGTAGCCACAACAGATTCTTACAAAGATGAAAACGATAAATGGCAGGATAAAGAATCAATTTGGCATGAGGTTTTAGTTTTCAGACCGATTGCCGTTCAATTTGCAAAAGAACTAAAAAAAGGTGATTTAGTTGATATTACTGGCTCAATCAGTTACCGACCATTCAAAGATGAGCAAGGCTATACACGCAACCAAGCTACGATTGTTGCAGGGTATATTGAGAAAGCCAATCTTGATAAAAAGGACGAACCAAGTTTAGAAATGGTTGAGAAAGCATTGCAGACTGAATAAAATATTTGTTTTCTAAAGTACCGTAAAATAAATATACAGGGTATGTTGTTGCAAAATTCATATTCTTTTTTTAACCTTGCCACATTTTATAAACACACAGTAAAATTTTTAATAGCGTTTAGCTAACGATACCTGTTTCAGAAATCTACCAATTTTCAGTCAGACGGGTAAAGTAGTTGGAACGCCCTGCGTCAAACGTGGGGTGTTGCTCTGCTTTGTCTGACAGGCTTTGGTAGAGCCTCTGGAACGAAGTATGGAGCAATTACTCCACGTTTTTCGTTTTTATACCTAACCCAAAAGTAAAGTTTTAAATTTTAGTTTAAACTTAATCCATTTTCAACATGAAAAAGGTACTTTTGCTTTGGTTATTTGCAGTTATTACGCTTACCGCTTTTGCTCAAAAAACGGCACCCAAAGACACGCTTAAAACGCCATTGTCTATCCTTTCGGAAGCAGACGATAGAGCCAAAAAGTTTCTGCCACAGTACGCCCCATTATCTCCTAATGCGTGGAGTTCTCAGAAATTTGGCAATTATCAAGTCAATCACGCCACTGGCATTCCAAGTGTTCCTATTACACTTTTTACGGTTCAAAACGGTAGCCTATCAATGCCTATTACTTTGAGTTGCCATACTGGAGGTTTCAAACTCAACGAACAAGCATCGTGGACTGGTTGGGGCTGGTCATTGGATGTTGGAGGTGCATCTGTCAATCGAACCGTTCAAGGCTCAAAAGATGATAAAGATGGGGGAAGTTATTTAACCAATCCTATTACAGCATCAAGAGATTTTTGCAATGTTACCGCAGATTTTAATTATGGTCAGAGTGCGATATTAAACCAAATTGATACCCAACCCGATATTTTTTCTTATAGCATACCGTCCAAAAGTGGCAAATTTCTTTTAGGTCAGAACGGCAATTATCCTTTCAAAATTCCTGATTCTCCTATCCAAATTTCGTATTCAGGAAGCCCCACCATAAATACGTTTCACATCATAAACGATGATGGTATTGCCTATACTTTTGGTGAAGGAGAAAGCCAAAATGTCATTAGTGGAGCAAGTACCCAAAATTATATTAGTAGTTGGCTAATAACCCAAGTGCGTTCTCCTAATTCCGATGATGTTATCAATTATAGTTATCAAAGTGGCGGAAGCCAATATTTGACCGAAAAGCAATGGGTTAGTACGATGATTCTTGATGCCGTTCCGCAGTCTGGAGGGTATTATACGAATAGCGGTTCTTCTACTCCGACTTACACCAATGTAAGCACCACTATTTCCCAAATAAATCCTTACAAAATCACCTACACCAATGGAGAAGTAGAGTTTATTCAGTCCAATGCAGGAGAAAGACTTGATTTGACAAATAGCCAATATTTAAAGCAGATTAATGTTTATAACTATGAAAACGGTGTAAAAACCTTGTTTAAAGTCATTAAATTTACTTATTCATATTTTTCTGGTATTCGCTTAAAATTAGACAAAATTACCATTACGGATGAGTTGAATACAACCGTTGAAGAATATTTATTTGACTATTGGAGTAATACTATTTCATGGAATGATGCCACAGACAATGAAAAAAAAGATTTTTTCGGTTATTATAATGGCAAATCTAATACACATTTAATCCCTGTAAGTAGTTATAGTGGTGTTTCGATTGTGGGAGGTGCTGCCGACCGTTCAACGGTAGATACTTATATGAAAGAAGGTGTTTTAAAACGCATTACTTTTCCCAATAAAGGCTATACCGAATTTGATTTTGAAACCAATAAATACAATGATGGAGTAAATGAACTATTCGCAGGGGGCTTGCGTGTCAAAAGCATAAAGAGTGTAACAGGGGGTAGTAGTTTTATGAAACGCTATGAGTACAGCAGTAATGCTGGTGCAGGAGTTGGGCGATTGACTACTAACTGGACACCAACAAGTGCAAGTGTACCCAATCTACAAACGTTACTGTATAGCGATGCAGGAGGAACTGATGTTGGAAAGGCTACCCAAGCATCTTTTACACAAAGTGGCGGAGCAGTTGAGTTGAATACAATGGATTCTGCACCTGTTTATTATACAGATGTTACAGAGTATTTTGAAGAAGTAAGCGACCCAACCAAAAATGGAAAAAATGTTTATACTTTTGATTTTCGCCAAGATTTGATAGTAAACACTTTAAATTATTCATCAAGAGATGTGCAACCTTGGAAAAGAGGCAATTTGCTCACAAAAACCACCTATGATAAAGATAATAATGTGGTAGCAACAGTAGATAATCAATACCAAGAATTACTTGCCAGTACACGCACCGCAGGGGGATTTGTTAATACGCCAAATGTCTTTGAAGGAACAATTTCAAGAAGCACCAATCCTTGTCCGACTACATTTATACAAACAGCAATCGGTTTTGGTGGTAATTTTCCTGAAATGCTTTACGCATCTGTCAGTTACCACACAGGTATCAATTTGGTGAATAGTAGCACCAATCAAGTAGATAATGTGATAACCACTCAAAGCACTACATACACCAATGAATTATTAGTTGCCCAAAGTCAAAGTAGCGACAGCCAAACAGGAAATAGTAGTACCGAATCTTTTGTTTATCCGTCTGACCCTTTATATACGTATGATGCAATTGTGCAAGAAATGATAGGACGAAACCAAAAGAATCAAGCCTTAGAAACAGAGGTAATGGAAACAATTTCGGGAAATACAAGCACGATTTATAAAGAAAAAAGAGTCTTTGATTATTTTTCTGGAAGTAATCCAAGAGGTTTTAGTAATAATATTTTGCCTAAAGAAATTTGGGTAGCACCAAAGGGCGGGACACTTGAAAAACGAGTAACTTTCACAGATTATGCTACCAATGGCAATCCTTTGAGTTATGTAGTTGATGATTTGCCTATTTCGTTGTTTTGGGGTTACAATGATGCTTTATTGTTAGCAGAAATCAAAAACGCCACCAAAAGCCAAACTGATGCAGGGTTAAGTACCGCAGGAATTACGGCGACTGGTATGAGTTCAACCGACCTTTCGGCAGGGCAACTGAGCCAGTTACAAAGTTTACGAAATGCCTTACCCAATGCTCATATTTCTTGGTACACTTACCGCCCACAGGTCGGATTAAGTGGCATCGTAACACCACATGGATTAGTAAACCGTTTTTCCTACGATAAGTTAAATCGCTTACGAACCATCAAAGACCACAGCAGTTATTTGACAGATTTATACCGCTATATTTATGCCACCACCGACCCCATCGGTTGCACAAATCCTGATGCTCCTACTATTTCAGTTAGTTCATCAAATCTATGTGATGCTACTTTGACCGCATCGGGTTGTAGCGGAACAATTAATTGGTCGAATGGTGGAGCTGGTAATAGTATAATAGTTTTGACCAAAACAACGACCACTTACATCGCCACCTGTACCGTTTCGGGTTGTACAAGTTCGGCATCAAACGCTTTAATAATCCCTGTTTTGCCGAGTGGTTGGAGTAGTGTAGATATTGGTTCGGCAGACGGTTGCACACAAGTAAGCAATGGAAATTTGACAAGTCAAGGCAGTGGTAGCATGGGGGCAAATGACATTTTTCATTATGTTTATAAAGAACAAAGTGGAGATTTTACCGCCATTGTTAAACTTAATTCGATAACGTCCGATGAAGGCGACCGTTCGGGTATTATGATTCGGAGTAGTTTGAGTAATAATGCCTTAGATTTTTCACTTTTTCAAGATGGAAATTCTTTTGTTGGTTTCTTCAGACGAGAAGCCAACGGAGATAATAATATTTTTTCGGGATTCCAACAGGGAAGTATTAACGCCACTTGGCTAAAATTAGTCAGAACAGGCAACCAACTGTATTTTTATTATAGTACCGATGCAAACCCTGTAATAAGTGGTAATTGGCTTCATGATTTTTCATTGGTCAATGGTGGGTCATTTCCTACTACGCTAAGTATGGGCAGTAGCCTATATATTGGGTTAGCTAATTGGGGCAATGCCAGTTTAACAACCTTTACTAATTTCACAATTAATGGACAATCTTTTTAGAATCATACGATGAAAAAATATATTTTACTTCTATTTTTTACCCCTTTGATTGGCTATTGCCAAACAATACCAAGCGATAAAAATGCTATTATTCATAGTCATTTTAGAGTGGAAAGCATCAATGAAGCTGATGCAAGCGACCCCAATAAAGCAATTATTACCATTGCTTATGCCGATGGTTTAGGTCGTGGTTTGCAGACCGTTGGTTATCAGCAATCACCCACCAATAAAGATATTGTAAGCGGTGCGGTTGAGTACGACAAATTTGGTAGAGTAAAAAGAGCAGCTTTAACTGCACCAAGTACCGATAATACAGGTACATACCAAGCCAATGCTTTTAGTTTGGCAAATAGTTTTTATGGCGATGCTTACGCCTATTTAGCGACTACAGGTTTTGACAATTCTCCCTTAAATCGTGTGAGAGAGCAGTACGGGGCAGGGAACGCATGGCGGACAGCATCAAAACGAATACAAAATTTTGATGAATCCGCAGGGACAGACATAAGGTATTATTATTTAGACGGAAGCGGTAATATTGTTTTATCGGGTACTTACCCAAGTAATAGCTTGTATAAAAAACGAATTATTGACGAGCAAGGACACACAGGCATTGAGATAAGCGACAAAAGAGGACGTTTGGTACAGAAACAACAGCAAGATGATACAGGCTACATAACAACTTATTATATCAATGATGGAATGGGGCGTATTTTAGCGGTCATTCAGCCCGAAGGGTATGAGTTGAACGCCAGTATTACCAAAAACTCTACCGAGTGGCAAAGGTGGGTGTTTTCGTATGAGTATGATTATCGAGGACGTATGCACTTAAAACACTTGCCTGCGGGCGGAGACCCGTCATCGGGCGATGAATACATGGTTTATGACAAATGGGATAGATTAGTTTGGTCGCAAACGCCCTTACAAAGAGAATTTGGTTTATGGTCTTTTTACAAATATGATGCTTTCAATAGAGAAATCATGCGAGGGGAGAAATCAGAAAGTCGTGGATTAAGTGCATTAGAAACAGAGGTGCAAGCATGGACAGGCGACCGCTACGAAAGCCGAACAACAGGCGGTATTTTTTACAGCTATTCAAATTCTTATCCGCAATTATTTTCCGATACTGATATACGACAAATCACCTACTACGACAATTATAATAATTGGCTACCTTCGGGTATGGCTTTTGCCGATGGTGGAAGTTCCGTTCATGCTCTATATACAGAAGTACAGGGCTTAGTTGTAGGTTCACGCAGTCGAAGTAGTATTGATAATTCTTGGTTGGTTTCAGTGTCTTATTACGACAATAAAGGTCGTGTGATTCGTTCTTTTGCTCATAATGTTTACAATCAGATTGAGCAAATAGATACCGAATATAACCATGCAGGAGAGTTTTTAGAGGCTAAAAAAACACATAAAAATCAAAGTGGAATAGCCACTACTGAACAGACCCAAAATGAGTTAGACCATACAGGTAGAGTAAAAAGTATTTCACATGGCATCAATACTAACACTTTAACTAAATTGGTCAGTCATAGCTTTGATGAAATTGGCAGGGTAAAACAAAAGAAGATTTTACCTGATGGTAATTATATAGCAGGAGGAGCAAAAGAGTTTATTGAGAGACCTACACAGGGCATTGTTACGCAAAACAATACAGAAGATTTAGCAAGGCGATACGTTCTTTTACAGCCAACGACAGATATACAAGCGATAAATCTTAATAGTTATTTGGCTCGTGTAGATGCCAACGCCCCCACAGGAATAAATATTAATGCCTTGCAAACGATGGATTTTGATTGGCATTTAAGAGGTAGTTTACGAGGCATCAATTTAGATAATTCAGGAAACCCAAACCCCAAAACAAGCGAGGGCGATTTGTTCAGTTACAAACTTGATTTTGAAACCGCAGGACTTTATGATGGAAATATTGGGAAGCAGTATTGGCAGGGTGTAAATGACCAAAACCAAGCGATGGGTTTACGAAATTATACTTTAGGTTATGATGCCTTAAAACGCATAAAATTCGCCACTTTTGTGGGGATTGGTAGCGAAAATTATTCTTTATCGGGTATCAATTATGATAAAAATAGTAATATTACAGCTTTACAGCGTTATGGTAAAGTAGGTAATGGTTTTAGTCAGATGGATAACTTAGGATATGCCTATAATGGAAATAAACTTAATCAAGTAACAGATGGTATTAGTGGCAATAACGAGGTTGATTTAGTGCCGAGAGGTAGCGGAAATTATACTTATTACACCGATGGAAGCCTAAAAAGTGATGAAAATGAGGGCATTTCAAGTATTATTTATGATACATTTTTGAAACAACCCAAAGAGATATATTTGACTAATGGTACGTGGATTAAGCATTTTTACGATGGTGGTGGAGCTTTATTAAAAACCGTTTATTCAACTGGCGAGATTTGGGAATTTTTGGGAATTATTTACAAAAATGGGCAACCTTACCAAATGGCAGTACCCGAAGGTAGAGCCATTTATACAGGTGGGGCATGGCAATATGAGTTTTTCTATACCGACCATTTAGGCAATACAAGGGTAGCATTTAGAGCCAATGGCAACCAATTATTAAAAACCTCCGAAACAGCGTTTGACCCCTATGGTGTGGTTTTGCGTAGTGCGGGGCAAGTAAATGGTACACCTAACAGAAATGAATACCAAAATAAGGAAAAAGAAAGTACATTTGGGTTGAATAGAATAAATTTAGGAGCAAGGACATATAACCCCACTATTGGACGAATGGACAGAGTGGATAATTATGCCGATAAATATTTTGGACTTTCAACTTTTCAGTATTCGGCTAATAACCCTATGCGATTTATTGATGTTAATGGTGATAGTTTATTTATAAATGATGGAAATAAAAAGTATCTTTATCAAGATGGAAAATTATCATTAAATGGAAACGAATATACTGGTAAAATGAGAGGATTTTTAAAAGAAGCAGTAAAAGCATTAAATAAAATAAATTCAACAGAGGATGGTACTAAAGTAATTTCATCGTTACAAAATTCTGAAAATAGCTTCGTAGTTAAAGAGGGTTCATGGAGTCGTTTTGAGCCAACCAATAGGAATGATGCGGAAGCTGTAAGGACGATAGATGAAGGACAAAACCCATATACATTTGCACCATCACAATCAAAAATGGGTTCGGGAGGAACTATTTATTATAGCCCATATACGTCAGCCAATGTAAATGGTCAAAATTTTTCCCCTACAATAGTTTTAGCTCATGAATCTTTTCATGCTTTTGATAGCAATAATGGAGAATTGGACTCTCGAAGTATTTATGTAAATGGTGTTTGTTGTGAACAACGACAGGAAATAAGAGCAACATATTTTCAAAATCGTGTATCTCAACAGTTAGGAGGGGCAAATGTTTTAAGAGAATATTATGGAGGAACACAACTACCTCCTATGCCACCAAGACTTTTAGATTCATCAAATCAACCAATCAATGTACCACCACCAATATTAAAACGTAATTAAATGAAAATCTATCTAAGCATCATCTTATTATTTATGATTGTTTCATGTAGAAACAATATACAGGGTAGTAAAAAACTTATTTTCAAAGATAAGTTTACCTACTATGATAAAGAAATAATCCAAAAATATGTCATTGATATACCTTTGGGTGGGACTATTGAAAAAAGCAGATATGACTTTACGGGTGAGGGTAGATTAGAATATAGAGTGATTTACCCAGATTCATCAGTTTTTTTTATCAATAATAACTTTGAAAAAATATCAAGGTTAAATATGGTAAATATGCACGAAATAGGCATAAATGCTTTGCGTAAAAAACAACTATTTGATACTTTACAATATAAAGGAATTCAAAAAAATGGAAGATTATGGAAAGAAAAATATTTGGGTGATGTTGTGATTGGTTATTATAATGTCCGAGTTGAAGATTCTTTGAAAGTAGAAAAAATATGTTTTAGTCTTAAAAAATTATGATAATGTTTTGGAATAAACATTAATATCAGAAAAATGACAACTAAAATAAAAACATTATTTATCCTTTGGATAAGTGCTTACTTAATTTGTTGTACCAAATCTAATGAAATAACAAAAGTTAATATTAGATATGTTGATTTAGAAATTTTCACTTCAATCAATGTTAATTGCGATAAGTTTGAAGGTTATTTTGAGCCAGACATTAAAACCGTCGAGCTACCTCAAAAGTCTATTATTGAATTTTCAAAGGCTCTTTCTGATTTTATTAAACGAACTAAAATTTATAAAAAAGGGATTCCTGATGTACGCTTTAAAATTACATTAAGTTTAAATGATGGTAGCACAGAAACTTTGTGTATAGGGAATAATTTGGTGTCTTATAAAGGTATTGTATATGAAAATGATGATAAATTTAGGGCATATTTAGAAAATATAGTAAAAAAACCGTAATCATTTTTTTTGTACGTTACTCCCGCAGTAAAATAGCCATATTTCTTTCTGCAAATTCATCGCCTTCAAACTAAATAATTAGTTTGAAGGTTGGATGATTTCCCAAGTGAGATGAATTTACTTTAAAAGTAAATTCATCTCACTTGGTTTTTTATGAAGCCTCACTAACTGTTATCTCCCTCACAAACATTTCGTTTTCCGCACTCAAATCATTTCCAGATAGGCTTTCTTGAATGTAAACCACTTTGTGACGGTTGAGTTGGTTGTAAAGTTCATGTAAATTACGCCCACGTATGGCAATATGCACATCTGCCCCAAATATTTCTAACATTTCAGAGGGGTCAAACTTCGTTTTGATAATGTATGAATAATTCAGCGAAAAGAATATTCCACCCTTCAAACGAAGGTCGAGCATCACTACTCGCCGATTGTTTTGTCTTTCGATACCGAAAAATTCTGTTTCAATTACATCGTTTTCATTAGCATCAAAACTCATATTTCCCTTACCTTCTTCTTGGAGGAGTTGTTTTAAGCTGCTCATTGATATTGACAGGTTTTTTGTTTGGTGTAAATTGATTATTTGGTGCTTTGTATCTTTGCATGGTTTCCGAAATCTTATTTGTTAGCTGAGAAGCATAAGTTCTTGAAATAGCTAACAAGCGATTAACCGTAAATTGTTGCTCACGCACACGATTTGCCAAACTTTGTTTTTCTAATTCTAAGGCGGTCATGCGTTCCGCACTTCTATTGGTAACAATTTCTTTGAGTTCCGCTTTGTTATCGGTATAAACCGAAACCGATTCTTTTCCACGAGAAACGGATACATAAAATTGTTCTTTGGTGGAAGCTCCGAAAGAAAGCGAGCTTTGAGCCACAATCACTTTATCAACGGTTTTACCCTGCGAAGCATCGGAAGTAACAGCGTAGCCATGATTGACATGGGCAAAGTCTTTTTTCAGCGTTGAGCCATTGCTCAATTGGATGTTTCCTTCGGTATCGAAGCCACTGACATTGTAAATTTGCCCATTATTGAGCTTTGTTCCTTCAATGGCTTTGCCGTTTCTGGTAATTTTTATTTTATCACCCTCTGAAAACTTGATTTGTTCTTTGGTAAAAACTTGAAAGTTTTTTGCTTGCTCAAAAGGTAAAGGTTGTATTTTTTCGCCACTCTTTACAAGAACCTTGCCTTGTTCATCTTTGCCAGAAACCTGATATTTATCACCAGCCTTAAAGCCAGGTATATTTTGATGAAATTCTACAATTTGCCCTACTTGATAATTTACAATATCTTTTCTTTCAGCTTCAGTAAAATTTTTGTTTTTGAGTTTTACAAATTGGTGGTCCTCTTTTTTTAATTTTCCTGCAATTTTCAAAGTTTCCCGAATTTTATCAGTAACAAGCTCGCCTTCTTTGTGCGTAGGAGCGACCACCAGCACCTCTTTGAATCCCTTACCTTTGCGTTCGGTAATACCATGTAAATATTCAGTGGCGATTTCTTTGTGGCGTTTTTCTTGGTCAGAAATTTGTTTGATAGCCCCCATGTTTTCCAATTTACCAAAGGCTTTATTGGTATCGCCATTGGAAATCAATTCCATTGCTTGTTTGTACTCTTTGTAGTTCTTTTGCCGCACCACTTCATTCACTCTAATCGTAGGAATTCCGCCTTTTTCTTGAATAATACGGAAAGCATCGCCACGAGCAACCGAGGCGTGTTGTTTGGTATCGCCAGTTAATACTAATCGAGCATTGTTTTTTTGAGCAATCTCAAAAATGCCATTCATGGATTTATTATCTACCATGCCAGCTTCATCAATCCAAATTACATGACCTTTTAATTGTTCTTGTAATTTTTTATTAGTCAATAAAGCCGCAACCGTGTCAGCTTCCTCAAAACCTTCTTTTCTGAGAACGCCACGAGAGGCTTCCGAAGAAGGAGCAAAGGCAAATATTTTTTTACCATTTTCTACAATACCATTTTTAACTTCGCTCATTAAGGTCGTTTTTCCAGTACCCGCCCCACCTTCGATGGATATAACGCCATCGGTGGAAGTGAGAGCGTGAGTAATGGCTTTCCTTTGCTCAAAGTTTAATTTTTCATCTTTGTAAAAATAGTTTTCATTTAAAGGCTTAAATTTTCCTTTGGAATCAACACAGTTTTTAATCAATTGATTTTCTTCTTGGATTGCTTCTTTGGTGGTTACAAATTTGTTTCCTTCTTTATTGCCAAAGATTAAATCTTTACGGTTATTATAGGTTTCTAATAATTGGTTAGGCGTAAAAGATGTAAAGCCATATTTCATAGCATCGGTTAAAAGTTTTTTTTCAGTAACGGTTGATTTTCTTTCAAGTGAGTTTGCCAATGAATAATCAATGGCTTGTTCAGGAGTAATTTCTTTTTTCTTTTCAACAGCAAAGTTTTTCACTTGGTTAAAAATACTTGACTCTTTTTCTTTCAGCCAGTCATTTTTCGCTCCCCATACCGCTGTTGTTTCATCTTGGGACAAACGGTTTTTCCAAACCTCATGTAGTTGTTCGGTAGAAAGACCAGTGCGTTTATTCTCACGAGTTTTAGCCCCCAAGCCATCTAAAAATTTAGGATTAGTCATGTTCTTTTCTTTAGCCAGTTCCTCAATTTCAACGGTACGGTTTGAAAACTTATCAATGGTTTCACGGCTAATGCCTTTTATCTCAAAATTGGTTTTGTTGCGTTCAAGGTCGTAGCCGACCTTTTGAAGTTTATCCGCCAAGAGCGAATTAAAGTAAGCTTCATAGTAAGCCCCATCCGCTTTTATTTGTCCGAATTGAGCCGCTTTCCAAGCGTTTTCATGTTCGTCAAAAGTGGCGTTGAAAGTGAAACAGTGAGCGTGTAAATGACAGTCAGGCACGCCATCAACGGGGCGGGAGGTGGTATGGATGAACTCACCATAAACCAAATTTCCAGTGGTGCGGTCAAAGTCTTGACCATTTTTCCGCACACGGGTTTGAACCCCTTTTTCAATTTCTTGCATAGTTTCTGCCACCGATTCACGGAACGCATTTAAAATTTCTTTATCTTGCGTTATGGAATGAACAATAGAAACGGACTTAGGAACACTAAAAGTAAAATCATAACCAACTCGACGATTATCAGAATTTCTTGCAGTTAGTTGTTTATCATTTTCAGGATTTATATTGTAGCAAAGTTTTGTAAATTCGTCTTTGGTTACTTCATTTTTTAGTCCTAATTTTTCAGCAGCTTTACCATTCCAATTACCAATTATTTCACCTTTTTCGGAATAATAATCTTGTTTGGATAGCCCTTCATTATAGTATTTAGCAGCAGCATCAGGAGAAGTATTAGCAGTGATACGTAGCATTTTGATACAAGTTTAAAGATTAAGGAAGTGGTAGTATATCGTTTTATTTTTTACAGACTTCTCCCCTTAGATAGCTATGACAAATATAATATAAACTTTTTGGAATGTAATTAGTTTTTTACAAACTTTATGAAATTTACTTTCAGAAGTTTTTTTTGAAAAGAGGTGTTTAGAATTTACAGAGAAAAGAAGTAGGGGGAATTAGCCGCAGTTGGCATCGTTCAAAAGTTTAACATGGTAGTAGGTATCAAAAAAATCAAACGCATTCATTTTTTCAAACCCTTCCTGCACTCCATGTTTTTGCACAAAAAGGTTAAGTGATTTATTATATCTCTCATAAGCCAGTTTAAATTCATTGCGGTCATAGGCAGCAGCCCCAGCAATAAAATAACAATATTCATATTCAACAAAAGGAAGGTTTTCAAAGCCGAGTAGTTTCTCATACCAAGTATGAGCAATTGTATGATTTTGTGGCACACCAATTCCGAATTTATAAGAATCGGCGATTTTATATATTGCCTCTGGATTGTTTTCTAAGGCTTCTTTGTAAATAGGCAAAAGTTTTTCGTCCATTAACATATTATTTTCCTTTGTATATTTTCATCTTATCATAATTTACTCAAATGGGCAAGTCTGAAGATGGCAGCGATGAAATCGCTGAAGTTGTTACACCAGGAACAACGATTGAACTTTTAAAAAGACCAGAATCTTCTTCAAATAATAATAGAGAAGAAGGTAGAACACTTAGTTCAAACGAGACGAAGCCAGAAGCTAAACAGGAATTTCAAATAGCTTTTAACTTTGAGAATAAAAGTGTTTCGGCAAAGGAATCTGAAAATAAGCTAAATAATACTGTTGAAAAAGATGAACAAAAAGAGCAAAAAAGTATTGAGCCAAAACCTGAAATAAAGGTGGAAGTAAAATTAGATATTAAGCCAGAAAGTGGGAAAAGTTGGGTGGAGCGGGTAGAAAATACCAAAAAGCAATTTGATGGTGAAAAGAACAAAATTGAGAATAAATCAAATTCGTTTGAAGATGGTAATAAAAAGGAAGAAAAAGAAAACAAGGTTGTAGAGCCAAAACAGAAAACTTGGACTCAAAAGGTTGAGGGTACGAAACGAGCCTATAATGATGATAATCACAGGGCAAAGGGAAAAAGTCTTTATGAGATAAAGCCAGCAGCGGCGAATACTCCAAATCAAAACCCACAAGCTCCAACACCCATTCCGCCAAATCAAAATGCCCAATCTGAAGTTAAGAAAGAAAGCTGGATTGAAAAGGTTGAAGGAAGCCAAAAAGTCAATCAGAATAATTTGGTAAAGGCTAAAAATAAAAATGAGATAGAGTCAAGAGCAGTAGTAGCCCAAACCATGAAGGAAGGAGATGCGAACCATAAATCTCAGTTAAAGCTGCGAGCAGAGCAGATAGCAAAATCTAATACGGTAAGTAAACAACCAACACCTAATATTTTACCCTCAAAGTAAAAAAAAGATATTGGTTGTATCGTAGAATTATACACTTGGTAAACCTACACTTCTACCTTTCTGATTTTCCCCAGGATTGGTTTGTGTTGGTGCTTTCGAGGGGGTAATAGTAGTTGCTGGTACTGAAGCCATAGCTTTTTGAATGCTCACGGCTTGCTGTTTTAGACTGCTCATATTTGTATTATTTAAATGAAACTTTACTAAAGTTTTTACTTCAGATTTTTACTGATGGAGAATGATGCTTTAAATTGCTTGATTTGGTAAAACGTATTTTTCATGATATTCTTGGAGAGCTTCTCTTTTTGCACCAAAATATTTTATACACCATATTATTGAAGCACTTGGTATAATATCAGTGAAAGGAAGGATTTCTTCAAGGAATACCCATTTTGAACGGGTATTCCTTATATATAAATTATTTACAATTGCTTTGCTGATAAAAGCTAACACCCCATCCATTAATTCTCCATGCCCAGGAGCCAGATAAGTTATCATACCTATAATATCCACTGATAAACTTGCGATAAGTTTTCCAAATGCTAAGAAATAATACTTGGTTTTCATTCTCTGTAAGTTTTGATAGATTTTTAGCTATAAATGACAGGCGTATATTCGGAAATTTCTTTTGAAAACCCCTTTTCATTTACTGTATTTTCAATAGTTTTAGAACCAAAAATTTTGCTAATAAACTTATATATCCATACGGATAAGCCACAAAATAGAATAGGGATTGAAAGAGGTCCAAGTAATAAGCATAGTAGAATTCCTAATATAATTTTTAAATACATTTTTTTACTCATGAACCAAATGATTAGATAATTATCTCCTAAAAAATATGGGTTTTGTTGTGATAATTTTTTTCTATTCTTCCAGTGTCTATATCCTAATAGGGTCAAATAAATTGCAAGGGCATTATAGAATAAAAATGAAAATATACCATTCATCACCAAGTATGATTCCTTCCCAATTGATGCTAACATTGGTCCACCAATTAGTCCAAGGGCGAAAAAACAGATTATAGAAATCCCTAAGCTCCAAAAATTAATTTCTTTTGAGCCATTAGCCCACTGAAATAAAACTTTTATAACTTCTATCCCAACAATCGCTAAAATTGCACATATAACTAAGCAAATTTTTACGAGTGCAAATAATGTTCTTGCACTTGGTCCAGAGGATTTACCTCTATCATCATCAATAAAACCACCAACTAATTCTATAAAGAATTTTGATAGCATAAGGAATAAGTGTCCGAGTAAACTTTCAGATTTCATTTTTTTAATGTTTAGAGTTAGAAAATTATTTATTAAGAAGTGATTTGTAGGAGAATATATAAGTAATAATATGATAAACCCAAACAGAAAATCCACATAGAATAATTGGGATTGCGTATAATTTGATAAAAAATGTAAGAATACAGCCAATAATAATTACTGAGAATGGTTCAATAATCATTTGAATTGTAAAAACAGACCAATGCGTTTTAGTCAATATTTTTTGTAAATGGCTATCCCCCTCATGCTTGGGTTCTATAAATGTATTTACTCGCCTATTTCTTAAATGATTATATCCTTTGATTAGGATAAATAAAACAAGGGTAAAATACAAGGATGCGACCCAAACTCCATTGATGGGAATATTATTGTTTGAAGTATATAAAGCAAAAAAGCCAGTAATTAAAAAAATCACAACAGATAAAACTAAGCTGAAAAAATTTAATCCATTGCTCCCATGATTTTTTCTTAAAAGAAGGATAAATGCTTCATACAATCCGAATTCAATTACTAAAAAGGTAATAAATATTAATTTGGGAGTTTTATAAAAGTTAATTCCTTTATGTTGTTCATCGGTATCATAAGTATTTGTTGCTTTTTCCATTCTGTTAAATAGCTTTAAAATAAGCTCATGCCAAATTTGTGTCTTTTTCATTTGTGCTATTTTTATTGTTTAAAAATCACTTTTTTATAATTTTTACCATTAGACCAAGTGTGTCCTTTGGCAGAAATGATTGCTTGAACTTCGTTATTATTTATTTCACCGCCTGTTTTTAGTTGAGTAAACTCGACTGGCAAAACTTGTGGCAAGAGCTGCATTGAGAAACTTTCGCTTGTATTATTTTCAATGCTAAACGTATTTCTGGAATTGCCACCAGATTCAACAGCCATTAAATTATATCCTATAATTTTGGCAGCTAATTCATTTGTTACAGGGTCATTATTGCAATGAAAAATTTTTGTTGATAAATTTCCAAGAAGGCTATTCACTTTTGCTACAATTTGTTTGCCACCCATTTGAGCATAATAGTTAGATATGTTTTGGGTTAAGAAAACGGTACATGCTCTTGAAGAGCGTGCTGTGGTTTGGAAAATGGTATCGTATTCATTTACAAAATATTGGCTTTCGTCCACCCATAAGAAGACAGGTAATGTTTCGCTATTTACATCTCTCCTTTCGACAGATTGTTGCCAAATGTATTTGAAAATAGATTGTGCATATATCCCTGCCACGAGGTAATCTTTTACAGGGAAATCCAACAAAATTATTTTACCATCAAAGGTGTCTTCTGGGTATAAATTGGTATCAGAAGCAAAATGGTCATTTAGTATTCCTGAATAAAAAGGTTCGCATACTCCGTAAAACATTTCTT
This sequence comes from Emticicia sp., assembly GCA_031378345.1. Taxonomy (GTDB): domain Bacteria; phylum Bacteroidota; class Bacteroidia; order Cytophagales; family Spirosomataceae; genus Emticicia. The sequence continues at coordinate 17,352 of JANNDY010000152.1, read as the reverse complement.
TAATTGTACTTTGAATTTTTACATCAAGAGAGGCAAAATCTTTTAAAAAGTAATTGGATACAAGAAGATAATCTCTTTCTTGCTGCGGGTTTTTGTCAATTTCGCCAGCATTATAGAGGCATTTTACACAAAAGTTCGTTTGACTAAGTTCAATAATATCATCATTGGTGAAATCTACTCTGGACAATAATTCGTTCATGCTCAAATCCATTGGAGAATCAGAAAGTATTCGAGTCATGTTCATTACACTGACTTCTTCTTTAGCAAGTCTTAATAAGTCAATTATCCTTGTCGCACATCTTTTCATTGCAGTCTCCCAGAATTTTTCGCCATTTTCTTCACCTGAACCAGTAATTCTTTGTCCCATTTTAAAGAGTGTCATAAGTAATTCAACAATGTTCATTGTTTGTCCACCCCCACGCCCTTTTCTGGAAAGTTCATATTGCAAAGGATTGAATCTCCAATCGCTACCTTCTTGAAATAGAATTATATCTTTTTCACGACCAGTTTTTTTTGCATATTCAAGCCATTGTTTGGCTTCATCTGGTTTAGCACAATGAATAATTCCACCATAACCGCTATTTAAAAACGAATTAGCAAGCATTTTGCCACTACCGCTGGTTTTTCCACTACCAATTCCTCCAAAGATTTGAACGCCTTCAACGGCATCTCTGAGATACCACCAATCAATGGGGTTTTCGGAAAATTTTATTAGGGGGAAGTTTAGGTTGTTTGCTGATTCCATGATATAATGAATAATTGAGAGTTTAGTCTAAATGAACTTCAATAAGTTTATATTGGGATTTTTGATTTTCAAAAATCCCAATATAGAGTCAATATTTACGAATAGTAACAGCGTTGACGACATTTTGCCCCGAAAAGGATTTCTCAAAATCTTTAGAAATAACAGTCCCAAACGAACCATTATCTAAATAATTACAAACTAAACCCCGTTTTGCTGTTGAACTTATTAGCGTTCTACCACCAATACTTGTTATAACTCGACCTTGCGAAACAGACACGCTTTGGCTGCTTAGACTTGACTGTGGGAGTTGTGAATTACTTCCAACTTGCGAAATTTCAAGTCTTGAACTATTTACAAAGTTTTTATCTATTCCAATTACATAGGATGTAACAGAACCATTTTGAATAGTTGGCATTGTTGCTGTATACCAAGAGTTACCATAAGCAATAGATGCTGATAGAGGTGCAGAAGAATTTGATTTCGCCCCGCCACCGATTAAAATATAGGGCTGATTGTCTATATTTAATTGACTTACAGCACTTGTTGAATTTCCAGATGTTTGATTAAATACCTTCAATTTAGACCTCAAAACATCGGCTGATACCCCATCTACACGCATTCCAATCGCATAAGATGTCAAAAAATGGCACTCAGCAGGGTTGATATGACTTGATGATGCCACCCAATCTCTTAGATTGTTTTCAGGGCGAGATTCCATGATAAATGCTCCTCGATTAGATACGCTCCAACCATCTATAAATGCACCACCCCCAACAAGTACATAGTCAGGCTCAACAGTTGCTTTTGCTGTTATTTTTGCCCCATATAACCTTTGAGATTTAAAAATCTTTATGGTTATTTTACCTGAGCCATCTTTGAATGTATTTTGAGCTAATGGCGGTGGGGCAATGTTGGCACTATTTGAATTTTCTCGTGCTGAACGTAAACTATTACTTATTGTAGAGGGTTGATTAGTTAATACTGTTTTTTCACTCTCTGCAACGATACTTTCTTTGCTATTGCAGGCTAACATTATAACAATGGTAGATACTGCGTAGATAAATTTTGACATAGTGATAGCTGTCTTGATTTTCCATCAAGAAGGGTTAATCAATTATTTTGAGTTGAAATTTGCAAGGAGAATCAAAATATCCTCCTTGCAAGAAAAGAGTTAATTGTAGTAACGTTTTGCAATCAATCCATTAACAACAGAACCGAATGCCGAATTAATAGGTGTTCGGAGTTCATAGTAGTAGCTTTTAGTATTATTTGTAAATACCGTTGTCGTTCTCCTAATAATTATTTGACGGCTCATATTTGCATCCTTTCCATTGACCCATTCGACTGTGCCAACTTCATAAATCAAATCAACAACACTACCTGCTTTATTTGATGATACAGGAACTACTCTGCTACTTACAGAAGTAACAAGACTTAGTTTCGTAGGGGAATCAAATAACCAGACATTTCCCACTTTCGGAGTCCAATTTGCATTTAATGAAGGTCCTTGAATATAAAGTCCGTGGGGTAGTGGCGACATATTCATTTCAATTCGTTTTCTGTTAATTACATAGGGTTCAGAATTGAAACTCTTGCCACTTATGACGGGAGAGACAATGATATTTATATTTGTTTTTAACCCATCTGACCGCTCTATTTCGATTTTTAGACTCATTGGTGTAGCAGAGAGAGAACAGCCTGTTTGGATTTTTATTTCACTATCACTCCAAGATAAGAAGGCAAAACCATAGGTAGTTGGAAAATTGCCTGCTAAATCAGTGATTTTTATAGACCTTCCGCTTGAAGTGAAGTTTGAACCCAAAATAGAGATACTATTTTGTTGCCCCACATAAGGAATATTCACTTGTGAAGTTGAAGAGCAATTATCACACAATGTTAAAGAAATTACTTTCGAAATTGTTGGAGCTGTTGCATTGACTGCACTCTCCCTTGAACTCGCATTGCTACTAACTTTAATTTCTCCATAGCTTAGTTTTGAAGAAATTGAAGCATTAGAATCGTTAGCTGGAGCCTTTTGCTCTTTCTGACAGCTAAAAGTAACAGAAATTAATACACATGCAATTAATTGCATGATTTTTGTGCTAAGTTGATTAAACATTGTTATTTTTGTTTAGATGTTAGTTTTGCAGTGTGAGAAATTAAATGTCTGACCACATTTATTTCTTATGCCAAATGCCCCCCACTGCATGGTATAACTATTTCGAAAAGGGCATTTGGCAAATTTTTAACTTTTGTTTAGTAGCCATGATTATTGTAGAATTTATAGATTTTATAATTAAATTTTTTAAAAATTGCCCTTAGTAGGGCAATGGATTCAAATTATTGTCAACTCCAAGCAATTCAAACAAGATTTAGGTCTGAATATGAAGAAAAACAACATCGGGAACAGCTTAATAAATTTGAAATAAATAAAGTTACACTTGAAAACAGAGTATTTTTATGTATTATTCAAATTGTTGGAATACATTCTATTTTTAAGGGTGGCGTAATGATTAATGATATTAAAGAGTCAATTAAAGAATTAAATATTTTATTAAAAGATGATAAAATAAAGCAAAATGTTATTGAACTTTTTAGAAATAATTCTTCATTTTCTGAATTTAAGATTCTTGAACTTGATAAAGAATTAGCGGAGTTGTTAAATAATGTTTTCAAAATCTCTTCAAATAATTATAGCCGTTTAGAAAATCAGTTAAATAATTTAAATAACCTTATACAAGAACAAAAGCCATTTGTTGAAAGAATCTTTGAACGCCAACGGAAAGCATCAAATCAGACGAAAGTGAAAGCAAATGAGTTTGTTTGGAACTTAAAAAACACGTTGTTTGAAATTGAAAATTATATATCAATTGATTTAAATGAAAAACCCACTCTTGAAAGGATAGCAGAAGAATTAAATAAGAGGTCTATTAAAACCCCTAATAACAAGGATGCCTGGTACCCCACAACGGTTCGTTTAGCTAAACTTCGTATCCAAGAAATTCAACGCAATACAATGTTAAATGCTCTTGAATAATTTTATATGTCAAAGCTACACGTAATCAGAATAAGTAAAAATGCCTATATAAGAACATTTTGAAAAAAAACAAAAAATAGGTTGTAAAAATAGCAAAAGAGGTATATATTTTATGGTTTCTGTCGAAAGTAAGTTTATAATTAAGGAATAAACTGGTTTTTTTGTAAGAAAATGACAAAATCAAGTAGACTGGCGAATGAGCCAATTTTTAAATGAAAAAACTCAACGGCTTTTGTTAATATATGAGTATTGTGTTTGTGAATAGCACTCAAATTGGATATGCCTACTTTTGCTGCTATTTCCTTTGCGGTTATATTTTTATTGTTACGAATTGATTTGGATAATTCAAATAAAATATTACTTTCTGTTTTTGTAAAACCAATTTGCTCGATAATGGTATATCTATGTTCTTGGAATTTTTTTATGATATGGTAATTGTTTATTGATATAGGGAGAGCATAGTTGGGAATAATATTGACAAATGGCATATCTATTTTTTCTCTCATTCTGTCTTCAATCAGTATAGAGCTAAAATATGAAACCATATTTTTCTTTTCATCAAAATCTAAGGGAAAAATTGTTTGGACAACCCACCAATATTGCTTTGTATCTTCTTCAATTATACCCCTTCCAATTCTAAAAAAATATTTTTTGTCAAATAAATCATTTCTAAATTGTTCATTCTTTCCAAAAAGCAAAAATAACCCATGCAATAAATGGGCTACAATATCTCTATGTGCCTCATGAGTAAACTTTAAAATATCGCCTCTGGTTAATTCTCTATAATTATATGTGGGCCACAAGCTCTTGATATTGTTTTTAACATTTGTATCGCTATTAACTCTAATCGTTTGGTCTTTTTTTAAGTCAAAAGCGTAATACATATATCCTTCGTCGTAACCACTGATGTTGCTTGGAATATAATTCAAGCATTTTGTCGTTCGTTCTTCAATACTTAATGTAGATGGTTCTAAATGATTTCGATAGGCATTATAATCATTTTTAAATTCGTCGAATTTTGTCAGTTTACTTTTCATAGTGATTTAATTTGGTTTATCAGGTTGAGTTAATAGAATACAATTTAGTTTGATAAAAGTGGGATACAATGGGATAAATATTGATTTTCTAAGTTAATTTTTTACTTTTAAAAGTTAGCTTATTTGAGTTTTAAGATATATATGATAGGATTTGAGTATTTATACTTAAATGTTTTGGGATTATTGTAAGATGTTTTGGGATACAGATAAGAGAAGTAAGTAAGAAATGGGATAATTTTAAAAAAAATAGGATTTTCCCATTTTTGCAATTATTTTTAGGTCTTTAACTCTAATAACAAATGAATGTAACTTTCAACATAAAAGACTTGGATTATGCAATTCAAATAAGGAATCAAATACTTGAATTTAAGGAAGTAGATAAGTTTCAAGAAGGCTTAATTTCTATAGTTGAAGGTATAAATGTTTCTATTTCTAAGTATCAGCCTAAGACCAAAGCTGAAAATATTACATTTGAGAAAATTGGTGATTTTTTATCAAGTTTAAGAAATAATAATTTTTGGCTTGATTATTTAAACCAAAACCCAAAAAAAATCGACGAGAAAGATTTTATTCTTTCCAAATCAACAGTCCATCGCCAATTAACAGAATTAGATGAAAATAATAAGATTAAAATTCACAATAAATCAACTAATCATTTAGCAAATATTGTCGTTTACCTTATTCTTGAAAAGAAGTTTAATATATATATATCCAAAAATGGATTTTTAGAGAAAATTATAGATAACAATGGTATTGTTCTGATTTCTAATCAAGAATCTAAGGAATATATAGCATACTATTATAGAGTTGGAGGCAAAATAGGTGTCGCAACTTTAAGCATTTTTTCACATCCTAATAGTGAAAATCATTATGGGAAAATGGATTACCATTATTCACGTTTTGATAGAAAGTTATATTGTTCAGATATATATGATGATGGTAAATATTTGTATATCACCAATAGAAACAGTTCAGAAGACTTAAACCAAGTTATACAAACCCATATTATCATATCACGTCCTGAAAAAGACAAAGAAGATAAAGGATATTTGACTGCAGCGTACTCAACTGTACATAGAGAGGGGGGGGAAGTAATGGCAGGAATCATGGTCTTAGAAAGAATTAATAAGGAAAACAAAAAGCAAATTAAAAGTTTAATAGATTCATACCAGAGGGAAATAAATTTTGATATTGGCGAAAATATTTCTGAGAATATCACATATTTTTTAAAAAATCAGACATTAAAGGTACACAAACTCCACAATAATGACATTTTGCCTTTTAAAGATGAAGTGGATAGGTTTTCAAAATATGTAGACGAATTTCAAGGATATGGTTTAAACAATAGTTTACGAACTTTAATGCTTTATCGTTTTGAAATTAAAAAATGTGGTAAAGTGGAATGTGAATATGAAATCTTTGAAAGTAAAACGATTAAAAAAATAGAGGGAAACATTAAATATTGCAATGAAAATATAATGTTGATTTATTTTGATTTTTTGGATAAATTCAATATTCATCGGTTTTATTATTTTTTGAATATAACAAGAGATTCGGAAAAAGATGGAATTATGAAAGGAGTAGCAAGTGGGTTTGATAAAGAACTTGAAAGCCCCTTTTCAGGTAAACTGTTTCTTCGTAGAAAGAAGAACCCAATTATAAAATCATATAGTAAGTTAGAAACCGCAAAATTTTTTAATAGTTCGGAGAAGGATTTAACATCTTACTTTCTTTCAGAAAATGAAGACAAGTTTTCTACAGATGCGTTGTTTTTAAAAGATTTTGGAAAAATTTCACCAAATCCGTTCATCTCACCCCAAATAGAGTTATCTGGTGATTTTGAAGTTTTTGTTTCTGGATATACCAAATTGGGTAGAAGTATCAAAAATGAGCAACACTCTGAAATATTTAGATATTCTTTATCAATTAAGCAAGATTTTACGGTTGTTTTATCCCAAAACAACAAGATTAATTGTGATGGATTAATAGAATTCTGGGATAATTACCTAATAATTAGGCTTTACGATGCAAAAAGAAATAAAGTTGGAAGAGAGGTTTCAAATGGTTTTGATGGTATAATGCTATTTTCGCTTAAACCAGAAATACCTAAAACAAAAAGAAAGAATTTTTTTGGGTCTATGATTAAGATTGATGATAACCAAATTCAAAACTTAACCTGTTTAATGACCCAAACATTTCAAAATGTACCATGGGTTAATTCATATTTTAAAGGTATGGATTCTATTATTGGAAATATTGAGGGTGAAGAAATTCTGTATAGTTTTGATGATTTTGACGGAGAATTTAATAATGGGCTTCTTAGTTTTTTGCAAGGAACATTAGATAGAAAATTTAGAATTCCTAAGAACACGGATAGAGTGCTTTTACCAAGAAAGAAGGAATATAGAAGATTTTATTTTTATTGTTCTTGTAATATAGCATATCGTATTTATTGTTGCCGAGACCAAATTTTTAATTCTAATTCAAAAGGTGCGGACATTGCCAAAAATTCCCTAAAGTTATCACCATATTTAGATGAACTAAAAACGACAATCAATGAATTATACAACATAGGTTTTGCATCTGATAAGTTTGCAGGCATAAAAATAGAGGAATTATTAGAAGAAGGACAATTAAAAAAAATAAAGCAGGAGAATGAAAATGCCAGTTTTGATGAAATAAAAGAAAGTATCGAATCATTATTAGAAGACCGTGAATTATTATTAGAAGAAGTCAAAAATGCCAAAACATTTGGGCAGGATGAAATCCTGAAACTGATTAAAAATAAGTGGAGTTATTTATTCTAAATGGGATAAGAACACTTCCTGATATACATCCGTAACACTTATTCAAGTGGCAAGCGATTTTTGGAAACTGCCAAAAACCACATTGCCACCAAGCCCTGCGGGTTGAATAAGCGTTACTTACTGGAGTGCAAAATTCAATGAGCCGACCCGCACAAATGGCACATTGCCCGTTTGCAGAAAAAGCAAATAGTCAAAGAGCCATTTTCAACGCACCAGCGGAAAATGGTAGTACAAAGAACTAATTTTTATAAGAGAAGCTGACCGTTTTTTACGATTTCATAAGTAAACATTATGTTGAGTAAAATATCCCCAAGCACCGAATAATAAATAAATATCAAATTTTATTTATGGTTTAGAAAAATCTATTTGTTAATCCATATATTTGGCAAAACAAACTTCTCAAAAAAGTTAATATTGTTTATAGAACTAAACGAATTTAATGCACAATTCGCCCAAATCCATACATAGTTTACTGCCTTTTGAATCTGGCGGCAGAAGTGCTCGACAAGGATTTGCATATCAAGACCATGTTGGTGCCTCATTCTGTATTGAATTATTAGGGAATACTACAATCTATGAAATTTGGTTTGAAAATTTAGATGATATTACATTGATTCATAATGATAAAGGAAATACAATTGTTGAGTTCGTTCAAGTAAAGGCAAATCATCCATCATCACGCTGGTCATTTGCCACTTTGACATATAAGGAAAATGGGCAATCCATTTTTGAAAAATCTTTGAATCAATGTCGCTGTATTGAGCCAGTTAAAATTCGTATTGTAACTTGTTACGATGTTCATGATGAACTTAAAATCCTTACCCATCACCTTGATTCACAGACAAGACTAAATAAAACAGACAAAATTGATATTCTGGAACAACAATTTACAAATAAATTTAGTAACTCTCTTACTTCTCCAAATGGTTTAACAATACGTAATTGGATAGAAAATTGTTACTGGGATAAACGACCAGATTCTAATGAAGCCCTTGAAAGTTGTAATAAAATTGCTTTAGAAGAAGTTCTAAAATTAAAAAACGTTTCTCTTCAACCAGAATATAGGAATGAGCTTTATGAGCAAATTTTAAACCGTGTAATAGGAGCTTCTTCAGACGACATCAGCAAACACCCAGACTGCTTTCGATTGAAAAAAAACGAATTCGAAAAATGGATTGATGAGAGAATCGCTGATTTTCAATTAAAAAATAGGGGATTGAATGCCCTTGAAAATAAAATGAAAGATGCGGGGTTTGATAATGAAGAAATAGAATCAGCAAAAGAATTGAAATGGGCGTATCTTGAAGCCTCTCTCAATAATGACTTTTGTGAACCCAACGATTTGAAACTAATGCAAAATGAGATTTTAGCACGAGTTCTTTTTTTAACAACACAACGCTATAAAAATGCAATAAATCTTGATGGGATTAGTTTTCATAATTTATGCACTGAAAATGTTAAAGAAGTATTGTTATCAGGTAGATTGAAAGTGAAGGATATTCCTGCACATTTAGGACAAGGATATTTTTACGAAATTGCAGACCGTTGTTTAATAAGATTTGTAAAGAAATGAAATCAGTAAAAAATATAGATAACATTTCTATAGGAAAACCCATTTCCTCAGATGACCTTATTGAGTTTCATGCTTCAAGAATTTTGCTGCTAATAGCGATTTGTGGAAAAAAGGATTTAGACCGCAAACAGAGAAAAATTGAGGGATTTACAAAATTAGCTAAATTAGACTTTTTTATTCGTTATCCTGAATTTTTTATGAAGGCTTCCTATCATTTAAATAAGATTGAAAAAGTTAAAGATATTGCCATTGAATCTAAAATGATTCGTTTTCATTATGGTCCATGGGACAAACGCTATTATGAAGTTTTGCCTTATTTACAAGCAAAAAATTTATTAGAAATTCAAAAAAATTCAAGCACATACAATTTTTATTTAACAGATTCTGGTTTGGCAACTGCTGAAAAACTTATTAAGTCGAATAGTTTTTTGGACCTTGTGGAAAAAATAAAAAGAGTAAAAGAGGTATTCGGTTCGATGAATGGCACCAAATTAAAAGAATTGGTATATGAACTTTTTGATGAAGAAGTAAAACAAAAAAAACTTGATGAAATAATTTCCTGATGTCAAAAACCATTCTAATAAGACAGATTTCACGTACAACAACTCGTGATGAAATAGAGACACTTGAATTTAATGAGGGTGTCAATATTATTACAGGACTTTCAAATAGTGGAAAAACTGTTTGGCTAAAAATGTTAGACTTTCTTTTAGGGGATTCGAGCAGTGTTGAAAATGCCTTAGATAATGAAGATATTTCTGGAGTTGTATTATCCGAAAAATATAAAAGTATTGATGCTATAATAGAAATAGATTCTGTTGAATATCTTATTGAAAGGCGTTGGAAAGAACAAGGACTAAAGTCAAAAATTATTATTGATGGGAAAGTATATGATTCCGTCGAATTTTCTTCATTTATTTTGGATAAATTACAAATTCCAAATCTCAAATTTTCTAAAGGAAACCCCTATGTTGATGGAAATCAATTTACCTTAACTTTTCGAACTATGTTAAGGCATATTTATCGACAAGAAAGATTTTGGAATGATATAGCTGACCAGCAGTTTTATTCGGAACAGCATGCAGCGATTTCTCAATTTTTAGGTCTTGCCGAAAAAATGTTTTCTCATGCTTATGGAGATATGATTGATTTACAAAAGGAAAAAATAAAAATAGAATCTCAAAAAAACACCTTAGAACTCTTACTTGACCAATTTGGCAAAAATATGACGCAGGTTGGAGATTCTGTTATAATGTTTACAACTGCAGATTCTATAAAGAATAAAATAAATAGTTTGGAAAAGCAAGTAGCCGATTTAATAATCAAACGAAATTTGGTAGTAACTGAGGCAATACAAAAGGTAACGAAAGAATCAAATTTAGCTCAAAACGAAGATGTGATTTTATCTAAGCAACGTGTAGATTTGTTGCGTGAGTTAGAACAACATACTAATCAACTGTCAAAACAGAACGAAAGAATTGAAAAATTCACGTCTTTATTGAAATCTGTCGAAAATGAAATTGAAAAGTTCAAAAGAGCTAAGGATGCTGGCGACATCTTTTCTGAAATAAAGATTTCTCACTGTCCCGCTTGTCATCAAGAAGTTTCTAATCATAATGAAAAAGGCACTTGCTTTTTGTGTCATCAAGCTACGACCGAAAGCCCAAGCCAAGACCGATTAAATTTTGAAATTAGTCAGCTTGAATCAGAGAAGAAAGAACTTAAAGAATTAGTATCCAAATTGAGTGTGGAAAAACAACAATTTCAAATTCAGGAACGAGCTTTAAAGGAAAATATAGAATCAATAAATAGAAAAATTGAACCCCTTATGCAAGCCGTTTCCGCATTAGTTAACCCTCAAATGGGATTACTTGATTCAGAAAGGGGAAAAGTAGAAGAACAAATAACTACTTTTAAAAGACTTGAAAATAATTTAAAAACAAGAGATGGTTATATAAATAATATCATTGATTTAGATAAAAAAATAAGCCTCAAAAGGCTCGAAATAAAAAATATTGAGGTTGGTGATAATGAACAAGCATCTGTTGATTTGGCGGATGGTATGATGGAATATATTAATCAAATATGTGAAATGAAACCAGAGAGGTGGCAGCAGGGGCGAATAGATTTAAATATCGGAGAAAAAGAATTCAAATTTAGTATTGGTAGGTCTAAATGGTCTTCTGTTGGAGGAACATTAAGAGCTTATTTTTTATTTGCTTATCATTATGGATTATTAAAGTTATCAAATAAAGAAGGTTATCACTATCCCGGTCTATTAATTTTGGATTTACCCTTCGAGTTATCGGAAGCTGGAGACGAATCAAAAAATGCGGAAAACTATCTCATTGAGCCATTTATAAAATTGTGCCAAGATTTAAATCATAAACCTCAAGTTATTATTGCAGGTCGTTACTTTAATGGATTACAAAACATTAATGAAATTGTTTTTGATGAAACGTGGCATATTTAAAAAAAGGCATTATATTTTCCTAATATTTATAAAACTGATTAACCATTATTTCTTCTTTGTTTTATATTCAGGTCAATTAACGAGTCTTCTTTGAAATTTAAATAGAAATAAAAACCTAAAATTGCTTTTTAGTGAGTATTAATGAAAATTTATTGCTTTTACCTGTTTGTTCGGATATAAACGGACATATATATCCGAACAAATTTGTAATTTTGAGGAAAATTTAACCCTTATGAATAAAGTAATTGCATATTATAGAGTATCAACCGACCGACAAGGGAAAAGTGGTTTGGGTTTGGAAGCTCAAAATGATACTGTTCAGCAATTTGCCATTTTTAAGCAATGGCAAATTGTGGGGGAGTTTACTGAAATTGAAAGTGGGAAAAAGAACAATCGCCCGCAGTTGCAAGAAGCGTTAAAGCAATGTTTGAAACAAAAAGCAATTTTAGTAATTGCCAAACTTGACCGTTTAGGCAGAAACGTGGCTTTTATCTCAAGTCTTATGGAAAGCAAGGTTGAGTTTGTGGCGGTAGATAACCCCCATGCTAACCGTCTGATGCTTCATTTATTGGCAGCGTTCGCCGAGCATGAAAGAGAACAGATAAGTACTCGAACAAAAGAAGCTCTGAAAGCTGCAAAAAAACGAGGAGTAGTTTTAGGAAAACATGGCACAAAAGTTTTATCAAAACAAAACAAACAATCTGCTGATGAATTCGCTAAGTCAATGAAACCGATTATTGAGCAACTAAAATTAGAAGGCTTCAATACATACCGAGCCATACGAGATGAATTGAATAATCGTTTTATCCCTACATATCGAGAGGGTGGTAAATGGCATTTGGATACGGTTTATGAAGTACAGACAAGAAAATAATTATAATGTTTCTAAGATTTTTTTTACAATAAATTCTGCATCCTCCTTTACACCATAAATAATTCCAGATTTCCTTTTACGGAGCCACGGAAGCCCTAAAAAACATAGACCTAAAACATCAGAGACACCCTCTGTATGCCTAATTTCACCATCAGGATTAAATATTGGAAATTTTAGATACTTAAAATCCCCCCCAAATCCAGTTGCCCAAATTACTGTTTGAATATTATTTTTTTTAAGTTCTATTGAAAACTCTTTACTGATAAGTTCTTCTATTTCACTATCGTCAACTATGTCTTCCTCTGGTTCGGGGTAGGAGAGTTTTGATTTTAAGATAAAATTTTCAATCGTTATTTTGGTATCTTTATAAAGTTTATCACCAAAGTCAATATTTTCCCGAGCATTGTTTTGTAACAGCAAGCATCCTTCTTTAATATTTTCTAACGAACCAAGAATTACAACACCTCTTTTTGCAAGAGATTGTAAACTACCTGTATGACCGTCAAATCCAATATCGGATAATATTGGTTGTTTCTCGTTTATACTTAGTTTGTCTTTCAGGTCATTTAAATGGTCATTATAAAATCCTGTAATTACAAACCACTCTTCAATATCTTGACCTCTATATTTTCTTGGGATACGACCAACAGGGCTTGTTGAAATAAAGACTTTTTTACCAGCAAATAATAGGTCTTCAGCGATTTGTACTCCAGATTGAGCAGAACCAACTATAAGAACCGCCCCATCAGGTAAACTTTTTGGGTTTCTATATTCGCTGGCGTGTAATTGTAATATTTTATCTGACAACTGATTTGAAAATTCAGGAATGATTTTCTTATTTAGCCCACCAGATGCCACAACTACTTGTTTTGATAAATATCTTAATAAATGACCATTGTTATTTACACAAATCGAAAAATATTTTGAATCTTTATTTTTTTCAACAGTATCTACTTTGTAACCTTCTTTTACAGGTAAGTTATATTTTTTAACATAATTTTTTAAAAAATTCACAAAGTCTTTAGCTGTGCAGAATTCATCAGGTTTCTCAATAACATTAGATTCTGGTAGAGTATTCAAACTATTAGGAGTTATCATTTTAAAACTATCCCAACGTTGATTAAGCCAAGAACTACCAATTTTATCTTTTTCTAATACAATATGATTTACATTATGCTTTTTTAATAAATAACTAATGCTAAGTCCAGCATGACCAGAACCAATAACAATTACTTCGATAATTGGAATGTCATTTTCCATATAATTTAACCCCATCTAAATTTTTAAAATTATTTATTGTCAACCTCACAGGTTTAAATTATTGAATTTGGCTACCTCGTTTCCAATAATAATAAATAGGAATACCTAAAAGGACTATTATTAATCCAGGAAAAGTGTACATTGGTTTCATAAAAAGAATATTTATACAAAAACCAACTGCCATAATAATATATAGAATAGGAATAATTGGATACCCGAAAGCCTTATAAGGTCGTTCTAAATCTGGTTTGTTTTTCCTTAGTATGAAAATACCTATAATTGTAATGATATAAAAAATAACAACAGCAAATACTACATAATCAAGTAAATCGCCATATTTGCCAGAAAGACATAAGAGTGATGCCCATAAAAATTGTATGTATAGAGCATTGCCAGGTTCGCCTTTTTGATTGTTTTCAGACATTTTTTTAAAAAACAAACCATCCTTAGCCATAGCCTGATACACCCTTACAGATGAGAAAATTAAGCCATTGTTGCAACCAAACGCTGAAATAATTATTAAAATTGCCATTATACTTGTAGCACTACCACCAAAAATTTGTGTAACGGCTGCTGTACCAACCCTATCTTTTTCTGCGAACATAATTCCTTTACCTAATACGGTAGTTGCATTTGGTTCACCATAAAAGGGCAATAAATTTAAAAAAGCAAAATTTACAAGTAAATATAATGTAGTTACTAAAAGTGTACCATATACTAATCCCAGAGGAATATTCCGCTTAGGATTTTCCATATTACCAGCAAGAAAAGTGATGTTCACCCAACCTTCCATCGAAAACAATGAGCCAACTAAACCAACGCCTAAAGCCGTAAGTAACGTAGATGGAGAAAAAGCGGTAAATGTATTATCTGAGGCATATTTTCCATAGTCCCAAAATCTGCTAAAATTTGCTTGTCTAATTTCTGTATTGTTAAAAATAAATAACCCTAAAATAATGATACTAAAAAGAGCAATTAGTTTAGTAGTAGTAAAGAAACGTAATATTATTTTCCCATATTGAATTCCATTGGCGTTGAGAATTGTAAGGACTAAAATTGAAAAAATACCAAGCAATTGAGCTGCCGAAATTTTAATACTTCCAAGTGATAGAAGTATATTCGTTTCACTAAAAAATGGAAATAAAACACCTGCAAACTTACCAAAACCAACAGCCACAGCAGCGATAGTGCCTGACTGAACTACTGCAAATTGTGTCCAACCATATAAAAATCCAACCATGGGATTATATGCTTCTTTCAAGTAAACATATTGCCCGCCAGCATTAGGAAACATAGATGCAAGCTCACCATAGCTCAGTGCCGCAAAAACGGTCATAACACTCGCCAAAACCCATAATAACATCATCCATCCAGGTCCGCCGACGGAACGCCCCATGTCAGCAGCCACAATAAATATAGCTGCTCCAATCATAGAACTTGATACTACCAAAATTGCATCGAAAAGATTGAGAGATTTTTTCATGTTCTTATTTTTTAGTTTTAAATTCATAACTTACAACTTCACGACCATAGAACTCGTAAAAGTCATATACTTCGGTTGGACCAAAACCATTAAAAAAAATATTCAAAATATCGAAATTGACTTGGCTTGCATTTTCTTTTAAATATTCGATAGCATATTCACTGCCCGTATTTACTGGTTGAATACAGCTTCGAGGAATAAGATTAATAAAATTTATTTGGTCATAATTGCCCTGTAAATTAATTCCAACATCAATTAACATTTGTGCTATTCCCCCCACGCAGCCAGCTTGCCAATTTCGAGTCAAGTTAAAAGATGGTTTGTTTTTTCGATTTAGTAAAACATTACCATTTTCAACTAAATTTAAAGAACAAGCACCAATGGACACGCTCTGTTTAGTTTTGAAATAAGATTTTATTTTTCGTATAAATCTATCCCGTAATCCCACCTCTCTTAAATAGAATGCACCTTCTTCGGTTTTGAACATATCTTTTTTAAAATCAAAATTGTTTAGCTCAAATTCTTTTTTATAAAGTGTAGGAAGTTCTGTAAACTCTTTATAAAAATTTGAACGATAGCTATTTGGTTGTTCAGAATTTCTATTTTTATCAAAAGGCACTAATTGCCAGTCATTAACCAATAGAGACAATTTTCCATCTTGGTTCAAATCTTTTAATCTTTTGAGAATAGCACACCCGATTTTCCAAGTATACTGGGGAAAAATACCAATTGCACTTTGGGTAGATTCATAATTTTCATCCTTTATTTCATCAAAAATCGCAGGAATTAACTCGTTACCATGTTTATTGGGCATAATAATAAAATGTCCAGCACATATAATAGTTATTTTTCTTTTGTCTTCATGAGCTATTTTCTCATCAACGAAACTCATAAGTGCATCTTCATTATTAAATAGATGCGTTTCGGTGTCAATGTTACCTTCTACCATTTTTTTATTATTTAAGATAATTGTATGTGAATTAAAGAAATGTAATATTTAAGCCTGATTATTTAAATAGATTTTTCCCAATCTACTTGTTAATCCTTCAAGCCCCCATTCATCAAGTGGTCCTAAGTCAATTTCACCATTATTTTTATTTAATTGTGCAATAAAAATATAAGGACAATTGCTTTCTATTAATATTTTCCCCAAGAATGTTTCAAAATGCTTTTGGGGTTCATTAGGGTCTGTGAAAAATACACCTTCTGTTTCTTTTTCTGCGAATTTTGATGTCATTAAGGTTGGACAGCCATCTATTCTTAGAACGGCAAAATCTAAATTTTTATGCTCGTCTGTATCATGAAAGAGATGTTTCCAAGCTAAATCAAAAACTACAAATACTTTTACAAAAGATTCTAAATGACGTTTAATCAGTTTTTTATCATCATCTGTTAATTGTTGGTTTTCACCGACCACAAAGAAAATTCGGATATATTCAAATTCTTTTTTTGTTTTTGCTTCACCCTCTAAAAACCCTTCTTTTTGTTTTTTATTAATAGCTAAAATGGCTTTACCTTTTTCATGTTCCCAATTTTCATTGAATTCATTGATGTTTGTACCAAACCCACTTTCACAAGCAATCATCAGGTCAATCAACACATTAAGATATTCCTCGTGTGGTAAGGTTATTTTACCTTCTGATAAATTTTTAATTTCGTGTTGGATTTTTTTAGTAAAGATACTTGATGTCAATTCCATCAATTTTTTAGAACCACTTTTTGCATTTGCTTTTTCAAATGAGGTTATTATTTCTTTGAGCGAATCAGTAAAAATACTCTGTAATGTTGTTTCAATGAAACGAATGATACTATTTTGAAAATAGAAGTCCTTTTCATTGTTTACCTGTTCAAATGTTTTACCCCAACCATATAGGCATAGAACATTTAGCTGAAATTCAGGTAAGTTGTATTCTACATGAGTATCTAATTCTACTTTGGCACTCTGAACTTAGAATATATTTATAACTAAATTTGAGCATGAAAATATTTGATGAAAAAAAATTAATGAGTATCTGAAAGGCTTTGGAAGCTTATTTAAGTGTTATAAAACAGACAATATTGCC
>JANNDY010000151.1:0-8321 GCA_031378345.1 Emticicia sp. | reverse complement strand
CTGATATTAAACTCGTTTTTGCCAAAAAATTACTAAATAAACTCAACTCTGATGATGGTTTGTTAAACGCAATACAAGTTAGACACCTGCAAAGACAAACTGATATTGATAGGTTTTCCAGAGTGCCAAAGTAGAACTAATGAGTGGGTTTTAATTGGAAATCCAAAAATGGATAATTCGGAGCTAAATGTATTGTTGGGTGTGCCAGTTTTACACAGCAAAGACAAAAAAGAAGTTTGTTATCTTGGTAAAGAAAAAACAAGTAATTTTAAAACTATCACTGTTATTTATACAGGTACTTTCAAGCCAGTAAGGAAAGAAACTTTATTGTTTTTCTAAAAGACTATCTAACCTTAACTAAGTCATAAGGTATTTTATCCCAACCATTTGTAGGTATAAATTGTAATGTATCTGGAACAGGTATATCCCATGAAACTTTAATTGTTTCCATATCTTTACAATATATTTGAATCCAATATCTTCTATTTATTGCACTGGTTTTAGTATAAAACGCACCTAAGTCAGTAGCTCCAACACTTGTACTATCTTCTCTCTTTATGCCATTATGATAAAAAAAGAAATACATTTTGTGAGAATCGGGCATTCTTATAGGATGTAAAATGGTATAAAAACTGCAAGTTTTTAGCTTTTCTTTTGTTTTGGTATTTTGCAAATATCCCAATATTAGAAAAGGACACATAAAAACTGCAAGCAAAATAAATTGCCACACACTACTTATTTCGTTCTTTTTCATATATTTTTCATCTATGGTTTTACACTAAATTTTCATTCACTCACTCATTCTATCAATCGCTCATTCACTCATTGACCTACACCGCATCTACATCAACCACCACATACATTCCTCTAAACTCACGTTGCAACATTACTTCGTCAATTTTTTCTTGCAAAAACACCTTTGCGGCTTTGATATTGAGTTTGTCTTTTTCGAGTTTTATTAAAATATCAAATAAAAACTTGTTTCTTACTCGCTCAACCATTGCTTTTTCTGGGCCGAGAACACGGGCTTTGCCGAGTTTTTCTAATAATTTATTTGCCAACCAATGAGCCGCTTTTTCGGCTTTTTCTTGTTCTTCGTGCTTAACTGTTATCGAAATAGCCCTTGTAAATGGTGGGTAAAAATAACTCTCTCGCTCCTTAATTTCGTCATTATAATAGCCTGCATAGTCGTTATTGACCACTTTATGCAGCAAACTTTGGCTTATATTGCCAGTTTGAATCAACACCAAACCTTTTTTCTCACGCCTTCCTGCACGTCCGCTTACTTGGGTGAGCATCTGAAAAGCACGCTCCGCCGCCCGAAAATCTGGGAAGTGAATCATGCGGTCGGCATCAAAGATTCCTACCAAACTCACTCGGTCAAAATCCAACCCTTTGCTAATCATTTGTGTACCAACCAAAATATCGGTATTGCCTTGTTCAAACTCTCCAAGGATAGTCTGGTAGGCATTTTTGGTGCGAGTTGTGTCCAAATCCATGCGTTGCACACGAGCCGTTGGGTACATGATTCGGAGGTCGTCTTCTAATTTTTCTGTGCCAAAACCCACTGTTTTTATTCTCCCCGAACCACAAACTGGACAAGCTTTTGGAATCTCTTCTTTGTGTCCGCAATAGTGGCAACGCAACTCTTTTGAGTCCAAATGATAAGTCAAACTGACGGCACATTGCTCACATTCGCCAATCCAATTACATTCTTGGCAATTCATATACGGCGAATATCCCCTACGATTTTGAAAAATAATCGTTTGATCACCAATCTCCAAATTATGTTCAATATGCTTGCATAAAGTACCTGAAAAGTCGTTTTTCATGGTTTTCGCCTTGCGTTCTGCCTTCAAATCAATCAAATGAATGTCGGGCAATTGAGCATTTCCGTAGCGTTGGTTGAGCGTTACCAAGCCATATTTTCCTGTGGTAGCTTGGTAATAACTTTCGAGCGATGGCGTTGCCGAACCCAACAAGATTTTTGCTCCTTGTTTCAGTCCAAGCATAATTGCCACATCACGGGCGTGGTAGCGTGGGGCAGGGTCATATTGTTTGTACGAACTTTCGTGTTCTTCATCAACAATCACCAAACCCAAATTATCCATTGGCAAGAAAACCGCCGAACGAACACCAACTACAAATTGGTAGCGTCCCTCCAGCACTCCTCTCCAAACTTCTACACGCTCATTGTCCGAAAACTTGGAGTGATAAACGCCCATTTTATCTCCAAAAACTCGCTTCATACGCACCACAATTTGAGTCGTCAGAGCAATTTCTGGCAATAAAAACAATACCTGCGAACCACCTTCCAGCACTTGCTGAATCAATTCAATGTAAATCTCAGTTTTGCCACTTCCTGTAATTCCGTGCAGCAAAACCACATCTTTTTCTTGAAAATGAGTCAAAATTTCATTGCTTGCTTGCTGTTGAGCTGGTGTCAATGCTATTTTTTGAGGTTCAGAAGGCATCTCATCGCCAAAGCGAGAAACTACTATTTCAAACTGTTCAAAAATGCCTCTTTCTATCAAAGTATTGAGTGAAGAATCGGAAGTTTCGCCTTGCGTGAAAAATGATTTATCAATGCCCAATTGGTTACGTTCTCGAAGCTGGTGCATCGGAATATTTTTCAGATATTCTAATAAAATCGTCTGTTGTTTGGCAGATTTGCTCAAAGAATCTATCAAATTTGCTACTTCTTCACCCCCTTCATACACTCTTTTTAGGCGAATTTTCTTGGCAATTTTTGGCTTATATTTTTCCTTAACTTCCTCATACATTATTATTGCGTGCTTGCCAATGAGCGATTTTATCATGGCATTGATATTGGTTTCGCCCACAAATTTGATGGCATCATCATAAGTCAAAGAAGCATGATTTTTCAGAATATCAAGAAAATCTACTTCATTTTGTTCCAAAAGTTCAGGATGGTCGAAATCTGGATTAATCTGAATCCTCGATTGGCTCGTAACTTTCAAACCCGACGGCACGGCAACGTTCATCACCTCGCCCACGCAACACATATAATAATCGGCAATCCAATGGAACAGCCAAAGTTGTTGTTTGGTGATAAGTGGCTCAGTATCAAGTAGTTCGAGAATATATTTTGCCTGATATTTTTCGGGAGGCGTATTATGAATGCGACCAACCACGCCCGTTACGACTCGGTTTTTGCCAAATTCGACAATAACTCTCGCCCCGATTTTTATTTCTTCAACCATCAAGCGAGGCACACGATAGCTAAACATTCGTGGAATCGGCACGGGCAAAATCACATCGGCAAAATAAGTTGTTTCAACAGAAAAAAGGTTCTCGGACATAAACAAATGAGTTTTACGAAAACCCCACCCAACCCTCCCCAGTTCGGGGAGGGTTGGGTGGGGTTTTTCAACGTGTCAAAGGTACTAAATTCAATCTTAGATTTGAAAAATGAATGGTAGAAATATCATTCTTCAAATAATTTTCGCCAACTCACTTGTTAATATTATGCAAGCATACTATTTTTGAGTAAAAATCATAGCGAGGAAACAAATCAATTCCCAATAATCGCAGGGGCGACTCCGCAATTCCCAGTAACCAATCATGACAGAAACTATCGAATATAAAGTGCCTACAATGGCAGAAATGGCAGCAAACGGTCAAGAACCCGAAGTGCTTTTTTGGGTGGGTTGTGCAGGTTCGTTTGACGACCGCTATAAAAAAGTTACGATTTCGTTTGTGAAGATTTTGAACAAAATAGGCGTAAAATTTGCTGTTCTTGGCACAGAAGAGGCTTGTACAGGCGACCCAGCTCGCCGTGCAGGAAATGAATTTACCTTCCAGATGCTTGCCCAGCAAAATATTCAGGTATTAAATGGCTATGGCGTGAAGAAAATCGTAACGGCTTGTCCACATTGCTTTAATACTTTGAAAAACGAATATCCTGAGCTTGGCGGCAACTACGAAGTGATACATCATTCGACTTATTTGCAACAATTAATTAATGAAGGTCGCATAAAAATTGAAGGTGGAGGTTCGTTTAAAGGACAAAAAATCACTTACCACGATTCGTGTTATTTGGGTCGTGCCAATGATATTTATGAAGCTCCACGCCAATTATTGGAGAATTTGGATGCTGAATTGGTCGAAATGAAGCGTTGCAAAACAAACGGACTGTGCTGCGGTGCGGGCGGTGGGCAAATGTTTAAAGATGCTGAAAAAGGCACGAAAGAAGTTAACATTGAGCGAATCGAAGATGCTTTGGCTACTGGAGCAAAAACGATTGCTGTTGCTTGTCCGTTTTGCATGGTAATGATGTCGGACGGTGTGAAAAACAAGGAGCGTGAGCATGACGTAAAAGTCTATGACTTGGCTGAGTTGTTGGAACAGGCGATGTGAAGATTTTTCAAGTCCTCATAGCATCTTCATTCAATATTTTTCTTAAATATTGAATGAAAAGTGCTACGTTTTCTTCATTAAAACACATCGGAGGTTTTATTTTTATTACATTATTATCTTGCCCATCCACGCTTGTCAAAACACCATGTTGCTTCATTCTGTTTGATAAATAATTAGTTTTTTCGGTTGCTGGTTTTTTGTTTTTTTCGCAAAGCTCAAATCCTAAAAAAAGTCCTTGCCCTCTTACGTCTGCAATAATTGAAAAGTCTTTTTGAAGTGATTTTAACTCGTTTTTAAGCATTTCTCCTATAAAAAGAGCATTTTCTTGTAGTTTTTCTTCTTTTATTACCTGCAAAACCTCATAGCCAATTGCCGCCGAAACTGGGTTTCCTCCAAAAGTATTGAAATATTCCATGCCGTTGGCAAAAGCCTGTGCCACCGCTGGCGTGCAGGCAACTGCTGCCAAAGGATGTCCATTGCCAATTGGCTTGCCCATCGTTACAATATCTGGCACAACATCGTGCAATTGAAAACCCCAAAAAGCCTTCCCAACTCTACCAAAACCGACCTGAACTTCATCGGCAATGCAGAGTCCCCCAGCCTCACGGACGAACTCATAAGCTAATTTTAGGTAATTTTCAGGAAGCTCGATTTGCCCTCCACAACTTACAATACTCTCGGCAATGAATGCCGCCACACCTCTATTTTGCTCTTTTATATAATTGATGGCCTCTTTGATATGTGCTACATATTTTTCGCCAATTTCATTGCTTTTCCCTTGATAAATGCCTCTAAATGAGTCAGGAAGCGGCACAATATGTGTATTTTCGGGTTTGCCTTTGCCTCCTTTTCCATTGAATTTATAAGAACTGACATCAATACAGCCTTGCGTATTGCCATGATAACCAACTTCAAGAGCAATAATATCCTTTTGTTTAGTAATGGTTTTTGCCATTCGCAGAGCCAATTCGTTTGCCTCACTTCCCGAATTTACCAAATAAATCACCGAAAGTTCCTTTGGCAAAGTTTCGCACAAAGCCGCTGCAAATTTTGTAATATTTTCGTGCAAATATCGGGTGTTTGTATTGAGAACAGCCATCTGTTTTTGCCCCGCTTCCACCACTCGTGGATGCTCATGCCCCACATGAGCTACATTATTAACAGTGTCCAAATATCGCCTGCCGGTGGCATCAATCAGGTACTGCATTTCGCCTCGCAGCATGGTGAGTGGCTCGGCATAAGATAGGCTTAAATTTTTGCCTAAATGCTTTTTACGAATATCTAAAATTTGATTTTTAATATCCTCATTTTCTAATATTTTGTTTTTGAAAAGCAAATTTGGGTCAGGACAAATCGCCGACCATAAGGGCAGTAAACTTGGCGAACCAACTCCTGGAAACTCGGTAGAAAGTTCTAATAAATCAAGCATTATTTGAAAATGCAAGTGTGGAGGCCAACCGCCATTTTCATAAACATTGCCTAAAGTGCCTATTTTTTCACATTTTTTAATCGTTTTTCCTATTTTTAAGTCATCAAGACTTTCGGTACTAAGATGCCCATACAAAGTATAAAAATATTGATTTTCGCCAAAAGTATGTTTCAAAATAATGACAGGTCCGTAGTCTTTGTTGGCTTTATTATTGGCAAAAGCAAAAACTTCTCCATCATAAAATGCGTGAATAGCCGTACCTTCTTTTTGCCAAAAATCAACACCCAAATGATACGAGCGATACTCTGTTCCGTTGTTTCCTTCAATTTCAAAAGCCTTCGTTGAATAAAATGGACGTGCTTCCAAATAACCTCCCGCAGGTAATTTGTCGGCATTTAAGGCTTGAAATTGTAATACTTTTTGGTAAATTTTAATGTCATTTGTATAGTTTTCGAAATTACCCAAAAACGAACTTCCGATGCTCAAATCTAATGGCAGTAATTCATCAAATTCAAGTGTTGGAAATACTTCTTTTACAGTAAAAACTTGACTTTTAGCCCAATTAGAGAAGGCATTTTTGATGGGTAAAATCTCCATGCCACATGCCATTCGGAAGGCATAATAAACCAGTCGTTCTGGAATATTTTTCCATTGTTGCAATAGCTCCCACGCGGGTTTTTCACTGATAAATAAATATTTATTTTCAGGTTCTTTTACCTTATTTATTGCCGATTTGCTCACACTGATTATCAACCGCATCGCCACGAGGGTATAAAGCATTTCGAGTTCCTTCTCGGTCAGAGCAAATTGCTTGTGATAACCGGCCACAATAGGCATTGCAGCCGCCAAAGGGTCGGGCAAGTCCATGATTGCATAGCACAAAGCAACAGCCAAGTCATTGATGGTTTGTGAGTAAACGGCATCACCAAAATCAATGACTGTGATTACTTTAGGGTGCTGCAAATCGCCATTAACCAATATATTATTTTCGTTGGCATCGTTATGAATCACCGATTTTCGTAAGTCAGCAAAATCGTGTACAAAACCTTCAAATTTTGCAATAAAATACTGCACAAGTTCACGCTGTTGCTCCGAAAATAAATGCTGAAATTCGTAAGTCCAACGTACATTTGCAATGTCCCAATCAAATTTTCTTGAAGCAAAACTATGATTAAAATCTTGTAGTAATTTGGTCGTTTGACCACCTATTTCGCCCAAACAATAGCCTAAATCGTCTGTTTGGGGGTTTATATCGTTCCAAAGTCTTCCTTCAATCCAATCTAAAACTCTTACTTTTCTTGGGTTATTTTGTTTGTCATTGAAGGTTGCAAAATATTCACCAATAAGTGTTTTCCTGATTTTTGGAAAAGGAATTTTTGAGCCTTTTTCTTCAAGATAAATCAATAGTTTTTCCTGAAAATCACTATAATCTTCAGACTGACTTGGGCGACTGATTTTTAAAATAAACTTTTCGTTGAGCTGCGTAATAATTTTGAAATTGAAATCAATTTCTCCTGGAAGCACAGAGGCTTTACCAATTAACCCAAAATATTGCGTAGCAATTGTTTCTGCTTCGTGGTTAGATATTTGTTGTAATTCGTATTCGTTAGAATTCATTGAGAAATTAAATTTATGAGTCGAATCTACTCACAATTTTTACAAAAACCTATTCAAAGTGGTAGCTTGTGCCGAACAGATTGACATAAACCAATAATTGATAAATATTGTAAATCGGAACAGGCGATGTGAAAGATATTTTCAACAAAAATATTGTTTCGATTAATCACTTCCAACCAAAATTATAACTCACTCCCACCGAAAAATTGAATTGTGGACGACGAGAAACAATTTCTGACGAAGTCAATGCAATTGGTTTTGTCAAACTTGGCGTAAATGAAAATGTAAAGGTCTTTACTTTTACGCTCATTGGGCTTGTTAATGCGATTGCCATTAAGCCAAATTTTGAGGTTGTTTGTTGCGTTGCGTTTGTTCCATTTTCAATATTATCTAACCATGCTGGTCTTTGTAATGTGCCAGTCGTATCTGCTTTTACCCATGGCGGAGGTCCTGCACCCCAAGGGCGAGTGCCACTTGTATTTCCTGCAATAAAAGGATTACCACTAACCGATGAATTTTGCAATGGATTATAACTATTCAAGAAGCTACTGTTGCTTCCAAATGTGGCATTAATGCTTGGAGAAAATGTAATTCGGTCAATAAAACCTACTTTTTTGGTAGAAAAACTCATTCCTATGCTTGGAATCAATAAATGAGAAGTAGAATTATTGTCAAACAAAAACGAGTAATTTACTGATGCATTAAGTCTTTTGTAATTATACGCTCCATAGCCCGAAAGCATATTCGACAATATATTAGTTCTACTTTGGCACTCTGGAAAACCTATCAATATCAGTTTGTCTTTGCAGGTGTCTAACTTGTATTGCGTTTAACAAACCATCATCAGAGTTGAGTTTATTTAGTAATTTTTTGGCAAAAACGAGTTTAATATCAG